>JBJEKW010000052.1:0-46334 GCA_051878835.1 Atopobiaceae bacterium
ATTTTGTATGGCTATTCCAGAAGGTCCTAAGCCTCGGCCGCGGGCAGCACGATCTTCTCGAAGATCTCCTTCAGAACGCCGTCGTCGTTGGTAGATGCCGCCTGGTAGTCGGCTACCTGGTCCAGGCCGTCCTGGGCGTTCGCTACGCAGACGCCCACGCCTGCGGCCTCGACCATGCTGGCGTCGTTGGCGGCGTCGCCCACGGCTATCGTGTCGGCCAGGTCGATGCCCAGGAGCTCGGCCAGCTGGCGCAGGCCGGCGCCCTTGCACACACCCTCGGGGTTGAACTCCAGGTAGCGGCCCGAGCTGAAGGTCGTCGAGATGCCGGACTTGAGCTCTGCCGGCATGTTCTTCTGAATGCGGCGCAGCTCAGTGGTGCCGTCGGGAATGCAGTAGAGCATCTTTGCGATGGGGACGTCCGCCAGGAAGTCGAGGGAGGGCTCGTCGGTCAGCTCGTAGTCCATGTGGCCCTCGAGGTAGTCGACCTCCTCCGACTGCAGCCTCCATGCCCAGACCTTGCCGGACACCTCGTAGAGGTGCAGGCCCACGCTGCCCAGACCCATGCCATAATCGAAGAGCGCCTGGGCCTTCTGGTGCGACAGCGTGTGGTAGGTCAGAGGCTTGGGGTCGCCGATGCGGTTCAGGCAGCCGCCGTTGTAGCTAATGAGGTAAGAGCCCTCCAAAAGCTCGGGCGGCACGGCGGCGATGGAGCTCATGACCGAGCCGTAGGCGCGGCCGCTCGCCGGGACAAAGAGGCAGCCCAACTGGCGCATCTGGCGAATCGCCTCGATGTTGGCCTGGGGCACCTCGTGGTCGGAGTTGAGGAACGTCTCGTCCATGTCGCTTGCCACGAGCTTGTACATCAGTCGCACCTTTCTTCTGTGTCTGCTTCGAGCTACTCGAACTTCTTGCCCGGGTTCTCCTCGCGGATGAAGCGCAGGGCCTCGTCCCACTGCTCGCGCAGTATCTTGTCGCGCACCTTCGCGCGGCGCTTCTGTGCCCAGGCATACACGCTCTCGGGCTTCTCACCCGCGTCAAGCCGGTCGACAACCAGGAAGTAGGGGTCTTCGTCGTCGTAGAAGTCTTTGGACATGGGGCACCTCGCCGTCTCGCTAGATTCAGTACGCAAGCCATGCGTTTACTATAGCAATGTGCCAGAGGTGCTTTGGGCTGGTGGGTCGCTCGTGGGGCATCGCCGGTGAGGGTGGTCTGCCGTCAGCCTCGAAGGTGGCCGTCTTCATCGGCCAGAGCCTCCACGGCTTGGAGCAGTACTTCTGCGGACGCTCGCTGTAGCACGGGCGACACGCCTGGGTGCCGCTCGACGGTGCGGACCTCCCGCGGACGTCCCTGCACTACAATGGCGGGGCAAACTCACCTGTGATGGCTCGCTGCCCCTGTGCTGGGAATGGCGAGACCACACAAAGCCCGAGGTCCCCGGTGGCACGGGTCGCATGTCCGTAAGGAAAACATGGCACTGATAAAGAAGCCCGCCCTGGTCATATCATTCTCGACGACGACGTCCGCCCTTGCTGCGGAGAGCTTCTTCCACGAGCACGGCTACCCGGGGCGCATCATTCCGCTGCCGCGCGAGATATCGGCCGGCTGCGGCCTGTCCTGGAAGGCCGAGCCCGAAGATGAGGAGCGCCTGTGCGACGCCCTGCGCCATGCGGGTATCGAGTACGATCAGACCAGGATCGTGACCATATAGGAACTGGAGCGCCTGCCGCCGGCGGGCGCTTTCGTAGTGCGCTGGGAGCGTGCGCGATGATCTACCTGGACAATGCCGCAACCACGATGAAGAAGCCCCCCGAGGTAGTGGAGGCCGTCACGAAGGCGCTGTGCAGCATGGGCAACGCCTCGCGCGGCGCGCACGCGGAGTCGCTCGACGCCTCGCGCACGGACTTCGCCTGCCGCCAGAAGCTGTCCCGACTCTTTGGCTGTCCCGACCCCCAGAGGGTCTGCTTTGCGGCCAACTCGACCGAGGCTTTGAACATCGCCTTGATGGGACTTGCCAATCCGGGAGACCACGTCATCTCGACGGACACCGAGCATAACTCGGTGCTGAGGCCACTCTACCGTCTGGCCGCCGAGCGCGGCGTGGACGTGGACTTTGTCCCCGCAGACAGGCGCGGCGTCCTCGACTATGGGGCGTTCGAGCGTCTGGCACGGAACAAAACGCGCATCGTCGTCGTGAACCATGCCTCCAACGTGACGGGCAACCTGAACGACATCGACCGTATCGGCGCCTTCTGCCACGAGCGCGGCTACATCTTCGTCGTCGACGCATCCCAGACGGCGGGCACGAGGTCCATCGACATGCAGAAGTCCCACATAGACGTCCTGTGCTTCACGGGCCACAAGGGACTCATGGGCCCGCAGGGTACGGGAGGCCTCTGCGTGGGCGAGGGCATAGAGATTCGCCCCTGGAAGGTGGGCGGGACGGGCGTCCAGTCCTACCTGAGGACGCAGCCGGAGGAGTATCCCACGCGCCTGGAGGCGGGTACGCTGAACAGCCACGGCATCGCGGGGCTCTCCGCCGCGCTCGACGTGATTGAGCGCGAGACCCCGGAGGTCATCGGTGCCCACGAGCGCGACCTCATGCTTCGGTTCTACGACCAGGTCAAGGGCATCGACGGCGTGACGGTGTACGGGGACATCACGTCGGACCCCGTGCCCGACCGTGCGGCGATCGTGTCGCTGAACGTGCGCGACTACGACTCCGGCGCCGTCTCGGACGAGCTCAGCAGCACATACGGCATCGCTACGCGGCCGGGCGCGCACTGCGCCCCCCGCATCCACGAGGCGCTGGGGACCAGGGAGCGGGGAGCCGTGCGCTTCAGCTTTGGCTGGTACAACACGGCGGCGGAGGTGGATGCCGCTGTCGCCGCAATCGCAAAGATCGCGGAGTCGTAAGCACTTGCCATCAGGCTATAGCCTGGGCAGCCTCTCCTGCAGGGCGTAGATGGACTTGTCCATGTTGAAGAGGTACGCCACCACGCACACGACGAAGAAGTACGGCAGGTAGGCAAAGCCGAACACCTCGGCGCCGATGAAGATGGGCGCCAGAAGCGTATTCGTGGCGCTGCCAAAGACGGCGGCGTAGCCCAGCGCAGCCGCCAGCTCCACGGGCATGCCCAGCGCGGAGCCCAGCACGACGCCCAGGCTGGCACCGATGGCGAACAGCGGGGTCACCTCTCCGCCCTGGTAGCCGGCGGACAGCGTCAGGATGGTGAGCGCGAACTTCAGCGCGAAGTCCCAGGGCACGATGCCCGAGCCGTTTGAGGCAAAGCTGGCAGAGATCAGGTTCGTGCCCAGACCGCAGTAGCGGCCCTGGCCCAGCAGCAGAAACAGCACGCTGAGCCCGATGCCCATGAAGAATATGCGCTTGATGGGGTTCTCCAGATGGGCGGCGGCGATGCGCTTGCCCCACTGCAGACACCAGGCAAACAGGCCGCCGATGATGCCGAAGGCGATGCCCAAAAGCAGCAGCTGGCCCAGCACCGGCAGGTCGAACGTCACGGGGGCGGTGAGCGCCACCTCGAACTTCGCTAGGCCCAGCGCCTTGGACGTGGCGCTTGCCGCTATGGATGCCGTCAGCGCGGGGAACAGCGCGTGGTACTCCAGGCGTCCTGCCACCAGCACCTCAAGGGCAAACAGCGTCGCCGCCAGGGGAGTGCCAAAGAGCCCCGCAAAGCCGGTTGCCATGCCTACCAGCAGAAACGTGTTGCCGGGGTTGCAGAAGGGGAGCTTCTGCCCGATCCAGTGCGACAGCGTGGCGCCAATCTGCACGGCGACGCCCTCGCGTCCTGCCGAGCCGCCAAACAGGTGCGTGATCCACGTACCGCCCATGATCAGCGGAATCAGCCGCAGGGGAATCACGTACTCATGGCCCAGGCCCACGTCGAACACCAGGCTCATGCCACGGCCCGTGTTCTTTCCAAAGCGAAGGTACGCCCACGCTATGAGCGCGCCGGCCGCCGCCAGGAACGGAACCAGGAAGAACACGTGCGCGTCCCTGAAGTCGCTTATTGCCAGCAGCACGCGCCCGAACACCGCGTCGATCGCTCCAACCGCCACGCCTATGGGTATGCCCACCAGGCCCAGCAGAATGACGCCCTTGTAGGCGTGCCAGGTTCGTTTGATTCTGTCCATCGATTCTCCTGCCCTTCTTACAAAAAACTGCCACCCACCGGGAGCGGTCCCAGTGGGTGGCAGAAGTCATCAGACGCAAGGCCCATTTCTCCAGGCCTGCGACAATTCCGGATTTGCATCCTGCGGAGAACTTCATTCCGCGGCTGCGATGCTACGCGAGCAAGCGAACGATGTCAAATGCAGCTTTCTTCTGTTTGGAACTTGAAAGCGCGGAGCCAATTTCGTTACGGATTCTACCTGGGGTTTGGTCGAACCTACAGTGATTTTGGCAGTGTATGCATGTGGGTGTGCGTGTGGCGGGCATGACCACCCCGGGCGAAGGAGTGGAACATGAGACCGGACTACCTGGAGTGCGAACGACGATGGACCTTCTGGCTGCTGATATTCGTGGCCGGGTGGTACGGCGCGTACACCTTTGCCCTGCGCGGCGGCGTGTTCTGCAACGCCCAGACGGCAAACGTGGTGCTTCTGGCCATGGCGCTCGGCAGGCAGAAGTGGCTTTCGGCGGCGTACCTGCTGCTGCCCATCAGCGCATACCTTTTTGGCTCGTTCCTCTCGGAATGGATGGGGAAGGGCGTAAAGAAGCTGCACTTCCTGCGTTGGGACACGCTTTTGGTGGCGCTCGAGATGTGCATGGTGGTGTTTCTGGCGCTGATGCCCGCCGACTGGCCGGACCAGATCTGTCAGGTCACGCTGAACTTCGTGTGCGCCATGCAGTTCAACACCTACCGCCAGATGGAGGGCCTGCCCGCTGCCACGACCTTCGTCACGAACCATATCCGCCAGATTGGTGCCACCCTGGCCATGCTGACGCGCCATCCCGAGAGCCACCACCTCCGGCGCAAGCTGAAGGCGCACGTCTCGCTGTTCCTGTGCTTCACCGCCGGGGCGGTCGTCTCGACCGTGATGTGCGGCTACTTCTCGTACGTGTCGCTGCTGGGCGCGCTGATTCCGCTGGCTGCCGTGCTGATCCGTCTGGCGTGGGCCGACCTTCTGGTGGAGCACCGCCACTTCGACGCCGTGCCGCGCGGGCATTAGGGCTGGTGTATTGCATGGGGTTCGATATGTCTGGCTACTAAATAACAGTTCGCTGCAATTCAAGAAGGGCGGGCCGGCTGGGAAACCAACCGACCCGCCCTTTGCTAGTGCAGGGAAGCAGCTTGCGTACGACCCTCTATTAAAGGGCCTTGTCGAAACGATAGTGGGTCTTCGTGAAGCCATAGGACTCGTAGAACTTGTGGCTCTCGTCGTGGCCCAGCCTGCTGTTGAGCGTCATGCTCTCGCATCCCGCATCGCAAGCCACCTCGACGGCCCACTCCAGCAGCTTGAAACGAATGTCGCCGTTGCGATACCCCTCCGCAACGGTAAGCTCGCTGACCTCGGCAACGCGGGCCCCGTCGTGGAGCTGCCAGGTGCAGTTGACGCCGACGAAGCCCACGACCTTGCCGTCATCGGTCTGGTACACGCCTAGCTTGTGGCGCTCCTCGTTCAGCTGGTCCACGAAGGTGTGGGCAAACAAGCCCTTGTTTAGCTGTCGCCCGTCCATGATGGTGGCGCTAATGAGGTCGTAGATGGCGGTGAGGTCGGACGATGTTGCATAACGTACCATGGTTACCTTCTTCTGTCCGTCTGGTGGCTGGATGGTGGATGTCGGGTTACGTGATGGGTGCCGGGTTAAAGATGCACAGGTCGTTTGCGAGGCCGTGCGCTTCGGCAAGGGACTGCTTTCGGCCACTGACCACGTCTATCAGCAGCTGGAACAGCTCGGTGCCCACGTCCTGTATACTACGCTTGCCGCTGGAGATGGGGCCGGCGTCGATGTCGATGAGGTCGGGCCACATCTGCTTTACCTCGCTGCGCGAGCAGATCTTCAGGATGGGGATCTCGGCCAGTCCGTACGGGGTGCCGCGGCCCGTGGTGAACAGCTGGGCGCCGATGCCGCTGGCGAGCTGGCATGGTCCGCAGACCATGTCGCTGGCGGGAGTGGCTGCATAGATGAGTCCGTGTCTGGTCGGCCGCTCGCCCGGGGACAGGACCTCAACCACGGGCGAGGAGCCCGACTTTGCGATGGAGCCCATGGCCTTCTCCACGATGTTCGAGAGACCGCCCTTCTTGTTTCCGGGGGAGGGGTTGGCGCTGCGGTCCGCGCCGCCGCGTGCGAGGTAGTTGTCGTACCAGCGCATCTCGTTGGCGAGCTTCTTCTCGGTCGCCTCGTCCTTGCAGCGGTGCGCTATCAGGTAGACGCCGTCGCGCACCTCGGTTACCTCGGAGAACATGGCGGTGCCGCCGCCGGCAACCAGCAGGTCCACGCAGTAGCCGATGGCGGGGTTCGACGCTACGCCGGAGAAGGCGTCGGAGCCTCCGCACTGCACGCCCAGCAGGAGGTCGGACAGGGGAAGCGTCTCGCGATGCCTCTGGTTCAGACGGGCCAGCTTGCGCTCGGCCATGGCGCAAATGCGGTTGACCTGGTCCTCGAAGCCGTGGCACTCCTGGAGGACGATGACGTTGTCGGGGTTGTTGTCCTCGGGACGGTCAGCGCAGAACATCTGGGGCGTGAACTTCTCGCACCCCAGGCTCACGAGCATGAACTCGCCGCCGAAGTTCGGATGGCGGGCTATGTTGCGCAGAATGCGCTGGGGGATGTAGGCGTCCGTCGCGTTGATGGCGACGCCGCAACCGTATGCATGGTTGATGGGCACAACGCCGTCCACGTTGGGGTACTTGGGTAGTATCTCCCTGCGAATCTTTTCGATTGCCACGTTCAGCACGCCGGTGACGCACTGTACGGTGGTCTGAATGCCCAGATAGTTGCGCGTTCCCGCATAGAAGCCATCAGGGCTCCGGTACCCCTCCCAGGTGGTGACGGGTGGTGTCGGCGGGTTCCAGCTAACGTTGGTGCCCCACTGCATCTGGTCCAGCGGAGGAGGAACGGGCAGCTTCAACGAGTTCTCGTTGATCCAGGTACCTGCGGGGGAGTCCTCGAACACGGTGCCCAGCACGACGCCGTAGCGAATGACCTCGCCGCCCTTTGGGATGTCCACGAGCGTCACCTTGTGGGCCTGGGGTATGGGCTCGCGTGTGAAGACGCCGGGCGCCACCTCCTCGCCAGCAGCAAGGTCGCGAATGGCGATGGCGACGTTGTCGCGTTCGTTGACCTTTACGACCAGCTTGTTGTTCATGCTTCCCTCCTTATCGATCGTCGTTGCCGAAGAAACTTTTTGGGTAGTAGGTCTGCACGAGCTCCCTGCGGCTCTGAACGATGTCCTTCCACGCGTACGGGGCAACCCAGGTGCTGTAGTCGTTCCTGTTGGCAGGGATGTTTGCGAGGACGTTGCCCATGTTCACATGGCTGGGAAGGGTAATGTCAACATCCATCTGCTCCAGCTCGTCGCAGTCGCGCACGAACTGTCGGACGATGTCCTCGGTGATGTCCCACTTCTGGAGGTTCTCGGGCTTCATCATTGGCACGCCAAGGCCTCCGTGCATGGCGCAGCGGTAGGTCTTCCCGGTGGCCTCATCGGTGTCGTCAAAGAAGAAAGCTACCGCTCCAGGGGTATGTCCGGGTGTCAGGCGGACCTGGATGGACATGTCTCCGACCTGTATGGGCTCGTTGAAGTCGTAGAAGTTCGTGACCTCGTACGGGACCATGGGAAGCTCGCTGGTGTCATCCTTCCACTTTTGATGAAGGACCTCGTCCTCAGATGACAGCCAGATCTCACAGCCCGAAAGGCCTTGTATATAGGATGCCCCGTTCACGTGGTCCCAATGCCAGTGCGACAGAAGCACCTTCTGGATGTCCGCGGGGTCGAAACCCAACCTCCAGATGCGGTCCACCAGAAGGTAGGCCGACGCTCGATATCCCGTGTCTATCAGCACGAGTCCGGCACCCGTATCAATCAGGTACGCGCAGACATCGTCGTTGCCGCCCACGTTCCAAACGTGCGGAGCTGCGCGATACGCGTCGATGGCGTGCTTGAAGGGCAGGTCGAGCTCGTCTCCCAGGCGCGGATGGTTCACGGGCGCATAGAAGATCTTCTTCTCCATGATGGTCTCCTCCCGAATCGTTGCCTAGCTCCAAGGCTCTTGCGCGAACGTAGTATCCCGCGAGCAAATGAAATCGACATTGTTATGCGGAACATGCTTTCGTTTGCTGGGGCGGCTCTCTTCTGTTCCAGGCAGACTTTTTGGCGGACGTCGGGCACCGTAGGATTCATTGTGTGGCGGGTAAGGGAGCTGCGAGAGCACAGCCCTACATTCGTTAGCCTCGCCATACTCCACCGGGCTTTCCGGGGTGAGGAACCGTCGATTGGAGGGGTCTGCGTGAACTTGGGACTGGCACTGCTTGGATTCGCGACCATGATTGTGATTACGGTCGTGCTGCTGAAGAACAAGGTGAGCACGCTGCTTGCCTTCACGGTGTTCCCGCTGGTGGCGGGTGTCATTGCCGTCTATGTTGCGGCGGGCAGCTTCACCGCGGTGGACATCACGAGCCTTCCTGGCACATTTGGCACGTGGCTGAAGGATGGCTTCTCGAAGACGACATCAATTTCGTTGATGATGCTGTTCTCGCTGCCGTACTTCATGATGATTGCTGACACGGGCATGTTCGACGACATAGTCAAGTTCCTTATGCGTCGCATGAAGGTGTCCGCTCCGGTCATCTGCATTCTGACGGTGATTGTCGCCTGCATCTGCGAGCTTGACGGCTCCATCACTTCCGTGTTTCTGATTACCGTTCCGCTGATGCTTCCCCTGTACGAGAAGTTCGGCATGGACAAGAAGATCCTGCCGTTCCTGATCTGCGTCGCCATCCTGATCATGTGCAACACGCCCTGGAACCCGAAGATCCTGCGCGCCGCATCCCTAGTGGCGGACCAGGGCATCACCGGCACCGACCTGTTCATCAAGATCGTCCCCATTCAGATTTTCATGTTTGTGCTGCTCATCGGCATCGCAGTGTTCTTTGGCGTGAAGGAGCGCAAGAGCAAGCAGAGCGACGCCAGCATCTCCAACGAGGAGCTCCTGGCACAGTTCAAGGACACCGAGCTCACGCGCCACAACCACTTTGCCTTCAACCTGCTGTTCACGGCATTCCTGGTCTTCTGCCTGATTGCCTTCGAGAGCATTCCCCAGTACTACGTCTTTGCCTTCGGCCTGGTCGTTGCGCTGCAGGTGAACTACGGCGACCTCAAGCTGCAGAACAAGCTGCTGAAGAAGTACGCCGGCTCGCTGTTCCCCGTCCTTCCTGCAGTGCTCCTGTCGGGCGTCGTCGTTGGCGTGATGCAGGACAGCGGCATGCTTGACGCCATGGTCCAGCTGCTGATGGCCATCGTCCCCTCTGCTCTGGGTCCCTACCTGTACCTCATCATCGCCCTGTTCAGCACGCCGCTCATGCTGCTGTTCACGAACGATACCTGGTTCTATGCCCTCATGCCTCTGATCATTGCCTTCTCGGCGCAGTACGGCGTGCCTGCAGAGGTTGTCATCGCGGCCCTCTACATGAACTTCGGCTCCATGATCTCGGTCGTGGCCCAGCCTCAGCTCTACATCGCGACGGACCTTACGGGAATCACGATCGACGAGCACATCAAGTTCTCGTTCCTCAAGCTGTGGGCCATCAACGTCGTCGTCGTACTGTTTGGCGTCGTGACCGGTGTGTTCATGCCCTAGGCCTCACTGCAGAAACATCGATAGACAAAAGAGGACCCGCGCAGCAACTTTGCGCGGGTCCTCTGTGCATGACCCATCGAGTGAGGGAGTTCTTCTTTACCGCAGCTCATTTCTTTGGCGCAGGTAGCTCCGTAGCTTGAACGCCATGGAGAGCACCGCGTAGTCCGACAGGTCGCGTGGGTTGTAGCCGGTCATGCGTGCGATCTTGTTCAGCCGGTTCTGGAGCGTGTTCTTGTGCAGGAAGAGCTCGTCGGCGCTGTGCGTGATGCTCCCGTTGTGGCGCGTGTACGAGTCGAACACCACCTGGAAGTCATCGATCTCCTCGTCGGACAGGTCTCCGAACACGTGGTTCACGAAGCTGACGGACTCGTCTTTGGGAATGGCCGTGAACAGGATGCCCTCGTCCATGCTCTCGAAGAACCGGACGTTCCCCTTGTGCTTGAACATGGACCAGCTCAGCGCCCTGCCGGCCTTCTGGTAGCTTCGCCAGTACTCCTCCTCGGACGTGGCGGTGTCTCCCACGCCGAAGTAGAACTCCGCACCCAGATGGTCCTCCAGGTCCCCTTGTATGCTTCGGACGAAGGGGGAGAGATTGCTTCCGTCCCTGTTGGTGAATATCCGCACCTCCTTCTCGGTCGCTGAGAAGAAGCATCCCGGCTCCTGGGACAGCCGTGCGTAGAGGATGGGAAAGACGTCGCCAATCTTGTTGAGCTCCTCGCCGTCGGCTCTCTTTCCTACCAGCGCCCTGCGTGGGATCGAGAGGTCGATGTTCAGCACCGACGCAAGGTAGTCCACCAGGCTATGGTCGTGGTGCTTCAGCACCAGCAGGTTCACGAGGTTCGAGAAGCGTTCCATCGCGTCGAATCGAACCACCTGGTCGTGATTCTCGCGTATGAGTATCTCTGTCATCCTGCCGATGATGGTGCCGAACGAGCTGACCTCGTCCAGCTCGCCGGTCATGCCCACCACCGCCACGACTGCCCCATTGAACAGCACAGGCACGTTGATCCCGTGCTTTGCGCCCTTGAACTTGCCACTGTCATCGACCGCCACCGTCTGATGGGTCTTTGCGGCAAGCCGGGCCGCGTCGTGTGTGGTGCCGACGCGCGAGGCGTCGGTGCTGGCCACCACGCGTCCCGTCGTGTCAAAGAGGTTGATCTCGTGGTTGACCACGTCCTTCAGGCTGGTCACGATGCTCTTTGCGATTTTGGGGTCTAGGTCCATGGCGTGTCTTTGACCTTTCGTTAGCAATGGACCTTGCTGCGAGGCCCTTGGCTGTCGAGTGACGAGCGCTGCTTCCGAGCGCTGCTATGAAATATGACACATGATGTTACACATGACAGCCATGACTTCACCATTGGCATGGATGGTCTGTTACTGGTCCCATAGTGGTGTGCCGCGCACCAACGTATCTTGTAAGGCGTGAAAGGGCAGACGGCCCTGGGAAACGGAGGATCGCATGGTACCCACAATCGAGAGTATGGAAGTTGTTCCGGTGGCAGGCTATGACAGCATGCTGCTGAACCAGGCTGGAGCTCATGAGCCGTTCTTTACGCGAAACGTAGTGGTCATGCATGACTCGCAGGGTTACGAGGGCGTGGGAGAGGTCCCCGGCGGCGAGGTCATCACCAAGCGTCTGGAGTCCTGCATCCCCCTGGTGGTTGGCCAGCCCGTCTCGCAGTGGAAGAACGTGGTGAGGTCCTGCCGCACCATGCTGGAGCAGCAGATCCAGGGCAACGCGCAGTCCTCGGGCCAGGAGACCGCCCACGCGCAGATATTCAAGAAGGTCACCAACGTGCTCACCGGCGTCGAGACGCCCATGCTCGACATCATGGCGAAGCACCTGGAGGTGCCCGTGGCTGCGCTGTTGGGCGAGGGGCAGGTCCGCGACTCGGTGCGCTTCCTGGCCTACCTGTTCTATGTGGGGGACTATCGCAAGACCGACATGCCCTACCTGCACGACGACGACAACTCCGACGAGTGGGGCCGCGTGCGTCGCGAGCCCGCGCTGACCCCGGAGGCCATCGTGCACCAGGCCGAGGCTGCCCAGGAGCGCTTTGGCTTCCACGACTTCAAGCTGAAGGGCGGCGTGTTCGAGGGCAAGGAGGAGATCAAGGCCATCAAGGCTCTGAAGAAGCGCTTCCCGGACGCGCGCATCAACATCGACCCCAATGGCTGCTGGTCGCTGAGGGAGTCCTTGGAGCTGTGCCGTGACATGACGGGAGTCCTGACCTACGTCGAGGACCCCTGCGGCGCCGAGGGCCGCTTCTCCGGCCGCGAGATCATGGCCGAGTTCCATCGCCTGACGGGACTCCCGACCGCCACGAACATGATTGACACCGACTGGCGCGAGATGAAGGCGGCCATCCGCCTGGACTCCGTGACCATCCCGCTGGCAGACCCCCACTTCTGGACCATGGAGGGTTGCGTGCGCGTGGCCCAGCTGTGCCACGACATGGACCTCACGTGGGGCGTGCACTCCAACAACCACTTCGACATCTCGCTGGCCATGGTGGCGCAGGCTGCCGCCGCCGCACCGGGCAAGCTGAACGCCTGCGACACCCACTACATCTGGCAGGATGGTCAGCACCTGGGTAAGGTGGCCCCGCACTTCGAGGACGGCTGCCTGCGCGTTCCTCGTGACGGTGTCGGACTGGGCATCGAGCTGGACCACCAGAAGCTCGAGGCCGCCCACAAGCTCTACGTCGACAACGGTTGCGGCACGCGCGACGACGCCCGCGGCATGCAGTTCTACATCCCCGGCTGGAAGTACGACTCGCACAGGCCCGCGATGGTGCGCTAGCTCTAAGCGCCTTGCTCGATGTTACACGGAACAACATGCGAGCAAGTAAATGAGCCGTCTTTTGTATTCCGTGCCTTTGAAGTGTTCCACAAGCCTACGTAGCATAGTTAGCAGATTCAGGACCCACTGAGTCTGCAAATAGAAGCGGAGGTCGCAATGGTTCCCAAGATTGAAAAGATGGAAGTCTATCCCGTGGCAGGCTACGACAGCATGTTGCTGAACCTCTCGGGTGCCCATGGTCCGTACTTCACGCGCAACGTGGTCATCCTGACTGACTCCGAGGGCGTCGAGGGCATCAGCGAGGTTCCCGGCTCCACGAAGATCACCGAGGTCCTGAACGAGGTGGACGACCTCGTGGTGGGCCAGCCCATCTCGCAGTGGAAGAACGTCGTTCGCTCCATCCACGACAAGTACGCCAGCCTGGACAAGGGCGGCCGTGGTGCCCAGACGTTCGACCTGCGTACCACCGTCCACGTGCAGACCGCAGTCGAGGCCGCAATGCTCGACATCCTGGGCAAGCACCTCGAGGTGCCCGTGGCGTCGCTTCTGGGCGAGGGCCAGCAGCGCGACTCCGTGCGCTTCCTGTGCTACCTGTTCTATGTCGGCGACCGTACGAAGACCGACCTGCCCTACATCCACGACGACGACAACTCGGACGCCTGGGGCCGCATCCGTCGCGAGCCCGCGCTGACCCCCGAGGCCATCGTTGAGCAGGCCAAAGCCGCAACCGAGCGCTACGGGTTCGTGGACTACAAGCTGAAGGGCGGCGTGTTCCAGGGCAAGGAGGAGATCAAGGCCATCAAGGCGCTAAAGAAGCAGTTCCCCAACGCCCGCATCGACCTGGACCCCAACGGCTGCTGGTCTTTGGCCGAGGCCGTCGACCTTTGCAAGGACATGGTCGGCACCCTGACCTATGTCGAGGACCCCTGCGGTGCCGAGGGCCGCTTCTCCGGCCGCGAGGTCATGGCCGAGTTCCATCGCCTGACCGGGCTCCCCACCGCCACGAACATGATCGCCACCGACTGGCGCGAGATGAAGGCCGCAATCCGCCTGGATTCCGTGACCATCCCGCTGGCAGACCCTCACTTCTGGACCATGGAGGGCGCCACGCGCGTGGCCCAGCTGTGCCACGACATGGACCTCACCTGGGGCGTGCACTCCAACAACCACTTCGACATCTCGCTGGCCATGGTCGCGCACACCGCCGCGGCGGCTCCCGGCTTCTACAACGCCTGCGACACCCACTACATCTGGCAGGACGGTCAGGCGCTCACCAAGAACCCGCCCAAGATCGAGGACGGCCGCGTGAAGGTGCCCTACGACGTTCCCGGCCTGGGCATCGAGATTGACCGCGACGCCCTGATGAAGGCGCACAAGCTCTTTGTCGACAACAACCTGGGGACGCGTGACGACTCCATCGGCATGCAGTACCTCATCCCCGGCTGGAAGTTCGACGGCAAGCGCCCAGCGCTCGTACGCTAGCAGGTTTCATCGGTTCGGACTGGCCGCACGAATCCCCACAGTTCCCCCTGAGGTTTCGTGCGGCCGCATTTGGAGGAAGGCCTTATGTCAAAGGCGATAAGTGCAAACGGCTACCACGGCATCTTTGTTCCCATCCTGACCCCCGTCGACCAGACGGGCGCCATCGACGAGGCAAGGCTGCGCAAGCAGGTGGACTATGTGATTGACCACGGCGTCGACGGCATCCTGGCCTTCGGGTCGAACTCCGAGTTCTACATGTTCGACGACGACGAGATGATCGATGCCACGAAGGTGATCCTGGACCAGGCCGCTGGTCGTGTTCCTGTGATGTTCGGCGTCGGCCACATCCGCACCAGCAAGTGCGTCGAGCTGGCACGCAGGGCGGCAGCTCTGGACGTCGACGCCATTTCGGTGCTGCAGCCGATGTTCATCAAGCCCACGACCGAGGCGCTGTACAACCACTACGCCGCCATCGCCAAGGCGGTTCCGGACACGGCGATGTTCATCTATAACAACCCCGGCAGGGCAGGCTACCCCGTGCCCATCCCCACCATCGCTGCGCTGGCGCACGACTTCCAGAACATCGTTGGCATCAAGGACTCCTCCGGCAACATCACGAACCTGCAGGAGCTCGTCCGCCTGACGTCGGACATCAACTTCACGGTCTTTGCTGGCAAGGACACGGTCGTATTCGCCGGGCTTTGCTGCGGCGCCAACGGCGCGGTGTGCTCAACGGCAAACATCTTCCCGGATCTGGTCTGCGGCATCTACGACAAGTTCGTCGCAGGGGACTACGCGGGATCGCGTGCCGACCAATTCAAGCTCAACCCCATCCGCCTATCGCAGGACGCGGCCAGCTTCCCGGCCGCGACGAAGGACATGGCAAACCTGATGGGCATGGAGGTCGGACCTTCCATTCTGCCGACCGAGCCTACCAAGGGCGCCGCGCTCGAGGGAATGAAGGCAGCCATGCGCGAAGGCGGATATCTGAAGTAGCTCTTCGTTGGCCTATGGCTAGGAAGATCGCAGGAGGGAGGGGCTCCCATGGCCTCGCTCAGCGTGGTAATAGCATCGGATTCGTTCAAGGGATCTGCCAGCAGCAGGCAGGTGGATGATCTGCTGGCCGAGGGCATCCATCGGGTCGTACCGGACGCCAACACGATGACGTTCCCCATCGCCGACGGCGGAGAAGGCACGATGGACGCGCTTGTGAGCGCGTGCGGGGGAGAGGTGCGCTCCGTTACGGTGAGCGGTCCCCTGGGGGACGACGTCGTCGCCCACTACGCGCTCATAGACGGTGGGGACGAGGCGGTCATCGAGATGGCCGAGGCCAGTGGCATCACGCTCATAGGGCAGAGCCCCGAGAACGCCCTGCGCGCCTCGACCCTTGGCGTGGGTCAGGTCATCCTGGCAGCCATGGACGATGGCGCTCGAAAGATCTACGTCGGCCTGGGCGGCAGCGCCACCAGCGATGGCGGAGCCGGCATGGCAAAGGCCCTCGGAGCGCGCTTCCTGGACGAGTCCGGCAATGGCATCCCCTGTGGCGTCGTGGGACTGGAATCGCTGGCTTCCATAGATGTCTCGGGGCTTGATTCTCGTCTGTCCGACGTGGAGTTCGTGGCGCTGACCGACGTCCGCAACCCACTTTGTGGGCCTAATGGCGCCGTGTATGTGTACGGCCCCCAGAAGGGCCTTGCCAGCCATGACCTGGCTCAGGTGGACGGATGGATGCGTCACTACAGCGAGATACTGCTGCGTGACGTGGGCGCCGACGTCGCATCCCTGCCCGGCGCGGGAGCTGCGGGTGGCCTGGGTGCCGGGCTTGTCTCGTTCTGCGGCGCCAGCATCGTCTCGGGCATAGACTTCGTGTTGCAGAAGATCGAGCTCGAGAAGGCCATGGCGGGGGCCGACCTTGTGGTCACGGGTGAGGGTCGCATGGACTCGCAGTCCGCCAACGGGAAGGCTCCCGTGGGAGTGGCACGCCTGGCCAAGCGTCACGGCATCCCCGTGGTCGCCGTGGTTGGCAGCAGGGCAGACGACCTGGGAAGCGTCTACTCCCAAGGTATCGATTTGGTGATACCTACGGTGACGGCACCCATGACGCTGCAGGAGTGCATCGACCGCGTGGACGTCAGCGTCCCCCTGGCGGGCGAGAGCTCGGCCAGAGCGTTCCTCCTGGGCAGGGCATCCGGCGAGTGATACCTTTTCACCGTTTCGTATAGTTCAATGTGTGTTTCACGAGAAAGGAAGCACGAAATGAAGGTTGGATTCATCGGTCTTGGCATCATGGGTAAGCCCATGGCACTCAACGTCCAGAAGGCTGGCCACACCGTCGTGGCCTACGATCACCACCAGGATCGCATTGACACCATCGTGGCTGCGGGCGGCATCGGCGCAAAGAGCGGCCGCGAGGTCGGCGAGCAGTCCGACGTCGTCATCACGATGATGCAGAACTCCCCCAACGTCGAGAGCGCGCTCTTCGACGAGGGTGGCGTCTCCGAGGGCCTCAGCGAGGGCAAGGCCGTCATCGACATGAGCTCCATCAACCCCATCAAGTCGCGCGAGTTCGCCGAGCGCCTGGCCCAGAAGGGCGTCGACTTCCTGGATGCCCCCGTGTCCGGCGGCGAGCCCAAGGCCATCGACGGCACCATCGCCGTCATGGTCGGCGGCAAGCAGGACGTGTTCGACAAGTACGAGCCGCTGCTGCAGACCATGGCCTCCACGGTGACCCTGGTTGGCGGCGTAGGCGCCGGCAACATCACCAAGCTGGCCAACCAGATGATCGTCGCCATCAACATTGCGGGCATCTCCGAGGCATATTGCCTGGCAAAGAAGGCCGGTGTCGACCCCTCCCGCGTGTATCAGGCCATCCGCAGCGGCCTTGCCGGCTCCGTCGTCATGGACCAGAAGTCCCAGAAGATCTTTGACGGCAACTTCGAGCCCGGCTTCCGCATCGAGCTCCACATCAAGGACCTGCAGAACGCGCTGGACACCTCGCACGGCATCAACGTGTCTGCCCCCTTCACCTCTCTTGCCATGGAGATCATGCAGTCGCTCAAGGCCCATGGCCACGAGAAGGACGACCACTCCGGCATCGCAGAGTGGTACGAGATGGTCAACGACCTCAAGCTGCAGGACTAAGGTTCTTCTTGTCCCATAGCTGACGTAAGGCTACAGATTGCGAGGCGAGGACGGCAGGCGACGGTTTCCCTGTGTCCTTGCCTCGCTTCTTTGCATTCAGGAGGGATAGAGTCGCATGGCACTGCATATCATCGACGAGGCAAACAGGTGCCTCAACTGCAAGCGCCCCCTGTGCCGCGAGGGCTGTCCGGTACACACCCCCATCCCACAGGTCATCCAGGAGTTCAAGCAGAGGGACCTTGCCGCTGCCGGGCAGATGCTGTTCGACAACAACCCCATGAGCGTCGTCTGCTCGTACGTGTGCAACTTCTCGCAGCAGTGCGAGGGCCACTGCATTCGTGGCAAGAAGGGCACGCCGATTCACTTCTCGGCCATTGAGCAGTACGTCTCGGATACCTACCTGGACAGGTTCGTGCGCGACGCGAAGCCCACGTACAACGGCAAGGTCGTCGCCGTGGTGGGCTCTGGACCCGCGGGCCTTACCGTGGCCATCCAGCTGGTACGTGTCGGGTGCGACGTCACCATCTTTGAGCAAAAGATGGACATCGGCGGCGTCCTGCGCTACGGAATCCCGGAGTTCAGGCTGCCTCACGAGCTGCTAGCCAGGTATCGCCGGGTGCTGGACGCGCTGGGGGTGCACGTGAGGCCCAACACCACCATAGGCGGTGCGCTGAAGCTGGACGACCTCATGCGTGACGGCTACGACGCCGTGTTCGTGGGTACGGGAGCCTGGCGCGCCAGGACCCTGGGCATAAAGGGCCAGGCGCGAGGAAACGTGTACTTTGGCATTGACTATCTGATCAACCCCTCCGTCTGCAAGCTGGGTTCCGACGTCGCCATCATCGGCGTGGGAAACGTAGCCATGGACGTGGCGCGCACCGCCATCCGAAACGGCTCGCGCCATGTGACGCTGTACTCCAACTGGGGCGGCACCTCGGCGAACACCGACGAGGTGGAGCTTGCCCAGCTGGATGGCGCCGAGATCGTCTACGGCAAGTCCATCGAGTCCATCGACGACGAGGGACCGGTGTTTCGCAACTCCATCTTGGACGACGAGGGCAAGGTCGTCGGGCTTTCCGACGAGACCGAGCACGTCAAGTGCGACTCCGTGATCATCTGCGTGTCGCAGGTGCCGAAGGACAAGCTGCTGCTGACGACGAAGGGGCTTGCGGCCACCGACAGGGGCACGTTGGTGGTCGACGAGAACTGCATGTGCACGGTTCCGGGCGTCTTTGCCGCAGGCGACGTCGTGAGCGGGCCAAAGACAGTGGTGCACGCGGTGGCTGGCGCGCAGCGCGCCGTCGAAGGCATGAAGAGGTACCTGGGGATCCAGACTGAATCGGAGGTCGCAGATGGCGACTAGCGAATATGTGGTGCTGAAGGACGGCAGGAAGATGCCCCGCCTGGGAATGGGCACCTGGTATCTGGGAGAGGGCCTGCACCCTCGACAGACCGAGATGGCCGCGCTGAGGGCTGGCCTGGACGCGGGAGTGCGCCTCATAGACACTGCCGAGATGTACGGGGACGGTGCCGCCGAGGAGCTGGTGGGCGACGCCATCCAAGGGCGTCGGCGCCAGGACCTCTTCATCGTGTCGAAGGTCTACCCGCACAACGCCGGCAGGCACGGCATATACCACGCCCTGAACGGCACGCTCAATAGGCTGGGCACCGACTACCTGGACCTCTATCTGCTGCACTGGCGCGGGCAGATACCCCTGCACGAGACGGTGGAGTGCATGGAGGAGCTCGTAGAGAGCGGGAAGATACGCGGTTGGGGAGTCTCGAACTTCGACCTGGACGACATGAGGGAGCTCATGGACGTGGACGGTGGCGAGCACTGCCTCGTGAACCAGGACCTGTACCACCTGGGGTCTCGCGGCGTGGAGTACGACCTGCTGCCCTGGATGCGAAAGCACCAGATCCCCCTGATGGCCTACTGTCCGCTGGCTCAGGCGGGGCGCCTGCGCCAGGGCCTCGTTGATAGCGCGGCGGTCCGAAAGGTTGCACAGGCGCATGGCGTCACGCCGATGCAGGTGCTTCTGGCTTTCGTGCTGCGCGACGACAACGTTATCGCAATACCGCGCAGCTCCAGCGTACGCCACGTGAGGGAGAACTGGGAAGCCCGGAAGGTTAAGCTGACGGCCGAGGACATGGTGCTTCTGAACGAGGAGTTTCCCGCCCCGGACCACAAGATGCCTCTGGACATGGAGTAGGCGGGGCGCCCGTGAAAAGGTGCGGAGGAGCGCTCGCGTGGCGGCCCAAGCTAGTGACGACACCCATTCACTTGGCGGACTATCTTCCCGCGGTATGGACGCAGACGCGGTAGAGGGTTTGAGAGGGGGCTTCGCTTGCGAAAGCTCTTCTTGTGCCCCCTTGCCTTCCATGAGTTCTGGGACAATGGGCTCAACTGCGGGAATTCCGTTGCCTAGGAGGACGTCATGCTGGAGGCTCAAGAACTCGACGTGATGGTGTACGCGGACGACGTCGAGGCGTGTCGGCGGTACTGGACGCAGAAGCTGGGCTTCGTTGAGGTAGGGACCAGACCCGGCCCCGATGACAGCATGGCCTACGAGCTCTCGTTCGGCGTGTCGGGAGCGCACGTGGTACTGATGGACCGCGCGCTGGTCCAGAAGTTCTCGCCCGAGGTCAGCACCGCCATGCCGTCGCTTCTGTTTCGCGTGGTCGACTTCGACGCCTGCCATGAGCAGATGCAGAGGAACGGTGCCACGGTTTCGCCCGTCGTGGACATGGGCGGTATGCGCACATTCAGCTTTAGCGACGAAGAAGGGCATTGGATGGCCGTGGCCGAGGGCTAGGCGTGCCGGGTGGACGAATCTATACATGGAATGAGTGCTTGGTGCTGAATGCATGCCCGACGCAGGATTGCTACTCGGCGCTCGATGGATGCCTGGAACAGGTCGGCGCCTAGGACAAGATGCCGATAGCAAGAAATGCGGGGCGCCGGCTTGTGCCGACGTCCCGTTTCGCGGCTGTGCCCCGCATTGCGGCTGACTGCTGGTCATGTCGAGCGCAGGATTTGCGACCGGCCGCTTTGATGATGCCTGAGCTGTCGTCTACAGGTAGACGTCGGCCTCCTCGCGACCGAACTTGTGCAGCAGCTCGTGGCAGGGCCTGCATGCGGCGCAGTCGCAGAACTTGGCGCCGGCCTTCTTGCGCGCCTGGGCGTGAGCCAGGGCCTGCTTGGCGCCGTCCTCGCCAAAGACCTTCTGGCCTGCGGGCGAGCTGATGAACCCGATGAGATCGTCGATGGTGGTCTGGTGCTCGCTGATGGCGTCCATCAGCTTGTTCGTGGCCTCTTCAGCGTCCTGACCTGTGGCGATGGCATCCTTCCAAGCCTGCGCCGCCTGCTTGGTCTCTGCGGAAGCCGACGGTGCGGCCAGCATCTCCTCGACCTTCGATGCGGTGTAGTCCAAAAGCTCCTTCTGCATGATGGCTCCTTTCGTTTGGGAACGGCGTCGCGTCTGCGAGGAGGCGCGACGGTGCCTGGCTTGACGATGTTTGGCGTGGTGGCGGTGCGTCGTGCGGTCGATGGGGCCAGCAGGTACGCTCGTGCAAACCAAAGCATATCCAGCGTCACTTATACCCATAGCCAGAACTCGGTCGACGCCTTCTGCAGAGGTTTCAGGTGTGCGTGCGAGGACACTCACGGCTCGGTACCTTGTCGGAAAGAACCCTGCAGGGGTGGCGGGTGTGAGCGTGAAGACACTCGCACCTCGATGCCTTGTCGAAAGGATTCTGCAGAGATGGTAGGTGTGAGTGTGAAGGCACTCGCACCTCGGTACTCTGTCGGGCGATGTCCTGCAGAGGTGCCAGGTGCGGGTGTGTGGGCACTCGCGGCTCGATGCCTTGTCGGGAGAAATCTGCAGGGGTGCCAGGCGTGAGCGTGAGGGCACTCGCGGCTCGGTGCCCTGTCAGGCAATTCTGTAGGGGTCCCAGGTGCGAGTACCCACACCTCGGTTCTTTGCAGAAGCCCGTCTTTCCCTTCTCGCAAAAGCCCTGGTAGCGAGGGTGTCCGGACAGTGTGGCGCCCCAATCTGGCAATCTACAGTGCAAGAATGACAGGTGTGGGTACTCACAGCTCGAGACCCTGTCAGGAGTGTCTGCAGGAGTGTGCGACGCGAGTGCCCACTCCAGACAATTGTGTGCCGGCTCTGCAGGTCAGACGAGGGTGCTGCCACAAAAGCCCAGCTTAGAGGATTGCTTAACAGAGCTTATCGATCAGGGGTAGAGCGCTGCGCCAACGTGGCGGCTGCGGGTACCCACACCGGCCAGGTCTGCGCAGGGCTCGGAGGCCATGTTGGGATGCCGCTATAAAAGCCCAGGTAGAAGGCCTGCCTGCTGATGGGGGCGCGGGAGCTGCGATGGGGTCGCGAGGTCGTCGTGCGTTCCTGTCTCGTGGAGTCGGGCGGAGTCCGTCAGCGCCAAGTCCTGCCACCCGCTGAAAAATGGTTGGGTGCCGATCACACTGGCTGCCAACTGAGCTACGATATCGCCTGTTGTCCTGACAGGGAAGGCGGCGCTTCGGCGCACCTGACCGGAAAGGTTGAAGGTATCACATGACTGAGCTATGCCTGCTGCGTGGCGGTGCGCCATGCTGAGGCTTGCGGTGTACGGCAAGGGCGGCATCGGCAAGTCCACCATCACGAGCAACCTCGCTGCCGCGTTCTCGCAGCTGGGGTGCAGGGTCATCCAAATAGGGTGCGACCCGAAGGCCGATTCCACCATCAACCTGCTGCATGGCCAGCACCTGCGCTCGGTCATGGACTACCTGCGCCAGGAGGACGACGAGCCCCAGTCGATCGAGGACATCTCGCGCGTGGGGTTCGGCGGCGTGCTGTGCATCGAGACGGGCGGGCCCACCCCGGGTCTGGGCTGTGCGGGTCGTGGCATCGTGGCCACGTTTGACCTGCTAGAAGAGCTGCAGCTGTTCCAGACCTTCCAACCTGACGTCGTGCTGTACGACGTCTTGGGTGACGTGGTGTGCGGCGGCTTCGCCGTGCCCATCCGCGAGGGCTACGCCGAGCAGGTGCTCATCGTGACCAGCGGCGAGAAGATGGCCCTCTATGCGGCCAACAACATTGCGACCGCCGTGGACAACTTCCGCGACCGCGGATACGCGCAGGTGGGCGGCGTCATCCTGAACCGGCGCAACGTGCCCGACGAGCTGGCCAAGGTCCAATCGTTCGCCGACGAGCGCCACCTGCCCATCCTGGGCGACATCCCGCGCTCCGACTACATCAACAACTTCGAGGACCAGGGCATGACCGTGGTGGAGGTTGACCCCTCGCTGCCCATCAGCCAGACGTTTCTCGACCTGGCCCGCCGGCTGTTGGATGGCAAGAAGGACCTGTCCAGCCAGAAGCCCGCGTCCGCGCCAGGCGCAGATGTCGCCACCTGCAGCGCATGCGACCCGGTGTGCGGAGGTCTGCGATGAGTGCCGCACCTACGGCCTCGGCTGCGCCGACCGCCGCGGACACACCATCGGCCGCTGCCACAGCCGTGGGCTACACCGCCGCGCAGCTGGCGGCGCGTGGTCCCGAGGACATACCGCCCGAGTTCGTGACCTCGACGCACCTGGTGTACAGCTCGCCGGCTGCGCTGGCCTTCAACTCGCCAGGTGCGGAGGGCTACGGCGTGAAGCGCGCCGGTCTGGCCGTGCCCGCCTCGGTCATGCTCATCGTGTCGCCCGGCTGCTGCGGGCGCAACACCAGCTCCATCAGCAGCCTTCCGGGATACGAGGGGCGCTTCTTCTACCTGACCATGAGCCAGACCGACCTGGTGACGGGCTCGCACCTGAAGCGCATACCCAAGGCCGTGCGCGCCATCGTGGACGGGCTCGACCATCGCCCGTCCGTGGTCATGGTGTGCGCCACCTGCGTGGATGCCCTACTGGGGACCGACATGGACCGCGTGTGCCAAAAGGCACAGGAGGCCGCCGGCGTGCCGGTGCGCCCCTGCTACATGTACGCCCTCACGCGAGAGGGCCACAAGCCTCCCATGGTCGGCGTGCGCCAGACCATATACGGCCTGGTAGAGCCGGCCAAACGTCGCGACCCGCTCAGCTGCAACCTCATGGGGTTCTTCTCGCCCATAGACCAGCGCTCCGACTTGCGCGCGCTGCTGCACCAGGCGGGCATCAGGCATGTGCGCGAGGTGTCGTCTTGCGCCAACTGGGATGAGTTCCAGCAGATGGGGCAGGCCAACTTCAACCTGGTGCTGAACCTCGATGCCCGGCCCGCGGCACAGGACCTGGAGCGCCGACTGGGCATGCCTTCCATCGAGCTGACGCGCTTCTATGAGGTCGACCGCATCCACAGCCAGTACGAGGCCCTGACCCGCGTGCTGGGCGTGAGCCTGGACCACGAGGACATCCGCATGCAGGCGCGCGACGCCATGCGAGCGTTTCGCGGAGAGCATGCCGACGAGGTGTTCGCCGTGGGCGAGTGCTGCAACGCGAACCCCTTTGAGTTGGCGCTGGCGCTTCTGCGCTACGGCTTCGGCGTGGCCGAAATCTTCGGTACCGTTACCACGGACAGCTACTTCTACCTGCGGCGCATTGCACAGTTGAGCCCCGACACCATGGTGTACTCGAACCTGGAGCCGTCAATGGCGCACTACGACCCGCAGGGGTCGGGCGTCACCGTGGCCATCGGCCGCGACGCGGGCTACTACCACCCCGAGGCGGCGCGCCTGGACTGGAGCTCCGACGTGCAGCCCTTCGGCTACCAGGCCGTCGTCGACCTCTTTGGCTCCCTTGGCCGCCTGCTGGACGGTGGGCAAGAAGGGCATGGCCAGCAGCTGGACGGCTCCATCAGCCTGGCGGCAGAGCACGCCGCTGCCATGCGCGACGGCATTCCCGTGGGTTCCCTCGTGGAGCTGCCGAAAGACCATATGGACGATGTGGGCAAGAAGGATGATGCGGCCGAGGGAATCGATGCGGTCGATAAGGGTGAGGCAGGCGAGAACCGCAAATCGCTCGAGACGGGTGCAACAGTCGAAGCCGAGCCAGCTCAAGCCAACGAATCCCAGGTCAATAAGGCTGTCAGCAGCCGTCCCATCCGCGGATTCAGGCGTGTGCTGACGCCGTTTGCGCCCGACCAGTCCGGTGCCGTTGCGGCACTGTACGGGCTGGGCGGGGCTGTCGTCGTGGTGGACGCCGGCGGCTGCGTGGGAAACATCTGCGGATTCGACGAGCCGCGTTGGTTCCAGCCCAACCAGCACGAGGCGATCTTCTCGGCCGCTTTGCGCGACATGGACGCCATCCTGGGTCGCGATGACGCCCTGGTGGCAAAGGTCCAGCAGGTGCTGGAGGGACCCTGCGCGGGCGTGCGCTTCGTGGCGCTGGTGGGCACCCCCGTGCCTGCGGTCATAGGCACTGACCTGCGGGCCCTTGCGCACGTGATCCAGAGGAGGTGCGGCGTCCCGGCGCTGGCCGTGGAGTGCAACGGCATGCGTGGCTACGACGACGGCGCCGCCAAGGCGTATCGCGCGTACCTGGAGCGCTTCTGCCCCGCGGACGGTGTCGTGGGCGTGCTGGGCGCGATGCCGCTGGACGTGCCCGAGGGGGTCGGCCTCGTGGACGGCGACCTGGGCATGGCTGAGGCCGGCCGCAACCTGGCGGTCAGTCCCGCTGGCGTCGAGGCTGCCCGCTACATACAGAGCAAGCTTGGGACGCCCTTCGACGTGGACGCTCCCTGGGCCGCCACCATGCTGCCGCAGGTCAGCTGGGATGGTCGTCGCGTGCTGGTGGTGAACCAGCAGGTGCTGGCCGACTCAGTCAGGCGGGCCGTCCTGGCGCGCGGCGCGCAGGAAGCCACGTGCGCCACGTTCTTCTTGCAGACTCCCGAGGCCACGCGTGAGGGGGATGTGCGCCTGCGCGATGAGGGCGACTTCGCGCGCGCGGTGCGGCAGACGGGAGCGGACACGGTGCTGGCCGACCCCGTGCTGCGCGAGCTCATACCCGACTTCGAGGGAAAGTTCTACGCGCTGCCGCACTTTGCCCTGTCGGGCAAGCTGGCACCCATGCAGGCGGCACGATCGGGGGCGACGGCATGAGCGAGCTCGTGACCAGGCGCATCCGCGTGTATGGCATCGTGCAGGGCGTGGGCTTCAGGCCCACGGTCAGCAGGTTGGCGGACTCCGTCGGCGTGCGGGGCACCGTGTGCAACAAGGGCCCCTACGTCGAGGTGGTCTCGCAGGGCACCGCGCAGCAGGTGGACGGCTTCGTGCGCCTGCTGAGGGAGCGCCCGCCACGGCGCGCCTCCATCGTGCGCATGGACGTGGCCGACGTCCCCACGCGGAACGCCGGCACCTACGAGCGCTTCGACATCGTGGAGAGCGAGCACACTCGCGGCCAGGCCTACGTCAGCCCGGACATCGCCATCTGCGACGACTGCAAGCGCGAGCTGTTCGACCCGAAGAACCGCCGCTACCTGCACCCGTTCATCAACTGCACCTGCTGCGGGCCGAGGCTGACCATCCTGGACTCGCTGCCCTACGACCGCGAGCGCACCACCATGCGGAAGTTTCCCATGTGCCCGGAGTGCGCGCGGGAGTATCGCGACCCGTCCTCGCGCAGGTACGACGCCCAGCCCGTGTGCTGCAACGACTGCGGGCCGCAGGTGTACCTGATGGGGCGCCCCGAGCGCGGGGCGGCCGCCATAACCGAGGCGCGACGCGCCATAGCGGCCGGCGGCATCGTGGCCGTGAAGGGCATCGGCGGCTTCCACCTGTGCTGCGACGCCACGAACGAGAGGGCCGTGGCCGCGCTGCGCGCACGCAAGCACCGCCCGCAGAAGCCCTTCGCCGTGATGGCCCAAGACGAGGACGTCGCTCTGCGCGAGTGCGTAGCCACGCCGGAGCAGTTGGAGGTGCTGACCGGCCACCAGAAGCCCATCGTGCTCCTGCGCCGTCGTTCCACTAGTGCGCTGGCCGCGTCGGTGGCCCCCGACAACCCGCGCGTGGGCGTCATGCTGCCCTACGCGCCGGTGCAGCTGTTGCTGTTCGACTACCCGGACCAGGTCGGCATGCCCGACGTGCTGGTGATGACCAGCGCGAACGTGTCGGGCGCACCCATCTGCCACGACGACGAGGACGTGCGCCAGCAGCTGGTCGGCGTGTGCGACCTCGTGCTGTCGAACGACCGGCCCATCCTGACGCGCGCCGACGACTCGGTCATGGACTTCTGGCACGACCGCCCCTACATGATTCGACGCTCGCGCGGTTACGCGCCGCTGCCGGTGGCGCTGTCGGACGACCTGGGTCACGAGGTGCTGGCCGTGGGCGGCGATCTGAAGAACGCCTTCTGCGTGGGCAAGGGCCCGCTGATGTACCTGAGCGCCTACGTGGGCGACCTGGGCGACCCGCGCGGCGTGGACGTGCTGCGCCAGACCATCCGGCGGATGGGGCGCCTGCTGGAGTCGGCGCCCGAGGTCGTGGCCTGCGACCTGCACCCGCGCTACAGCTCTGTGGCGGTGGCGCACGAGGTGGCGCGGCAGCTGGGCGTGGGCGTCATGGGCGTGCAGCACCACTACGCGCACGTGGTCTCGTGCATGGCCGAAAACGACCGTCGGGGTCTGGTGCTGGGCGTGTCGTTCGACGGCACGGGCTACGGGACCGACGGCACCGTGTGGGGCGGCGAGCTCATGGCGTGCAGCTGGCACGGGTTTCGTCGCCTGGGCAGCGTGGCGCCCTTCCTGCAGACGGGCGGCGACCGCTCGTCCCTGGAGGGGTGGCGCGTCGCCGCTTCCATGGCCTGCGACCTGGCCTCGGACGACGGGGAGGCGCTGGCGCTCATGGCGCGGCTGGGCCTGTGCGACGAGCGAACGGCCCGCGCGCAGCTGGCGATGCGCCGTCACCGCCTGAACAGCGTCATGTCCACGAGCGCGGGCAGGCTGTTCGACGCCGCCAGCGCCGTGCTGGGCATACGTCGGGCCTCGACCTTCGAGGGCGAGGCGTCGTGCGCCCTGCAGTACGCGGCGCAGCGGCACATTCAGGCGTGCCCGCACGACCCGTGGCGCTGGGAGGCCGAGCCCTTCCGCGTGGGGCCGGACGGCTTCGTCACGCTGGCGACGGACGCACTGATGGGCCAGCTGGTGCGGGGGCGCCTGGTGGGCGAGGAGCCGGACGTCCTGGCCTGGCGCTTCCATGCGGGCCTGGCAGACCAGGTGGCCGCCGCCTGCGAGCGCCTGGCGCAGTCGGAGGACCTGGACACGGTGGCGCTCAGCGGTGGCTGCCTGCAGAACACGCTGTTCCTGGACCTCGTGAGCGAAAGGCTCCAGAAGGCGGACCTGCAGGTGCTGACCCATAGCCTGGTGCCGCCCAACGACGGCGGCATAGCCCTGGGACAGGCGGTCGTCGCGGCGCAGGCGCTGGCAGACGGCCGCATCGACCTGGACGGGTTTGCAGGCGGGGAGCTGGGCGCCAGCCAGGAGACGCCGCAGCCATGACAGAACGGACGCCGCGACGTAGCGGGGGCCTCGTCGCGCGCATACAGGAGAGAGAGGAACGAGCTCATGTGCGTTGGGCTTTCGGCAAAGGTGATACAGGTGAACGACGACGGCACGATGCTGGTGGACGCCACGGGCGCCCGCAGGCAGGTGTCCGCGCAGCTGCTGAGCGAGGTCGAGCCCGGCGACTACGTGATGGTGCACGCCGGCTCTGCCATCGCGCGCATCACGGACGACGACGAGTCCGAGTCGGACGACGTCCTGGAGGAGCTGGGACTATGACGGAGGCGGGGGGAACGGCGACCCAGAGGGCCCTGGAGATACTCCGGGGCTATGACGGGCCCAGCGTCCGCATCATGGAGGTGTGCGGCACGCACACGCACGAGATCTTTCGCCAGGGCATCCGCCGCGTGCTCCCCGAGGGCGTGCGGCTGATATCGGGCCCGGGCTGCCCCGTGTGCGTGACGCCCGTGGGCTTCATCGACGAGGCCGTCGAGTTGGCGCTGAGCCACGGCAGCACCATCACGACCTTCGGCGACCTCGTGCGCGTGCCCGGCTCGACCATGTCGCTGCAGGGGGCGCGTGCCCGCGGCGCCCGCGTGCGCACCGTGTACTCGCCGCAGGACGCCGAGGCGTATGCCGAGGCACACCCCGACGAGGACGTGGTGTTCCTCTCGGTAGGGTTCGAGACAACCACGCCCTCCAGCTGCCTGGCCGTGCGCGCGGCGCAGGACGCCGGCATCGGCAACTTCAGCCTGCTGACGGCAAACAAGACCATGCCGGGAGCCTACCAGGCCATGAGGGACTCGACCGACCTCTTCCTGTACCCCGGGCACGTGCACGCCATCACCGGCACGAAGGTGTGCGAGGACCTGGTGGGGCAGGGCGTCTCGGGCGTCGTGGCGGGCTTCACGGCCAGCGAGCTCCTGACGGCGCTGGCGGTGGGCGTCACGCGCTTCGCCGAGGGCAGGCCCTTCTTTGTCAACTGCTACCCACGCGTGGTGCGCCCCGAGGGCTCGCCGCAGGCGCAGCGCCTGGTGGCGTCCATGATGGAGCCCTGCGACGCCCGCTGGCGCGGCATCGGCACCATCCCCGGCTCGGGAATGCGCCTGTGCGGCGAGTACGCGGCGTTCGACGCCAGGCGGAAGCACGGCCTGGAGCCCATCCAGGGACGCGAGAACCCCGCCTGCCGCTGCGGGGAGGTGCTGCAGGGAAAGATCGTCCCCGGCCAGTGCCCGGTGTTCGGCCGCGCCTGCACGCCCGAGCACCCCGTGGGCGCCTGCATGGTGTCCAGCGAGGGCGCCTGCTCGGCCTACTACCTGTACGGCCGCGACCTGGCGAACGCCTAGGCGAGTGGTTGCTAGCACGAAAGGAACTCCGATGAACGACATAGTTACCCTGGCCCATGGCGCCGGCGGAAAGCAGACGGCAGAGCTCATAGACCGGGTGTTCAAGGCCCACTTCCAGAATCCCGACTTCACGGCCGACGACGCGGCGGTGCTGGACGTGCCCGCGGGCAAGCTGGCGGTGTCCACGGACGGCTTCGTGGTGTCGCCCGCGTTCTTCCCGGGTGGCAACGTGGGCAAGCTGTCAATCTGCGGCACCGTGAACGACGTCAGCTGCATGGGCGCGCAGCCGCTGTACCTGACCTGCGCCTTCGTGATCGAGGAGGGCTTTCCCATGGAGCGGCTGGAGCGCATAGCCGCCTCCATGGAGGAGACCGCCGCCCAGGTGGGCGTGCACGTGGTGGCAGGCGACACCAAGGTGGCCGGAAGGGGCCAGGTCGACGGCGTCTTCATCACCACCACGGGCATCGGTCGCGTGATGGACGGCGTGCGCACGGGCGGCTCGCTGGCTCGCCCCGGCGACGCCATCGTGGTGACGGGCGACGTGGGCCGCCACGGCTGCGCCATACTCCTGGCCCGCGACGACTACGGGATCGACGCCGACGTGCAGAGCGACTGCGCGCCGCTGTGGCAGGCGGTGCACGCGGCGCTGACCGCCGTGCCCGACGTGCACGTGATTCGCGACGCCACGCGCGGCGGCGTGGGCACCGTGCTGTACGAGATCGCGCGCGAGAGCGGCGTGGGGATGCAGCTGGACGCCGACCGGGTTCCCGTGGCGCCGCAGGTGCAGGGCGTGTGCGGAATGCTGGGCTTGGAGCCGCTGTATCTGGCCTGCGAGGGCAGGCTGGTCATGATGGTGCCCGCCGACGAGGCGGACCGCCTGGTCGAGGTGCTGCGCGGCTGCCCCCATACCGAGGGCGCCACGGTCATAGGCCACGTGAGCGACCAGCTGCCCGGCCGCGTGGTCATGCGCACGCAGATAGGCGCGCAGACCATACTGCCCGAGCCAGGAAACGAGCTTTTGCCCAGGATCTGCTAGGAGGAACGCCATGCTGAAGCTGGCCATATACGGAAAGGGCGGCATCGGGAAGTCCACCGTGGCGTCCAACCTGGCCGTCGCCTGGGCGCAGTCTGGGCTGACGGTGCTGCAGGTGGGTTGCGACCCGAAGGCCGACTCCACGCTGCTGCTGCGCCACGGACGGGCCGTGTCCACGGTGCTGGACCGCGTGCGCTCGCAGGAGCCCTTCGGCCTGGACGACGTGGTGGTGCCCGGCTACGCCGGGGTGCTGTGCGCCGAGGCGGGCGGGCCCCTGCCGGGCTTGGGCTGCGCGGGCAGGGGAGTCATCACCGCCCTGGAGCGCCTGGGGCAGCTGGGCGTGTACGACCGCTACCAGCCCGACGTAGTCGTGTTCGACGTGCTGGGCGACGTAGTGTGCGGTGGCTTCGCCCTCCCGATGCGCGACGGCTACGCCGACCGCGTGTACGTGGTCACCAGCGGGGAGAACATGTCGATTCACGCCGCGGCCAACATCGGCGTCGCCGTGCAGCGCTTCCAGCAGCGCGGATATGCCCACCTGGGCGGTATCGTCCTGAACCGCCGCGACGTGGCAGGCGAGAAGGGCAAGGTGGACGAGCTGGCGCGCGACCTGGGCACCCGCGTGGTGGGCGACCTGCCGCGCAGCAAGGCGGTGACAGACGCCGAGGAGCGCGGCCGCGTGCTCATGGAGGACGAGCCCCAGGGCGCCATGGCCGCGTGCTACCGACAGCTGGCGGCGGACATCCTGGCCGATTGCGGGGTGGCGGCATGCTGACGCGCGTACGCCCGCCACGGGAGAGCGCCCCCGAGGCGGCTGCCGACCACCACGCGTTCGCCTACGCGGCGGACGCGCAGTACCCCCGACCCGTGCCCAACGTGCTGGAGTTCAACGCTCCCGCGCACGAGAACTGGAACATCGTGCACACCGGCATGCTGGTGCCCCAGTCGCACCAGGTATACGTGTGCGCCCGGAACTGCCTCAGGGGCGTCGTGCTGACCGCGGCCGAGATGGGGGCCAGCCAGCGCTTCTCAAGCGTGGTGGTGGACGAGAAGGACCTCTACGACAACCTGGAGTCCGTCACCATAGAGGGCGTATCAGACGTCATTCGCCGGCTGCCGCAGCAGCCGCGCGTGGTCATGCTGTTCCTGGTGTGCCTGCACCACTTCGTGGGCACCGACGTGGGCTACGTGTACCGCCAGCTGCAGGAGCGCTTCCCCAACGTGTGCTTCATGCGTTGCTGGATGGACCCCATCATGCAGAAGACCGGCCCCACGCCCGAGATGAAGGAGCGCTCGGCCATGCTGGACCCCGTGGAGCCCCAGCCCGTGGACCCGCGCCTGGTGGGCGTCGTGGGCGACGACCTGCGGCTGCCGGACGACTCCGACATCGCGCGCATGCTGCGCGGCGCGGGGTGGCGCCTCCTGCAGGTGCACGACATGCGCACCTTCGACGAGTACCTGGGCTACGGCAGGTGCGCGGCGTTCGTAACGCGCAGCCCCTTCAGCGAGCGCGGCATGAGGGGCCTGGCGAAGCGCCTGGGCAGGCCTGCGGTCTATCTGCCCGTCAGCATGGACCCCGACCAGATCGAGCTGGGGCTGGACCAGCTGGCCGACGCCCTGGGCATCGAGCGGCCGGACGTCAGCGGCCGGCGCCATGAGTGCGAGCGCCAGCTTGACCAGCTGGCCCAGGAGCTCAGGGGCGTTCCCGTGGCGCTGGACTACATGGCGGTGAACCTGCCGCTGCAGCTGGCCCGTCTGCTCTTGCAGCACGGCGTGGACGTCCGTCGCGTCTACCTGGACGTCGTTGCCCCGCAGGACCGGGAGGCCCTGGAGTGGCTGCGCGCCAACGCGCCGCGTCTGGAGCTGTGGAGCACCGTGCACCCCACGCTGCGCCAGGCGCCCCGCGACGACGGTGACGGCTGGCTGGCGGTGGGTCCCAAGGCCGCGTGGTTCTTGGGCACGAGCCACTTCGTGAACGTGATCGAGTGCGACGGCATGTGGGGCTACCAGTGCGTCGAAGGGCTGTGCGGCCTCATGCGCGAGGCCTGGTCGACGTCGAAGGACCCCCGGCAGCTGGTGCCGCGCAAGGGGCTGGGCTGGCCCTGCGCCTGCCAGCTGCCGAGATAGGAGGTGCCATGCAGCAAGCAAACACGGTGCTGCCGGTGTACGCCGGCGACGTCTCGGGCGTGTGCTCGGCGCTGTTCGAGCTGGGCGGCATGGTGGTCATCCACGACCCCTCGGGCTGCAACTCCACGTACAACACGCACGACGAGATCCGCTGGTACGACCACGACAGCCTGATATACGTTTCGGGCCTTACCGACGTCGACGCCATCATGGGCGACGACCAGAAGCTGGTGGATGAGGTGGTCGAGGCGGCGCGGCAGACGCACCCGCGCTTCGTGGCGCTGGTGAACTCGCCCGTGCCCTACCAGCTGGGAACCGACTTCGAGGCCATGGCCCGCATGGTGAGCGAGCGCGCGGGGCTGCCGGCGTTCCACGTGCCCACGAACGGCATGCACGACTACGTGCGCGGCGCCGGGCTGGCGTTCGACGCGCTGTGGAAGAACGTGCTGGCGGGTATGGACGTCCGCGGCGATGGATGCACGGAACAGGTTTCGCGAGCGGACGCGGCCACGCCCTCGGGTGGCAGGACGGCGAGCATAAGCTCGTCCGCGGGCGCTGGCACCGCGTCGCAGCCCCGCCGCGCAACGGTCAACGTGCTGGGCATGACGCCGCTGGACTTCGCGGCGCCTGGGTCTAGGGATGCGCTCGCATCCTGGCTGGAGTCCGAGGGCTTCGAGGCGCTCTCGTGCTGGGCCATGGGCTCGTCGCTGGACGACCTGGCCCGCGCCCCCGAGGCCGACCTCAACCTGGTGGTCTCCGCCACGGGCATGCGCGTGGCACGGACGCTGCGCCAGCGGTGCGGCACGCCGTATGTGGTCGGCGTGCCGGTGCCCGGCTTTGCGGGAGAGCTCGCGAGCGCCATGCGCTTCTCGGCAGAGGATCGAAGGGACCGGGTGGCCTACCTCGAGGGCGCTTGCGAGGTAGGCGCGTCTGGCGGCGGCGCCCTTTGCGCAAATGCGCCCCTTGCCAACGCGGCCCTGGTGGGGGAGCCCGTCTGCATGGGCTCTGTGGCAGCGGCGCTGCGGCAGGACGGCGTGGCCACGCGCGTGGTGTGCCCGCTTGAGGACTCCGAGGGCCTTCTGGGCGCGGACGACCTTGCCGTGCGCGGCGAGGAGGGGGTGCGCGACGCCCTCGCCCAAGCGAACGACGTCGTGGCCGACCCGTTCTACGCGCAGGTGTGTCCCGAGGGGGCGCGCATGCACGGATTGGCACACCTGGCGTTTTCGGGCAGGCAGTGGCTGCGCCAGATCCCGAACCTGATGCGGCTGGACGTGGCGCGAACGATCCAAGAGCAGTAGGGAGGCCCATCATGGGACTGAATGACACGCCCTCATCGGAGAGGGTGCACATAGGCTTCTTTGGCAGGAGAAACGCGGGCAAGTCCAGCGTGGTGAACGCCGTGACCGGCCAGTACCTGGCCGTCGTCTCGGACGTGAAGGGCACCACGACCGACCCGGTGATGAAGTCCATGGAGATACTGCCCCTGGGCCCCGTGGTCGTCGTGGACACGCCCGGCTTCGACGACGAGGGCGCCTTGGGACAGCAGCGCGTCCAGATGACGCGCAAGGCGCTGCGGCGCTGCGACGTGGCGGTGCTGGTGCTGGACGCCACCGTGGGCATGGGCGCCTGCGAGAGGCAGCTGGTGGAGCTCTTTCGCGCGCAGGGCACGCCCTACATCGTGGCGCGGAACAAGTCGGACCTCCTGCCGGAGGTGCCGGCTGCGGGCCAGAACGAGGTCTACGTCAGCGCACGCACGGGCCAGGGAATCGGCCAGCTGAAGGACAGGATTGCCGCGCTGGGCACGGCGGGCCAGGTGGAGCGTCCCCTGGTGCACGACCTGCTGACGCCGGGCGACGTCGTGGTGCTGGTAATCCCCATAGACAAAGCCGCGCCCAAGGGCAGGCTCATCCTGCCCGAGCAGATGATGATCCGCGACGTGCTGGACGCCGGCTGCCAGGCCAACGTGGTGCAGGAGGACAGGCTGGCGGAGGCGCTCGACCGGCTGCGCCGCGCCGGCACCGAGCCACGCATGGTCATCACGGACAGCCAGGCGTTCGGCCAGGTCAGCCGCATCGTGCCCGCCGACGTGCCGCTGACGTCCTTCTCGATACTCATGGCGCGCTACAAGGGCCTTCTGGCGGGGGCCGTGCGCGGTGCCGCCGCCATCGACGCCCTGCGCGACGGCGACACGGTGCTGATGTCCGAGGGCTGCACGCACCACAGGCAGTGCGGTGACATCGGCACGGTGAAGCTTCCCGGCTGGCTGCGCCAGCACACGGGCAGGCAGCTGAACATCCAGACGTCGTCGGGCAGGGGGTGGCCGGACGACCTGACGCCCTTCAGGCTGGTGGTGCACTGCGGGGGCTGCATGCTGAACGGGCGCGAGATGCTCTACCGCGCCCGCGCCTGCGCCGCGCAGGGCGTGCCCATGACCAACTACGGCACCGCCATCGCGTACCTGAAGGGAATCCTGCCGCGCAGCGTGCAGCTGTTCCCCGACGTGGCCGCGCTGCTGCCGGCCAGTTCTTCTGTGCCTTTGGATGGGTGGAATGGATAGGAACGCAGAGCTCATACGACAGCTGAGGGAGCGGCGCACGCTGGAGCCCGCCAGCATGAAGGCCCTCTTGACCAGCCTGGACGCCGACGACGAGCGCCAGCTGTACGCGGCTGCTCGCCAGGTGCGCGAGGCCCACTACGGCAAGGAGGTGTACCTGCGCGGGCTGGTCGAGTTCACCAGCTACTGCAAGAACGACTGCCTGTACTGCGGCCTGCGGCGCAGCAACGCGCACGCCCAGCGCTACCGCCTGAGCCAGCAGCAGATCCTGGAGTGCTGCAACACGGGTTACGACCTGGGCTTTCGCACCTTCGTCCTGCAGGGCGGGGAGGACGCGCGCTACACCGACGAGCTCGTGTGCCGCATCGTCAGCCGCATTCGCGAGGCGCATCCCGACTGCGCCGTCACCCTGTCCATAGGCGAGAAGAGCAGGCGCAGCTACCAGGCGTTCTTTGACGCGGGGGCCGAGCGCTACCTGCTGCGCCAGGAGACCACGGACCCGTGGCACTACGCGCGGCTGCACCCGCGCGAGCAGACGCTGAAAAACCGCCAGCGCTGCCTGTACGACCTCATGGACATCGGCTACCAGGTGGGCTGCGGCTTCATGGTGGGCTCTCCCTACCAGACCTGGGACTTCGTGCTGGAGGACCTGTACTTTATGAAGGACCTGCAGCCGCACATGGTGGGCATCGGGCCCTTCATCCCGCACAAGGACACGCCGTTTCGCGACCAGCCGCGCGGAACGCTGGAGGACACGCTGCATCTCCTGGCGGTCATCCGGCTGATGCTGCCCGACGTCCTGCTGCCGGCGACGACCGCGCTGGGCACCATCCACCCCTTGGGGCGCGAGCTGGGCCTTCTGGCGGGGGCCAACGTGGTGATGCCGAACCTCTCTCCCAAGGACGTGCGCAAGAAGTACCTGCTGTACGACGGAAAGATCTGCACGGGAGACGAGGCGGCGGAGTGCCGTCACTGCATGGAGCGACGCGTGGCGCGCGTGGGCTACCAGGTGGTCGAGTCGCGCGGCGACCACCCCAGCAGGCGCGCGGCGGTCGCGGGGGTTGCGAATGGCGACGTTGCTGCGGCTGGTGCGGGTAGCCGTACGGAGGACGGGCAAGGCGTAGACGGCTGCCTGGCCACAACTGCAGGCGGCAGGCCCGGCTCCCCGGCTGCAGTTCCCGTGGAAGGAGCGACTGCACCCACGGAGGAACTTGCGAGCAACGAGCCAACGCCTCTGCGCTGCCGAGGCTGCTCGACGAACGTGGAGCGACTGGAGTCGGAGGTGCGCAAGGTGCTGACGCAGCTGGAAGGCTAGTGCGAACCGGCACGTCTACCTGCGCCTATATGACCGCGGAAAGCTTGCTGGGTACAATTGGCCTAGAAGCGTATCCGCGTGAAACCGATGTCCCGGAGGCTGCCATGGTCGTCCCTCCCTGCACCGAAAGGCACAGTTCGGTACGTTTATCCTCGCGAAAACGTCCGGAACGGTGCCTTTCGATGCAAGGGTGCCTACGACACTAGGCGCGCCGTGGCCTCGCAGTGGAACACGTCGCGCAGACGGGTGGCCAGGTCGTCGCATGCCTCCTGGACGTCGGCGTCGTTTTGGCCCATGAAGCCGTCGATGGGGAACAGCACGTCGTGCGTCTGCTGGGTGACCGAGCCGTTCTGGCTTTGGCGCCAGGTCCAGCGGCGCGTGTGCACCAGGTTGTCCACGGCGTACACCAGCTCACCGGGCTGCAGCGTGGGGTCGGGCTCCGTTGCCCCCAGCACCACGAACACGTCGTCCGACCTGCTGAAGCGCAGCTCCAGCGTCTGGTCGGGCAGCATGGCATGGGCGCCCAGAGGCAGGCCGTACCCGATCGAGATGGCGTTGCCCAGGTCGACGATGGGGTTGATGCGATACATTCCCTTGCCCTTGGCGATGCGGCGCAGCAGTGCAATGTTTGATGAGGGATAGCGGCTTGGGCTCATGCCCAGGGCGTGGAACGCCTTGCGGTACGGCTGGACGCGCGGGTCGTCGCTGGCCTTGCGGCCATCGAGCCGGGACTTGGCGTCGGCGATTGCCTCGTCCAGCATCGCATCTACCTGGGGTTGGGCCTTTGAGTTGTCGATGCCATGCGCCTCGACGATGCCAACGCACAGCGTGGGCAGCACCTTGTGCACCTCTGGGTCAATGATGAAGTCCATTCGGGAGTCCTTCCGCGCCCGCAGATTGTCTGATGACATTCTGGTTCCAGCGGGCATGCGAGCGTCAACATTTGATGTAGTTGATACAAGGTGTTTGGCCCGGACGGAGCGGGCAAGGTAGGACTCTACAGAGTCGTTGGTTTAAAAACGACTGAGATGTCAACTTGGGGAGGTGTTTTTCCGACCTTCTGAGTATCGGAGGGCAAAAATGGTTACAAGCGAAAGTGCAAACCATTGCGTATTCAAACAAATTGGTCGTCGATACTCGACCTGTCGCGAAAACACCTCCCCAGAACGCCATCTCAGTCGAATTTCACCGGATGACTCTGCGGGCCTGCGATTTGATCCCAGCGGCACTAGTTTTTCAATTCCACCAAGGTTATAGACGAGCTATAAACATAAGCCATCGGGCGCCAGGCCGACGGCCCGGTGCCCGATGGCTGCAAATCCAGTTGTCGCGCGGTCGTTACGCCTGGGCCAGCAGGTCCGCAGCGGTCGTGGCGCTAGGCTCCAGGGCGCCGAGCGCGCGATACAGCCACTCGGTCTGCTGGGGATCCATGGTGTCGGCGGTTGCGACCTTTGCCAGGTCCAGGACCTTCTGGGCCAGCTCCTTCTGCTGGTCGCTCAGCTGCTCCACATCCGCGGTCTCATGGGCGGTGACGCCACGGTGCTCGCTCACGTGGCCGACGAAGCCGGTGACCTGCTGTGCGGTCTGCTCTGCTGCAGCGTCGTCCGCGGTGGCATAGGTGTTGATGGCGTTCAGGATGACCTGGGCGGGGGTGCCGCAGGGGACGAAGCCGGGAGCGTCGTCCATTGCCTCGGTGATGGTGGCGCCCAGGGCGATGACGGAGCCGGCCAGCAGGTTCTTCTGTTCGGACATGGGAATCCTCTCTGTGGATGTTGGAGTGATGTTCTCGTACTCAGCACTATTAATGATACTACATAGATAGCATATGTGGGAGTGCCGCAAGGGAATGCATCGGAATCTCACCCCAATCGTGGAGATTCTCGCAAAGAAATTACGAACGAAAGCAACTCAAGCTTCGAATATTGACTACCAAGCGGTTTTCAAGCAGAATGCAGTCGGATACTATTGCCTGGAAATGTCGGCATTTGCTCGGGAGCGCTTATGGCGCGAGCGGGCGGGCCGCTTTGGAGGGGGACGACTTTGGAGACGCACGCAATGGGGGAGACCACGTTGGGCAAACAGGCCGCGGAGGCGCAGATGACAGATGGAGCCCACAGCTCACAGCAGGGTGAGCCTACCGCCATCGTCACGAACGTGCAGCGATTCTCGATCCACGACGGTGGCGGCATTCGCACGGCCGCGTTCCTGAAGGGCTGCCCGTTTCGCTGCCCGTGGTGCTGCAACCCCGAGAACCTGAGCTTCCAGCCGCAGGAGGTCTGGCACTCCAACCTGTGCATACGCTGCTCCATGCCGCAGGGCAAGTTCAGCGCGCACGACTGCCCCCGCACCGCCGCAGAGTGCCCATCGGGCGCGAAGGAGCTGGTGGGCCGCACGACGACCGTGGACGCGCTGGTGGACGAGTGCCTGCGCGACCGCGTGTTCTTCGAGGAGTCGGGTGGAGGGGTCACCCTGTCGGGCGGCGAGTGCATGTCGCGCCAGGACTTCAGCCTGGCCTTCCTGCAGGAGTGCCACAGGCGCGGCGTCCACACCGCCATCGAATCGACCCTGGGCGTGCCGCTGCAGGACCCAAAGGCCATGGCGCGGGCGTGCGACGTCTTCCTGGTGGACTTCAAGATTGCCGACCGCCAGACCAGCCTGGACGTGGCGGGGCTGGACCCCGACGTGCGCGACGCGAACCTTCGCGCGCTCATGGCCGCGATGGAAGTCGACGGCGCGGCGGAGGTCGGTCGCATCGTGGGCCGCATGCCCATCATTCCCGGCTACACCGACGCAAGGGAGAACGTGCAGGCCAACGTCGAGCGCATGGTGCAGCTGGGCATCGGACGCGCCGACGTGCTGCCCTTCCACCAGCTGGGACAGGGAAAGTACGAGAGTGCCGGCATGAGCTATGCCCTGGACGGCGTGGCGCAGCTGACCGAGGACGACGTGCGCTGGGTCGCAGACATCTGCGAGGCGGCTGGCATCAGCACTACCATAAGCGGCGAGTAACGCAGAGAGCGACAAGTAACGCACAGCCACTCGATCACCAGGGAAAGAAGCGCACCATGACCTTGCCGTCCGCTGTTGAGTCCGAAGGCTCAGCCCCGCAATCCGCCACGCCCGAGGACTTCGACCGCGTGTTCCAGGCCATAAAGGCAGACCCGCAGAACGCGTCGTACACGGAGGCGGGCATCGACCCGCTGTACACTGCCGGGCCCGACGCCCGCGTGGCCATCATCGGCCAGGCGCCGGGAAGGATTGCGCAGGACACGCAGATTCCCTGGAACGACAAGTCCGGCGAGCGCCTGCGAGAGTGGCTGGGCATGGACCGCGCCACGTTCTACGACCCCGGCCGGGTGGCCATCGTGCCCATGGACTTCTACTTCCCTGGGGCGGGCAAGTCCGGCGACCTGCCGCCGAGGCCGGGCTTTGCCCAGAAGTGGCACCCCGTGCTGTTCCGTATGATGCCGCACATCCAGCTGGTCGTGCTGGTGGGCTCGTACGCCACCCGGCACTACCTGGGGCTGAAGGCCTCCGACCGGCTGACCGACGTGGTGCGCGACTACCAGGAGTACGGTCCTCGGTACTTCCCGCTGGCGCACCCCTCTCCGCGAAACCAGATGTGGGTCAGGAGGAATCCCTGGTTCGAGGCCGAGATCCTGCCGCAGCTGCGCGTTCGCGTGGCCCAGGCGCTGCAGGGGTAGAGCGCATCCGCCTTGGCGCGCGGAACCCCTTGAGTTACCATGAACAGCGGCCGCGCCGTGCGGCCCTCCAAGCAGTCCCAGGTAAAACCTGCTTGCAAATCCAAAACCGGGAGACATATATGCTCAAGCGCACCATTCAGGACTACAAGGTTCTTCTTCGCAGCATTCCCAGCGCCACCGTGACCTTGTACGTCGTCAGCGTCATCATGATGAACCTGCTGGCAAACAAGGAGCTCATCTCGCTGCCGTGGCTGGCGCTGGACTGCGGCTTCTGCGTCAGCTGGGTCAGTTTCCTGTGCATGGACATGATCTGCAAGCGCTTCGGCGCCAGGGCGTCCATCGAGATAAACCTGCTTTCTTTGGGCATCAACCTGGCCGTGTGCATCGTGTTCTGGCTCATGAGCCTGACGCCGGGCATGTGGGGCGCCTACTACAGCACTGGCAGCCTGCAGGTGAACGACGCGCTGAACGCCACGTTTGGCGGTGCGTGGTACGTGGTCGTGGGTTCCACCTGCGCCTCGGCCATCTCGTCGGTCGTGAACTCGAACGTGAACGTGGCCATCGCCAGGCACCTGCACAAGGACACGTTCGGCGCCTTCGCGCTGCGCTCCTACACCAGCACGCTGGTGGGCCAGTTCGTGGACAACTTCGTGTTTGCCCTGCTGGTGAGCCACCTGTTCTTTGGCTGGACCATGACCCAGGTCGTCATGTGCTCCTTCACCGGCGCCGTGTTCGAGCTTCTGTGCGAGGCGTTCCTCTCGCCCGTGGGCTACCGCGTGGTCGAGGGCTGGGAGCGCGAGAACGTGGGCTCCGCCTACCTGCAGCTGCACGCGCAGGAGCAGTAGCGTGGGAAGCGTCGAGCCTCGCAGCCTGCCGCTGGACGCGGGCGGGCGCTCGCTGGACGTGCTGATCACGGGCACGTCCAGCGGCATCGGCCGTGCTACGGCGGAGCTGTTCTTGGCCCGCGGCCATCGCGTGTGGGGTGTCGACGTGCAGCCCGCCAGCATAGACGACCCCGGCTACCAGCACTTCGTTGCAGACGTGCGCGACCGCGATGCCCTGCCGAAGGGGCTGCGGCCGCAGGTCGTCGTCAGCAACGCGGGCGTGCAGGACTCGGGTGACGACATCGGCGTGAACCTGCGGGGTGCCATCAACGTGTGCGAGCGCTACGCGTTCGCGGGGAACCACAGGCCCGCGCCCCAGCTGAGGGCCGTGGTCCTGGTGGGGTCGTCCAGCGGTCACACGGGGGCGGAGTTCCCCGAGTACGCCGCGTCGAAGGGTGGCGTGCTGGCCTACGCGAAGAACCTGGCGCAGCGGCTGGCGCCCCTTGCCACCTGCAACAGCGTGGACCCCGGTGGGGTCACGACAGAGCTGAACCGCCCCGTGATGGACGACCCCACGCTGTGGGGGCGCATCATGGACCTGACTCCGCTGCGCCGCTGGGCTACGCCTGAGGAGATCGCCCGCTGGATCTACTTCGTGGCGGTGGACAACCGGTTCATGACCGGCCAGAACCTGCTGATAGACGGCGGAGAGGCGGGCAGCTTCGACTTCGTGTGGCCGGACGAGTAGGCTGGAGCCCCGGGTTCGCCAGCCATGGCCTCGCCGCAAAGGAAGTGGTGAGGCGGACGGGCGGCGCAGCGGACGTCGGAGCGGGGGTGTCGCTGCCTACAGGTTCTTCTCGCCCCAGTCCTTCAACTGCATCAGGATGGGGACCAGCGAGCGCGCCTGCGGCGTCAGGCGGTACTCCACGCGCACGGGCATCTGGTCGTACTGACGGCGCTCGACCAGGCCGTCCGCCTCGAGCTCCTTCAGAGAGCTCGACAGCATGGTGTTGGTGATGCCGAAGACCAGGCGGCGCAGCTCGCCGTAGCGCAGCTGGTCTGACTGGGACAGCGCCACTATGAGCAGGATCTTCCACTTTCCGCCGACGGCGTCCAGCACGTGTCGCAGGGCGCAGCCCGAGCCCGTGATGCTGGGGTCCGCGCTGCTGAGGCAGGGCGAGAGGTTGGGCTTGCGCTGTGCGGTTGACTCATTGGTACCGTTGAGCTGCTGTGATCTGCGGGCGATGCGCCGCCCGTCCGAGGTTGCGGTCGTTGCCATGGTCAGTTTTTCCTTACCACGTTTGTATAAACTGCGTACTTGCTCAGAAAAATATACCACGTATAGTAAGGGCCGTAACGCAGAGCAGGCGGCCGGCGAGGCCAGCCTGCAACAGAGAGGAGCAACCATGGAGTACCAGTTCACGAAGGACAACTTCAAGTCCGAGGTCATCGACAGCAAGCAGCCCGTCCTGGTGGATTTCTACGCTGACTGGTGCGGCCCCTGCCGCGCCATGATGCCGGTGGTCGAGCAGCTAGCAGACGAGTACGACGGCCGCCTGAAGGTGGGCAAGGTCAACTCCGACGAGCAGCCCGAGCTGGCATCGGCGTTCAAGGTCATGAGCATCCCCAGCTTCTTTATCATCAAGGACGGCAAGGTCGTGGACCAGCTGATTGGCGGCATGCCCAAGGACATGCTGAAGCAGCACATCGACGCCCAGCTGTAAGGTAGCGCGCATGACCTCAATGCGCGACCTGCGGGCGGGGGAGAGCGTGGACGACTTCGTCCGCGCCCATCCCCTGGCGCTGGTGCAGTTTGGCAGCGGGGAGTGCAACCCCTGCGCCGCCATCAGGCAGAAGGTCGACCGCTGGCTAAGAGCCTGGGACGAAGGCGAGGTTTCTGGCGAGGGGGATACGGACCAGCCTCATCCTGCCGTGGCCGCGCTGTACGTTCCCATGGAGAAGAACCTGGAGCTGGCAGCCCAGATGGGCGTGCTGTCGGTGCCCACCGTGCGCCTGTACGTGGACGGCCACCTGGCGCTAGAGGGCGCGGGCCACTTCAGCCTGGACGCCATCCTGGAGCGCGCCCGGCAGTACGCGGAACTGATGGCATAAGAAGCGCAAACGGCCGCGAGTCGCCAAACGACTCGCGGCACATGCGAAGGCGAGGTTCGGGATTCTGTGCCCCCGAGCCTCGCCCGTTTTCTTGCCTAGTTGAAATGGCGTGGTCGGCGCGTCCCTAAGGGATGTGCCGGACAGGGCCTGCCAGATGCCTCTAGTCCTGCTGGCCCTCCTGAGCCTGCCTGCAGGCTGCCAGGTAGTCGTCCCGCTGCAGGACGTCGCCGGCGTCGGTGGCCTTCGTCGAGCCCAGGATCATGCCCACGTGGCTGAACCAAGAGCCGGGGGTCGCGCCATGCCAGTGCTCGACGCCGGGCTCGACGGTGACGACGTCGCCCTTGTGCAGCAGGCGAGCGGCCTTTCCGCGCTCCTGGTAGACGCCCTCGCCGTCAGTCACCATGAGCACCTGCCTGCCGTGGTGCGTGTGCCAGTCGTTGTGCGCACCAGGGGCAAAGGTCACGGTGCCCACCGAGCTGCCGCTGGGGTCGTCCAGGCCCTGAATCATGTTCACGTACGACTTGCCGTGGAAGCGCTCGGCGGGAACCTCAACGCCCAGCGGGAACAGCGTCCGGGGTGTGCCGTCCTTCTCCCATGCGTCGGAGCTCGACGTCCTGGCAGCGCGCAGGATGGTGTCGGGCATGCGCTTGGCCAGCTCGTCCACCGTCCAGTGCCCGTCGCCCTTCTGGACCTGGCATTCGATGGCGGGCTGGGAGTACCACTCGATCTTTCCCGAGGCCGAGAGGCCAAACACCTGGCCCGTGACGTCCCTGCAGTCGTCGCAGCACAAATAGGCCAAGAAGGGCGCCAGGTAGATGGGGTCGGCATGCTCCGCCTCGACGGCGGCCAGCTTCTTTTGGTCCAGATGGCCCTCGCCCAGGGCCGCCGACAGCGTGCGCACGGTCTTGGCGAACTCGACCACGTGGCCGGGCGACGTGGCACGCGGGCAATAGGCGTTCACGGTGATGCCGTAGCGAGAAAGCTCCTGAGCGGCCGCCTTCGTGAGTCCTACCAGGCCCGCGTTGCCGGCGCTGTAGGCGCACAGGTTGCCGATGCCCACCCAGGCGTTGGACGCGCTGTTCAGGATGGTGCCCGAGCCCTGGCGCATCATGTGCGGCACCACGTGGTGCATCGTGTTGTACGCGCCCGTCATCTTTGCCCTGGTCTGGTAGTCCCAGCTCTCGGGGGTGGTGTTGGCGATGGTGCCCTGGCCCAGGCCGGCGGCGTTGTTCACCAGGATGTCGACGCGCCCGTAGGCGTCAAGGGCGGTCTGCACCAGACGGCCTGCGGTGTCAAAGTCGCTGACGTCGCCAAAGAACGGGGTGGCCTCGCCGCCCGCGTCGCGGATCTCCTGCGCCACCGAGGCGGCGTCGCCGCGCATGGACATGACCTTCTGGCGCTCGTCCGCGGGCAGGTCGGCGTACTGCTGGGCTAGCTTGGCCCTGTCCAGGGGATGACGGTTGTTCGTGACCACCCTGGCGCCCTCCTGTGCCAGGAATCGCGCTATACCCCTGCCTATGCCCTGGCCAGATCCGGTGACGATGGCTACCTTTCCGTCCAGATGTCCCATGGTTCCTCCTTATGCGATTGGATTGAGTTTTGTCGTGGTTTCTACTTGGCCTCGTAGCGGCGCAGCAGCCGTTCCAGCAGCTGCTGCGTGGCGTCGTCGTTGGCCAGGCGTACGGGCTCCTCTATCTGCTGTTGCGTGGCGGCTGGCCCCAGCTGGACCTGCGAGGCGTCCAGCTGGGGCACCTCGCCGTTGGCCTGGTCGACGGAGCCCACCGTGTCCGTGGGGAACCGGCGGGCAGGAACCGCGGAGCGACCCTGCGCCTGGCCCTTGTTGCGGGAAGTGACGTCGCGCAGCTTTCGGATGAGCTCGGCCTGGTTGCTGACGCCCAGCTTGCGGTGCATGTTGTCGATGTGCTTGTACACGGTGGCACGGCTGATGCCCAGCTCCATGGCCACGGCCTTCGGCGAGTTGCCGCGCAAAAGCTCCTGGCCCACCTCCAGCTCGCGCGGGGTCAGACCCGCCACGTTGCCGGCGCGTCTTCCCGTGTGACCAGCCGGGTCCAGGACCTGCTGGATGCCCATCTGCTCGTCTGAGGGAGGCGTCACATAGAAGTTCTGGTACATGGAGTCCAGGTGGTGGTTGCACCGGGAGAGGGCGTCCAGCTCCTCCGTGCCGGGGGGCGTGCTCTGCGGGAAGCGCTCCAGGTCAAAGAGGGCGCGAATCTTTCCCGCGTTGTCGCATAGGCAGAAGCCCGTGGCCCAGCGCACCTTCTGCCGGTGGACGTACTCGCGGTAGAACGTCGTGTCGTGGAGCTCCTGCTCCCAGTCCATGACCACGGGCTCGTAGCGCTGGGCGCTGTCGTGTCGGGTCATGATGGTGTAGTCGCGCACGATCCTCTCGACCGAGTACGCGCCCTCGCTTGCAACCAGGTAGTGCTCGTTGTAGTCGCGGGCGATCGTCCTGCTGACGCCGATGAAGTACTCGTCAACGAGCCTGCCGTCGGCGCTCAGGAAGAACACCGTTGCCGCGTCGTAGGGAAAGACCTGGCGCAGGCTGGTCAGCGCCGTGATGCAGAACTCCCTGGGCGAGTGGATGGCGCCACATTGCGCCAGCACGCCGTCGATGCGCTCCCATTGCTGTTCAGTCGTCATCGCCTGTCCCCCTCCTCTGGGCTTGCACGTTGCAACTTTTATTAGTTTGAGTCTGCGGCAAGTTCACGGTGGCAGACATACGCAAAATTGATAATGTATGGAACCGGTCAGGAACCAATCTGGGCACTTGGGGCAAGACATGTCCGAATTTCGGGTAAAAGATGTGCGCCGTCACCTGACGGTACAAGCACAGAAGCATACGAGCCCCTCCGTCAGGCTGGCACCTCTGCGTCTACAGGCCGTCAGGGTGCCGTTCCGGCGGTCGGCCCGCCTGCGGAAAAGGAGTAGACCCATGCCCACAAAGAAGACCGTCGACTATGCCGACTACGCCTCTGAGATCGTCCGCGCCATTCCGAAGGGCGTCCTTCTGACCACGAAGGCCAACGGCAAGGTGAACGCCATGACCATAGGCTGGGGCGTCCTGGGCACCAACTGGGCGCTTCCCGTGTTCCAGGCGTTCATCCGCAAGCACCGCTACACCGTGCAGATGCTGGACCAGAACCCCGAGTTCACGGTGAACGTGCCCCTGGGCGACTACGACCGAAAGATCGTCGGCATCTGCGGCTCCTGCCACGGCAACGAGGTGGACAAGGTGCAGAAGGCCGGCCTTACGCTGGTGGACTCCGACGTGGTCAGCGTGCCCGGCATCCAGCAGCTGCCGCTGACCCTGGAGTGCAAGGTCATATATCGCCAGGAGCAGGACCTTTCGCTGTACCCCGCGGACATCGCCCAGAAGTTCTACCCGCAGGACGTGGACGGCTCCGCGGTCGGTGCCAACCGCGACCCGCACATTATGGTGTTCGGCCAGATCGTGAACGCCTACGTGATCGAGGAATAGCTCCGGCGTCGCGCGTCGGGTGCGAACTGCACGTGTGGCCAGGTGGGCCATGCCCTTCTCTGCCGGTCTCGCCGCGCCGCGGGACCGGCTTTTTTTATAT
>JBJEKW010000053.1:0-46306 GCA_051878835.1 Atopobiaceae bacterium
TTTGTTGTGTTCGTGCGGTGGGCGCGCTATTCTAAGCACGACCTTTAAGCGTGTACGAGATACCCGCAAGGCTACATACACCGTTGGCCGCAATGGCCGGCGTAGCCATGGGCTTTTGCTGAGTGCTCGTACCGCGTGTCGGTCGGGCATTCTTTTTTGAAGGGAGTCCCATGGAATACAAGCCCAAGGCGGTCGTCATGGACGACGCGGCCATGCGGCGTGCCCTCACGCGCATAGCCCACGAGATTCTGGAGCGCAACGAAGGCGCGAAGGACATCGCACTGGTCGGCATCGTCAGCAGGGGTGTGCCCCTGGCGGAGATCCTGGCCAGCGAGATTCAAGACATCGAGGGCATCCGCCCGCAGGTCGGAAAGCTGGACATCAGCTTCTACCGCGACGACTTCGGAAAGACCGTCTCGCCCGTGCTGCATGCCACGGACATCCCCTTTAAGGTAGACAACGAGAACATCGTTCTGGTGGACGACGTGCTGTTCACCGGACGCACCGTGCGATCCGCCCTGGACGCCCTCATGGACTTCGGTCGCCCGAAGACCGTGCAGCTGGCCGTCATGGTGGACCGCGGCCATCGCGAGCTGCCCATCCGCGCCGACTACGTGGGCAAGAACGTGCCCAGCTCCCACGAGGAGCGCGTCCGCGTAAAGCTGAAGGACGTCGACGGCTACAACGCCGTCGAGATCTGGGACGCCAAGGTCGAGAAGGCCGCGAAGGCAGCGGCAAAGTCAGCGGGAGGGGCAAGGTAGCATGCTCAGCGTACGAAACCTCATCGACACGACCAGCCTGACGGCTGACGACATCACGCAGATCCTGGACACGGCTCGCTCGTTCGCAGAGGTCAACAGCCGCGCGATCAAGAAGGTCCCCGCACTGCGCGGACGCACCATCGTGAACCTGTTCCTGGAGCCCTCCACGCGCACCAGGAGCTCGTTCGAGCTGGCCGAGAAGCGCCTCTCGGCCGACTCGCTGAACATGAGCGGCTCCACCTCCTCGGTCGTGAAGGGCGAGTCCTTGGCCGACACGATCCAGACCATCTCGGCCATGAACGTCGACATGTTCGTGTGTCGTGCGCGCCTGGCCGGCACCCCGTACCTCATCACGCAGAACACCGACGCGGTGGTCATCAACGCCGGCGACGGCAAGCACCAGCACCCCACGCAGGCGCTGCTGGACCTGTACACCATCCGCCAGAACTTCGGCCACCTGGACGGCCTGAAGGTCGCCATCGTGGGCGACCTGGACCACAGCCGCGTCGTGGGCTCGCTGGCCCCCGCGCTGAAGACCATGGGCGCAGAGGTCATATTCGTCGGACCCCCGACGTTCCAGGTGTCCGACCCCAGCTGGTACGGCGTGCAGCAGACCTCCGACCTGGACTCGGTCCTGCCCGAGGTGGACGTGGTATACATGCTGCGCGTGCAGCTGGAGCGCATGGAGGGGGCCGTCATCCCCTCGAAGCGCGAGTACAACCGCCTCTACGGCCTGGACGAGCGTCGCAGCAAGCTGATGCGCCCCGACGCCATCGTGTGCCACCCCGGCCCCATGAACCGCGGCATGGAGATCAACACCGAGGTTGCCGACGGGCCGCGCGCCAGGATTCTGAACCAGGTCAACGCCGGTGTCGCCGTGCGCATGGCCGCCATGTACCTGCTTCTGGGAGGAGAGAACTATGGCATTTCTGCTTAAGGGCGCTCACGTGGTGGACCCCCAGGTGGGCCTGGACGGCGTGTGCGACGTGCTGATCGAGGGCAAGAAGATCGCCCAGGTGGCACCCTCCATCGAGGCGGGAGACGCGCAGGTGGTCGACGGCGCGGGCAAGTACCTGGTGCCCGGCCTGTTCGACATGCACGTGCACTTCCGCGACCCCGGCTACGAGTACAAGGAGACCATCTACACCGGTGCCCGCTCGGCAACCAAGGGCGGCTTCTCCGACGTGGCCACCATGCCCAACACCAACCCCGTCACCGACTCCGGCACCGGCGTGCGCTACCAGATCGACCGCGCCCGCCACGCCAACCTGGTCTACGTGCACCCCATCGGCGCCCTGACCAAGGGCGAGAAGGGCGAGGAGCTGGCCGAGATCGGCGACATGCTGGTCGAGGGCGCCTGTGCTTTCAGCGACGACGGCCACGGCGTGCAGAGCGCCGGCATGATGCGCACGTGCATGGAGTACGTGTCGCAGTTCGACCGCGCGGTGCTGGCCCACTGCGAGGTCGAGAGCCTGACCACGCACGGCGTCGTGAACGAGGGCCGTGCCTCCACCAGGCTGGGCATGTTCGGCTGGCCCGCCCTGGGCGAGGTGCTGGAGATTGTGCGCGACATCGAGCTGGCACGCCTGACGGGCTGCCAGTTCCACGTGTGCCACATCTCGACTGCCCGCGGCCTGGACATCATCCGTCGCGCCAAGGCCGAGGGACTGCCCGTGACCTGCGAGGTCACGCCGCATCACCTCTTCCTGACCGAGGAGAACATCACCGAGTCGTACAACACCAACCTAAAGATGAACCCGCCCCTGCGCACGGCCGCCGACGCCGCCGCGCTGCGCGAGGGCGTCTGCGACGGCAGCATCGACTGCGTCGTTACCGACCACGCGCCGCACGCCGCCCACGAGAAGGAGTGCGAGTTCGAGATTGCGGCCTTTGGCACCATCGGCCTGGAGACCTCGCTGCCCCTGATGCTGACGAACCTGGTAAACAAGGGCAAGATGTCCTGGGACACCCTGGTGAGGACCATGGCCATCAACCCGCGCCACATCCTGCACCTGGACCCCGTGAAGGTCGAGGCCGGATCCAGCGCGAACCTGACGCTGATTGACCCCAACCGAAAGATCAAGGTGACGCCCGACTTCATCGAGAGCAAGTCGAAGAACTCCGCCTTCATGGGCATGACCCTGACCGGCTGCGCCACGGACGTGTTCGTGGAGGGCAAGCACACGCTGGTCGACGGCGTCGTGGCATAGGGGGCTCGCATGGTTCCCGTGTCTGGGGTGCACGAGTACCCCTTCGTCGTTGTGTCAAACGAGCGTGTGGCCGACCAGGTCTTTCGCATGGTGATCTCCGCACCGAAGCTGGCTGCCGCTCTGGAGCCGGGACAGTTCGTGAACGTCCGCGTGCCCGGAAACGACGCGCACCTGCTACGAGTTCCGCTGAGCTTTGCCAGCGCCGACGGTCGCGAGGGCACCATCGAGTTCGTGTATGCGACGGTGGGCGACGCCACAAGGCGCATGACGGCCATGAGGGAGCTGCAGTCCTCCAGCGTGCTGGGTCCTTGTGGCCACGGCTGGAGGGAGCCCTCCCAGAAGGGCAGGGTCCTTTTGGTTGCGGGCGGCATCGGCGTGACCCCAGTGGTCGCCGCGGGTCGCTGGCTGGCTGGCATGGGCTACGACTTCGACGCCGTGGTCGGTGCCCAGGCTGCCTCGAGGCTGTGGGGCATCGACGAGCTGCGCCAGCTGGGTCGAGGCCAGGTGGCCGTGACCACCGATGACGGCTCCGAGGGGCTGCGCGGCTTTACGACCGACGCCATGAGGCAGCTGTTGCAGGCGCACGACTACGTCGAGGTCATGACCTGCGGCCCCAACGTCATGATGGCGGGGGTGGCGCGCCTGGCCGAGCAGGCCGGCGTGCCCTGCCAGACGTCCCTGGAGCGCATGATGGGCTGCGGGTTCGGTGCGTGCAACACGTGCAACGTGGCCCTGCGCAACGGCGGCTACGCGTCGTGCTGCAAGGACGGCCCCGTGTTCGACTCGAGGGAGGTGGCGTGGTGAGCACTCCAAACATGTCCGTGAACCTGGGCGGCATACAGATGAAGAACCCCATCTGCACCGCGTCCGGCACCTTTGGCAACGGCTGGCAGTTCGAGGGCTTCTACGACGTGTCTCGGCTGGGCGCCATCACCTGCAAGGGCGTCTCGGCCGAGCCCTGGGACGGCAACCCCGCACCCAGGTTGGCCCAGCTGCCCTCGGGCATCATGAACTCCGTGGGCCTGCAGAACCCCGGCGTCCGCGAGTTCGTGCGCGAGTACGGCGAGTACCTGTCTGACCTGGACCGTCGCGGCTGCAAGGTCATCTGCCAGGTGGCGGGTCATTCGGTGCAGGAATACGAGCGCGCGCTGGAGCTCTACGAGGAGCTGGCGCCCTTCGCCGCGGGGTTCGAGATAAACATCTCGTGCCCCAACATCGCCAAGGGCGGCGCCGCCATGGGGTCCACCCCCGAAGGGGCGGCAGAAGTCACCCGTGCGTGCCGCAGGCTGACGAAGCGCCCGCTGCTGGTAAAGATGGCCCCGACCAACGTGGCCGAGATTGCCCGCGCCATCGAGGCGGAAGGTGCCGATGCCCTCACCCTCATAAACACGATTCCCGGCATGTGCATAGACGTGCGCACGCGCAGGAGCAAGGTATCGCGCCCGACCGCTGGCGTGTCGGGCCCCGGCATCCACGCCATCGCGGTCCGCATGGTGTGGGAGGCGGCGAAGGCCGTCAGCATTCCCATCAACGGCGTGGGCGGCGTGGCGTCCGGCGAGGACGCGGCCGAGTTCATACTGGCGGGCGCCACCGCCGTTTCGGTGGGCACGCAGAACCTCGTGGAGCCCGGCGCGGCTCCCAGGATCCTGGATGAGCTGACCCAGTGGGTCGCCAGCCAGGGCGCATCTGACGTCAACGAGCTTATAGGAGCGTTCGAATGCTAAGTGTGGAGCAGGCGCAAGACGCCATCATCGTGGCACTGGACATGGGCGCCGACGACGCCGTCCGGCTGTGCCAGAAGCTCAGCGGAAGGGCCCGCTGGGTCAAGGTCGGTATGACCCTGTACTACGCCTGCGGACCCCAGATCGTGGACCGCATGCACCAGCTGGGCTTCAACGTGTTCCTGGACCTGAAGCTGCACGACATCCCCTTCCAGGTGGAGGGCGCCGCCGAGGCGGCGTCCCTTGCCGGTGCGGACATCCTGTCCATACACGCCCTGGGCTCCTCGGCCATGGTGGCGGGCGCCCGCAGGGGCGTCCAGAAGGCCGCCCAGAAGCGAGACAGCCGCACGAAGCTCGTTGCCATCTCGGTTCTGACCAGCATGGACCAAGACGCGCTGCACGAGATCGGCATCGAGGTGCCCGTGAAGGACGAGGTCGCCAAGCTGGCGTCCCTGGCCGTGTCGGCAGGCTCCGACGGCATCGTGTGCTCTCCGCAGGAGGCTGCGCAGATGCGCCAGCTGCTGGGTCCCGACGCGCTCATCGTGACGCCGGGCGTGCGGCCCGCGGGATCTGCCATCGGCGACCAGAAGCGCGTAGCCACTCCGGCGGCTGCCATCGCGGCCGGCGCGTCCAAGCTTGTCATCGGCCGGCCCATCACGAAGGCCGAAGACCCGGTGGAGGCGTTCGATGCCATCGTGAACGAGCTGACGGGGTCCGCCCGCTAGGCGAACAAATCATTTTCAGGTGCTGGGCGGGGCGTGGTCACAGAGCCGCGCCCAGCTTTTTGGGTATGGTGCGAGCGAAGCTGTTTGGTGTAAGGTGTGAATTCGACGTGTTACGCCCCTGGCGTCATCGTCCGAACGCTTGTAAAATTGCAGGTAGATTGGCAAACTAGGACAAAAGCTACGCCATTTGCGATAGAGTTAGCTCGGTTTGCCAGCTAATTGCTATTCTCACGTTTCCAACGTTAGGAGTTACAATGCCACTTCCTCAGCTTACCGACGAGCAGCGTAAGGCCGCCCTCGAGAAGGCTGCTGCGGCACGCCACGCCCGTGCCGAACTTCGCTCCAACATCAAGAGCGGTAAGATCACCCTGGAGGAGGTCCTCGATTCCGACGATCCCATTGCCAACCGCATGAAGGTCTCGGCGCTGATCGAGTCCCTGCCTGGCTACGGCAAGGCAAAGGCCGCAAAGATCATGGACGAGCTAGGCATCAGCGCCACTCGCCGCGTGAAGGGCCTAGGCGCTCGCCAGCGCGAGCAGCTCCTTGAGGTGCTGAACAAGTAGTGGCACGCACAGCTAGACTTTTCGTGGTGTCGGGTCCCGCCGGCGTCGGCAAGGGAACGCTCGTGGCGCGGTTGCGCCAGCTACGTCCCGACCTGGGCCTGACGGTCTCCGCCACCACCAGGAACCCTCGTCCGGGCGAGAAGGACGGCGTGGCCTATCACTTCATGACGGACGAGGAGTTCACGGTGCACGTGCAGGCCGGAGACTTCCTCGAGTGGGCCCAGGTGCATGACCACCGCTACGGCACGCTTCGCAGCGAGGTGGACCGCTGCCTCCAGCAGGGTCACTCCGTCGTGCTGGAGATAGACGTCCAGGGCGCGCGCAACGTACGCCGCATCTATCCGGACGCCGTGCTGGTGTTCATAGAGCCTCCTTCGTGGGAGGTGCTGGTAGAGCGCCTGCGCGGGCGCGGCACCGAGTCCGAGGAGTCGCTTCGCATTCGCCTGGCCGACGCCAAGCACGAGCTTGAGCTGGCACCTAGCTACGACGTGCGCATAGTGAACGACGACCTCGAACAGGCCACAAACGAGCTGGCCCAAGCCTTCGATAAGTACGAATCGTACGGAGGTACGACACACAATGGCAATCACTAACCCCGAGATCGACCACCTGCTGGCACAAACCGAGCACAACCCGTTCCTGCTGTGCTCCATCGCGTCCAAGCGTGCGTGCGACATTAACAACATGCTGCGTGGGCAGCACCTCCGGGTGACCGCAATCCAGGACTTCGACGACATCACCACCGTGGCGTCCGGTGAGGACCCCATCTCGACGGCCATGGAGGAGATTGACTCCGGCGTCCTCAGCTTCGTGAAGGAAGACTTCGACGAGGACATCAAGGGCGCGAACGTGCAGGTGCAGCAGAATTCATGACTGAACGCGTCTGCCTCGTCCACTACCACGAGATAGGCCTGAAGGGAAAGAACCGCTCAACCTTCGAGAACCAGCTCGTGAACAACCTCAATCGCGCTCTGCGGGAGTTTCCCGTGGAGCGTGTCTGTCGTATATCGGGACACCTCCTGGTGGAGGTGAACGACGGCAACGCCACAGACGAGCTGGCGCATGCCATTTCCCGCGTTCCCGGCGTGGCCAGGGTCTCAGTGGCATACCGCTGTGGCCTGGACGAGGGCGAGTTCTGCCAGGCTGCCGTGCGCGCGCTGCGCGAGGCGGGACAGTTTGGCACGTTCAAGGTTCACGCCCGCAGGTCCGCCACCGCCTACCTCAAGCACACGCTCGAGATAAACGCCCTGGTGGGCGACGTGCTGTGCCGCGAGTTCCCCGACCACAAGGTCGAGATGCACCATCCCGACGTCACCGTCATCGTGCACGTGATGCAGGGGCACGTCTACGTGTACACCGACACGGGCCCCGGCGTGGGAGGCCTTCCGGTGGGCACCGCCGGCAAGGTCGTGTCGCTCTTCTCAAGCGGGTTCGACTCCCCGGTGGCCACATGGATGGTCGGCAGGCGAGGGGCCACCATGATACCCGTGCACTTCTCGGGCAGGCCCATGACCAGTGACACCAGCGAGTGGCTGTGCCGCGACCTGGTAGATGCCCTGGCACCCTCGGGCATCGTGGGTCGCATGTACGTCGTCCCCTTTGGAGAGCGCCAGAGGGAGATCTCCTTGGCCGTGCCGCAGAGCCTGCGCGTCATCATGTACAGGCGCGTCATGTTTGCCGTTGCCGAGCGTATAGCCCAGCAGGAGGGCGCAAAGGCGCTCGTGACCGGCGAGTCCCTGGGCCAGGTGGCGTCGCAGACGCTGGAGAACATCGCCGCGGTGAACGAGATGGTCTCGATGCCGGTGTTCCGCCCGCTCATCGGCTCCGACAAGCAGGAGATCATGGATCGTGCCCAGAGCATCGGGACGTATGACATCAGCGCCCAGGATGCCCCCGACTGCTGCACGCTGTTCATGCCCCGAAAGCCCGAGACGCACGCGCGCATGCGCGAGGTCCACGAGGCCTGGGACATGTTCGACCATGACGCCATGATCGACGACCTGGTGGACAACGTCGAGTACATCGACTTCGACCAGTGCGTCTCGTACAAGCCGCCGCGGCTGCTGCGCGCCCGACATCGCGAGCTGGCGCCAGCCAGCGAGGGCAACGACCGCTGGCTCGGCCGCTACCACAAGGGTGCAGACGAAGCCACCGGCGAGGCCGCTCAGCCCGACAGCAAGGCGCAGACCGATGCTGCGGGTACCACCAAGACTGAGGAATAGGGTGCGCCCACCCTGGATGCCGGCCCTTGTGGGCAGGGGTCCAAGCGGAAGGGCTTCTTGCATGGCCTAGCGCCCTTGAGCGGAATACGCGGTGCTCAGTTGGACGAAATGGCTGGTCAGACGCCGCTTCTTTGACCATGCTGCCAGGTTGGTGCCCAAGAGCTGCCAGCTTGCTGCAGTGGTTTTTCAAATGGACGGCCTTCCACCCCCGGCTCCACGGATGATGGAGTCGGGGGTGGTCTCATGTGGGGAGCAAGGGCGGGTGCTGCGGGGCCGGACTGGGAAGATCCGCTGCCTTGGGAAGATGACGGCCTGAGCGAGGACGGTCATTTGGGTGGCGGCACTGCAAAATCCGAGCTGCGCTATTGTCGGCAGATGGATCAGGGCCTAGGAGACTCTTCGGAAAATTTTCAGAAGGGCTCGGCAAATGGCTGGGATGCTAGCGCGTCCAGCTCTGAATCGGGCTGGGGCTGCGAAGACGGCGGATGCGCGCCTGAGGGTCCAGACGGTGGGACCGATGGGCGTAGGGAAAAGATGCGCCGCGTCTGCAGCAGGCTTGGGCTGCGAAGCGGCCCAAAGGCGGCGGTGGTTTGTGCCTGCATCATTCTGCTGGTGGTCGCCTGTGGCGTCTGGGGTGCAACGCGCAGCGGGGGCGTCGTCGTATCGCGCGCAGACGAGCAGAGTTCCGATGCGCCGCCATCCGCGGAAGAGTCCTCGACATCCGGGAGCCAGAGGCAATCTGCACCAGACGAGAGTGCGGCGGCAGATGGCTCTGGCACGGCATTGCAAGCCGACGCGCAGCTGGCAACGGTCACGGTGCACGTCGACGGGGCGGTTGCTAATCCTGGCGTGTACCAGCTGCAAGGGCAGAGCCCACGTGTCATAGAGGCGGTGCAGGCGGCAGGAGGACTCGCACAGAACGCCGACACCACCGCCATAAACCTGGCTGCACCCGTGGAGGACGGGGCGAAGGTTCACGTGCCCCAGCAGGGAGAGGACGCCAGCAACACGCAGGGCACGGCTTCGGCGGGCGCCACGGGAGGCGCAACGGGTTCGGGCTCATCGGGTGCGGCCGCTGCGTCCGGGTCAGCAGGCAGCTCTTCTGATGGGACCGTAAACATCAACACGGCCACCGCCGAACAGCTGACGGCGCTTCCCGGCGTGGGAGAGGCCACGGCCAAGGCCATCGTGGAGGACCGCCAAAAGAACGGCAAGTTCACGAGCCCCGAGGACCTCATGCGCGTCTCGGGCATAGGGCAAAAGAAGTTCGACAAGATGAAGGACAAGGTCCGTGTCTAGTCCGTGGGACCGGGCGGGGGAGCGGCCGCCCCGCCCGATGGTGCCCCTGACCCTGCACTGCCTGGCTGCTGTTCTCGTGTGCCAACAGCTGGTGCTGGCCGGACACGACCCCATGGTCGCGGCAGGCGGCCACGAGTCGTCCCTGGTGGTTTGCGCGCTCGCGATCGCACTGGCCTTAGCGGGTGTAGGCATATATCTTGCGGTTCGGCGGTCAGGCCGCCGCAAGGGCTTGGGCTGCGACTCCGCGAAATCAGATAACGAGCGCGCACCTCATGCTGGTCATCATCCGGGCCTGCACCTGCCCTTCTTGGCTTGCGCGCTGTGTATAGTGGCATGCTGTGCTGTCGGAGCCGTCTCGGCCCATGTGGCAGGCGCGGCGGGAGATCGGTTGGCGAGGGCGCTGGAGTCGAACCCTGTGTCTGCGTTCGAACTCGTGGTGTCGAACGACCCCTCGATCTCGACGCACGGCTACCGATGCAGGGCGCGTGTGGTGGGTGAGGGCACAGACGCCGGCGACGTGTGGCTGGTCTCGAATGAGCGCCTGTGCGTGGGCGACCGCGTGCGCTGCGTCGGTCGGTTCAAGCGGGCTGACCTGGGTGACGAATGGGGTCGCATCTGCCGCAGGCAGGGCGTCTGGGGCACGGTGACCAGCGTGCGCATGCAGGAGGTGCGGCACGTGGGCGGCATCGGTGGCATGGTGCAGGGCCTGCGCAGCCGCGTGTCCGACTCGTTCGGGTCATGGGAATCCGAGGAACGCGCCGTTCTGGACGGCAGCGTCACGGGACTGAAGGAGCCCCTGGACGCCAAGGGCACCAGCGATCTGTTTCGCACGTGCGGGGTGTCACATCTGGTGGCGGTCTCGGGCGGGCACCTGGCGGTCGTGGCCAGCGTGTGCGATGCCATCTGCCTGCGTCTGGGGCTGGGGCCCCTGCCGCGCATCGTGACGACGCTTTTGTGCTCGGGCTGCTTCGTGGCGTTCTGCGGCGCGCCCGTGTCGGCAGTGCGCGCTTGGGCCATGTCGGTGGTGTCGCTTTTGTCTGTGGTGGCAGGGCGCAGGTCGCACGCTCTGTCTTCCGTCTGCCTGGTGGCGCTGGGCATGGCGGTGGCGGATCCCACCCTGTCGGGTCAGGTGGGATTTCTGCTGTCCGCGGGGGCGGTCGTGGGACTTTGCCTGTATGCGCGCTACGCCTCGTACGCGCTGGGCGTGCTTTTGCCCGTGCCACGGGTGCCGCGCATCCTGGGGGAGAGGTTCAGAAGGGCCGCTGTGGGCCTGTGGCACTGCGGACAGGACGCCCTGGGGGCCACCCTCGTGGCGCAGGCGGTCACGGCACCTATCCTGGCCTGCTCGTTTGCGGAGGTGTCCCTGGTGTCGCCCCTGGCAAACCTGCTGCTGGGGCCGCTGTTCGACCTGGTGGTGCCGCTGGGGGTGACGGCGGCCTGCCTGGTGGGCGTCCCCTGGGCGCAGGGAGTCGTCCTGCGCGCAGCCGACGTCGCGTGCGGTGCCGTGCTGCTGGTGCTAAGGGTGCTGTCGCGCGTGCCCGGCGCCTGCCTGAGCTCGCCGCAGCTGGCGTGGGGCTGCGCCGTGGCAGGCGTCGTCTGCCTGGCGGCGTTGGCCGTCTGGTGGCCTTTGGTGAGGCCGCGTCGGGTCTGGGGAGCGGCTGGCATCGCGTGCCTGGTCCTGGCTGCCGTCCTGGTGCGGTGGCGCTGGTTTGCCCCCGCTCGCATCTGCGTGCTGGACGTGGGACAGGGGGACGCCATCCTGGTGCAGGATGGTGGCAGCGCGGTTCTGGTGGATGCGGGCGTGCAGGGGTCGGTGGTGCAGCCGCTGCTGCGGGCGCATGTCTTGCACCTGGATGCGGTGGTCATAACGCACCTGCACGCGGACCACTACGGGGGCGTGGGGGACCTGGTGGGAAGCATACCGTGCTCCCGCGTGTTCGTGGGTCCGGGCGTCGCGGCAAACGAGCCCCCGCAGCTGTCGGACGACATCCGCCAACTGACGGGCAGGGACGCCGAGGAGCTGCGCTACCACGACCGAGTGCAGGCGGGTGGCTTCGCCATGGAGGCGGTGGCACCCACGCTGGACGTCACTGGCCTTTCGAACGAGGACTCGCTCGTGATGGTGGCCCGCTACGAAGGCCCATCCGGAACCCTGGACGCCCTCCTGACAGGAGATGCCGAGAAGGACCAGCTGTCTGGCGTGCTCCAACGAGGGGATGTGGGCGACATCGACCTCCTGAAGGTGGGGCACCACGGCTCGGAGGTGTCGCTGGACGAGGGCGAGGCGCGCTGCCTGGACGCCGAGGTGTCCGTGGCCAGCGCCGGCGAGGGGAACTCGTATGGGCACCCACGGCAGGAGTGCGTGGATGCGCTGACGAGCTCTGGCTCATGGTTCTTGTGCACGAAGGACGTGGGCGGCGTGGAGGTGCGGCCCGGAAGGGAAGGTCCCGTGGTCAGGACGGGTCTGTGAGGGACATCGGGGCTGGTGGCGCATCTGGGCCTTCTGGGGCTAGACTAGGAAGCCACAGAGCAGTCTGGGCCGCGGAAGGCGGCTTTTGCGAGCGAGAGGGAGGGCGCTTTGCCAAGGACACGCAAGGGAACTGCCGCCACGGGGCAGAAGGCCCAGGGTGGCCAGACGCCAAAGGCGGGGCCGGTGGGCCTGCTGTGTGCCTATGCCGCCATCGGAACGGACGAGGCCCGTCGCAAGGAGGTCGTCAGGCGCCTGAAGGCGCGCCTGGACCCCGGCATGGCGGCGTTCAACCTGGACGAGCGCGCTGCCAGCACCGACATGGACCCCGGCGGACTCGTGGCCTCGCTGAACACGCTGCCCGTGGGGTCGGCCTTCCGTCTGGTGGTGGTCACGGGTGCCGAACACCTGCCGAAGGCGGTCTCGGAAGCCATCGTGTCATATCTGGACAACCCGAACCCGGGCTGCGTGCTGCTGCTGGTGGCGGACTCCCTCTCGAAGGGCACCAGGCTGTACAAGGCCGTAGCCAGGCAGGGGAAGTCGGCCATCATAGAGTGTGCGGCAAAGAAGGCCTGGGAGCTGCCCGGATACCTGGCGAAGCGCTCCGCGGCGCGCGGCATGCCGCTGGATGTGGACGCGGCGCAGGAGCTGGTGGAGCGCGTGGGGGAGTCCACCCTCATGCTGGACCGCCAGGTCAGCTCGCTGTGGGAGCTCTGCGGAAAGACCGGCCGCATAACACTTGCGGACGTGCAGGAGCGCGTGGCCCGCACCGCCGAGGTGAAGCCGTGGGGCTTCCTGGATGCCGTGTGCAACCGCGACGCCACGAAGGCCCTGACCCTGTACAACCTCATGAGGAACCCCTCCGAGATAGCGCTCCTGGCGCTTCTGAGCGGACGCATACGCGAGCTCATCTGCGCAAAGTCGCTGGACGCCCGCGGGGAGGGCGCCCTTCTGGCAAAGGAGCTGGGTAGGCAGGGCTGGCAGGTAAAGAACCACCTGCGCTGGGCCAGGCGCTTCCAGCCTGGGCAGCTGGAGCGCTGTCTCATGGACTGCGCCGCCTGCGACGCCGCCCTAAAGAGCGGCGCGGACCCAAGGACCTCGTTCACGCAGCTGGTGCTGCGGGTGTGCGGGGTGGCCTAGGGTCCGCGCCTGTCGCGGCTGCGACGCGAGCGACTACGAGTTCTGCAGCTGTAGCTTTGCCGTCACGATGCGCCGCACCGACTGGTCTATGCGGTCCTGGGTCAGCCTGCCCGAGCTGACGGCGTCCAGCACGCCCTGGTAGCAGGCCTTGAAGTCGGACGGCAGCAATATCATGTCCTGACCGGCCTCCAGCGCGACCACGCCTATCTCGGAGGCGTCATGCAGGCTCGACACGGCGCCCATGCTGAGCGAGTCCGTGATGCAGATGCCGGTGAAGCCCAGCTGGCCCCGCAGGACGTCCGTAACCATGGTCTTGCTGAGCGAGGCGGGCTCGTCCGTGCCCGTGACGTTGGGGCAGCTGAGGTGGCCCACCATGACCATGGGCACGTCCTTCCGTATTGCGGCCTGGAACGGCAGCAGCTCCTCGGCCTCCATCTGCTCCAGCGTCTTTTGCGAGTAGATGGCCTCCTTCTCGGAGTCGCCCGTGGCGCCTCCGATGCCGGGGAAGTGCTTTGCGCAGCAGCCGATGCCCGACTGGGTGAAGCCCTCTACCTGGGCGCTTACCATGGGCGTCACGACGTCGGCCGTGGTGCCGAACGAGCGCCTGGCCATGGTGGTGCTGGACGGGTTGTTCGCGATGTCCGCCACGGGCGCGAAGTCCAGGTTGAACCCCAGGTCCAAAAGATAGCCAGCTATGGTCTGTGCCACCTGCTTTGCCTGGTCGGCGTCGCCGGAGTCTCCCACCGTGCGCATGTCGCCCACGTTGGCGACCGAGAAGCCGGAGTTTCCGCCGATGCGCGACACGGTGCCGCCCTCCTCGTCCACCGCCTTGAAGGGCACGAGCCCGCAGGCGTCCAGCGAGTACTGCTGCACGTTCGAAAGCATCTGGGTGGTCTGGTCCTTTGAGGTCAGGTTCTGGCCAAAGTAGCAGAATCCACCCACCGGGTAGGACTGCAGCGCCGCCTTCGTGGCGTCTCCCGCCGACACCACGACCGACACGTTGTCCACGATGTCCTCGGGAGCCACGACGAACAGCTGAGCCACCTTCTGCTCCAGCGAGAGCTGGTCCATGGCGTCCTGAACGGGATCCGTGGACTGGGCGCTGCCGGACTGCGACTGATCGTCTGTAGACTGGCTGACGCTTGCGTCGCCCTGGCTGTTGCCAGAGCCGTCAGATACCGTGCCCTTGGAGCATGCCGCCAGAAGGCCTGCGGCGGACGCCGATGCGACGGCGGCCACGAGCCCCCTTCTGGTGAGGCAGCCCTCGAGCAGCCTAGATTGAGTTCCCATGAATCCTCCCCACGGCGCGCCTGCGCCGCCCTTCCACTGGATCTATAGGCAAGAGAAAGGGGGACTCGGACAGCACTCCGAATCCCCCTACTCACCAGAAATGCCCAAAGAGAAGCGCTCTTACTCGCCCATCTTGTTCACGAGGCTCTGCACGCCGCTCTTGCGGTTGCTGGCCTGGTTCTTGTGGATGATGCCCTTGGCAGCTGCCTTGTCCAGCAGACGGCCGGCGTTGTTGGCTGCCACCTGGGCAGCGTCCTTGTCGCCAGCGGCAACGGCCTTGCGGACCTTCTTCACGTAGGTCTTGAGCTCGGAGCGGACGGCCTGGTTACGCACACGGGCCTTCTCGGCGGTCTTGATGCGCTTCTTCTGAGACTTGATGTTAGCCACTTGCAGTTCCTTTCGGTGTATTCCGGTGAGGCCTCTAACGCTGAGACACGGTATGAGGTCAACTCAGGAAGTATAGCAGCAAAGCCGGCGTTACGCTATTATCCTTAGCATGTCTACTTTTGATACTTCACACATACGCAACTTCTCGATAGTTGCCCACATCGACCACGGCAAGTCCACCATCTCGGACCGCATCCTGGAGCTCACCCACACGGTGGACGAGCGCGACTTGGAGTCCCAGATGCTGGACTCCATGGACATCGAGCGCGAGCGCGGCATCACCATCAAGAGCAATGCCGTGCGCGTGATGTACGACGCCGACGACGGCGAGCAGTACATGTTCAACCTCATCGACACCCCGGGGCACGTGGACTTCACGTACGAGGTCTCGCGCTCGCTGGCCGCCTGCGAGGGCGCGGTGCTGGTGGTGGACGCAACGCAGGGCGTCGAGGCGCAGACCGTCTCGAACGCCAACCTGGCCATGAACGCAAACCTGGACATCGTCCCCTGCATAAACAAGATCGACCTCCCCTCGGCTCATCCCGAGGAGGTAAAACAGGAGATTGAGGACGACCTGGCCATCCCGACCGACGACGCGGTCCTGGTTTCCGGAAAGACCGGCGAGGGCATCCACGACCTCCTGGAGGCCATCGTGTACCTGGTGTCGCCCCCCAAGGGCGACGCCAAGGCACCGCTGAAGGCGCTGATCCTGGACTCGTACTTCGACGAGTACCGTGGCGTCGTGGCCACGGTGCGCGTGTTCGACGGCGTCATACGCAAAGGCGACCGCCTGCGCATGATGGCTCTGGGCGACACGTTCCTGTGCGACGGCGTGGGCTGCAAGCGCCCGCTGGAGACCCCGCTGGACGAGCTCAGCATGGGCGAGGTGGGCTACGTGGTCACCGGCCTGAAGGACCCCTCGCTGGTAAAGACCGGCGACACCATAACCTACGAGGAACGTCCCTGCGCCGAGCCCTGCCCCGGCTACCACGAGGCGAAGCCCATGGTGTTCACGGGCCTTTTCCCCATAGACAACAAGCAGTACGAGAACCTGCGTGACGCGCTCGAAAAGCTGAAGGTGAACGACCCGTCGCTCACCTGGACGCCCGAGACGTCGGTGGCGCTGGGCTTCGGCTTCCGCGTGGGCTTTCTGGGCCTGCTGCACATGGAGGTCGTGAAGGAGCGTCTGGAGCGCGAGTTCGACCTGGACCTCATAGCCACCTCGCCCTCGGTCGACTACCACGTGTACAAGACCGACGGCACCATGGTGGACATCACGAGCCCTCAGGACCTGCCCGACGTCACGCGCATCGACCACATAGAGGAGCCCTACCTCAAGGCCAAGGTCATCGTGCCGCCCGAGTACATGGGCGCCGTGCTGCAGCTGGTGGTGGACCACCGCGGCGAGACCGGGAACATGGTGTACCTGACCGAGAAGTCGGTCGAGGTGCAGTTCGACATACCCCTGGCCGAGCTGATCCTGGACTTCTTTGACCAGCTGAAGAGCCGGACCAAGGGCTATGCCTCCCTGGACTACGAGATGGGCGACTACCGCACCAGCAACCTCGTGCGCCTGGACATCCTCCTGGCCGGCGAGAGCGTGGATGCGCTGAGCTTCATCGTGCACCGCGACAAGGCCTATGACATGGCCCGCGCCCTGTGCGACAAGCTAAAGGAGATCATCCCGCGCCAGCAGTTCGAGGTGCCCATCCAGGGTGCCATCGGAAACAAGATCATCGCCCGCTCCACGGTGAAGGCCGTGCGCAAGGACGTCCTGGCCAAGTGCTACGGCGGCGACATCAGCCGCAAGCGCAAGCTGCTCGAAAAGCAGAAGGAGGGCAAGAAGCGCATGAAGGCCATCGGCTCCGTCGAGGTGCCGCAGGAGGCGTTCCTTGCCGTTCTGAAGGTGGACGACCAGTGACGGGGTCTCGCAACCACTGGGGACACAACGACAGGCTGCCGGACGTCTCGTACGACTCGACGGCAGATGCGGCGCAGATACTGCGGGAAGCGGCTCCCGCGGCCGGCCTTGCCTGCAGCCTGGAGCCATTTCCCGGCACGAATGACCAGCCGTTGCGCCAACGCCTGCAGCAAAACCCCTTCCTGATGGCGCCCATGGCGGGCGTCACGGACGCGGCGTATCGCATCATGGCCCGGGCAGGCGGGGCTGCCGGCGCCTACACCGAGATGGTGTCAGTGGCGGGCATCCACTACGAGGGCGCAAAGACCTGGGAGCTCGTCGAGCCCGCAGACGTCGAGCCCGACATCTGCGTGCAGCTGTTTGGCTCGAAGCCGCAGCAGTTCCAGGAGGCGGCGGCCCAGGTGCTGCAGCGCCTGGGAGACCGGCTGGTCCTCATCGACATAAACATGGCCTGCCCCGTGCCCAAGGTCACTCGCAAGGGTGAGGGCTCGGCGCTTCTGGACAGCCCACGGCTGGCGGCGCAGATCGTGCGCGCCTGCAGGGAGGGCGTCGAGGACCGCGTGCCCGTGACGTGCAAGATCCGCAAGGCCCGCAGGACGGGCGAGCCCGAGGTGGCACCGGAGTTCGCCAAGGCCATGGAGCAGGCGGGCGCCGCTGCCGTCGCCGTGCATGGGCGAACCGCCAGCCAACTGTATCGTGGACAGGCCGACTGGGGTTGCGTCGACCGCGTGGCCGATGCGGTAGAAATTCCCGTCATAGGCTCCGGCGACGTTTCGGGTCCCAGTGAGGCGGTCCACATGCTGCAGCAGACGGGCGCCACCGCCGTCATGGTGGCCCGCGGCAGCTACGGCAACCCGTGGGCGTTCGCCAACGCGTGCCGCATCCTGGCTGGTCAGGAGCCTGTGGAGCCCACGGCGGCACAGAGGCTGGCGGCCTTTGCCTGCCAGGTACGACTGCTGGACGCCACGCACGCACACCTGGCCCGTGCCCGCAGCCTGGCCGGCTGGTACGTCAAGGGCATGCCCAACGCATCGTACTGGCGCGACCGTGCAATGCACTGCACCACGGTGCAGGAGTACCTGGACTTGGCCGACATGCTGCTGCAGGAGGACGCCGAGCGAATGGCGCAGCCGGAGTAGCTGCGGGAATAGCTGAAGGAGCAAGCTGGCGGGGCCGTGGCCGCGTACCTCGAGTCGGAAGGCGGCCCTCACGCTTGCACTGCGCACGCGATTCGAAATTGCGTGCGGAAATTCGATCGAATATCGTAATCGCGTGCGCACCTGTGCACGCGATTACGTTTTCCGGGACTTTTTGCGCACGCCATTCTCAATCGTGCGCGCAAGCCAGGTCCGAAGGTGCTTGAGCCTGACGGCACTTGGGCTTTCAAGTCTTGGACATGCACGTACGAGGACCCCGTGTGTTCTTCTGGGACGGGTGCCCCATGGCTTTTACGACAGATTGGCCCCGTGCTGTCCGATAACGGAAACGCGCTGGTACGTTGGGAAATTTCGCCGCCAGCCTGGGAAAAATGTTTGCGAATATGTTTGTATGAGATAAGTAAGGTCGCGGGAGGACGTACGTATCGCGACGGATGTCGCCTTGCGGTGGCCGTGCGGCAAAACGACAGCTGAGTGGCCAGGTGCGTGCGCATTGACCGCATAAGCGTCGAGCCCACGAGCGTCGGCCGCATTGCGACGAGCAACACGCGCCAGCCACGCAGAAGATCGGCTGCGTGCTGTATCGAAACTATGGAGTCACCGACTGGGAGCAAGGGAGGCGGGCCCATGCGCTCAACAAAAGCGGGGAAGAAGACCCTGCCGTTCGTCGGACATGGCGGTCGATGGCCTAGTCGACGGCTAAAAGCCGATGTGTCTGCCCGAGGGGTCAAACGATGCCCTTCTTGGCATGGACAGACTGGCGTGCGCGTCAGAAAATCGGATGGCGTGCGGCCACGACGACTCTGCTGGCTTTTGGCCCTGGTACCCATTGTGCTCTCACTGACGCTTGCCGGGTGCAGTAGCGGGTCCACGTCAGGCGGCGGGCAGAAGACCACCATCACGGTGGCGGGCTCCACCACCGTGCTGCCCATAGCGGAGATAGCTGCCGAGAAGTTCCAGGCCAAGACCGGAAACCAGGTGCTGGTGTCCGGTCTGGGCTCCTCCGCAGGCATAGAGGCCGTCATCAGCGGCACCGCGGACATCGCCAGCTCCAGCCGAGACCTGACTCCGGACGAGGCCAGCCACGAGCTGGTGTCGACGGTCATCGCGCACGACGGCATCGCCATAATCGTGAACGACTCCAACCCGGTGCAAAACGTCACTCTGGACCAACTGCGCGACATCTATGCCGGCAAGATCACGAACTGGAAGAAGCTCGGCGGCCCCGACATGGCCATCCAGCTGGTCAACCGCGACGAGGCCTCCGGTACGCGCGAGGCGTTTCGCTCCATCGTCATGCGTGGAGAGGACTTCGACCGCAGCGCCGCCGTCCTGCCCGGCACGGGCCAGGTGCGCGACGTGGTCAGCCGCTCCAAGGGCGCCATTGGGTACATCTCGATCGGCTTCGTGCAGAGCGAATACACCACCACGACCGTGAAGACCCTCACCGTGGACGGGGTGGAGGCCACGAAGGACAACGTCAGCAGCGGGGCATACCCCATCTCGCGCGACCTGTACTTCTTTACCAACGGAGACCCGCAGGGGGTGGCGTACGACTACATCATGTACGTCCTCTCGGACGACATGACCCAGACCATAGAGGACGCGGGCTACATCCCCATCAACTTTGACCAGACTGCCTCCAGCGGCGAGGCCGCGCAGGGAGGGGAGGGCCAATGAGCGAATCAGAGGAGCGCGAGCAAGAAGAGCACGACGAGCTTCTGGACGGCCTGAAGAAGCCGCCGCACCTCGGCGACATCGAGCCGAACAAGGATGAGGCGCTGACGCGCAGCGCTCGCCAGCTGAAGCTGATGGATCATGCCACGTACGTGCGGGAAGGCCTGCTGAAGGACCTGTTTCTGCTGTGTGCGCTCATAGCGGTGGCCGCGGTGGCGCTCATATTCGTCTTCACCCTGGCAAAGTCGCTCCCCGTGTTCACCGACATCGGGCTGGGCGAGTTCTTCGGCTCCACCTGGGCACCGTCAGAGGGGCACTACGGCATCATGGCGCTTCTGGCAGGCTCAGCCCTGGTGACCGTGGGCGCGCTCGTGATAGGTGTGCCCCTGGCCGTGGGGTGCGCCGTCTACCTGACGCAGATAGCCTCGCGCAGGGTCACGCGCTTGGTGAGCACCGCCGTCGACCTCCTGGCCGGCATCCCGTCGGTCATCTACGGATTCTTTGGCCTGGTGGTGCTGCGTCCCGTCATCGCAAGCGCCTCGGGCGGGCTTGGCTTCGGTGCGCTGACCGCCTGGCTCGTGCTGGCCATCATGATCGTTCCCACCATTACGACGCTGTCGATGGACGCGCTGAACTCCGTGGACCCAGGCGTGCGCGAGGCGTCCTTCTCGATGGGCGCCACCCGCTGGCAGACCATCTACAAGGTGGTGCTGCCCGCCGCAAAGGTGGGCATCGTGAATGCCATCGTCCTGGGCATGGGGCGTGCCATCGGCGAGACCATGGCCGTCCTCATGATCGTGGGCAACGCGCCCGTGTTCCCGCGCTCCATCACCAGTCCCGTGGCCACGCTCACCAGCCAGATTGCCCTCGACATGGGCTACTCCTCGGGCCTGCACCGCGCCGCCCTGTTTGGCATGGGCGTCGTGCTGTACGTCATCTCCGCCTGCCTGGTGGGCATCGTTCGCATCATCACGGGCCGCAGTGAGCGGCGCGAGCGCGAGGCCTCCCGACCCGCAACCCCCGTGGCCCAGAGCGACGCGCGCTCCGTGGCGGAGGGGCCTGTGGCCACCGACGCCTCGGCCGTCAGCGCGCAGCAGAACTCGGCGCAGTTCATAAGGAGCCGACTGGACCGCGCAAGGAAGCCGCGCGTCTCGAGAAACGCCACCGACGGCATCATGACCGCCGTCTTCAGCGCCGCGGGCTTCGTCACGACGGCGATCCTGCTGCTGATCATCGGCTTCGTGGTGGTAAACGGTGCTCCGCAGATTACGCCGGCCTTTATCTTTACCTGGCCCGAGGGCGTGAACTCCGAGGGAGGCATATTCCCCACGATTGTGTCGACGCTGTATGTGACGGGTCTGGCGACGCTGTTTGCCACGCCCGTGGCGGTCCTGGCCGCCGTGTACCTGGCTGAGTACGCCCACCAGGGACGCCTGGTCGACTTCATCCGCTACGCCACGGACACCCTGGCCTCCGTTCCCTCCATCGTGATGGGCCTCTTTGGCTATGCCGTGTTCGTGGAGGCCTGCGGGTTCGGACTGTCCATGCTGTCGGCGGCGCTGGCGCTGGCCCTGCTGATGCTGCCGCTGATCATGAGGACCACCGAGGACGCCATTCGCTCCGTCCCCCGCTTCATCCGGTGGGGCGCCTACGGCCTGGGTGCGACGAAGTGGCAAGTCGTGAGCAAGGTCGTGCTTCCCGCGGCCTTCCCCAGGATAGCCACCGGCATCGTTTTGGCCATCGGCCGTGCCATCGGAGAGACCGCCATCGTGCTGTACACCATGGGTCAGGCGGTCAACCTGCCCGTGACGCCCCTGGACTCGGGCCGCTCGATGCCCGTGCACCTGTACCTTCTGGCCAACGACGGCATAAACATGGGGGCTGCCTACGGAACGGCGCTCCTGCTGATGATCATGATCCTGGCCTTCAACCTCTTTGCGCGCTACATCTCGAAGCGCGGCGCCAGGCAAAAGGGAGGGAAGTAGCGTGACCGTCTATCGCCATGCGCCCAAGAACCCCCAGGGCGAGGGAATACACGTAGAGGACTTCAGCTTTTGGTACGGCGACTTCCATGCGCTTGCCGGGGTCACCCTGGACATTGCTCCGCGCAAGGTCACGGCGTTCATCGGGCCGTCGGGCTGCGGCAAGTCCACGTTCCTACGCTGCATGAACCGCATGAACGACCTCATCGAGGGCACGCGCGAGGAGGGGCTCATGTCGCTGGACGGAAACGACATCTATGCCCCCGGCGTGGATCCCGTGGACCTGCGCCGACGCGTGGGCATGATCTTCCAGCAGCCAAACCCGTTTCCCAAGTCCATCTATGAGAACGTGGCCTTCGGGCCGCGTCTGCAGGGCGTGACGTCCAAGTCAGACCTGGACGACATCGTGGAGGAGTCGCTCAAGCGGGCAAACCTCTGGAAGGAGGTCTCCGGCCAGCTGGGGAAGAACGGACTGGCACTCTCGGGCGGACAACAGCAGCGCCTGTGCATTGCGCGCGTGCTGGCCGTGCAGCCCGACGTGCTGCTGATGGACGAGCCGTGCTCCGCCATCGACCCCACCAGCGTCCAGAAGGTCGAGGACCTCATGGCCGAGCTGGCGCCCACGGTCACGATCATCATCGTGACGCACTCCATGCAGCAGGCCGCGCGCGTTAGCGACTACATGGCGTTCTTCCTGCAGGAGAGGGCCGGCGAGCCAGCCACGCTGATAGAGTACGGCGACACGAAGGAGATCTTCTCGCGCCCCCGCGACCCCAGGACCGAGAGCTACATCACCGGCCGCTTTGGCTAGGGCGGGGACACCAAGCAAGGCGTCATACACAAGCACTGGAGACAGGGGAGGCTACCCATGCGCGAACAGTACGACCGTCAGCTGGTCCAGATGCGCCAGGAGGTTGTCGCTATACTGCGGGACGTCGACGTCGAGCTCCACGACGCCGTGGACGCCCTGGTGGAGGGCGACCGCCAGAAGGCGAAGGCGGCAAAGAAAGCCACGAAGCTCATCGATCAGCGCTGCGAGGAGCTGGAGGACAGGGCCTACCAGGCCGTGGCCCTGCAACAGCCGGTGGCCTCCGACCTGCGCCTGATCCAGTTCATCGTGTACGCCGACTTCAACCTGCAGCGCATGAGCAACCACGCGCGCAACATCGCCAAGACCGCGAAGCGCGCATCCAAGGTCAACGTGCCCGGCCAGCTGCTGGACCTTCTGGCATCCATGGCGCACCTGGTGTATCGCGTGCTCGGCACTCTGGCAGAGGCCATGGTGGAGGGCGACATCGTGAAGGCGGCCACCCTGCCCGAGCTGGACGACCCGGTGGACGCCCTCTACAAGGAGTTCTACCGCGTGTTTGCCCAGCTGGAGGAGGGTGACGACGTGGACGCCGCCATCCGCGTGCTCATGGCGGCCCGCATGCTGGAGCGCATCTCGGACAACGCGGTCGAGATGGGAGAGCGGGCGGTCTTCCTCTTTACGGGCAAGAGGATCCACCTGAGCGACCTTGCGGGCCTCGACGAGGAGGAGCTGCGTCACATGTACGTGGCGTCCGGCCGCGCCATCACCATGAACCTGGACGAGGACCGGCGCGTAGCCGACCAGATACCCGAGGTCAAGCTGCCCGGAGAGGAAACTCCCGAGGACTTCCGCGAGGCAGCGGCCAAGAGCCTGGTCGAGTTCCACCAGCAGCACGAACGCCGCCGCGCCGAGCTGAAGGCCTGGCGCCAGCAGATGCGCCGCCAATGGGAGGCCGACTTCGACGAGCGCTTCGAGGCGGCAAAGAAGGACGCTACCGCCGAGGAGGAAGCCTCAGCAGAGGGGGATGCCCCCGATTCCTCCAAGGATGGAAGCACGAATGAGCCTGGGCGCGCCTCAGGCGATTCGGCACGGACCGAACCGCCGGCCACCGGCGAGACAGCCGCCGACGCACCGACCCAGGACGCGGGCAAGAAGGACCAGCGGTAGGCAGGCACCCGCTGGTCCCCTATGACCTCCTGCTCCTGAGAAACGCCTTCGTGACGCCTCGCCTCAGCTGCCCCATGAGCTCCTCGGGGAGCCGGTCTACGTGCTCGCCCAGGTAGACGCCTCGCTCGCCAAAGACGTAGGAAAAGACGGTCTGTGCCTCCCGATCGTCGGCGCGGCCGATCTCTATCGCATGGATTTCGACGCCCTTGTGCTCCAGCTCGTCTGCGGCTTTCTTTGCGGCCCCCGGGAAGGACGAGGCGCCGTCCGTGACCTCGAACACCAGATGCACTTCTTGCCCCAGTAGGAGCTCGCGCGACTCGGTTTGGCTCGTGGCGCGTACGATCTCCTGGAGGCAGGCACCGTCGTTCGTCGAGCCGTCCGTGCCCGTCAGGCGCGCGACACAGAGCACCTGGTTCGCCTTCCTGCGCCGTCCCTCGTCTGCGAAGCGAAGCACCTGGTGGTGATGCGTTCCAAAGTGCCAGACCTCCGTCTGGACCTCTATACGCTGGTGCGCCCTGGCCGCTGCCTCAGCCAGGTAGCGGCTGAAGTCATCCAACGACAAGAGCACCACCGACAGCGCCTCGCGCGCTGGCTCCAGCTTTCCCGACCGCATCGACCCGGAGTTGTCCACGACGAAGGAGACCTTGAGCTTTCGCGGCAGCTGCCGGTAGCGTCTCTGGAGCTCCGTCGAGTCGAAGAACGCGAGGTTTCTGTAGTTGTCCGTCCGCTCCGCCTCCACGAGGGACGGCCACCCGTCGATGACGGCGTGCGTGTTCAGCTGGCCGGTCAGCGTGTGCTCGACCCTGACGGAGACCTCCTGGGCCGCCTCGCCTATGAGCTCGTGCCAGAACGCGCGCATGCGCTGGCGCGCCGGGCGCACGAGCGACTCGTAGTGGCAAAAGAGCTTCTGGTCATCCGGCGTGACGCCAAAGGGGCGCAGGTCGGGCGTGCCCTGGATCAGCGTCGCGGCCGCCTGGCGACGCTCGTCCTGGGCCGCCTTCAGGCTCTTGAGCGCCGCCTCCTTCTGGGCTTGCGCCATCTGCGGCCCATGGCGACGGGTGCGCCTGGCGCGCGTGCCGGGCTTGCCTTCGCTCTCCTCCTCGACGGTTGCGCCGTACTTCTTTTGAGCGATGTCTTGCTTCATGAGGCTCATCCATGCGGGCAGAAGAAACGTGCGGACGAAGGGGTCGCGCTCGTCTATGCCCGAGCCGTCCTGGGCCAGCTGGATGAGGCCGCTGCGCACGAAGCCGAAGCGCTCCTGGGACATGGTGAGTCCCATCAGCAGACGCGCAATCTGGGGCTCCTCCAGGGACTCTGTCCCGAACCACTCGGCCTGCAGGATGGAGGGGCCAAACAGCGGTGCCAGCTCCTTCGGGTGCAGCGTGGAGGGGAACTGACCCTCCCACAGCAGCATGCGCGCCACCTCGTTGGTGACCTTTGGGTCCAGGTAGCGGGGAGCTCGCAGGCGTACCACAAGCGTCGACGTCCACTGGTCGGCTGCATCCAGGAAGTCGAGCACGGCCTCCTGCATGTTTGGCAGGAGGACGTCGGGCCGGTAAGCCTTATCGTCCCTCAGCCCCAGCTCCGACGTGCGGTCCAGCAGCGCCTGCGTCAGCTCCTGCGCCTCGGGCAAGAAGGCCTTCTGCCGCGCGAGGTAGCTGCCGGGGTGGGCTCTCCAGTCGGGGTACAGGGCCAGCGCCTCGTAGATGTGATACAGGAAGCGGTCCTCCGAGAAGGGCGCCTCCTGGAAGAACGCCAGCGGAACGACGAGGGAGGGCTCCTGGGGTCTGAGGCCGAAGCGCTCAGCCTTCTGGTCCAGCACCAGGCGCAGGCGCATATCGCCCGAGAAGAGCACAATCAGGTCCTCGTGAGCGCGGATGATGTCCTCGCAGCGCTTGCGAAACTTTGACGAGACACCTTGGGGTGCGGCGGAGCTGCGACCTTCCTCCTCGTCGTAGAGATGCCGTGCAATCTTTCCGTAGGTTTCCTTACGCATAGAGCTGCTCCCCCAGAAGCGCCTCCACCGTGTCGAGGCGCGCGTACGACAGGCGCTCGAGCGCACCGTCCACGTCGACAAATAGGCAGGACGAGGGCGACTCCTGCACGATGCGGGTGGGGAAGCACTCCAGTGCCAGGGGCTCCGGCGCAATCCGCCACGTGAGGTTTCGCTCCAGGAGGTAGGCCGCGCCCTCGTCCGTGAAGGCGAAGCACACCGTGCCGTCAGAGACCGCACACCAGGGGCTTCCCTTCAGATGGACCCCCTGGACCCTGAGGCCGTCGTCTGCCTGTTCCACGGGCACGGGCAGGTCGGGCTCGTCGAGCTCTACATCCTCGCCCAGGCGCTCCGTCACCAGCGTCACGACGGCATCCGGGAGTCCGGACTCCGCGACCTTCGAGGCGTCCGCGCACAGGACCTCGCGACGTCCTCCCATCTGGCGCGACGCAATCAGGCGCTCGCGGGCATAGGGGAGTGCGGCTTCCAGAAGCGTGCGCTCCTCGTGCTCGAGAGAGCGCAGCTGGCCCAGAAGGGCAGGTGTGACCGTGCCCTCGGCGAGCGCGGCCTCGGCCTCCCCTCGAGCATCGCGCAGCCTTCGCTTGAGTGCCCGGGAGCGTCCGGAAAGGTCCGACGGCGACATCGCTAGGCCTTCGCGTTGCCGAAGAGCGCGTCGAGCACGCGTGCGCCCTGCTCGAGCTTGCGAACGTGCGCGGCCACGTCCTCGGCGACGCTGATGTCCTGGTCAGCGGAGCCGTCGACCTGAATCTGGCCGGCAAGGTCCTTTGGCAGCTCGGTCCTGGCAGGGCCGTTGCCAAACAGCAGGTAGACGACGTCCTCCACGCTCAGGTGCTCCAGCGGAGCGGCGGCGTATGAGTAGGGCACGCACCTGATGTCGTCGTAGCCAAGCGCGGCCGCGCCACGTGAGCGCGCCGGCACCTTCCAGCCATCCGCCTCCTGGAAGAACCCGTAGCGCATGGCCAGCCCCAGCAGGAGGTTCCTGTCGTCCGCGTTCGTGACGGTCGAGAGGAATGCGTCCCACAGTGCAAGCGAGAGGTCGGCCTCCTCGCCCTGGTTCCAGAAGTCGAGGACGTGCATCAGGTTTCGAATCGAGAGGACGCCCTCCGACAGCGTGGGCGTGTCGGCGTCGGCACCAAGCTCTGACACCCCCTCAAAGATGTTCTGGCTCGTGCGTGCCAGCTCGGCAAGCTGCCACAGGAGCTGCAGCGTGTGGCCTGCGTCGGGGATGTCGAGCGAGCCGTCAGCGTTCAGCAGGTGCTCAACGATCAGGCGAAAGAGCTCGCTGGGCGTCCGGTCGGTCCGCTGGGCGAGCGAGCCCTCCGTGGCCTGCGGCACGTAGTTGTACTCGATGGTCGTGAAGCGGGACTGGAAGGCGGGGTTCAGCGCGTTCGTGCCCTCGTAGCTGACCTGCTGCGTCGAGAGGTTGCCCGTGCCGATGAGGCAGAACCCGGGCTGGATCTGCACCTTCCCGACGCCCGCGACGTAGGCCTCCTGGCCGGCGTGGTGCTGGAGGATGTCGTTCAGGGCTATGAGGTTGGGCATCGCGATGGCGTTCAGCTCGTCGATGATGACGGGACGGCCCTGCTTCAGGGCCAGGAGCACCTCCTTGTCCACGCGCTTGACCACCGTGCCGAAGCCTGAGGCGTCTGCCACGGCAAGGTCCGAGTACGTCTGCCAGGCAGCCTCGATGACCTTCTCCTTCACGGGCTGGTCCAGCTTTGCGAGGTCCTCCGCACGCGCGCCCACGAACGTGCTGAAGCTGTCCAGGAGGGCCGAGAGCTCCTGCGCCTTACCCCTTCCGGCGTCCGCGTGCGACAAGACGAGGCTCTTCTCGGAGAAGAGGTCCTCGGCCGTCAGGTTGTGGGAGCCCGACACGAGGTAGGGACGGAAGTCCTCGGGCATGGCGTCCGCCTTCGCCTTCTGCCACACGTCCCAGAAGTGCGCGACGGACTCTTCCCTCGTGGCGCGGGGGTGCTGGGCCCGCCACGCCTCCATGTCCCTGGCGACGAGCTGCCTGCGCTCGCGCTCGGCGCTGTAGTCCTCGGCGGCCTCCACGGCCAGCTGCGTCTTTCCGGAGCCGAGGTGCCCCACCAGGTAGACGGGGATGCCCGCATCGAGCGAGGAGGCTATGTGCCTGCGCGCCCGGGCCACGTAGCCCGTGCTTATGAGGCGGCCCCTGCGCTGGTCGTCGATGTCGGCGGCGAGCACGTGCGCGTGGTAGGCGTAGAAGGCGTCGGGGTCCTGAGACAGCAGATCGCGGCGATGCCTCTGGATGCGGGCGATGGCGTCCGCGTGCGCCCTGGTGTCGGCCGTGGACTTGCGCTGGCCCAGAAGCGAGGACTGTCTGGTGTCGTCTCTCGCTTCGGCCAGAAGGAAGCGCGCGTAGCACTCCTCGGCGTCAAGCCTGCGAAGCTTCCGCGTCGCCTCCTGGCGTGCACCCTGGACGTAGTGCGCGTAACGATCCAGCAGCTCCGGATGGTCAGTCTGGTCCTGCGCTCCTCGTGCGGCGGCCCTGCGCTCACGCTCTATCTGGGATAGCCTTGTCATTCCCGCTCTTTCCGGGGATTGCCCCTTCGCTCAAAGGGCCGGGCCCGTGCTCGCGGCACAGGCCCGGCATGCCCTGCGCTATGCAGGGAGATCAGATGATGTTGTACTCCTTCAGCAGTAGCTCGATGTCCGTGCCTTTGATCTTCTTCTCGATCTGGCGCCTGACCAGCAGAGGGATCTTTATCTCGGGCTTCTCGCCGTCGAGCATCTCGGAGGCCGCGTTCAGCAGGTAGCGGATGTCGTAGCGGCTCGGGAACACCTCGGGCACGGCGCGCTCGACGCCAGCCAGGATGTAGACGGCCTCCATGGCGGTGCGGCCCGAGTACTCGATGGTGAAGACCGTGTCCCTGCCGGGCTCGTCCAGCGTCTCGGCGAACTGGCCCAGGAAGGCGAAGTTGACGGCGCCCTTCGGCACGACGTACGGACGGTCGCCGAAGGAGCGGCGCAGGAACATGGAGGTGATGAACGGCATCATGACCGGTACCGCGTGACAGGTGTCGGCAAGCTCGTCAATCTGGTCCAGCGGGGCGCCGATGTGGTACAGCCACTCCTGCGTGACCTCGCGTCCCGTGCAGTCCTTCAGGGGCTTCTTCACGTAGTTGCCGGGTACATCCGTGAACAGGCCGTACACCCAGACCTCGAAGTCCTTCTGCGGCTGGCCGTAGTACTGCTCCTGGCGGTTGATCGTCCAGCTCATGAGCCAGTTCGAATCCTTGGCAGACACGATGCCGCCTGTGCAGATGTGGCCGCCATACGGGCTTCTTTTCGTGATCTTCTCGACGAGGTCCACGATCCTCGGATCGGAGGCCGTGATCGTGCAGGACTCCCAGTTCGACTCCTCCGGGTGTCCGCAGAAGACGTCGGGATGGCCGAACTCGTCGGACTGCGCGGCGATGTTCTTCCACATCTTCCAGCAACCGCCCAGCTTCGGGTCCCACGGTGCCGGCTTGTCGGTCGAGCCGTACGTCGAGCTCTCGGTCATCGAGCCGTTGGTGATGAAGCAAAGGTCGTTCGGCGTGAGGTCGATCGAGATATCGTTGCCGTCCTTGTCGTGGGCGACGATCTTCTTTGCGACCTTCTGCTCCGGCGTGATGTCGAACTCGACGTTCGTGACCGTGACCCCGTAGCGGAACTCGACGCCTGCCGCCTTGAGGTAGTTCATCATCGGCGTGACGAAGTCCGTGAACTGGTCGCGACGGCAGAACTGCAGGGCCGAGAGGTCGGCCAGGCCGCCCACGTGGTGGATGAAGCGGTTCATATACAGCTTCATCTCGAGGGCGGAGTGCCAGTTCTCGAAGGCGAACATCGTGCGCCAGTAGCACCAGAAGTCGGAGTGCAGAAGGTCGTCAGAGAAGATCTCCTCGATCGACTTGCCCTGGAGCGACTCGTCGCTCATCATCAGGAAGTTCGCGAGCTCCATCGCGTTCTTCTGGCCCAGGTTGAACTTGCCGTTGTCGTAGCGCTGTCCGCGGTTCGTCGTGATGCGGCAGTTCGAGAAGTTCGGGTCGTCCTTGTTGATGTAGTACAGGTGGTCCAGGACCGAGACGTTCGGGTCCTCCACGGAAGGCAGCGAGTGGAAGAGGTCCCACAGCACCTCGAAGTGGTGACCCATCTCGCGGCCACCGCGGGCCACATAGCCCACGTTCTCGATGACCTTGCCGTCAAGGCAGCCGCCGGGGATATCGAGCTGCTCGAGGAAGTGAATCCTCGAGCCGTCCATGTGCGCGTCGCGGACCAGGAAGCAGCCGGCAGCGAGGGCACCGATGCCCGTGCCGATGAGATAGGCGCTCTTGTCGTCTATGCCCTTTGGCTTGCGCGTGTGGATGAGGGCGTCGTAGTCGCCGCAAAAAAACTTCAGACGGGGGTCCTTCGACTTGATGTGGTAGTCCATCAGCACTCCTTTTCCGCAGGGACGGGCAGGTCCAGACGGTGGGCCTTCACCGGAACGCAACCTCTATACCCAGCAGATAAGGAAAAGGTAACGAGGATTTTGCGGACGGCCTCAGATACGCAGGATTGCGAACTCGATTGAGAACTTGATTACCAAGGTTTTGGTGCAGGGCTGCCAGGTGGCGTAGTGGCCCGATGCGCCTTGCACTTCGGCAGGCGGGGTGTATACTGCAGCCGACATAGGGGAGCTGGGGCATGGCCCGGCTGAGAGGCGGCGTCCGACGTCGCGACCCTCATAACCTGATGTGGATAATGCCAACGAAGGGATGCGTATGACGCAGCTTGATGCCGCGCGTAGCGGCACAATCACCCCACAAATGCAGGAAGTCGCCCGCAAGGAGGGCCGTGACCCCGAGTTCATCCGCGAGGGGGTGGCCGACGGGCACATCTCGATTCCCGCGAACGTGGTGCACATCCAGAAGGGCCTCTCGCCCATGGGCGTGGGAGGCGGCCTTCGCACGAAGGTGAACGTGAACCTGGGCATCTCGGGCGACATCCAGAATGCGCCCCTGGAGTGGCAGAAGGTCGAGATCGCGGAGCGCTACGGCGCCGACGCCATCATGGACCTCTCGAACTCCGGAAAGACCAGGCCGTTTCGCCAGCAGCTCATTGAGCGCACGCAGCTGGCCGTGGGCACCGTCCCCATGTACGACGCCATCGGCTACCTGGGCAAGCCCCTGGTAGAGCTGACCGCCGACGACCTGCTGCGCGTCATCCGCGCCCACGCTGAGGACGGCGTCGACTTCATGACCATCCACGCCGGCCTGAACCGCACGGTGCTGGACACCTTCATGCAGACGAAGCGCCTGACGAACATCGTGTCGCGCGGCGGCTCTCTGCTGTTTGGCCTCATGATGACCACGGGCTGCGAGAACCCGCTGTACGAGCACTTCGACGATGTGCTGGACATCCTGCACCAGTACGACGTCACCATCTCTTTGGGTGACGCCATGCGCGGCGGCTCCACGTACGACGCGACGGACGCCTCCGAGGTGGCCGAGCTGGTGGAGCTGGGCAAGCTCGCGAAGCGCGCCCAGGACGCCGGCGTCCAGGTGGTCGTCGAGGGACCGGGCCACATGGCCCTGGACGAGGTCGCCGCAAACATGAAGCTGCAGAAGCGCCTGTGCCACGACGCCCCGTTCTACGTGCTGGGGCCGCTGGTCACCGACATCGGCGCCGGCTACGACCACATCACCGCCGCCATCGGCGGGGCCGTGGCCGCCATGAGTGGTGCGGACTGGCTGTGCTACGTCACGCCCGCCGAGCACCTGCGCCTGCCCGACGCCCAGGACGTGCGCGAGGGCCTCGTGGCCACGCGCATAGCCGCCCATGCCGCGGACATCGCAAAGGGCGTGCCCGGCGCGCGCAAGGCCGACGACCTCATGAGCGATGCCCGCCGCCGCGTGGACTGGGAGGACATGGAACGCTACGCCATTGACCCCGACCGCATGCGCGAGGTGCTGGCGCAGACCCCTCCCGAGGAGGACGGCACCTGCACCATGTGCGGCAAGATGTGCGCCGCACGCACGGTCAACCGCATCCTCCAGGGCCAGACCGTCGACCTGGGCATATAGGCCCTGACGCCGGCAGCAAAACAACATTTCAAACTCAATAGTCCTTCTTGCGCTATGCGCTACGCGCTAGCGTGAGGGGCTTGCTGTGGACGGATGGGCACACCTCCGTCCCCTGTACACGGGAGAGAAGAACATGGCTTCCTTCGGCATCAATTGCATCGCAACCGCCGTTAAGAACGTGCGCGACAAGCACCCCCTGACCCACTGCATCACGAACTACGTCACGGTGAACGACTGCGCGAACGCGGTGCTGGCCATCGGCGCCAGCCCAATCATGGGTGACGAGCCCGAGGACGTGGCGCAGATCCAGCGTATCTGCGGCGGCCTGGACGTGAACATCGGCACCCTCACGAAGAGCGTCGTCGAGGGTATGCACGCCGCCTCCAAGGTGGCAACCCAGCTGAACCACCCGCTGCTGCTGGACCCCGTGGGCGCCGGCGCATCTGACATCCGCACGCGCACCGCGTGCTCGATCATCGACGAGGCGCACGTCTGGGTGGTTCGCGGAAACATGAGCGAGATCAAGGCCCTGGCGGGAGCCGCAGCGTCCACCCGCGGCGTCGACGTGAGCCCCGACGACAAGGTCAGCGAGCAGAACCTGGACAGGTCCGCCGACTTCGTGCGCCAGTCGGCATCGAAGCTGGGCTGCATCCTGGCGGTCACGGGCGCCATCGACCTGGTCTCGGACGGCAGCCGCGTGGTGGCCATCCGCAACGGCGTGCCTCTGATGGGCTGCATCACGGGCTCGGGCTGCATGCTGTCCGCTACGACCACGTCTTTCTTGGCGGCAAACACTGACGAGCCCTTTGACGCCGCGGTGGCGTCGGTCGTCAGCATGGGCGTTGCGGGAGAGGTGGCCGCGTCGCGCATGAGGCCGCTGGACGGAAACGGCAGCTTCCGCACCTACCTGCTGGACGCCCTGTACAACCAGACGCCCGAGTCCGTGTCCGGCGCTGCCCGCGCAGAGGAGCTCTAGCATGGCGGCCGCACAGTCGCCGGCCTGCGGCCCGCGCCGTCGCGGCCGCTGGACCGCCGAGGACGTACGGCGCGACCTCCTTTGCTACGCCGTGACCGACCGCACGTGGGCTGGGGGCAGGACGCTGCCCAGCATGGTGCGGCAGGCCCTGGACGGCGGCGCCACCTTCATGCAGCTGCGCGAGAAGAACCTCGACCACGAGGGAATCGTGCGGATGGCACGCCAGCTGGCACCGCTGTGTGCCAAGCAGGGCGTGCCCCTGGTGATAGACGACGACGTGGAGGCGGCGCGCGAGGCGGGCGTGGACGGCGTCCACGTGGGGCAGTCCGACATGGCCTGCGAGCGCGCACGTGCCATCCTGGGCGACGACGCCATCGTGGGCGTGTCATGCCAGACCGTGGAGCAGGCAGTGCGCGCCTGGAACGCCGGTGCGGACTACCTGGGCGTCGGGGCCATGCACCCCACTGCCACGAAGCCCGAGGCGGCAGACGTCAGCTGGGACGAGCTGCGGCGGATCTGCGCCGCGACGCCCCTGCCGGTGGTCGCCATCGGCGGTGTCGACGCCTCGAACGTGCACGAGCTGCGCGGCACGGGCGTCGCGGGCGCGGCCGTGGTGTCCGCCATCTTTGCCGCGGACGACGTGACGAAGGCAACTCACGAGCTCGTGCAGGCGCTGAATGCACAGCGGGATTCTTTTGCGCTCGATTCCGGTCACGCGCAGGCGGGCTCGCTCTCATGAGCGCTTCGCGCCAGCGGGGGCCACATGGTGCCGCCCCCGTGGTCCTGACCATAGCGGGTCTGGACCCCTCGGGCGGCGCGGGCCTGGTGGCCGACCTGAAGACCATACAGGCGCACGGCTGCTGCGGCATGGCAGTGGCGACGGCAATCACGGCACAGAACACGCTGGGAGTGAGTAACGTCGGCGCCGTGGACGCCGGCTTGGTGCGCGCCCAGCTGGACGCGGTCTTCCAGGACGTGGCGCCCGACGCCGTAAAGGTGGGAATGGTCCCCAACCCAGAGGTCGCTGCTGCCATCGCCGACACCCTGGCCCGCTGGGGTGCCAGCCGCATCGTCGTGGACCCCGTCATGGTCTCCTCCACCGGCACGTTGCTGTCGAATGAGCAGGGGAAGCGGGGGTGTTCACACCCTGCGACACCTCAGCCACACAGGGCTAAGGCACCTGCCGACGAGGGCGTCAGCAACGCGTCAGCGCAGTCCGGCCCGCGGGTGGTCAGCCCCTCTTTCCTGCGTTTGTATCGAAGTGCCATGCTCTTGACGCCAAACCTGGACGAGGCGGAGGCCATGCTGGGCGCACTCGTCCGAACCAGGGACCAGCGTCAGCATGCCGCAAGGGTTCTGGCCGCCCAGCTGGGCAGCTCGGCGCTCCTGAAGGCGGGGCATGCCGCAGGCGACGCGGACGACATCCTGGCGTTGGCTACCGATGGCGCTCCCTTGGAGGTCGTCGCCCTGCAAGGAGAGCGCCTGCCGGGGGCGGCCGCCCACGGAACGGGCTGTGCCCTGTCATCGGCCATCGCATGCGGGCTTGCGCGAGGCCTGGACCTGGCAGACGCCTGCCGCGCCGCCAAGCGCTACGTGGCCGGGGGACTGGCACACGAGCCTGGTCCCGGCAGGGGAGTTCCACCCATCGATCACCTGTGGTTCAAAGACCTCGAGTCACGCCTCGCATGGCCGTGGGATACGCAGGGGCCACAAACGAAGTAGTGTCGCGCCTTGCCGACATAGCACTGGTACCGTTGGCGGATACGGTCACGCTCTTCTCTGAATGGAAACCATAATTCAGCAGAATGCCAGTGGGTGCTTCGGGCGGATCGTTACAGCCACGTCCATGGAGCCCCGGGGTTTGCGTATCGGATTATGGAAAACGGAGCGTGGGATCATGTACCACATGGGCAGGGGCGTCGCCGCCGCGGCGCTGGTCGTTGGCCTGGCATTGTGCCCGGCGACGGCCATCGCACAGGAGAACGCGGTAGCCTTCGAGTCCGCGCTGCAGTCACAGGGCTGCGCGCGCCAGGTAGACAGCTCGTCGACGCCCCAGACGACAGAGACCGTTGCCGCCACATCCAACGCCCACGGTTCGGATGCCACTTACACCGCCGATGCCGCGTCAGCCCAGTCTGCTGCTGACACCTCCTCGGCAAGCACATCAGAGTCCACTAAGGCGGTTGAGCCTAGCGCTCAGGAAGACACGGTAAAGAAGGACACGACCGTCTCGCAGCAGGAGAGCGCCTCCTCGGCTGAGTCCACACAAGCCTCGACCGAGGCTGCCGATTCGACAGATGATGCAAAGTCCTCGCAGGCGGCTGACAGCACGCCTCAGGCGCATGACGGCAGCGACTCCTCGACGAAACCTGCCGACTCCGCCGACGACGCGCAGAAGGCCCCCGATGTCAGGGTGCAAGCCCACGTGCAGGACGACGGCTGGCAGGACCCCGTGAGCGGGGGCCAGGTGGCAGGCACCACCGGGGAGGAGAAGCGCCTGGAGGCCGTTCGGATCCGGCTGGTCGCACCTGACGGCTCCGGCTACTCGTCCCACGACGTGCAGGCGCGCGCCCATGTGCAGAACCTTGGCTGGATGGACTGGGTCGGCGGTGGCCAGGTGGTCGGCACCACGGGCCAAGGTCTGCGCCTTGAGGCCCTGCAGCTGCGCCTGCGTGCCGATTCGGCCCTGAGCAAGAAGTACTCGTTGCGCTACCGCGCGCACATCCAGAACTACGGCTGGCTGGCGTGGACCGCGGAGGGACCCGTGGGCTCCACGGGCAAGGGACTGCGCATGGAGGCGCTCGAGGTCATGCTGGTACCCGTGGGCACAGCCATGCCGACAGACGGCGCCAGCACGGCCTTCCTGGACGGCACCATGGTGCAGGTGCAGGCCCACGTGCAGAACGTCGGCTGGCAGGGCTGGACCAGCGAGCCTGGCCAGACCGCCGGCACCACCGGATCATCCCTTCGGCTGGAGGCTATCCGCGCAAAGGTGGGCAATGCCTACGTGGATGGCGGCGTCGAGTACCAGGCCCACGTGCAGAACGTGGGCTGGCAGGGCTGGGCGGCCGATGGCGGCACGGCGGGAACCAGCGGCCAGGGCCTGCGCGTGGAGGCGGTGCGCTTCAGGCTGACCGGCGAGCTGGCCTCGAAGTACGACGTGTGGTACCGCGCGCACGTGCAGCAGTTCGGCTGGATGGCCTGGACGAAGGACGGCCAGGAGTCGGGAACCACGGGGCTTTCGGGCAGGATGGAAGCCGTGCAGGTGGTGCTGGTGGCGAAGGGCTCCGCCGCCCCCAGCTCCTCCGACCAGGGGACAATCATCTCGTTCGTGGGGCCAACCGCCGTCGAGTACGCAGTGCACGTGGCTAACGTCGGCTGGCAGCCCGAGGTCGCCGACGGTGCCGTGGCGGGCACCACGGGCCGCTCCCTGCAGATGGAGGCACTGACCATCAGGCTGCAAGGCGGGCAGAACGCCCTGTCCGGAGGCGTGCGCTATCGTGCCCACGTGCAGAACGTCGGCTGGCAGCCGTGGGTGCAGGATGGAGCCGTCGCCGGCACCACGGGCCGCTCGCTCAGGATCGAGGCCGTCCAGGCCGAGCTCACTGGCGAGCTGTCCCGCTACCTAGACATCTACTACCAGGCCCACGTCAGCGGCGTGGGTTGGCTGGGCTGGGCCCGCGACGGCCAGGTAGCCGGCTCGACGGGTCTAGGCCGTGCCATCGAGGCGCTGCGCGTGCAGCTGGTGCTAAAGGGCAACGACGCCCCGGGTTCCACCAACCACCCGCGCCTGTACGAGACCGACCTCATGGACGACATGACCCGTCGCGCGCAGGGCTACGCCAGCTCCACGGGCTGGCTCATGATGGTGGACTGCTCACGGAACCAGGTGGGCGTGTTCCGCGGCTCCAGGGGGTCCTGGTCCAGGTCCTCGCTGTGGTCCGCCAGCACCGGAAAGCCCTCGACCCCCACGGTCAAGGGCGTGTTCACCATCGGCTCGCGCGGGTACTCGTTCTGCGGCGTGGACACGGTCGGCGCATACACCTGCTACTACTGGACGCAGTTCTGCGGGAACTACCTCTTTCACTCCGTCGAGTACGTCCAGGGCACGAGGCGGGTCCTGGACGGGCGCCTCGGGCAGAACATCTCACACGGCTGCGTGCGCCTGCCCATAGACGTCGCCAAGTGGATCTACGACAACGTCCCCACGGGCACCACGGTGGTCACGTACGCCTAGCCTGCCGCATTGGTGCCAACACAGATCGCGCTTCTTGCCATGGGGCGCCCGCCGCAACGCGACGGACGCCCTTGTGCGCCCCCGGCCGCGCAGGTATCTTTTCTGCTGGCCCAAGCCCTTCTTGCTCAAGACGATTTCACGAAAGAAGAACATGCCGCTAGACACCGGACACATGGAAGAGGTTGAGCTGCGCCATGAGGCCAGCGATGCCTCGGGCACCCTCGATTGCGATCTCAGTGCCTTCCAGGGGCGCTACATGCGTCCGGACGTAGGTGCCCTATACCTGCACCTGCCCTTCTGTGCCAGGAAGTGCGCGTACTGCGACTTTGCATCGCGCGCCACGCGCGGCGACGACCCCCGCATGGGCAGGTATGTCGATGCGCTGGAAAGGCTGCTGGAGCAGGTCGCTGACCTGGGGCTTCTGGAGGGATGTCGCAGCGCCTACGTGGGCGGTGGCACGCCCACCCTGGCGGGGGAGCACCTTGTGCGGCTGGTTCGGAGGGCCAGCGGGCTTGCGCGCCTTTGCGAGCTTACCTGCGAGGCAAACCCCGACTCGCTGAGCGACGAGCTCCTGGAATGGCTGCCGCGGGCGGGCTGCACGAGGCTCTCCATAGGCGTCCAGAGCACGAGCGACCAGGAGTTGCGGGCCCTTGGCCGCCTGCACGACGCACACCAGGCGGCCGACCGCGTGCAAGCCGCCGTCTCCACCGGCATCCGCGTTAGCTGCGACCTCATGTGCGCGATTCCCCTGCAGTCCGAAGCCTCGTGGCGGCGCTCGCTGGAGGACGTGGTCTCGTGGGGTGTGGGACACGTCAGCGTGTACCCGCTGGCCATCGAGGAGGGCACGGCGTTCGGCAGGCGCTACGGCGACGAGGACCCTGCGTGGAACGACCCCGACGTGCAGGCCACGCGCATGAGCCAGGCGCACGACTACTTGGAGTCGCGTGGCTTTGCCCGCTACGAGGTGGCCAGCTATGCACGGCCCGGCCAGCGCTGCCGGCACAACCTGGCCTACTGGACCGGCGTGCCCTACCTGGGTCTGGGCGCCCGCGCCGCCAGCATGCTGACGCGCGAGGGGTACCTGCGCCTGCGCCGAGCCTGTCCGCAGCTGCCCGAGCCGGCACCGGACGTCCGGCGCGTCAGGCTCACGATCACCTCCTCCACAAATGAGATCATTTGCTCGCGGGGCCTGGAGAACCTCCACTTCGACCTGGAGCTCATGACGCAGGGTCAGGCCGCGGCCGAGGACCTCATGCTGGGCATGCGCCTGGTGGACGGCGCCACGCCCGCGCTCCTGGAGCATGCGCGCCGGTGCCTGGGTGCGGATCGGGTGGACGCGGCGTGCGCCCATGCGGTCGCAGAAGGGCTTGCCAGCTGGGCTCCGGGGGGCTCTTTGGTGCCCACAAACCGTGGATGGCTTCTGGGGAACCAGCTATATGGCGAAATGTGGGACCTGGCACAGGGTAGAATCGTGAACGTTTCTTGCTAGCGTCGTCGGCCCCCGAGCCGGCGTGGACTCTGGGGAGCCGCACATATGGCATCTATGAACGAGAAGGACTACTACGCCATCCTAGGCGTGGACAAGGACGCCTCGACGGACGACATCCGCAAGGCATTCCAGCAGAAGGCGCGAAAGCTGCACCCGGACGTGAACAAGGCGCCCGACGCGGAGGAGCGCTTCAAGGAGGTCTCCGAGGCCTACGCCGTCCTCTCGGACCCCCAGAAGCGCAAGCGCTACGATGCCATGCGCTCGGGCAGCCCGTTCGGAGGCTACGGCTCCACCGGCGCGCCGTCCACCCAGTACGGCGGCGGCTACGCGGGCGGCGGGTACGACCCGTTCGGCTGGGGCTTCCCCTTTGGCGGGCCCGGTGCCGGCGGTTTCAGGCGCACCACGCGCAGCTCCCGCTCGTACAACCCCCGCGCAGGCAAGGACGTCGTCTACACGGTGGACATCTCGGACGACGAGGCGGTCAAGGGCACGCGCCGCGGCGTCACGTTCCAGCGCTACGCCACGTGCGACGTGTGCCACGGGTCGGGCTCCGTCGCCCACTCCGAGCCCGAGACCTGCCCCACCTGCCACGGCACCGGCCACATTGACGTAGACCTGGGCTCGTTCTTTGGCATCGGCTACATGCAGATGGAGTGCCCCGAGTGCGAGGGCTCCGGAAAGGTCGTCAGCGACCCCTGCGAACACTGCGGCGGATCGGGCCGCGTGCTCACGGCCACCGAGGTCGTGGTGGACATCCCCGCGGGTTCCCACGACGGGGACGAGGTGCGCCTGAAGGGCATGGGCAACGCCGGCACGAACGGGCGCGAGTCGGGCGACTTCGTGTGCCGCGTAGGGGTACCCAGCGAGAGGCTCACGGGTCGCCAGGCTGCCGGCATGCAGATGATCGGCTTCTTCCTGCCCTTCCTGGTGACGGCCATCATAGAGGCGGCGCAGGGCTTTGGGCTCTCCAGCGTCATCCTGGACGCCGTCTTCATCATCGTGGGCGGCTTCATGGTGGTGCGCGACGGGGTAAAGAAGTCCAAGCGCTGGTGGAGAAACGCCTGGTACAGCATGCGTGGCGGCCTGACGTTCGGCCTTCTGCTGGCCGTGCTGTTCGGGCTCATGACCAGCTGCTCCATGCAGGCGTACACGGCCGGTCCCCGCGGCACAGGGCTGGGCGGCAGCAGCCTCAGCAACGTGTAGAGCTCTTCTTGACAGCATGATTGGGCCCTCGCGGCGCGGCTTGGCGGCCGTGTCGTGAATACGTGGCGCCTGGAGGGGTACCTAGTCTGAGGTACCGAAATACAGCAGGGGATTGGTCAGATTGAATCAGCAGAAGGACTACTATGAGGTGCTCGGCGTCAGCCGGGACGCCGACCAAAAGACGATAAAGCGCGCGTTCCTGAAGCTGGCACGCACGCTGCACCCGGACGTGAACAAGGCGCCTGACGCCGAGCAGAAGTTCAAGGAGGTCAACGAGGCCTACACCGTCCTGTCCGACGAGCGCAAGCGCGCGAACTACGACCGCTACGGCAGCCCCGACGGCCCCGGAGGCTTCGGCTCGGACTACGTCGACATGTCCGACATCTTCAACGGCGACGGCTTCGGCATCAACGACATCTTTGACTCCTTCTTTGGCGGAGGCGCGGCGTCCACGCAGGCCGGGCGCGCTGCACGCACACGCGGCCGCGACATGGCCATCACGATCCAGATCACCCTGGCCGAGGCCGCGTCCGGCTGCACGAAGACCATCTCCTACGAGCGCCTGGCTCCCTGCGACGACTGCAACGGCACCGGCGTGGCGGCCGGCGGGCACGAGAAGGCCTGCGACCGCTGCCACGGCACCGGTCGCGTGGTACAGGTGCAGCGCACCATATTCGGCCAGATGCAGACGCAGACCACCTGCCCCGTGTGCCACGGCACCGGCCGCGTGGTCGACAAGCCCTGCGAGACCTGCGAGGGCCAGGGCCGCACGCCCTCTCACGAGACGGTAAAGGTCCAGATACCCGCTGGCGTCCACTCCGGCCAGACCGTGCGCCTGCACGGCTACGGCGAGGCGGGCGTGCGCGGCGACACGTCGGGCGACCTCGTGGTGAACGTCCAGGTGGCCCAGGACGAGCGCTTCCAGCGCCAGGGCGACGACCTGTACACCAGCGTCCAGGTGGACTCCATCCAGGCCATGACCGGCACCACGGTCACCATCGACGGCGTGCTCAAGGGCGAGCGCGTGGACGTCGAGGTGCCAGCCGGCTGCCAGTACGGCCAGGAGATCCACGTCGAGCGCCATGGCATGCCCCGCGCGAACTCGCACGCCCGCGGCAGCCTGATAGCCGTGATCCAGGTGCGCACGCCCACGGACCTGACCCCCGAGCAGAAGGCCCTGGTGCGCCAGCTGGCTGAGAGCATGCACGGATCTTCCCTGCACGAGCACGAGGAGCAGGAGGGCGAGGACCCCGGTCGCGACGTGGATGCCGAGTATCAGGCCCGCGCCGTGCACGCAGAGGCAGAGCGAGAGGCGCAGCGCCGCTCGAAGAATCGTGCCGCAAAGAAGCCCAAGGGCCCGTTCAGGGGTAGGCGGCGTTGACGGGGGCACGGCCGAAGGTGGCCTTTGTGAACCTGGGCTGCCGCGTGAACCGCGTCGAGACCGACGTCATCATGGCTAGGCTGGAGCGCGCAGGCGCCCAGCTGGTGGACGAGAACGGCGCGGACCTCGTGGTCATAAACACCTGCGCCGTTACGGGCGAGGCCGAGGCGAAGACCCGCAAGGTCATCCGCCATGCCGCCTCGCTGCCGCAGGCGCCCGCCGTCGTGGCCACGGGCTGCGTGGCCAGCCTGTTCTCCGACGAGCTGGCGGGCCTTGGGCCCAACGTCAGCGTGGAGCCGGACAAGACGCAGGTGGCCTCTCGTGCCCTGGAGCTCCTGGGCCTGGATGCGCTTTCGGTGGACAACACCGACGAGCTGGCCGTGACGCCCACTCCCACCGGCCGTATGAGGCCAGGCATAAAGGTGCAGGACGGCTGCGACAACCGCTGCACGTACTGCATCGTGTGGAAGGCGCGCGGCCGCGGCCGCAGCCTGGACCCCGAGCGCGTCGTGTCCGCCGTCCAGGAGGCGGTGGGCCGCGGCGCCCACGAGGTGGTGCTCACGGGCATCAACCTGGGGCGCTACGGGGCGCTGGTTCATGACGGCGCGTCTGCGGCATCCGCCTGGGAGGTCTCGCGGGTTCCCGTGGACGGAGCCCGGAGCGCAGACGCCTCCGAGGTCATGGACCTGGCGGGCCTTCTGGAGCTCATACTGGAGCGCACCACCATCGAGCGGGTGCGGCTCTCGTCCATAGAGCCGCCCGACGTCGACGACCGGCTGCTCTCCACCATGGCGGCCTCTGACGGCCGTGTGGCGCCTTTCTTGCACATCTGCCTGCAGTCGGGCTGCGACGCCACGCTGCGCAGGATGGGCAGGGTGTACGACTCGTCCTTCTTTGCCGGCGTGGTGGAGAACGCACGTAGGCACCTGCCGCACCTGGCCCTGGGGACCGACCTCATCGTGGGCTTCCCCGGCGAGACCGACCAGGAGTTCCAGGAGTCTCTGGACTTCTGCCGCAGCATGCGCTTCTCAAAGATGCACGTGTTTCGCTACTCCCGAAGGCCCGGCACCCCCGCGGCCGAGGCCGTAGACCAGGTGAGCCCGCAGGTCATGGCCCGGAGGAGCCACCAGATGCGCCAGCTGGCCAGCGCCATGCGCGCCCAGGAGGCGCAGCGGCTGGTGGGAACGCGCGACCGCGTTCTGGTGCAGTATCCGGGCCGCGCCGTGTCGGGCGGCCTCTTTGACGTGCTGGTGGACCCGCGCTGCGAGCTGGGCTCCATGGTCGACGTGCAGCTGGAGGGCGTGTCGCAGCAGGGCGACGGCTCCACGCTCGTGGGGCGCCTGCTGTAGGGCCGCCCGCACTAACGCCTGACGGAGTCGGGTCGGGTGGAGTTGTATCATCGGGCTTGGGGCGGCGCGTCCCAGACGCGCTCGCCCACCCGGGCCCCTCGGGGGCCAAGGCGGCTACTTTGGGAGGACCATGGAGCCCACTCACGTTAGACTGACCATTCCCGACTCTGTCGACCCCGGGACCCTGATGGGTCCGGCGGACGTGCTCCTGCGCCGCATCGAGGAGTCGTTCGACGCCATGATCACGGTGCGGGGAAACCAGGTCAGCGTCGTCGGCGCGCCCGACGTCGTGGACCAGGTGACCTCGGTGTTCAGCAGGCTGATTCAGATGGCAATGCTGGGGGAGGAGCCCTCGCTTCCCGACGTCGACCTCATGGTGGGCCAGGTGCGGCGCGGGGCCGGCTTCGATGCCGCCCTGGGCGACGCGGTCCTGGCGACCAGCCACGGCAAGGTCGTCAGGCCCAAGACCTCCGGCCAGCGCCGCTACGTGGAGGCCATACGCCACAACACCATCACCTTTGGAGAAGGGCCGGCGGGCACGGGAAAGACGTACCTGGCCATGGCCATGGCGGTGGCGGCACTGAAGCGTCACGAGGTCAGCCGCATCGTGCTGACGCGTCCCGTGGTCGAGGCGGGCGAGTCTCTGGGCTACCTTCCGGGCACGCTGGAGGAGAAGCTGGACCCCTACGTCAGGCCCCTGTACGACGCGCTGTTCGACATGACCGACCCCGAGCGCGGCAGTGCCCTCATAGAGCAGGGCGCCATCGAGATAGCGCCCCTGGCCTTCATGCGTGGCCGCACCTTCAACGACGCCTTCGTCATCCTGGACGAGGCGCAGAACACCACCCCCGCGCAGATGAAGCTGTTCCTGACCCGCCTGGGCTTCTCGTCCAAGTTCGTGATCACGGGTGACAGCTCGCAGCGCGACCTTCCCGGCCGCAACGGGCTCGAGAACGCGCGTCACGTGCTGTCTGGCGTGGACGACATAGCGTTCGTCACGCTGGGGGTGGGCGACATCGTGCGCCACTCCCTGGTGGCAAAGATCGTCGACGCCTACAATGAGGCTCAGGAGGGTGCGTAGTCCCGACGCACGTCGGTCGAGCGCCCCTACCACACCGAAGGAGGGTCCCTATGGCCAACACATACGACTACGTGGTCCAGTCCGGGGTCGAGCCCCTGCTGGACGCCGAAGAGGTACGTAGCGACTGCGACCTGGTCCTGCGCCAGGAGGGCGTGGACAGGCCGTGCATGGTGTCGGTCAGCATCGTCAGCGACGAGCGCATCCACCAGCTGAACCGCACGTGGCGAGGCGTCGACCGTCCCACGGACGTCATCTCGCTGGAGTGCGAGCGCCCCGACGACCCCGAGCTGGCCCCCGGCGAGCCGTGCGAGCTGGGCGACATAGTCCTGGCGCCCGCCTACATCACCCGCCAGGCCCAGCGCTTTGGCACGACGCCGGCCGACGAGTGTCGGCTGCTTCTGGTGCACGGCATGCTGCACCTGCTGGGCTACGACCACCTGCAGGACGACGAGGCCCAGGTCATGGAGAAGCGCGAGGACGAGCTTGTGGCCATGATAAAGACCGACGCCCACATAAGCCACGTCACCTTCACGCGCCACCTGGACGACGGCGCTGCCGCCGCGCCAGGGGCTGATGGCAGATGATACCTGGCCAGAAGGAGAACCACCCCAGCTTCCTGCGAAGCTTCCTGTTTGCCATGCAGGGGTTTCGCACGGCGTTTCGCGACGAGCGAAACATCAAGGTCATGCTGGGTGGTGCCGCGTTTGCCGTCGTCATGGCCATAGTTTTGCGCCTGGACGCGCTCAGCTGGGCCATCGTGCTTTTGTGCTGCGGCGTGGTGCTGTCGGCCGAGCTCATAAACACGGCCATCGAGACCGTGGTCGACCTGGTGTCCCCCGAGTTCCACCCGCTGGCGGGCCGGGCAAAGGACGTGGCCGCGGCAGCCTCGTGGATTTTGTGCCTGGTTGTGGCGGTGGTGGGCATCATCGTGTACGTTCATGCATTCATCTGCAATTTCTTGTAGCAAAATGAGCCGTGGGCATGCCGTTCGCGTGCCACGTTCGGGCTAGCAAGCCAATCGCGCCACCGCGGCGCTAGGAGGACCATATGTCAAACACCGACGACCAGTCGAAGCTCAGCAGTGCCAGCGACCAGAAGGACCAGGACGTCCCGTTCAGGAGCGGATTCGTGGCACTGGTGGGCAGGCCCAACGTGGGCAAGTCCACGCTGCTGAACGCGTGCCTGGGACAGAAGGTGGCCATCACCAGTCCCGTAGCGCAGACCACGCGCAAGCGCCTTCGCGCCGTCGTGAACACCGACCACTCCCAGCTGGTCATCGTGGACACCCCCGGCCTGCACAAGCCCAAGGACGCGCTGGGGAAGGAGCTCAACCGCGCTGCACTGAGCGAGCTGGAGGACGTGGACGTCGTTGCCATGCTGATTGACGCCACGAAGCCCGTCGGCAGGGGAGACGAGTGGGTGGCGCAGCACGTGGCTGCCTGCAACGCCCCGTTCAAGCTGCTGGTCATCACAAAGCTGGACATCTCGAACCCCGAGCAGCTGAACGCACAGCTTGAGGCCGCGCGCAAGCTGGCGCCGTTCGACGACGAGCTGGCCGTCAGCGCGGTCGAGGACTTCAACGTGGACGGCTTCCTGGACATCGTGTCGTCCCATCTGCCCGAGGGACCCCGCTGGTTCCCCGAGGGCATGACCATCGACTCCACCCCCGAGGACCTCGTGGCCGAGTTCGTGCGCGAGAAGGCCTTTCTGCACCTGCGCGAGGAGATACCCCACTCGGTGGGCGTCGTGTGCAACAGCATCGAGTACCCCAACGACGACCACGCCGAGATCGACGCCACCATCCTGGTGGAGCGCGAGGGCCAGAAGGGCATCGTCATCGGCAAGGGCGGCCAGATGATAAAGACCATCGGCACCGAGGCGCGGCACGACATCGAGCGCCTGCTGGACCGAAAGGTATACCTGAAGCTGGACGTGAAGGTCCAGCCGAAGTGGCGCCGCGACCAGAACGAGATCCGCCGCATGGGCTACGACGCCGGGGAGTAGCCCCACTTGGCGGGCAGAAGGACATACCGCACGAACGCCATCGTTCTCGACCGCACAAAGCTGGGCGAGCAGGACCTCATACTGACCCTGCTGGCCCAGTCTGGCAGGCAGATTCGCGCCGTGGGCAAGGGTGCCCGAAAGCCGGGCGGCAGGCTGGCGGCGCGTGTGGACCTCTTCTCACAGACGGACTTCCTGCTGGCCCACGGCAGGAACCTGGACGTGGTTGCCGAGGCCTCGCTGTTGCAGCCTCACGAGGGCCTGAGGGGCGACCTCAGCCGCGTCAGCGCCGCCTCCGCCATGTGCGAGGTCGCTCGCCTGACCTGCTACGAGGACATGGACGACCCCTTCCTGTACCCGCTCCTATCTCGGGCGCTCGGCGCATGCGAGGAGGCGGCTGACCAGCAGCACCTGGACCTCAGCGTGGCCGCCTACGCCTTCAAGGCGCTGGCGCATGGCGGCTGGCGACCCGAGCTTACCGGCTGCGTCTCCTGCGGCGACCGCGCCGTGTCGCGCTTCTCGGTGGCGGCAGGCGGCGTGCTGTGCGAAAGCTGCGCCAAGGGCATAGCGGGCGCCGAGCCCATCACACCCTCGCAGGTTGCGTGGGTGGCCGCGCTCATAGGCTCCACCTTTGACCAGCTGCTGCAGGCACAGGTGGACCTGGAGACCTCCACGTTTCTAGCGTCTCTGGCGCACCGCTGGGCCGCCACGCACCTGGAGGCCCGACTGCGCGCCTTCGAGTTCATGCTCAGCGTGTAAGGGTTTTGCATCCTCGAACCACTGGCGGATATTAACGTCTCTGTATCCGTTTCAGAAATTTTCCCGTCTTTTTCAAGCTTATATTGGGGACCACGTTCGTTCCGTTGCCATTTTTCTAGTTTTCTAGGGATGCAAGGTCATCGGTGGCCTTGGAGGGGGATGGTCGCAATGTCGTGGTCCAGGCGCAGGGGAGTCATTGCTGCCGCGGCTGTGGTCGTGGGACTTTCGCTGGGCGGAGCGCCGGT
>JBJEKW010000054.1:0-10069 GCA_051878835.1 Atopobiaceae bacterium
GCCTGGTAAACCACCGTGGCATAGGGTTGCGATTGCGATATAATGACCAATTTGCGATAATGCCTTTGTAGGCATACTACAATAACCATAGACCACTGCGGACCATTCCGCAGACCAGCCGGGCTAATGCTTCGCGCGTTCCGGCCGCCCTTCCGGGTGTCCCGCGCGCGATGGGAATAGAGGCGGTGAGCGATGGAGATCCGTGTGTTGCGCTACTTCCTCGCTGTGGCCAGGGAACAGTCCATTTCCGGTGCGGCGAAGGTCCTGAACGTTACGCAGCCCACACTGTCGCGCCAGTTGCAGGACCTGGAGCGCGAGCTGGGAAAGCAGCTCCTCATCAGGGGCAGCCGCAGGGTCACCCTGACCGAGGAGGGCATGCTTCTGCGCAAGCGCGCCACCGAGATCGTAGATTTGGTTGACCGCACGAAGGCCGAGATCTCCTCGTCGGAGGACGACGTGTGCGGCACCATCGCCGTGGGCTCGGGCGAGACCGAGGCCATGCTGTACATCATCCATGCCGTGCAGAGGCTGCGCGCCAGGCACCCTGGCATAAAGCTGTCCGTGCTCAGCGGCGACCCCCAGGACGTCAGCGAGTCGCTGGACTCGGGCGTGCTGGACTTCGGCCTGTTCGTGGAGCCTGCCGAGCTGGCGAAGTACGAGGCCATGAAGCTGCCGGTGGAAGACCGCTGGGGAGCCCTCGTGCGCAGTGACAGCCCGCTGGCGCGCGGCATGCAGGTGAGGCCCGCCCAGCTGTCGCAGCAGCCGCTCATCCTGAGCCGTCAGAGCGAGCGCGAGAAGATCATCTCGAACTGGTTTGGCAAGGACGTGTCCCAGCTGAACGTGGTCGGCACGTACAACCTCGTGTACAACGCATCGCTGATGGTGCGCGAGGGGATGGGCGTGGCGCTGACCGTGGAGGGCCTGGTAAACACCGATGCCGACCCCAACCTGACCTTCTTGCCCCTGGAGCCGAAGCTGACCATGGACATCGACGTCGTGTGGAAGAAGCACCGTGTGCTGTCGCGCGCCGCCGAGCTGTTCCTGCAGGTGCTGCAGGACGAGTCCATGGAGCGCATGGCGAACCAGGGGGCAGCTGGCGTGGCATAGCCGCCGCATGACCGTTCTGCCAACTGCCGCATGTGGTAACCAGATGCGCCGTCGCCGGATTTCCGGCGGCGGCGTTCGACTTTGGAACCATGGGAAATGTGACGGGACGGTATATTCAGTATGCGAGGCACTGCGGCTAATTAAATATGTCAAAATATAGAAAAGTGCATGTCTAAAGTCGACAGCGGCGGTTGCCGCTGCCACATCCAGACCACTTGTGGTCAAGTGGGCCATTCGGCCAGGACATCGGAGGAAGGAACCGCAATGGGCGAAGAAGCGAACGTTCAGGAGCTGCTGTTTACCAAGCCTGTGTTCCACAACAAGATCTGGGGTGGCCGTGAGCTCCAGACCGACTGGGGCTACGACATTCCCGACGGCCCCGTGGGCGAGTGCTGGGCCATCTCGGCGCATCCCGCGGGAGACTGCCTGGTCGAGGGCGGTCCCTTCGACGGCCGCTACCTGTCGGACCTGTGGGACAACGAGCACGAGCTCTTTGCCGGCGCAAAGGGCGACCGCTTCCCGCTGCTGATAAAGATTCTGGACGCGAAGGAGAACCTCTCGGTCCAGGTACACCCCGACGACGAGTATGCCCGCGTGCACGAGAGCGGCAGCCTGGGCAAGCGCGAGTGCTGGTACGTGCTGGACTGCAAGCCCGGCACCCAGATCGTGGTGGGGCAGCGCGCCCACGACCGCGAGGAGTTCGCCCAGATGGTGCGCGAGGGCCGCTGGGACGACCTGCTGTACCGCGTGCCCATCCAGCCGGGCGACTTCTTTATGATCGAGCCGGGTACCATCCACGCCATCCAGGCAGGCACCGTGGTGCTGGAGACCCAGCAGAGCTCCGACGTCACGTATCGCGTGTACGACTACGACCGCGTCCAGGCCGACGGCACCAAGCGAGAGCTGCACATTCCGCAGACGCTGGACGTCGTGGACTACGACCTGCCCCTGCCCAAGTCCGGCCAGGTGAGCGCCCCCGAGGTGGGTGGCGTGACCCAGCTGGGCGCCTGCCCCAACTTCGAGGTCGTGCGCGTGGAGGTGCGTCCGGACGCCCCCGTGACGCTGCAGCAGAGCCACCCGTTCATGTGCGTCTCGGTCGTGAACGGCAAGGGCGGCAAGGTGACCACGCCCGCCGGCACCTGGGAGCTTGGCAAGGGATCGCACTTCGTGGCACCCGCGCTGTCCGGCGACCTGGCGTTCGAGGGCGACCTCGAGCTCATTGCCAGCTGGCTGCCGCAGACCCGCTAGCCCCAGCTGCACAAAGAGCCCGCATAGAACACGAGGTTGGAGTCGCGTGTGGCGGCCCCGGCCTTTCTGTAGACGCTGACTTCTGGTGTATCGGCAAAAGAAGGGCGCCGGCCGGACGATTCCGGTCGGCGCCCCTTCGCGTCTGCGGTGAGCGTGCGGCGCAGGCTTGCGCGATCAGCGCGCGACGATGCGACTACAGCTTCTCGAGCTGAGCCTCCTCGGGGGAGAGGGTCTTCTTCCACACGGACAGAATCAGGCAGGCCACGATGGCGCCCACCAGGATGGCCACGACGTACATCAGCGGGTTGCCGATGACGGCGATGACCCAGATGCCACCGTGAGGAGCGGGCAGCGTGCAGCCGAACAGCGCAGACAGGGCGCCTGCGATGGCGGAGCCGATGATGCAGGACGGCAGCACGTGGCCGGGGTCGGCGGCGGCGTAGGGAATGGCGCCCTCGGTGATGAACGACAGGCCCATGATGTAGTTCACCAGGCCGGCGTCGCGGTCAGCCTTCGTCCACTTGTTCTTGAAGAAGGTGGTCGAGAAGGCGATGGCCAGAGGAGGAACCATGCCGCCAGCCATGACGGAGGCCATGATCATCTGGCCGGTGGTGCCACCGGGGGTCACGAGCGCGGCCGTGCCAAAGACGTAGGCTGCCTTGTTGAAGGGGCCGCCCATGTCGATGGACATCATGCCGCCGACGATGGCGCCCAGAAGCACGATGTTGCCGGTGCCCATGCCGTTCAGGAAGTTGGACAGGCCGGTGTTGATGGCGCCGAACAGCGGGTCCAGCACCAGCATCACGATGCCGATGGCCAGGATGCCCAGCAGCGGGTACAGCAGGATGGGCTTGATGCCCTCAAGCGAGGACGGCATGCCGTCACACATCTTTTCGATGCCCAGGGTGATGTAGCCTGCGGCAAAGCCGGCGAACAGGGCTGCGATGAAGCCGCCCGAGATGACCGTGGGAGGCGTCGCGGCGTTGATGTTGGCGACGTAGTTCAGGTCGTAGCCGTAGTAGGCAAACAGGCCGCCCACGAAGCCGGGCGCCAGGCCAGGCCTGTCGGCGATGGACTCGGCGATGAAGGCCGCCAGGATGGGCAGCATCATGCCGAAGGCCAGGCTGCCGATGGTCTTGAACATGGCGGCCGCGGGGATGGTGGAGCCGTAGGTGGCGGTGCCGGCGGCGCCGATGTCCACCAGGAAGGCGATGGCTGTCAGGATGCCGCCGCCAATGACGAAGGGCAGCATGTGGCTGACGCCGTTCATCAGGTGCTTGTAGATGACGTGCCACGCGGAGTCCTGCTCCTCGGAGGCGGAAGCCTCGACGACGGAGCCCTCCTGCACGGGCGCCTCGTTGTTCATGATGATGTTGATGAGCTTCTCGGGCTCGTTGATGCCGGCCGAGACGTTGGTGGAGTACACCTGCTTGCCGGCGAAGCGCGAGCGGTCGACGTTCTTGTCGGCGGCGATGATGATGCCCTTGCAGGCCGCGATCTCCTCGGCGGTCAGCACGTTCTTGGCGCCGACGGAGCCCTGGGTCTCGGCCTTCAGGGTGATGCCCATCTCCTTGGCCTTCTTCTCGAGGTTCTCGGCGGCCATGTAGGTGTGGGCGATGCCGGTGGGGCAGGCAGTGATGGCCAGGACCTGGGGCATGCCGCCCTGGGCCTCGGCTGCGGCGTCCTTCTGTGCCTTCTGCTCCTGCTGGGCGTCACGCTTTGCCTCGGCGTCGTCGATGATCTGCAGGAACTCCTGCGGGGTCTTGGCGGCGCGCAGGGCGTCGGCGAACTCGGGGTGCATCAGCAGCTGGGACAGCTTGGCCAGCATCTCGAGGTGCGTGTTGTTCTGGCCCTCGGGGGCTGCGATCATGAACGCCAGCGTCACGGGCGCATCGTCCGGGGCGTTCCAGTCGACACCTCCGGGGATGGTCATGGCTGCCAGGCCCGGCTTCTTCACGGCCGCGACCTTGGCGTGCGGGATGGCGATGCCGTCGCCCACGGCGGTCGAGAACTCGCGCTCGCGGGCCAGGATGCCCTCCTTGTAGGCGGCCTTGTCCGAGATGTTGCCGCACTTGTCGTGCAGGGCAATCAGCTGGTTAATGGCGTCGTCCTGGCTGGTGACGGTCGCCCCCACCTTTATGCCCTCGGGACTCAGAAGATCGGTGATCTTCATGGGCTCCTCCTTCCTGTGGTTTCGTCGCGCCATGCGACGAAGGTACGTTCCTTGGCGGTGCCGTCCGCCAAGAAGAACAAAGCTGCCTGCCACCCGTGCGGCGAGCGGCAGGGCGTGCTTCTACTGCAGCGTGGCCAGCAGTGCCTCGACCTCGGGGCGCGTGGCCAGGTTGGGCGAGAACGCGCTGGCAGAGCCCGTGCAGACGCCCCACTTGAACGCGGTGTCGTAATCGCCCTTGCTCTCGAGGTAGCCGGTGATGAAGCCTGCCACCATGGAGTCGCCGGCGCCGACGGAGTTCACCACAGTGCCCTTGGGAGCGGGGCTCTGGATGACGTCGCCGTCCTGTGACACGAAGACCGCGCCCTCGCCGGCCATCGAGATGAGGACGTTGCGCGCGCCGCGCTCCTGCAGCTTCTTTGCGTAGGGCACGACCTCGTCGCGCGTCTGCAGCTTTACGCCAAAGATGTCGCCCAGCTCGTGGTTGTTCGGCTTGATGAGGAACGGGTGGTACTGGAGCACCTTCACCAGCAGGTCGCGCTCGGCGTCGACGACGATGTTGATGCCGCGACCGTCCAGCCTGCTCATGATGCGCTCGTACATGTCGCCCGGCAGGGTGGAGGGCACGGAGCCCGAGATGACCAGCAGGTCGTCCTTCTGCAGGGTGTCCAGCTTTGCGTAGAGGGCGTCGATGTCGGCGGGCGTGATCTTGGGGCCCATGCCGTTTATCTCGGACTCCTCGTTGCTCTTTAGCTTTACGTTGATGCGGGACATGCCCTCGGCGACCTCGATGAAGTCGCCCTGCACGCCCTGCTGCGCCAGGCGCGCCTCGATCTCGCGGCCCGTGAAGCCAGCCATGAAGCCCAGCGCGCGGCTGTCGTGGCCCATGTTCTTCAGGACGATCGAGACGTTGATGCCCTTGCCGCCGGGCAGGATGTCCTCGTAGTACACGCGGTTAACCTCGCCTAGGCGGAAGTCCTTCACACGGACTATGTAGTCCAGCGAGGGGTTGAAGGTGACGGTGTAGATCATGCGCGCTCCAATCGTTCGATGATAAGGCCGCCAACCTGCTGGTCGACGGCCTCTGGCTGCTGATGGACTGCGTTTGGTGCCTTGGCGCTGCCGCACGGGACCGTATGTTGCCCTGGGCGCCTACTCCTTCGACTCCTTCGGCAGGGCGTGGGCGCCGCCGGGAATCTCGCCGCCGCAGTGAGGGCAGCGCGTGGCGCCCTCCTTCACCTGCTCCAGGCAGTGCGGGCAGATGGGCACGGGCTTCTTGGCCTCTTCCTCCTGCTGGATGTGCAGCAGCTTCTGGCTGGCCTCCTGCAGGCGGTTCATACCCTTGACCAGGCAGAACACGATGAGGGCAATGATGAGGAAGTTGATGATGGCCGAGATGAAGTTCGAGAAGCCTATGGTGGTGTCGCCCACGGTGATGTCCAGGCCGGACACCTCGGTGCCGCCGCCGGTGGCTATGTGGATGATGGGCTGCAGCACGTCGCTGGTCAGCGAGGTGACGATGCCGGTGAAGGCGCCGCCTATGATGACGCCGACGGCCATGTCCATGACGTTCCCGCGGCTGATGAACTCCTTGAACTCCTTGAAGAATCCGCTCATGCGGGTGTCCTCCCTGTAAGTCTGGCGTGGTCCGAGACACTGCGTATGATTGCACACTTCGGCAAGAAGGGCGCCAACGTTCGAATTCTAGTCGGCGACCTGCGCTATCGGCGGCGTGAGCTGGACAGCTGCTCCGTGTCCAGGCACACGGTGAACGGGCCGTCGTTCACCAGGCTGACGCGCATGTGCGCGCCAAAGACGCCCTGGCCCACGTGGGCGACGTCCTGCTGGGCAGTTTGGCAAAATTGTTGGTACAGCTGGTTGGCCAGCTCGGGCTTGGCGGCGTCGGTGAACGAGGGGCGGTTGCCCTTGCGGCAGTCGGCAAACAGCGTGAACTGACTGACCACGAGCACCTCGCCGCCCACGTCCAACAGGCTGAGGTTCGTGCGGCCCTGCTGGTCGGCGAAGATGCGCAACTTTGCTATTTTGCTCCACAGCCTCCGGACGGTGTCGGGGGTGTCGTCGGGTGCCACGCCCAGCAGTATGAGCAGGCCATGGCCGCATGAGCCCACGGTCCGCCCGTCCACCTCCACGCTGGCTTGCTCCACGCGCTGGATTACTGCCCTCATGCGTCTCCTTTCGAAAAAGGCCCCGCTCGTGCGGGGCCTTGGCTGTCAAAGGCTGTGCTGGTAGCTGCCGTAACGCCGGCCGCCGCGCTGCTAGAGGTTGTACAGCTTCGAGAACTTCTGCTGCAGGTAGTTAGTGTAGTGCGTGGCGTCGAAGTGCTCGTGGCAGGCGCCCCAGATGAGCTCCGCCGGGTCCTTCGAGCGGCCGTACTGCCAGATGCGGTCGCGCAGCCAGTCGCGGATGGGCGCCAGGTCGCCGGAGGACAGCGTGCCCTCCCAGTCCAGCCCCTCGGCAATCATCTGGTCGCGCAGCTGGGCGCCGTAGGCGCCACCCAGGGCGTAGCCGGGGAAGTAGCCCATCAGGCCGTCGGCCCAGTGGCTGTCCTGCAGGGCACCGTGCGTGTCGTCGGGCACCAGCACGCCCAGGTAGCTCTTGTACTTCTGGCTCCACAGGCCGGGCACGTCCTTCGCCGTGGCCTCGCCCGAGAACAGCATGCGCTCGATCTCGTAGCGCACCAGGATGTGCAGCGGGTAGGTCAGCTCGTCGGCCTCCATGCGCAGCGGCTGCGGCTCCACGCGGTTGACCGCCAGGTACAGCTGCTGCGGCGTGGTACGGCTCATCTGGCCGCGGAAGTGGCGCTGCAGCAGCGCCAGCAGCGTGGGGGCAAAGGCGCGGTCGCGCCCGACGTAGTTCTCAAAGAAGCGCGACTGCCCCTCGTGCATGCCCGCCGAGGACCCGCCGGACAGCGACGTGTAGTTGAACGCGGGGTTCACGCCCTGCTCGTACAGGTTGTGGCCACCCTCGTGCAGCATGGTGAACACGTTGGACATGACGTCGTTCTCGTGCACGTGCGCCGCGGTGATGGCGTAGTGCGTGGTCAGCGCCTCCGAGAAGGGGTGCTCGGTCGCGGTCAGCCAGTAGGCGTCCATGTCGACGCCCTCCAGCTGAGCGATGTCCTTGGCCAGCAGCCACTGGCGGTTGGGGTCAAAGCGGCCCTCGATGCACGCGCGGCTGGGGGCGCGCTTCGTGCGCACGTCCATCAGCAGGGGCACGACGGCATCCTTCACCTGGGCAAAGAAGTCATCGTAGAACTCGCAGCTGCTGCCGGGCTCGTACTCGTCCAGCCACACGTCGTACGCGTCGCGTCGCGGGTCGCGCTCGTGGGCTATGCGGCGCATCAGCGTGACGATGCGGTCCAGGTAGGGCTCGAACGAGGCCCAGTCGTTCGACAGCTTCGCGCGCCTCCACACGCCGTCGGACTCGGTCAGCAGCCTGGTCAGCGATGCGTCGTCGTTGGGGTCCACGTTCACCTGGGCGTCGTACGCGCGCTTCAGCACGCGCGCCTGGGCGCGGGTGATGGGGTCCAGCTGCGAGGCGTTGGCGGTCAGTCGGCTCAGCGTGGCGCCCATGCGAGAGGAGCACAGAAGGTCGTGGTCCTCCTCGCACAGGATGGCCAGGGCCTCGCCGCGATCGGCCGTGGCCTTGGGCGGGTCGATGGTCATGCCGTAGGTCTCGAAGCTCTTCTCGGCATAGCGGTGAGCGTAGAGGTGGCGCTCCAGCTTGTTCATGGCCTCGACGTCTGCGCGCAGGGACGCCGCGGCGTCTGCCGACGTGGCCTCCTGGTGCTTTGTGGCATCTGCCTGCGGTTTATTGGCTGTCGCTTCGTTGTTCTGGTGTGCTGCGGAGACCTCGTGGGCCCGCGATTCGTCTGCCATGCTGCCTCCTTTGGTCCCCTGCGGGGGGGACGGTTCTAGCGATGCATGTGTGGACATGCCGGACGGTGAGTCAGAGTTTAGCGCGCTCGAGATACCGCTGCTGGCTTGTGTTGGCACGTACACGGGAAACCATGTTCACACAAGAAGATTCGTGCGCCATACTAGCGTCGGTGTCGGCTGCCCATGCGGTGGAGTCGACCCTACAGGCGCACTCGGCGGGACTCGTCCCGCCACCACAAAGAAGCAAAGTCGCGCAAGAAGAACTGCGCACGTCGAGAGAGGCATCGCCAATGGAGAGGGTACTGGGCATAGACGTAGGAGGCACCAGCATCAAGGTGGGGCTGTTCAGCTTGGAGGGCGAGCTGGAGGCCGTGACGAAGATTCCGACCGGCTCGCTGGTGAGCGCGGCGGCGTTCGCGCAGGTGACCGAGGGACTGAAGCAGCTGCTGGCCGACAACGGCAGCACCGCCTCCGACGTCGTGGCCATCGGCCTGGACATCCCCGGCCCCGTGGACTCCACCGGCAAGGTGGGCTTTCTGCCCAACATCGAGCTTGACCCCAAGGGCCTGCAGCGTGCCATCCTGGAGGAGTTCCCCCAGGCATGCCTGGCGTTTGTGAACGACGCCAACGCAGCTGCCTTGGGCGAGCTATGGCAGGGTACCGCGAAGGGCGTCTCCGACATGGTGCTGGTGGCGCTGGGCACGGGCGTCGGCGGCGGCGTGGTCGTGAATGGCCAGCTGGTCTCGGGCGCGTTTGGCGCCGGCGGCGAGATTGGCCACATCACGGTGAACCGCGACGAGACTCTGCCCTGTGGCTGCGGCCGCTATGGCTGCCTGGAGCAGTACGCCTCGGCCAAGGGCGTCGTGCGCGTGTACAAGGAGGAGTGCGAGCTGGAGGGCATCGACCCCGTGGCTCTGGACGGCCCCACCGACACGCTGTCGGTCTTCAACGCGTATCGCGCGGGCGATCCCGCGGCGAAGCTGGCCGTGGACGGCATGGCCGACTACCTGGGCTTTGCCTTGGCGACCATCTCGACCATCGTGGATCCCGAGGTCTACCTCATCGGCGGAGGCGTCAGCGGCGGGTTCGACCTGTTCTCCAGCCAGCTGCGCGCCGCCTATGTGCGCTACTGCCTGCCCACCTCGTCGGGCGCGCGCATCCTGCCTGCCAGCCTGGGCAACCAGGCGGCCATGTACGGCTGCGCGTACCAGGCGCTGCAGATGAGGAACGCGTAGCTCTGGGTGTCGGGTACGGGGTTTCGGGTTCGAGACTTCGGGTATGAGCTTCGAACGCGAGACTTCGAGAACTGGACCTCGAGCGCGAGGCTTTGAGCGTTGGGCCAGATTCCGAGCTCCGGCTGGAAGGACCAACCTGCGCTTCTTGTGCTAACAGATGGGCCGGTAGCGAGCCATCTCGGCAGCGAGCTATGGCCAGTCAGCAGCGTACTGTGCCGGGCGGAAAAATGAACCGGGCAACGTCAGCATTGCATTGCGGCGTTGTCCGGTTTCGTTTTGTCTGCTGGGCGGGCGTGCGCAAACGTGGCCGCTGCGGGTACCCGCCCCCGCCAGGTTTGCGCAGATGGGTGCAGAGTAAACGGCTCTGGGCACCCACACCCGGTTAGTCTGCACCGTTCGGTGCAAAGCCG
>JBJEKW010000055.1:0-46292 GCA_051878835.1 Atopobiaceae bacterium
CGTGACCTCTGACCAGCAGGGCGATGCACCTTCGACATCCGCCGCCGACACCGCCTCCACACCCGTTACTCCCAGCCAGGTCGCTGCCGCCTCGACATCCGCCGCCGACACCGCCCAGCAACCCAACCCCACCCTCCTTCACCAGGTGTTTGGCGGGGTCTTCTCAAAGGCCGCGACCTATGCCATGGCCGTCCTCGAGACGAACGCGTCCATGGGCCGCATCGTCGCCGCCCCCACCGCGGGTTCGGCCGGCGTCCTGCCCGGCGTCATCATGGCGCTGGACGAGGTCGGGCACTTCTCGGACACCCAGCTGCAAGAGGCTTTGGCCAACGCGGCAGCTATCGGCTATATCGTCACCAGGAACGCAACCGTGGCGGGCGCCGAGGGTGGCTGCCAGGCCGAGATGGGCACCGCCAGCGCGATGGCAGCCAGCGCGGCAACTCAGCTGCTAGGCGGGTCGCCGCAGCAATGCCTGGCAGCTGCGGCCATTGCCATCACGAACATGCTGGGCCTGGTATGCGACCCCGTCGGTGGCCTGGTGGAGGAGCCGTGCCAAAAGCGCAACGCTTCCGCCGCCACAAACGCGCTGGTATCCGCGCAGATGGCGCTAGCGGGCATTCATTCGACCGCGTTCTTCGACGAGACGGTCGACGCCATGAGCCGAGTCGGCCGCTCCCTCCCGTTCGAGCTGCGCGAAACCGCCCTCGGCGGCATCGCCACCTGCGCCAGCTGCCTGAACCATTGCAAGAAGGGCTCGCATCGCCGCAGCTAGCATACCGACCGTAGCCAACACTCCAGCCGCAGCCGACACACCATACGTAGCCAGAACGCTTCACGCAGCCAAAACACCATGTCCATATCGGCCATGCCACAACGCGGCACAGCTCCGCCGCCCAGCCCACAATAGTTACCCAGCGCATACTTTGCTCGGTACCATTTTGATTGGTCGGCAGCCAGCCCCGCAATCAAAATGGTACCGAGCAAAGTTAGTGACAGTGAACTTATCACCAATGAGCACCCATCCCATGCACACGATGCATAGCTCTACCTTGGATATGTAATGTGTCTATTAGGCTGGGCCCCTCCCCGGGCACCCATGCGTGCGCGGTGTTCTAATGGCATACCGTCCGCCGGTATTGCCGATAGCCATACGCCACAGTCAGCCTACGACGCATCTGGCCTAGGCCGAATTTCCGTCCATCACATGCATGTGGGCAGTGCATACGGGCGATACATACAAACGATGCATGCGTTCCAGAGTAGGCACCAATCATGCGGTTTCGGTCATAATCGGATACCCGCTCTGCAAGCTGCAGGCATAAAAAAGTACCTGCTGTCTATCTGAGCAGCAGGCACCATCCCCTTTGACGTCTCTCTACATATAAGCGCATCCCCAGAGTGCACTCGCACTGCTAGGCCTACCGCGCTGCCGGGGCCTACCGCACTGCTAGGCCTAGTACGGCAGCGCCCCTATTTTCTGGTCAAGCCACTCCGCAGAGTTCAAGTCAGCTCGCGTGGCTATATAACCTCCCACATGCCCATCGGCATAGACGCGGTCGTATGTGCCCGATACCATTCGGTACCCGCCAAGCTCCTGATACTGCTGGTGTCCTCTGGGCCTCACATGCACACGATCGTCCCTACGACGGTGACGTAGCTTCGGGGAACCTTCTGGACGACGAGGCACTTTGAACACATCCATCAAGGCCGCCAAGCGCTCGCGGTCATTCGCTACCTCGAACGGGAATCGCATGACCTTTGCGCCCATCGCGCTGATTCTGGACTCGCGTTGCCGCTCTTCGAACAGCACTTCTTGTATATCTTTGCCACGAAGCATGCTCTCGTCCGTGTATTTGCGACGACCATCCAACTCGCCCACGACGATTGAGCCGTCCGCGCACACCCAGAGGCAGTCGGCCCTATATATCTGCCTCGGATCGACGGGATTACGAATCTCCACCTGCAGCTCTGGCGCCTCAAAGCCCGAAAGAATCATGTTGGCGCGCGCAATAGACTCTCCGCCGTTCTCGCTACGCCCATCGGCAATGTCGCAAACAAGCAGTGACCGCAGAATCCCGCGACAGCGATGCTTCCTTCTGAATCCTGCTATCCACTCACAAAGATGAGCATTATCCCAGCGTTCCCTGCGGATGGCGGCATCGGCAACCGCCACTCCTTCGCACACCGGCATGGTTCTCATGCAGTCCAGGGCAGTACGTTCCGGAATCGTCACCTTTATCCCACCGGCAACCGTGGTTTCAACCCCATCAAACCGATGAAACCTGACAGAAGCCGTGTCCTTGCGATGAACGCTCGGCTTTGTGGCCACGTGCACTTTGTTTAGGCGCTTGAATGAGACGTCATACCCCAACACGACAGCCGCCGAAACTCCGCAAAAGGTCCAGTCCGGATGCTTCTGAGCCAGAGTTCGAACCTTAAAGAGGTGCTTCTTCAGGGGATCCAGCTCTCGCCAAGTCTTCGCTTCGACGTAGGAGTTTGGCAGTACGCGAAGCACTTCTCCCCTACGCACCAGTCGCTCGAGTCGCTGGCGTATGACATCATTCGAGGCCACGAGGCACATCTGGCAAGCGCTTGCGTCGCGCAGCGCAGTAAATATGTCTTCCCTCGCAAGCCTAGTCATCGTGTTCACGCGCCAATTCAGCCAGAGAACCATCCGTCATCGAGAAACGCCGTATCCAAGCATTGCGCGGGCAGATCGCGACTCAAAGCTGGGCTTGACGCGACCGCGGACCGCCGGACCAGCATCAATGCCAGCGCCACGCAATCCAACGCAATTCGAACTAGCCTACGCCGGTTATTCGATGCCTGTATTATACGTACAATTGTTCTTACGTACAAGTGTTCTTTATTCTATTTTCGTTCTGCGGAAGGTCGCTGCAAAAGGCTGCGAGACCCGCCAGAAAAACTGTCGTTCCTGCTATAAAAAGCCGCTGGCCCTGCTATAAAAACCGCTGGCCCTGCCTTGACTCGACCGCAGACAAAGAAACCCGGCCGGTGTCCCCGCAATCATGCGTATTTAGCATTGCTTGACGTTAACGATGCACGATGGCTATGATTCGTCCGTTTAGTTCACCAAATCGTACTTTGCTCGGTGCGGTTTTGATTGTCCGGGGGAATGACCAGCGACCAAAATGGTACCGAACAAAGTGAGTATCGGCTAACTAATTGGGAGGCTGCTGGCGCCACGACTTGGGGCATTCATTAGCTTTCGTACGAAATATGCAAGAAGCACATTCGCAGCCGCCTCTCAACACGCTCGCGCATATAAAAAGCGGCGGCGCCATGCTTGGGGCGTCGCCGCATCCGTAGCGTTCATTCTCGCAGCAATTGTGGCTGCCAGGCGTCCGGGATGAATCCATGGCTAGGGCCCGTGGCGGTCGCGTCGCCAGCTCGGCCACGGCCGGCGAGCGCCTACTCCTGGTCCGGCTCCCAGTCGACCAGGCACTTGTCCAGGCCCGCCACCAGGGCGTCCTTGTCCATATTGCGCCCGATGAAGCACAGCTTGGTCTGGCGGTCGCCGCACGTGGGGTCCCAGTCGTCCATGACCTCGGGGTTGTCGCGAATCAGCTGCTCGCGCTCCTCGTCCGGCGCGGAGGCGATGAACAGCCCGTTCTCCGAGAGGGTCACCTGCTTGCCCGCCTGCTCAAACACGTAGCACATGTCGGGGTCCTGCGACGCCCACAGCATGCCCTTCGAGCGGATGACGCTATCGGGCCACGTGGTGACGAAGTCGGAGAGCGCATCGATGTCGAACGGCTTGCGGCGCGCGTACACGAAGGTCGAGATGCCGTACTCCAGCACCTCGGGGTCCTCGTGCTCCTCGGGGTGGTCCATGGCGTCAATCCACGCGGCGGAGTTGTACGCCTTGTCAAAGCTGAAGCGGCCGGTGTCCAGCAGCTGGTCCATCGGCACGTTGCCGTGGTCGGCCTCCACGATGACGGCGTTCTTCTGCAGGCTGCGCACGATGGCCTTCAGCTCGGCAATCTGCTCGGGGGTCACCTTGTCCGTCTTGTTCAGCACGAGGGTGGTGCAGAACTCGATCTGCTGGATCAGCAGGCTCTCGATGTCGTCCTCGTCGATGTTGTCGCCCAGCAGCGCCTTGCCGCCGTTGAACTCGTCGTACATGCGGGCGCAGTCGACCACGGCCACGATGTTGTCCAGGTCCAGCGGGGCGTCGCTGTCCTTGCTCTGGTCGCAGAACGCCGAGATGGTGTAGGCAATGGGAATGGGCTCGCAGATGCCCGAGGCCTCGATGATGATGTAGTCGAAGTCGCCGGAGTCCGCGATGTTGCGCAGCTGGCGCGACAGGTCGTCCGACAGGGTGCAGCAGATGCAGCCGTTCGTCATGGGGATGATGTCGGCGGTCTGGGTGACGGCGCCGGTCTTGGCGATGTAGTCGGCGTCCACGTTGACCTCGCCGATGTCGTTCACGATGATGGCCGCGCGGATGCCCTCCTCGTTGGTCAGGATGTGGTTCAGCAGCGTGGTCTTGCCGGCACCCAGGTAGCCGGTCAGCATGACTATCTTTACCTGCTTGTTGTTGGGCATGTATGCTCCTTGCTGTAGTGATGGTGGTGCACGGGTGGCGGCGACGCGACGCTCGCTGCAGCAGCCGCAACGGCCGATGTCACAGCAACCTTGCCGCTGCGAGCCCTGCCGCACATTCGGCACCAAGATGCGGCATCGCACGGACGCCGTGGTCGAGTTTTGCCGCTCTTCAGTGTATAGGCTTTTGGTACCCCAACGGCAGCCTCAGCCAACCCCCATCACGCATGCTCCACGACATCCAAAGGCCGGGCGTCGTGGCCATCCGCCCACGTCGGATGCGCCGCAGCCGCCCATCGGCCATCCAAGGACCAGAAGGGCAGCAAGAAGGACGCATGACTCGCATATTGGTAACCGGATTTCAGCCCTTTGGCGGGCAGCAGACGAATCCTTCTTGGGAGGCGGTGCGGCACCTGCCACAAAGCATCGGTGGCGCCGAGGTGGTACGGCTGCAGATACCCGTGGCGTTCGGCCGCGCGGCGGACGCAGTATGCCAGGCCATCGACCAGCAGCACCCAAGCGTGGTGCTGTGCGTGGGCCAGGCCGGAGGCCGAGCGCAGCTGACGCCCGAGTTCGTAGCCATCAACCACGCGGACGCGCGCATCCCCGACAATGACGGCCAGCAACCCCACCAGCAGCGCATCGTGCCCGACGGCCCCGACGCCCACTTTGCCACCGTGCCCGTCTACCGCATGGTCGACGCACTTCAGAAGGCCGGCATTCCGGCCAAGGTCAGCTACTCGGCGGGAACCTACGTGTGCAACGACGTCATGTACCGGATGCTGCACCATCTGGAGCAGACATCCCAGGGCAAGAAGGACACGCCCGGCATGCAGTCGCCTGCCAGTGTGCAGCCCGCGAGTGCCCATCCACTCCCAGGCACGCAGCTCGCGGGTGCCCATCCGCTCCCTGGCACGCCGCCGGCCTCGGACGCACGGCCCCACCTCGTCGCCATCGGCGGCTTCGTGCACGTGCCCTTCTTGCCCCAGCAGGCGGCGCAGATGAGGCCGGACACGCCCAGCATGTCCCTGGACCTGATGGTCCGCGGGCTGGAGACTGCACTGGAGGTCGCGTTGGAGGCGGCCCGAGCGTCCATCTAGCATCTGCCGCACACGCCGCCAGAAACCCGTCATCAATAAAAAAACGCCCTTCTTGCCAGCATTCGGCAAGAAGGGCGCCGTCGTTGTCGCAGCCGTCGTCGAGAAGCAGCTACCATCGGTAATATCGACGACCGCAATGGACACACGGCAATAAAGGCCTGGTAGAGCAGGCCGCGCCGCCTTAGTGGTGGAACAGCCTCAGGCCGGTGAACGCCATGACCATGCCGTACTTGTCGGCGGTCTCGATCACGTTATCGTCGCGGATGGAGCCACCGGGCTCGGCGATGTAGCTGACGCCGGACTTGTGCGCGCGCTCGACGTTGTCGCCAAACGGGAAGAACGCGTCGGAGCCCAGGCTCACGCCGGTCTGGGTGGCGACCCAGGCCTTCTTCTCGTCGGCGGTCAGCACCTCGGGGCGGACCTTGAACCACTTCTGCCACTCGCCGTCACGCAGCACGTCGTCGTGCTCGTCGCTGATGTAGACGTCGATGGCGTTGTCGCGGTTGGCGCGGCGGATGCCGTCGACGAACTGCAGGCCCAGCACCTTGGGATGCTGGCGCAGGTACCAAATGTCGGCCTTGTTGCCCGCCAGGCGCGTGCAGTGGATGCGGCTCTGCTGGCCGGCGCCCACGCCGATGGTCTGGCCGCCCTTGGCGTAGCATACCGAGTTGGACTGCGTGTACTTCAGGGCAATCAGCGACAGGACCAGGTCGACCTTGGCCTGCTGGGGCAGCTCCTTGTTCTGAGTCACGATGTTGGTCAGCAGGCCCTCATCGATCTTGCTGAAGTTGTGGCCCTGCTCGAACGTGATGCCAAAGACGTCCTTGCACTCCTTCTGCGCAGGCGTGTAGTTGGGGTCAATCTGCACCACGTTGTACTTGCCGCGCTTCTTTGTGCGCAGGATCTCCAGCGCCTCGGGCGTGTAGCCGGGGGCGATGATGCCGTCGGAGACCTCGGCCTTCAGGTAGCGGGCGGTGTCGGCGTCGCAGGTGTCGGACAGGGCTGCCCAGTCACCGTACGAGGACAGGCGGTCGGCGCCGCGCGCGCGGATGTAGGCGCAGGCGATGGGGCTGGGGTCGGGCTCGTCGTCCTTCACGAAGTAGATCTGGCGCTCCACCTGGGTCAGGGGCAGGCCCACGGCCGCGCCGGCGGGGCTGACGTGCTTGAACGAGGCGGCGGCGGGCATGCCGGTGGCCTCCTTCAGCTCCTTGACCAGCTGCCAGGAGTTCAGGGCGTCGAGAAAGTTGATGTAGCCAGGCTTGCCGCTAAGGACGGTGACGGGGAGGTCCGATCCGTCCTTCATAAAGATGCGCGCCGGCTTCTGGTTCGGGTTGCAGCCGTACTTGAGCTCGAGTTCGTTCATGACAATCCTTTCTGTAAAGGACGCTACGTTAGTCGCCTAGGTTCTTGTTATAGAGGGTGACTTGGCCAGCGACGTTGGCGTACATCGAGACCTTGTTGTCCTCGTTCAGGGCCGACCAGACGGTGGCGGGGTCGGGGACGCGGACGTGCAGGGGCTCACCGGCAAAGCTGGGCAGCGGGTTACCGTCGTGCTGATAGGTGCTGATGAAGTAGCCCTCGCCCTCGTCGACGCCCTCGTAGCAGAAGAACTCGCGCAGGCAGCGGCCGGACTGGTGCTTCAGGATGGAGATCTCGAAGCTGCCGTCGGGGTGGATGATCGAGCTGATGCGCGGGGTGAAGTTGGGACCGTCGGGCTCGTACTCGCGTGCCATGCAGCCGTCACGGAAGCTGCCGCGCTCCACGATGGTATCGGTCTGGTCGCCGTTGGTCACCACCAGGTCCTTGCCCATGGTGCGCACGGGGTGATAGATGATCAGGCTGGGATCCTCCATCTGGCTGGGGTCGTGCGCCTCGGTACGGATGCCGTCGTCCGTCGCCACAAAGACGCGGTTGCGGCTGTTCGTGCTGCGACCCATGATCCAGTAGTACACGCGGTCCTTGCCCACCACGATTCCGCGGCCAGGGTAAGAGTTCCCCCGCAGAACCTCGGCCAAATCCAGCATGCGAGCTCCCTTCTGTTGGCTTCGCTCCAAATTCGGTCGCGCGTCGTACGCGGGCCGTGTGCCCGCACTCGTCGGCGCGGACCGCATGCCCGCACCTTGCGGTGCGAAACATACGCCCGCGCCTCGAGGCGCGAAACGTACGTCCCACGCCCCCACGGCGCGCTGCCAGCCACATCCCCAGAAGGTCGCCGCACAAAAAAGGCAAGCGACACCTGCGGGTGTGGCTTGCCCAGACGGTCGGCGTGTGATGTAGTGCGCCGCTCCCCCGTGGTAGCCCACGATTCTCCGTCAGTCACAGCGCAGTGTTCGGGTATCAGCATAGCGCACGCAGCGGCGCGGCATGCAAGCCATCGCCCCAAGCCCATCCAGATTCGACAAACTGATTGGTGCGGAGGCCTCTGCGCAGGGGCTTCGGCGCGGGGGCTCGACCATTGCCCCGGACAGCGCGGCGACCCGTGCGTCCTTCTTTGCCCGCGTGCGCTTCTTTACCCCCACACGCTTCTTGCCCATACGCGCTTCTTGAGCTGGGCGGCAATCGAACCTATGATTGTTCATTACATCGAGCGGCCTGTCGCCGTCAACCTATGGGGCGCACCTAAGCCACGAGCCCATGCGGCACAACCCATGCGGTGCAACCCATGCGGCACACAGCCCGTACGACAGGCAGGCGCAGCTCACGCAGAGGAGGGCAAGAAGACCATGCAGATTCGTCGCGCAACCGCAACCGACATTCCCGGCCTGGACAACTGCCTCTCGCAGGTGCTGGAGGTCCATGCGCAGGGGCGGCCCGACCTGTTCCGCTCGGGCACGCGCAAGTACACCGACGACGAGCTGTGGCAGATCGTGGCCGACGACCAACGTCCCGTGTTCGTGGCGGTGGACCCCGACGGTCGGCCCGGTGACATCCTGGGCTACGGCTTCTGCGTGGTGCAGGACTTCACCCACTCGAACAACATGCAGCCCATAAAGACGCTGTACGTCGACGACATCTGCGTCGACAAGGCGGCGCGGCACAGGGGTGTGGCCACAGCCATCTACCAGCACATCATTGAATTTGCTCGCGAGGGTGGCTTCCACAACGTGACGCTGAACGTGTGGGAGTGCAACCCCGGAGCCCGCGCGTTCTATGACCGCATGGGCATGAGCGTGCAGAAGACCTGCATGGAGCAGGTGCTGTAGGCTCGGGCAAGAAGGGCTCGGCCGGCCCGACCTGGCTCGGCCCCAGCCGACCAGGCCTGCCCCAACTCGGCGCGACTCGGCTCAGCCCAACCTGGCTCGGCCCGGCCGCGGCTGGTCGGGCCGGCCAAGCCTATCCCCACTCGATTTGGAAGCATGGATGACGGGAAAGACGCACATAGCGGCTGGCGCAGCGACCGCCCTCTGGGTCGCCAGCGGATTCGCGACCAATATCGCATCGGCGATAGCGGGCGCATCCGCGGGCGCCGCCTCGGCATGGACCAACAGCGGACAGACCTTCGTCTTGCCCGGTCAGTCGCCTGCCTTGGCGGGCGTCGCCGTGTGCCTGCTGGCAATCCTGGGCGGAGCCGTCGGGGGCCTGCTGCCAGACGCGGACGTCAACACCAGCCAGGCCTCGAAGGAGCTGCGGCGCGGATGGGCCATTCTGGCCGTTGCCGTGGCGGCCGTCTTTGCAGTCGACTTCTTTGCGCGGACGCAGGTGGCGGAGCACCTGTGGGCCACGATTTCTTCCGTGGGCATGAGCCAGGTGGCGGGCATCGCCATCCTTGTGGCGGCATGCGCTTGCGGGAGGGTGTCGGGGCACCGCGGCTTCACGCATTCCATCGTGGCGCTGTGCCTGTGCACAGTTGCGGTCAGTTTGGTGTTCTCGCCCCTGTGCAGCTATTTCTTTGCGGGGTACCTGTCGCACCTGGTGCTGGACGTGCTGAACCACCAAGGCGAGCGGCTCCTGTGGCCGCTGCCCGTCGAGGCTCGGCTAGGCTTGTGCAAGTCCGGCGGAGTCGTGGACACCATCATCCTGATACTCAGCATCTGTGCCATTGCGCTGCAGGTCAGGGCCATGATTGGGTGACGGCGCCGTAGTCTCGATTGTTCTTCTTGAACAGATGTTCCGCAGCTACTCGACCCAGAACACGCGACCGTCCTTGCGCGGTGCGCCGGCGGGCACAGGATCCGCGGGATAGCCCAACACGCAGTGGCCAATGCCCTCGTAGCCCTCGGGGTCGGAAATTCCCAGATGCTGAAGAATCTGCTGGAACTGCGGCTCCTCGAACTCCTCCTTCGCGCGGTGAATCCAGCAGCTGCCCAGGCCCAGCGAGTACGCGGCGTTCATCATGTTGCCCATCACGAGCGAGCCGTCGTACACGTGCGTCGTAACGCTCTTCGGAGCCAAGACCACCAGCACGACGGGCGCGCCATAGAACGGGTCCGTGCCTTCGGGCGAGCCCATGATGCGGGCGTTCTCCTGCGAGAGGCGATCGCGGAGCTCCTTTTGCGTGACGGCCAAAATGATGGGAGACTGGCGACCCATGCCACTGGCAGCCCACAGGCCGGCGTCGATGACCTGCTGCACGAGCTCCTTCGGCACGGGGTCCGACTTGTACTTGCGAATGCTCCGACGATTCTCCATGGTCTCAATCTGCTGGTTCATAGCAGCTCCTTTCGACGAAACCGCAATTCGGTTGGCAAGCCCCGACCCCGGTAGCGAGCCGCAACTCTGCTTTGCGGGCCATCGCTATTCTTTTCGGGCCATCGCTATTATCCACAATGGGCGCCTGTCACGAAGCTTCCGCGCATCGCTCGCCTCGATATAGTTCATTTGAAAGTGTCATACATTCCGTTAATAAGTATTCCGCCGCCACCCCCTATGGCGGCCCGTAGTGTTTACCACCCCATACTTTGCTCGGTACCTTTTTGATTGCTTGCCCATTTGGACAGCGACCAAAAAGGTACCGAGCAAAGTAAGCCCGTCTTAACCCGTCGGTGATCAACCACTGATATGCTACTGTGTGTATGCCATATTTGGATGTCGGCTCTAGTACGCTAGCCATTCTTGACAGCTGATGGCTAGGCATCGGGCGTCGCCGCCCCCGTTCACCATCGCCAACTTCGAACGGTGCGGATTTGGTCGCAGCGTCTAACCCCCAGCGACCAAAATGGTACTGAGTAAAGGTAGCCACAGCTAACACAACGTGCACACCTCGAAGCCTGTCCACCGCTGCCCCGTTGGCTGCTCCCGTCGGCGGCTCGCATCGCCCGCTGCCCCGTTGGCTGCTCCCGTCGGCGGCTCGCATCGCCCGCTGCCCCGTTGGCTGGTCGCATCGGCCGCTTCGCTGTCGACCGACCCAGGTCAACCACCAAGTCGACCACATACCGGTCCCGCTGAGGCACCCTCACCGTTCGCGGCGGTATTCGCGCACCTAATATAATTTCAGCCAACTAACATTCTGTTCGCGCTCAGAAAGCGAGGGCATGCGTTGTATTATCTGGGCTACAACGAGGAGGTGTCCCACAGGAGCGTCCAACAAGCAGCAGGTCAAAGGCTATATTTTGTGAGGTGTGCAACGTATGACCCCGCGAAGCGGGGCCGCTCGGGTGAACTTGAGTTTGGTGTGGTGCAACGCCTGATGCGATGCAGCGCTCGGCGTGGTGCAAAGCCACAAGCGGTCAAGAAGGGCTAGCGGCTCGCAGCGATGACCGCGCCCGCGCAGCAAGCCAGGCCGGGCCCCGCCCGCCACGCCGTCAGACCTGAAGCAGCTAAAAAGGGACGTGCAGGCGCCGACAGCCGCCGATGGTCTCCCCCTCTCCACACAAAGGAACGGACATGCTCTACAACACCACCCTCGGGCGGCGCGTGGTCCTGACTGGACTGTCGTGCGCCCTGGCGTTCTCGTGCGTGGGAACGCTGGCCGCCTGCTACTCGACGAGCGGCTCGTCGACCACCAGCTCCAGCACCGAGGCCACCGCGACCGCCGACACCAGCTCGGACACGCGCACGGTCACCGTGGACGGCACCGGCTACACCATCCCATCCGAGGTCACGAAGGTAGCCCCCACCATCGGCGCGCTGGCGCAGGTCACCATGATGCTGAGTCCCACCGAGGGCAAGGTCGCGGCAGCGTCGACGTCCCAGATCTCCGACCAGTTCAAGGAGGTCCTGAGCGCCTACTCGCAGGGCAACCCCAACAACTACGACTCCTCCGACGTCGAGCAGATCATCCAGTCCGGCGCCCAGGTGGCCTACGGCCCAAGCTCTACCTTCTCGGACGAGCAGAAGCAGCAGCTCAGCGACGCGGGCGTCACGTTCATCCCCATGGACAACCTGACCACGGTCGACGGCATCTGTGACACCACGCTGGCCATCGGCCTGATCCTGGGCGGCGACTCGGTCCAGCGCGCGCAGGATTTCGTCGACTACTGGAAGGCCAACACCGAGGACGCCCAGAACCGCACCGCCAACCTGTCCGACGACCAGAAGCCCACGGTCCTGAACCTCTCGTACAGCAACGGGGCCTACACCACCGAGGCCGGTGCGTCGCTGATCAGCTCCTACATCGAGGCTGCGGGCGGCGTCAGCCTGTCGAAGGACTACACCTCCAGCACCCAGGGCGGTGGCGGCGGCAAGGGCAAGGGTGGCGCCACCGTGGACGAGGAGCAGATCGTCACCTGGAACCCCGACTACATCATCACCTACTCCGCCGACGCCACGCAGGCCGTCCTGGGCGACGCCGCGCTGGCCGACGTGACCGCCGTGAAGGAGGGCCACGTCTACACCTCCCCCAAGGGCCTGTACCTGTGGTCGGTCCGCTCGGGCGAGGGTGCCATGATGGCGCAGTGGCTCGGCGCAAAGATCAACCCCGACCTGTTCTCCGACGTCGACATGACGCAGATGGTCAAGGACTTCTTCAAGAACTACTACAACTACGACCTCAGCGACACCGATGCGCAAGCAGTCCTCGACGGCACCTACTAGCAACAAAGCCCAGGTCAAGAAGGGCATCGAGGGCGGCGGCTCGGCCGATAGCGCCGCCCGCCCCACGGGACGGCAGCGCGACGGCAGGCCCAGCGCCCTTGCCGTCCGCGTTGCCGTCCCCGCGCTGCTGGTGCTGCTGGTGGCACTGGCCGTGGTGTCGTTCTGCGTCGGCTCCTACAGCATGAGCCTGCAGGAGATCTGGGGCCTGGGGCAGGCGGCACTGACCGGCCAGGCCCAGGCGCTCTCGACGCGCAGCGCCACGGTGCTGTTCACCATCCGCATCCCACGTGTGCTGCTGGCGGCCACGGTCGGGGCGGCGCTGGCTGCCTCCGGTGCCGCCTACCAGGGCATCTTTCGCAACCCCATGGTGAGCCCCGACATCTTGGGCGTCAGCAACGCGGCCAGCGTGGGCGTGGCGCTGGGCCTTCTGCTGGGCCTGCCCACGCTGATCGTGCACGCGATGTCGTTCGCGTTCGGCCTGGCCGCTGTGGTCATCGTGGTCGCGATGGCCCACGCCGTCACGCGCAAGGGTGGCGACACGCTGCTGGTCATGATCTTGTCGGGCGTGGTCATGGGGTCGCTGGGACAGGCGCTCCTCTCGCTCATAAAGTATGTGGCCGACCCGGACGACGTCTTGCCCGCCATCACGTACTGGCTCATGGGCAGCTTTGCCCGCTCGGGAAACGCCACGAACGTGATGCTGATGGCCGCCATCCTGGCGGTGGGCGGCGGCACGCTGATGGTGCTGCGCTGGCGGCTGAACGTCCTGGCATTCGGAGAGGAACAGGCCACGTCGCTGGGCGTCAACGTCAAGCGCACCAGGCTGCTGGCCATCGCCGGCTCGACGCTGATGACCTCGGCCTCGGTGTGCCTGTGCGGCGTCATCGGCTGGGTGGGGCTCATCATCCCCCCACGTGGTCCGGCTGGCGCTGGGACCCGACTTCCGCAGGCTCATGCCCGTGTGCCTGCTGGCCGGGGCCTGCTTCATGGTGGCCGTGGACGACGTGGCCCGCGTCATCGTGCCCGGCGAGCTGCCCGTGGGCGTGCTGACGGCCCTGGTGGGCGCGCCGCTGTTCATGTACATGCTGGTGCGCAGCCGCGTGCGGCGTTAGGCGCGGCACCAGGTGCGGTGACGGGCGCGGCGCCGGGCACGATGCCGACCCTCCACGCCCTGCGCCCCTCAATTTCGGAAAGGAAGAAGAACATGCGCGATCACTCATCTCACATCGAGCTCAGCCGCGAGGACGCCATCGCCGCGCTGCTGGGCCACGCGCAATGGACGCGCAGGTCAGAGCTGGTAGGACTGCACCAGGCCTTCGGCCGCGTGACCGCCAGCGACTGCGTCAGCCGAGTCGACGTGCCCAACGCGCTGTGCTCGGTCATGGACGGCATCGCCGTGCGCTACGACGACTTTGCCCAGGGCATCCCCGACACCAGCCAATGGCAGGTGGGCGTCGACTTCGGCTGGGCCAACACCGGCTGCGCCATGCCCGAGGGCTTCGACACCGCCATCCCCATCGAGCAGGTGCGCTTCTCGAACGCTCCTTCGCTGGGCGAGAAGGACCCCGGCTCGCTGACCATCCTGGAGGCGCCGAACCAGCGCGGCGCCAGCTGCAGGGTGCCCGGGGCGGAGTATCGCGCCGGACAGGTCATCGTGCCCGCCCGCACGCGTCTGACGCCCACGAAGGTGGCGGCCCTGGCCATGTGCGGCATCAGCGAGGTCGAGGTGCTGGTGCGGCCGCGTGTGGGCTTCATCCCCACGGGAACCGAACTGGTGCCCGCCGGCTCCGCTCTCCCCCGCGGCAAGGCCTACGAGTGCAACGGCGTGCTGCTGGAGGGCAAGCTGCCCCTGTGGGGCGCCGAACCCGTGGTGATGGGCTGCGCGCCCGACGAGCCCGAGGCCATCAGGCAAGCCCTGAGCCTGGCCTGCTCCACCTGCGACGTCGCGGTCATCTGCGGCGGCTCGTCCAAGGGCGAGCACGACTACACCATGGAGGTGCTGGAGAGCCTGGGCCAGGTGCTGTGCCACGAGACGAACCACGGCCCAGGCAAGCACACCAGCGCGGCGGTCGTCGACGGCACGCCCGTGCTGGGGCTGTCGGGCCCTCCCGGCGGCTTCGAGATCACCGCGGACTGGTACCTGAAGCCGCTGGTGGACGCCTATCTGTACGGCCACCAGAGGCCGTTCCGGAAGGTGACCGCGCGCCTGGTGGCGCCCGAGCACGCCGGCGTCCCCAACGGCAAGGGCGCTCGCGCCGGGTTCAGGGGGTTCGGCAAGCCCGCCCAGAACTTCTTTGTCATCAGACCCGTCAAGGTGGAGAGCGTGGACGGCAAGCTGGTGGCGACGCCGGTCACGGGCGGCCCGCACCCCGACTTGGTCAAGCTGGACGAGGCCACCGGCTATCTGGAGGCACACCCGCGCGCCATCCACCAGATGAAGCCCGGCGACGAGGTCCAGATCGAGCTGCGCTACCCCTACACGGAGCTGTGATGGAGCCAAAGTCAAACACGGCGGGCAATGCGCCGCAGGTCAGAGGCACTGAACGGCAAGCTGAGGCGGCGGGCGCAGAGGCGGCAACGGGCGCAGGGGCGGCGCCGCAGCCCAGCGACGCCTCTCGCCCCCTTTTGCACGTGGCCGACCTCGACGTCAGCCTGTCGGGCACTCCCATCGTGCACGGCGTCGGCTTCGACCTGCAGCAGGGCCAGCTGGCCTGCATCCTGGGCCCCAACGGCTGCGGCAAGACCACGACCCTGCGTGCCCTCCTGGGCCTGATTCCCCATCAGGGCGGAGAGGTCGTCGTGGACGGCCAGCCCACCGACTCGCTGAGCGAGCGCCAGCGGGCAAGGCTGTTTGCCTACGTGCCACAGGTGCGCGAGCTGCCGTTCTGGTACTCGGTGAAGGAGGTCGTCCAGCTGGGTCGCACGCCCTGCCTGGGTCCGCTGTCTCAGCTGGACGCCCACGACCAACAGATCGTACATCGGGCCATGGAGCGCATGGGGCTGCTGCAGCTGCAGGACCGGCCGCTGGACCGCCTGTCGGGTGGCCAGCAGCAGCTGGCGTTCATCGCACGCGCGCTGGCGCAGGAACCGCGGGTGCTGGTGATGGACGAGCCCTGCGCCAGCCTGGACTTCGGCAACCAGCAGCTGGTACTGGGGCAGATCCGCTCGCTGGCCCGCGAGGGCATGGGCGTGCTCATGGTGACCCACGACCCCAACCACGCGCTGGGCTACGCCCAGAAGGTCGTGGTCATGCAGGCCGGTCGCATGGTGGCGGCAGGTCAACCCGACCAGGTGCTGAGCGACCAGCTGTTCTGGCAGCTGTACCACCAGCAGCTCCACGTGACCCAGGTCACCTGGCAGGGCCAGACCAAGACCGTGTGCGTGCCGTGGTAGCACCGCGTCGACCGCCCCGCCACACGCCACGACCCGCGCGTTCTTCTTGCACTGCCTCGCGCGGCCTCCACAAGCCGCCAACAAGCCGGCGTTCGCGTAATTGTTACCGATTAACTAGGGTATAAGAAGCGCATCGACTCAGCAGCCCGCCCGCACAGGGCAGGCCCATCTATAAAGGAGCAGCCATGCCAAACGACACCCCCATCTCTAGCCAGGTTTCCACCCCAGGCGGCACCGCCGCTGCGAATGGCACCGCCGCTGCGAGCGGCACCGCCGCCGCAACCGCCCCCATCCCTCGCCGCGCCACCAACGTCGTGAAGGGGTACCGCACCCAGGACGGAGCCGGCGTCAGCCTGGTCCGCGTGCTGGGCAACCAGACCGCGCTCGACTTCGACCCGTTCCTGATGCTGGACTCGTTCGACAGCACGAACCCTGCCGACTACACCGCCGGCTTCCCCCTGCACCCCCACCGCGGCATCGAGACCGTCAGCTACGTGCGCTCCGGCGCCATGCACCATCGCGACACCATGGGCTTCGAGGACACGGTCACGGACAAAGAGGTCCAGTGGATGTGCGCCGGCTCGGGCGTCGAGCACGAGGAGACCATTCCCGCCACGGGCCGCCTGCTGGGCGTCCAGCTGTGGCTGAACCTGCCCGCCGACCAAAAGATGGCCGCGCCCACCTATCACGCCATCAAGCGCTCCGACATCGAATCCATCCAGCTGGAGGGTGCAACGCTGCGCCTTCTGGCCGGCAACTTCGTCGACCCGGACGGAGTCGAGCATCATGGCCACCAGGGCGAGCACCTGCCCCTGGACTACTACGAGCTGACCGTAGAGCCGGGTGCCACCGTGACGCTCGACGTGCAGCCGGACCGCTCGGTCATGGCCTTCACGCTGGAGGGCTCGGCCCGCATCGGCAGCCTGCCCCTGGGTCCCAAGACCGCGGCCAAGCTCGAGGAGGGCAGCCAGGTCGTCATCACCGCCACGGACGATGGGCCCTCGGTAGTGCTGGTGATGAGCTCCGTGGCCCTGCACGAGCCCGTCGCCTGGGGCGGCCCCATCGTCATGAACACCATCGACCAGCTGCACGACGCTTTCCGCGAGCTGGACGAGGGCACCTTCCTGCGCCAGGGCATCACGGTGGAGTAGCCAAAGGCCGACTCGCGAAGGGATGCTGACATATATGAGAAGCGCAAAACGTTCCGGCGACTCAGGCCTGGCGCCGAGCGCAAGCCATCCCAACAGCACGCCCCGCCCTGGCAGCACGAGCCCCTCGCAGCGCCTCCAGCAGGACTTCTGGGGCGAACACACCGGAGGCCACGGCGGCCTCGAGATTCTGCGCCACATCGGGCCGGGCCTGCTGGTGACCGTGGGCTTCGTCGACCCCGGCAACTGGGCGTCCAACATGGCCGCCGGCTCGCAGTTTGGCTACACGCTGCTGTGGGTGGTGACCCTCTCGACGCTGATGCTCATCGTGCTGCAGCACAACGCCGCTCACCTGGGCATCGTTACGGGCGACTGCCTGGCCGAGGCCACGACAAAGCACCTTCCCCGCCGCCTGTCGCGCGTGCTGCTGACGACCGCGTGGCTGGCCACGGTGGCCACGGCGCTGGCCGAGGTGCTGGGCGGGGCCATCGCGCTGCAGATGCTGTTTGGTCTGCCGCTGAAGGTGGGATGCGTCCTGGTGGCGGTGGTCGCGCTGGCGCTTCTGGCCACGAACTCGTACCGCCGCATCGAGCGCTGGATCATCGGCTTCGTCTCGCTGATAGGCCTGGCGTTTCTGGCCGAGCTGGCGCTGGTGCAGGTGGATTGGCCGCAAGCTGCCGCCGGCTGGGTGACGCCGTCGCTTCCCGCGGGCTCGGGCACCATCGTGATGAGCGTGCTGGGCGCGGTCGTAATGCCGCACAACCTGTTCCTGCACTCCGAGGTCATCCAGAGCCAGCACTTCGAGGGGCGTGGCGACTCCATCATCCAGGAGCGGCTGAAGTACGAGTTCGCCGACACGCTGTTCTCGATGGCGGTGGGCTGGGCCATCAACTCGGCCATGGTCATCCTGGCGGCCACCACCTTCTACCAGCAGGGCATTGTGGTGGACGACCTGGGCGTGGCCGCCAGCACGCTGACGCCCATCCTGGGGCAGGGAGCGCGCGTGGTCTTTGCACTGGCGCTGCTGCTGGCAGGCCTGTCCAGCAGCATCACGGCGGGCATGGCGGCGGGCACCATCTCGGCAGGCATGTTCGGCGAGGAGTACGACATCCACGACCGGCACTCGTCCGGCGGCGTGGCGCTGTGCTTCGTCGCCGCGCTGGTGGCGTGCCTTCTGGTGCAAGACTCGTTCCAGGGGCTCCTGTGGAGCCAGGCGCTGCTGAGCCTGCAGCTGCCCATCACCGTGTTCCTGCAGATATACCTGACCAGCTCGCACAAGGTCATGGGTCGCTACGCGAACGGCCTGGCACTGAAGGTGCTGCTGTGCGCCATCGGCGTCTTCGTCACCGTGCTGGACGTCCTGCTGCTGGTGTAGGGCAAGAAGGGCGCACGGGGCTTCGGCATATCAACCAGCCGCAGGTCAGCGCGCCCTTCTCTGCTTATACGGCCAGATGGGCGTGCGCTCTTCCCTACTTATAGGGCCAGATCGGGCCAGATGGGCGTGCGCTCTTCCCTACTTCCCCTGGCCGGGCTTGCGCAGGCCGCGGCGCAGAAGAGCCGCCGCCTTGCTGCGACTCTCGGTCGAGAAGCTGCGCATGCTGGTGAGCGCTCGTCGCTGGATGCCCGTGAGGCCGCCAGCCAGCCGGCGCGCGTGCTCCTCGACGTCGTGGCGCAGGGGCACGCGGCCGGTGGCGATGTCGTTCACGGCGACCTCCATGACCGCGTCGAAGTCAGCCTGCGCGTCCTCGATGCGCTTGGTGAGGTCCGACATGGCCGACACGCTGAGCGCCGCGTCGGCCGACATCAGGCCCACGATCACCAGCGAGCCGATCTCCCACCAGACCTGCGGCACGCCCGACGCCACGTCGACCAGGTGCTGGCATAGCAGGTAGTACACCGCCACTCCCGCCGCGCCGAAGCACAGCGTAAATGGCAGGCAGATGCGTCCGTGGATGTTCAGGGGCATGCGGCTGTAGTCCCACCAGCGCGCGTGAAACCAGCGCTCCAGCACGTAGGAGGTCGCATATTCCAGCACCGCACTGCCCACGGCGCTGACGATGAAGACCTGCCACCATTGCAGGCCAGCGCTTGCCGCAGCCGAAGTCGTCGCAACGCCGGCCGCCGGGCCCAACGCCGCCTGCACGTTCAGAAACAGCGCCAGCACCGTCGTGAACCCGAAGCCATAGATGGGGCACACCGGGCCAAAGAGGAAGCCGCGATTGTCCCAGCGCTTGTTCTTTATGGCACAGAAGATGCACTCGTACAGCCATCCAAAGAAGCTGATGACCCCAAACCACACCACATAGCAGCAGACGTCCACGGCACCTCCATCACCCACGTCCAACAGACGGCTGCCATGGACCTGGCCACGCATCCGCCGCAGCAGCCCGCCCCGGTAACCCACCACGCGGCCCGCCACGACAGGACGTCACAGCACCCTGCCGCGGCACCCTGCCGCGGCAACCTGCCACAGCAGCTCGCCGCCGCAGCTCAGACCTGGCCCCATCGCAACGCAGCACACCGTCTCCATTGTCAGTTACCACCCCATTGTCCGACAAATGACGGCCCCTGCGTCCAAATTTGCGCCGCTTGCCCCAATTGCCCTTCTTGCCCTCAGCAGTCAATCCCGTAAGCAACGACGACCGCAACCACCCAGCAGTAAGTCGCAGCCAACATCGAGCGGTACCTTTTTGATTGCCGTTGCCGGCCCAGTGCAATTAAAAAGGTACCGCTCGAAGTCACGTGGAGCTAACTAAACCAACCAAAGCCACCCCTAAAGCCATCCCTCCACATGTAAGCCCTCAATATTGAATGTCTTTCGTAAAGATTGTCGCGATATGATACTCAGCTGCCGCAAAGCCGCCCGGATGTTCGCCTAGGTTTACTTTGCTCGGTACCTTTTTGGTTGCTGGTCCACACGGGTCGCAATCAAAAAGGTACCGAGCAAAGTTGTCGTCGGTTGACTGTATGGCCGGGGTTTGGGGCTATTACCCCATGGGGGTATATGGTCTGGCGCCCATGGCTGCAGGGCGTTACTGTTCGACAACGCAAACTTTGTCCGGTGCGGATTTGGTCGCACTAGGGGCAAGAAGGGCAATCAAAATAGCACCGCTCAAAGTTGCACGATGGCAACTGCATCCGCCGAACTCATGGGTATGCCCTGGATGATGCGTGAGTAATGGCTCATGCCTGGATGATGAACGATACCTGCGTGCTGGACGATGTCTGAGCGATGGCAGCACGAAAGACGGCTCCGCAAGCCGGTAAGGCTCACGGGGCCGTCACTGAGAATCCTGCTGGGTCGGTCGGTACGCTGTCAGCTGCGACCAGGGCGTTATTTGCCGGCGCCGACACGCAGCCGACGCAACCGATGCACCGCCTTCGCGCCCGGTGCACCTCTGCCGCACCCGGCGTGGCGCCAACCACCCGGCACTCCGGCACCATGCTCGGTGCGACGTCAACCAACCGGCTGCACCCGGCGTGGCGCCGACACCCAGCCAGCACAGCGTCATCCGACGCTAGTATATGGTCACGTCCGAGCGCTCGAAGCGGGCCACCTCGCTGGGGGCAACGGTGCCCGTAGCGGTGAACTTCCAGGTGCCGCCCGCCTTCAGGTTGTTCGTGTTGGCGTAGGCATTGCCGATCTGGTTGCCATCCGCGTCGTACAGGGTGTAGGTGATGCCGACGTACGACTGCTCCTTGTCGGTGTTGTTCGTCAGCGTGCCGGTAATCTGGTACATGTACTCGTTCGAGGTGTCCGCGACCTCGTCGGAGATGGTGTACTCGTCGGCCGAGGAATCGGTGCTGGCCGACGCGTCAGAGGTAGCAGAGGCATCAGAGGTCGAGTCGGTCGACGTCGCGGCCGAGCTGTCCGACGATCCGGTCGAGCCGCTGGTGCTGGACCCGCAGGCGCTCAACCCAAAGGTTACTGCTAGGGCGACCGAGAGCGCCAACGCCAGGGTGGCGACCCCACGGAGCCGCCATCCGGTAAACCGGGAGCCAAAGTGGCGGGAGCTTCCGGGACATGCCGGGCTTGCGGCGCGCGCAGAGCTTACGGGACGTGCGGGGCGTGCGTTCGAACGTGTGTGACCAAACATCTGGACCCTTCCTTCCTAGCCTTCTACCTGCGGATATATGTGCGCTCGTCGGTATCGACTACAAACGACGTGCGCAACGCGCATCCGCAGGCTTCGCGGATTTCCGATGCTAGAAAGGACGGGCAAGAAGTTCATTAGCTGCCAGCAGAGTCCGCCGACACGCTCCGCCAGCGGCCACGAATCAGCCGCCGGCGTCGAAGCGCCGGCAGAACAGCACCGTAACGGCAGGCTGCCAGGCATCGCCACCGCAGCTGATGATGCAGAATCACCGGCGGCTGGAATCAAGACGATGCTAGTAGCGCTTGCGGGCGGCAGTGCAGTGGTAGTAGCGCTTGCGGGCGGTAGCGCAGTGGCAATAGCGCTTGCGGGCGGTAGCGACGGCCGACGCCGTCTCGCCCCTACCCTGCCTGGCGCACGTACGCCTGCACGAAGTGAATCTGCTGTCCCTCGACCGCAGGTCGCACGGTATAGGCACCCGCCGCGGCTGGCACGATGAAGGTCTCGGCGTAGTGCACCTCGAACGGCTCGAACGCGCCCGTGGGGCTCTGCACCACGGCGGCGTCGCCCTCCACCAGGTTCAGCATGTGCACGCCGCTGCTGGCGTCGTGCTGCGTCGTCACGGTGGAGGTGAACCGCCTGGACTCTATGAACTCCAGCTCGTGCAGACCCGTGTGCTCCTCGGTCCAGCCGTCGCCCGCGGCCACGTCGCGGAACTGGTTCACCAGATTGCTCTGCACCCAGTCGGTGCGACGGTTCCACTGGATGTTCTTCTCGCCATCGTCCAGGTGGATTGGGCGCGGCTTTCCGTCCAGGCCCAGCCGGCCCCAGTCCCACAGCTTGTAGGTAAATATGTAGGGCGTCGCGCTGATCTCCAGCACCATGCAGCCCGCCGACGAACAGTGCACCGTACCTGCGGGAATGAGGAAGTGGTCGTGCCGATGGGCAGGGATGCGGTTGACGTACGTATCGGCCGAGAACGCCGGACCGCTGTCTTTCGCCACTCGCAGCGCGCTCATCATGCGCTGGGGCGACACGCCCTCTCGCAGGCCCAGGTACACGCCCGCCCCCGGCTGCGCGTCCAGAATGTAGTAGCTCTCGTCCTGCGTGTAGGCCATGCCGTAGTGGGTGTGGATGTAGTCGGTCAGCGGATGCACCTGCAGGCTGAGGTTCTGCCCGCCCATGGTATCCAGCAGGTCGAAGCGGATGGGGAACTCGGCGCCAAAGCGTGCGTAGTTCTGCGCGCCCAAGAGCTCCACGGGCCGGCGCAGCACCGCGTCCATCGCCGGCACCTCAACTCGCACGTCACCAAAGCGCAGGTACAGGCTGTTTTCCTCGGGCACGCCGTCGAAGCTCCACGCGTAGTTGGGCGCGGCGGGGTCCAGGCCAAAGTGGTCGCGCATCCACGTGCCGCCCCACACGCCCGGGTCGAAGTAGGGCACCAGCCTGAACGGTCGGCGTACCACCTGGTCCAGTCCCGCGCGGAACGCGTCGCCCGAAATCAGGCGCGGGTCGCCCGCGTCGTTGGAGTCCAGCAGGTAGTCGATGCGTTCGAACAGCTGCCGCTTGTGGCGGTCGGCGATGCGCCAGTCGATGAAGTAGCCGCGCTTGAACTTGCGCAGCGCGTCCTCCTCGGCGTTGTTGGCAAGGAAGTTGCACGCGCCGTGGCGATAGCGCTGCTGGATTTCCCAACGGGCAAGGTCGCAGTAAACCAGCACGTCACCGGGGCAGATCAGCGAGGCGCCAACGCCGTACACCATCACGCGAAGCCCCTGGTCGACCGCCTGACGAATCCGGGTGCGCGCACGGTCCAACTGCTCGGGGTCCATCAGGTCCTCTAGGCAGCCGTAGAACATGACGCCGCGCACCCTGTCCTGGGTCACGTGCGGGACCAAGATGGCGTCCACCTTCTGCTGGCTCAGGTACACGAGCCCGCTCATGATGACCACGTCGGGATCGACCGCGCGCCTGACCAGGTCCAGCACGTCATCCGTCACGCCCGGGTAGCAGTCCACCGTGACCGTGTGAGCCTCGCGCAGCCCCGAAAGCGCGGCATACACGTCCGCGTTTCCATGGAATGCCTGGTCATCGTAGCCATCCACGCGAATCTCGGGGTACTTGTCGTAGGAGCTCCGCCTTCCCACGGATTCCTCGCCAGCCATGAGCGCCTCCTCGTTACACGCGGCCATGCCGCAGCATCATTCAGTTGAGAACATCATCGTACGGTAAGCGCAAGAGGCCCGTGCGCACCCATTCGGACCATTTCACAAGAAAATACGTGCTATTGAAGAAGAACTTCACGCAGCTACCGCGGCAGCACCAGGCAGTCGAAGCGGATGGCCTTGCCCGACACGCTGTAGCTGGGCTTCATTCCCGCCAGCGTGGGCCCCTTCGCAGGTCGCTTCACGATGATCTTTCGCGGCCCGGCGTCCCGGGCGGCCTGCAGCAGACGCTCCTCGTCGTCGCAGGGGCGCTCCAGGGTCTGCAGCAGCTGCAGCTTCTTCTTTACCGAAGCGCTCTTGTGCCGAGCGGGAAACATCGGGTCCAGAAGCACCAGGTCAGGGCGGGTATCCGAGCCTGCCATCCCCTCCAGCGCCTCAATCGAGTCGCCCTCGACCAGCCGCATGCGGCCGACCGCCTGCGCCAGCTGCGGCACGGCGGCCGCTCGCCGCAAAGAGTCGCGCAGCAACGCCGCTATCACGGGGTCGCGCTCGTAGAGGGTCACAGTGAAGCCCGCCGCAGCTAGCAGCAGGGAGTCCTCCCCCAGCCCAGCCGTGGCGTCCACCGCCGTCGGGCGCTCGACGCCCTTCAGCCGAGCGGCGCGCACCACCAGCTCGTGGCTCAGGTTTCCCGGGCGCAGCCTGCACTCCATGTGCTCAAGGTCGCCGCGCAGAGTCATTCCGTCGGACTCCAGCGAGAGCCCGTCCGGGCCCAAGACCAGGGATGGAATAGACACCGGCAAAGCCAGTCCGTGGTCCTGGCCCCGGCCCTGTGCCGATTTCCCACCAGCAACCCAGCCAGCAGCCACCCCAGAGCCACCAGCGTGCACCACCTCGACAGCCATGCTCGCACGCAGATGCTCGGCCAGCCGCTGCGCCTCCGCCTGATCGGCTCCGTCCAACACCAGAAGCGTCATTTGCCCTTCTTGCACCGACATTGCCGCCCATCCCTCGCTTGCGGAATCCTTGTTGAAACCTTGCCATGGCGGGGCAGGCACGTCAGCCAGTCTGCCGCGCCAGCCCGGTCGAGCGTGCTACCACGCCGCCAGGCACGTCAGCCCGGTCGAACGCACCGTCGCGCCCGCCGCCCTCACACCCGCCTGGCCTGGTCCAACGCCACACCGCCCAGCCAGCCCCAGCGGGGCTGCTCCATCACGCCGTACACGCTGAGCCACGCCTCCAGCGGAGACGTCCGCAGGCGCTCGTCCGCGCTGTCTCGCACCAAACCGTCGCCCACGTACAGCCCCACATGACCGTAGCACAGGCCGTTCGCCCCAAAGGGGTGACGGCCGACGCCCACAATCATGCCCACCTTCAACTGCGCAGTGTCGGTGCGCGAGCAGAAGTCCTGGAACAGCCTATACGCGTCCCCCTGCACCACCCCGTATCCCTGTCGGGCATACGCGCGCTCAATCCATTCTGCGCAGGCATTTCCGCTGGTCCAAGGCGTGGCGTACGAGCAGGCCACCAGGTTTCGCTGCGGCTGGGTGGCGTCCATCAGCCGCTCGGGCTCGTGCCCGGGCAAGATGGCGCGAAACGCCGGCTGCCCAAAGCGCGTGGTCACCCCATCGGCCATCAGCATGTTCCTGCTGCCCAAGACGTGCAAGACGCGCTCGCGCAGGTCGCGCTCGTCCGACGAACTGGTACCCGGCGCGCCAGATTCGCCTAGCAAGAAGAACCGCCCGCGTCGTCGCCCGCACCCAGCGCCCAGCAAATCCCGCGAGCCATGCGCCCATCCGGGTCGGTGAAGTGGTTGCCGGGGTTCAGCTGGAAGGTCGAGCTCACGCCCAGGCTCTCTACCTGCGCCTCGATGCGCTCCGTCGCCGTCCGCACCGTTCGCATGGCGCGATTTCTGCCCTTGTCCTCGTCCGCCCCCACCGAGAAGTACATGCGCTCGACGCTTTGCGACAGCGGATGCTGGCAGGCGTAGTCCGCGAAGTCCGGATACCACAGCGAGCCCGACGCGCTGGCGACCCGCTGGAACGCGTCGCAGTTGAACGCCGCCCACGTGGCAAAGAGCCCCGCCAAAGAGTAGCCAGCAATGGTGCGCAAGAAGGACGGCTGGCTCGCAGCATCCTGCCCACCCGCATCCCGCGCCGAAAGCCTCAGTGCCAGCAGGGCCTCGGTCTGCGGCATCACCTGCTCCTGCAGCAGCGCCAGCTGGCGGTCGGCATGGCCGCCGAACGGCTGCCCCTTGCGAAACACGGGAGGGGCAGGCCACGGGGTCATCTGGTCGTCCCAATTTCGGGGCGCCACAGCCACCAGGCAGAAGTCGGAACATCCCATCTGGCGGCAAAGTTGCCACACGGGCTGCCCTTCTCCGTCAAATATATGCAGGTAGACAACGTTGATGCGAGTTGGCACGGCGGTTCGGGAACAGTCCTCGGAGTCAGCCACAGCATGAAGTGTGTTCTTCTCGACAGCCTCGTCCCAGTAGACGTAGACGTCGTTGTCCTGCACCTGAAAGCTGTCCCTCATGCTTGCTCCCAACTCGCTCGTGCAAAATGGACCCGCCGCAAAGGCGGCAGGTCCAACGGCCGCTAGATGTCGTTCACCTGCAGGCGTAGCACGTCCGGCCTGGCGTAGTGGCCCACCGGGTCGAACTCCCACTTGCTGGCGGCGACCTCCTGCATCTGCAGGTCGGCATACAGGATGCCAGACTGGTCCCACAGCGGCTCGGCGCCGTGCACGTAGTGGCCGTACGGGTCCACGACGCAGCTGCCTCCGCGGTAGATCACGTCCGGCAGCGCCTCCACCTCCTCAGGATACTGCAGGTCGGAGGGGTAGTCCGCCTTCGTGATGTACGGCGCGCAGTTCACGACGTAGCAGCGGCCCTCCAGAGCGATGTGGCGCACGGTGGCCTGCCACTCTTCGTTGCCGTTCGTGTTTGGTGCCAAATAGATCGTAACGCCCTTCTGGTACAACGCCACGCGGGCCAGCGGCATGTAGTTCTCCCAGCAGATCAGCGTGCCCATGGGACCCCACGGCGTCTGCGACACGGGGAAGTAGCGGTCCTGCGCGTCACCCCACACTAGGCGCTCGGCCCCGGTGGGCTTCAGCTTCCTATGCCAGGCGTCCAGCCTGCCCTGCGGGTCAAAGACCAGGTTCGTGTTGTACAGGGTGCCACTGACGGCGTCGCGCTCCGAGATGCCGATGCTGACCCAAGAGCCCACCTCGCGCGCGGCGTCGGCGATGGCCGTGGTCTCGGGACCGCCCACGACCAGCGAGCCGTCGTAGTAGCGCTTCCAGTCCAGCTGGCCCTCGGGCTTCCTCATGCCCACCACAAAGCCGAAGGTCAGGCCGTGGGGATAGCCCGGAACCAGCAGCTCGGGCAGCACGATGAGGTCGCTGGGGTGCTCTCGCCCGACGCGACGGATGGCGTCCAGTGCGGAGCTCAGGCAGGCCTCCTTGTTGAAAATGGTCGGATGGGACTGCACGACCGCAATCTTGCACACGTCTGCCAGGTCCTTCATGGGGGTCCTTTCCCTGGGGCGCCGTTAGCTTTTGCCGCCCGCCGCAGCTGGCTGCAACCTGCCACAGCTTGCCGCAACCCGCCGCGCAACCTGCTACAGCGGGCCGTCAACCTGCCGCGCAACCTGCCACAACCAGCCGCAACACCGAACGGACTCGTCTGCTAAATGCCATAAGGCGCCAAACATTTCCCGTGTGTACACCCTAGCGCATCGCAAGGATTTACCTAGGCTCGTCACGAGGTTTTACCAAAGCCTGAGCGATTCTTGCTTGACAATTCTGGACGCGATGTTATTGTTAATAATTGTTCCTAATAAAGGAGCAAGCCGAGTGCAAGAAGGGACTTCATTCGGCTTGGAGGGAAACCTCCCATCAGAGAGAGGAAACATCATGAAGTTTGTCTGCCCCGTTTGCGGTTACGTTGAGGAGTTCGACGGCGACGAGCTGCCCGCCGACTACAAGTGCCCCCAGTGTGGCTGCCCCGGCTCCAAGTTCACCAAGCAGGCCGACACGATGACCTGGGCCTCCGAGCACGTCGTGGGCGTCGGCAAGCTGGAGGGTGTGCCCGAGGACATCGTCGAGGACCTGCGCGCCAACTTCAACGGCGAGTGCTCCGAGGTCGGCATGTACCTGGCCATGAGCCGCGTCGCCATGCGCGAGGGCTACCCCGAGGTCGGCATGTACTACCGCCAGGCTGCCTTCGAGGAGGCCGACCACGCTTCTCGCTTCGCCGAGCTGCTGGGTGAGGTCGTCACCGACTCGACCAAGAAGAACCTCCAGATGCGCGTCGAGGCCGAGAACGGCGCCACCGCCGGCAAGACCGACCTCGCCAAGCGCGCCAAGGCTGCCAACCTGGACGCCATCCACGACACCGTGCACGAGATGGCACGCGACGAGGCCCGTCACGGCAAGGCCTTCGCCGGCCTGCTGAAGCGCTACTTCGGCGAGTAGTCGCGGCTAGGACGCACAGTCCGCAGCTAGAGCAACCATGCGGCAGCCAAGCAGCTGCAGCAAACGAGCGGGTCGAGAAGAACTTCTCGGCCCGCTCGTTCTTTTTGCATAGCACCTGCGCGCGCCATTCGCGCCACACTTGCACGCGCCATCCACGCCCAAGCTTCTTGCCAGTACGCTACGGCATGCTCTTCTTTCCCGGCACGTTCTTCTGCCCGTTTACTCTTGCATGAAGGTCGGCAGGGTGCCCGCGTCGGTCGCGCGCGCGATGTCCTCCAGCGCGGCGGCGACGGCATCGTCCTTCGACGCGCCGATGTGCCAGCGCGCCGCAGCCTTTATCTCGTCCGAGGCGTTCGCGACGGCAACGCCGTTCGGCACGGCCTGGATCATGGCCAAGTCGTTCTCGGAGTCGCCAAAGCAGACCACTTCGGACAGCGCCACGCCCAGCGCCTCGGCCAGCGCATGCACGCTGGTGCCCTTGTCCCAGCCCGCGGGCGAGATGTCGATCAGCGGGGCGTTCGCGTTCGGCAGAACGAAGCCCAGCTCAGGGACCTCGTTGCGCAGGTGGTCGCGCAGGGCGCAACGCTCCTCGTAGCCGCCGGACACGTGGATGTTGGCCTTTATGTAGTGCACACCGGGATCCAGCTGCTGGCGAATCTGGCCGTTGGATTCCGAGAAGATCTGCTCGTCTTGCATGATTTTCTCGGGCACGCCAGAGTAGAGGACCGCTCGGCCGTCTCCCTGGACGTCGTAGATGGCCAGCGCCGCGTTGCCGCTCTCGTCCAGCAGGTGCTCCACGCGGACTAGGGCGTCGTAGGGCAGCTCCTTCACACCGACCTGGCGCCCATCCAGATGCAGAATCTGGCCGTTCGAGAAGGCGCCCGTGGCATAACAGGCCGAGTCGTTCGCGAACATCCAGCCCATTGCCGAGGGAATGCGCCCCGAGACGGGCCCAAAGTGGATGCCGCGGTCCAGCAGCGCGTGAATCGCGGCGCGAGCGCGCTCCGAGACGCAAGGCGCGCCGACGGGAATCAGGGTGTCATCGAGGTCGGTCAGGATCAGCTTTATCACGGGGCGGCTTCTTTCGATGTGGTTTCAGACGAAACGTTTCGTCCCCATGTTAACCGCGGACATGCGGCGGCGCGTAAGCGGTTGGCGTTTTTCTCGATAGCTGCACGACAGGTCGCCCCCCCACTGCCGCATTGGCGCCATCATTCACAGCGTCAATCAAATGCACCTCGCAAATGCATTCGCTGCCTAGAATGAAGTTACGCGCGAAATCCACGCGCGGTCAGAAGCAGAAAGGCAGGTCCATCATGTGCCACAGAGTCGCACCAGTTCTGTTCAAGGAGCTGCAGCTGGCGCTGGACCTGTATGCCCAGACCGGCCACGCGCGCATCCCGCGCGACAACCCAGTGCCCAAGGACGTCTACCCTGGCGCCAAGCTGGCCACCATCGTGCTGGCGCAGCCAGGCGAGAGTACCGAGTCGCCAGCGCCTCTCACGTCGAATTCGCTGCCTACAGCCGCCCTGTCAGCAAGCACTTTACCGGCAACGGCCCTGCCATCAAACGCACTGTCACCAACTTTCCCATCGACAAACGATCCGTCGCCACGTCTATCGTCGTCGAACCCTCAAGCGCCAAGGCCGCTCCAGTTGAAGGCCCAGGAGTTCACCTGGGGCTTCTCGCGCCAAGGCGACGGGCCGAACGAGCAGCAGTTTTCGCGCACCGGGCGTTCAGCTGACCACGAGCGCGCAGCAGGCTCCTGGCACCCAGCAGCCTCCGGGCGTCCGGCGAGCTCCGGACGCCCTACCAGCCCCAAGCGCCGCCTCGTCTTCAATACGCGCCTGGACACCGCCCTCTACCAGCTGCACAATGGTCGCGGCATGTGGGCGGAACCCATCGCGCGGGGCCGCTGCCTGGTGCCGGTGCGCGCGTTCTACGAGTCGTGGACCCGCTCCGGCTCACCCGACCCCACCGGCAAGTCCGAGGTCAGGTTCTCGATGAACGGACATGGCATCTTTCTGCTGGCTGCGGTGGCCAGCGCGAACGAGGTCTCCATCGTGACGACCGAGCCGAACGCCGACGTGGGCCGCGTCCACTCGCGGATGCCGCTGGTGCTGGGCCCCGGCGAGAGTTCCATCTGGCTGGGTCCCGACTTCGCGCAGCTGGCCGACCGTTCCAGCATCCACCTGGCCGCCGAGCTGGTCGCCCCGCCCGCGCCTGCGAGCGGGCGCTCGCAGGCCCATTCGCGCTCACAAGCTCAGTCGCGTGCGCAAGCCCAGCTGCAAAACCAGACGCTCTTCCCCGAGTAGCCGCCCAAACGACCGGCGCCCTCAGCCGACGCTAGTCCGCCGTAGCGGCCAACGCTCTCAACCCGCAACGGCCCGCGCGAAAGTCGTATAACCAACAGCCACCCTAAGAGCAACATTTCATTAGCCGTTTTCTACTTGATATGGCTAGTCTCATATAAACGGGCTGCCATCTCGGCTCAAACGTTCCCCCTTGTTCTACTTTGCTCGGTACCTTTTTGATCACAGCCGGGCAAGAAGAACAACCAAAACCGCACCGAACAAAGTTGCTCCGGACCAACCACTTCATTGCTCTTACGCATATACCCCCAATGGGTATTTATCGATATCAGCATCTGTCCAGCCCGTACGGTGTTATCCCAGCCCCACTTCGTTCGGTACCTTTTTGCTCGTTCTCGGGGAAGGCGGGCAACCAAAAAGGTACCGAACGAAGTTGCCCGAGGCCAACTACATTGTCGCGCTCCCCCAATATACCCTGTAGGGGTATACCTCTGTGCTAACTCATCCCCTTATGATTGGCCGTCTGCAGTCAGATGTTGGCTCGGTGCAAAGATCCCGCGAAGAAATCCGGTGCTGGAGCCCGATTCATTAGTCCGGTACGGAGGCCTATCGCAAATGCCCAATGCAGCAGCCCGGCACGAAACCCGATTCAGAGGCCGCATGCGGAATCCCATTTCGGATGCAACCCCCGCTACCAGCCCCAAGGTGAACTCGTTCCCAAGTTTCCCAAACATCAAAGAAGAACGAATGCAGCCGAAACTGCAGTACCATGTGCCCTACCCTGCGGTCAGGGTAGGCATTTCAGCTCGAACCGAGCACTGCCATCCCAGTTGGCAACGCCGCCCAAGTACGCACGCGGCATATCACCCATCCGAAGCGACGTCACCACCCACGAAGGTCCAACGTGTTAAATAACCCCGACAACACCCAGCGCCACGATGACGCCGTGTCCGAACAATTGGCGGCACCCGGCGAAACAGCATCGCCAGTCCAGCCGACTGCTACCCACGCATGCACCACCTCTCAGCCAGGCCGGCGCATCGCCGCCGAGGTGTTCTCGCTGGCCTGGCCCGTCATGCTTTCGTACGTGGCGGTGGGTATGCCCTGCGGCGTGCTGGCTGCGAAGGCAGGCATGGATCCGCTGATGAATTTCGTGCTGGGGCTGACGTTCCTCACCGGCAGCGGCCAGTTCATGATGAGCAACTTGCTGCTGGCTGGCATCCCCATAGGCTCGGTCGTGGCATCGGTTTGCGCCATCTCGACGCGCTTCTCGCTGTACTCGGCGTCGCTCGCCCCATACCTGCAGCATTTTGGCAAGCCGCAGGCGCTGGCAATCTCGTGCACCTACTCAGAAGAGGCGTACGGCATCAGCCTGGGCAAGCTGGCCCATGGCGGAAACTGGACCTGGCGGCACGCACTGCTTTTGAACTTGACGGTTCAATTTACCTGGGCAATTTCGTGCACCCTTGGTGCAGCCCTGGGTTCCGTCGTCGACATACCCACCGCCATCGCCGGCTTCGCGATGACATCGCTCTTTGTATACCTGCTCTGCACTCAGTCGCGCACGGTCGGAAACGCTTGCGCCATGGCGGGAGCGGCGGCAACGGTTTTCATTTGCAAGTGCGTCGGACTCACTGGGGTAGCCGTGCCCCTGGGGGCACTTGTGGGCATGGGGGCCGGAATGGCCTCGGCCCTGCTGCCGCACGATGACAAGAAAGCCACGAATTCGAGCGACGCCTCATCCTCGGCTAACGCTACAGGTTCGAGCAACGTTGCAACTTCTGGCCACGCTACAGGTTCGGACGACGTTGCAACTTCAGACAACGCTACGCGTGCAGACGAAGCTACGGTCGCCGGCAACGCTTCGGCATCTGATGGCGCCGCAACTTTGGGCAATGCCGCAGGCTCCGACAGCGCTACGACCTCCGGCAACTTCGACTGTGACGTTTCCGCACCAAAAGGAGGCGACGCCCAGTGAGCATCTCGGAGTTTCTCGTACTGTGGTTGTGCTCGTTTGGGTTCATTTTGTTCTGCCGCGTGGCACCCGTTGTGGTGCTTCGAGGCAGGTCGCTCTCACCCCGCGTTGTCGACGCGCTAGGTTACATCCCTCCAGCTGCGTTCGCCGCACTCGTGACTAACGACCTGCTGTCGCCCACCATGTTTGCAAACGGCATCTGGGCGGGACTCATGCCCTGCATCGCGGCGGGCATCGTGGTATTGGTGTGCTGGAAGACCAGATCCATGCTGTGGTGCTGCGTTCTGGGCGTCGTCAGCTACGTGCTATTGTCTTTGCTATAAGAGGCGCGCATTGACGGGTCTAGCTCGTCGGCACACTGTCGGTGGCTCAACGCTACCGCGGTGGTTCATCGCCGTCTCCGCGGTTCATCGCCGTCTCCGCGGTTCAACGTCATCGCTCCGCGGTTCAGCGCTGTCTCTCCGCAATTCAACACCGTGTCGATAAGTCAACGACTCTGATGGCTTTACGTTACCGATAGTTCAATACCATCAACGATTTAGAATCATCAGCAGTTCAAAACCGCGTATCCAGCCAAGAAGGACAACCATGGTCGAAGTTGAACACATGCTGCGAGAGCTCGCCGACACCACAACCGAGTATCGCGAGTTCAACATCCGCGTTGTGGCAACGGCTGTTCCCGCTACGGTGATTGGCGTCAGAGTGCCCAACGTACGCAAGGTCGCAAAGAAAGTTCAACGTTCCGACCTGCGCGAGTCCTTCTTGGCAGAACTGCCTCACGCCTGGTACGAAGAGTATTTGGTTCATGCGTTCGTCTTGAACGAAGAACGGGATTTGAACCGAGCCGTTCAGCAATTGAACTCGTTGCTCCCCTGGGTCGACAACTGGAGCGTAAGCGACTCTTTGAACCCGAAGGCTTTCAATGGCAAGAGCGCCGACGTCTTGCTACCCCTGGCGCAAGGCTGGATGGCCTCAAACCACACGTACACGCACCGCTTCGGCGTGTCGGTGATGATGCACCATCTGCTGGGTGAGGGCTACGACCCATCCCAGCTGCAGCTAGCCGTGGCAGCAGACAACGGCGAGTATTACGTCAGCATGATGGTGGCGTGGTACCTGGCCGAAGCAATGGTGACGCACGAAGACGATGTTATGACCGTCTTAGACTCGGGTGAATTGAACCCACAGCTTATGCGCATGACCATCCAAAAGGCAATCGAGAGTCGCCGTATACCTGCCCAGACGAAGGATCGCCTGCGTCAGATGCGCAAGTCATTGCCGCGGAAGTAGCCATCGCGTAATTAGCCGCCGGGCAAGTAATTATCGCCGCCGCCTGCTACCGCTTTTGCTACCGCCGCTGCATGAACGCGGCGAACTTCTGAGCCTTCAGAGGCATGGCCTCAATCAGGAATTTGCCGTCCTGGCACGTAATCAGCCCGATGCCAGCATTCGGCGTCTGCATGGTCTCGCTCATCAGCTTGCGCGAGGCCGCACTTGCCGGCGAGAATTCCAGCACGGCATAGCGGAACAGCGCGCCATGGGCCACGACCAGCACCTTGTCCCCATCCGAGCTGGAGCGATACATCTTTTTGAACGCGTTGCGCAGGCGCTCCCGCACCTGGTCACCGCTTTCGCCACCGTAGGGGCTGAAGTCCTGCCGCGTAAAGCAGCGCACGAACTTCATCCGATTGCCCTTGTAGGGCTGGCCGTCCAGCGTGCCAAAGTCGAACTCGCGCAGGTTCTCCAGGGTGTGCACGGGAATCTTGCTGCGCCCATCTAGCAGAATCTTTGCCGTCTGTTGCGCGCGTCCCAGAGGTGAGCAGTAGCACGCGCAAAACGGCACGTTACGTAGCACGTCAGCAGATTGGCGAATCACGTCCAGCGAGTCGGTCACCAGTGGAGAGTCCACACGACCGCCCTGGATAATGCCGTCGCGATTGAACTCAGTGCGCCCGTGACGCACATAATAGAACTCGACCTTCTTGCCCGACTTTTTCGCCATTCCCGCCATCCTCCTGTGAACCTGTCACCGCGCGGCTGCAAGCATCCTGCAACGCCGACATGAAGTTTGTCTGCTTGCCTGCCTGATCGCTCGTCCCCAAAGCAGTTCTTGCACGCCACACGACCCCAAGCCATAGTATTTGACAACCACGCTCCGGTCAAAGTGGAGGCTGGCCCTGGAGGCCGACTTCGCACACATCAGAGAGGAACGATCATGGACGTCCTGTTCATCGAATACCCCAAGTGCTCCACGTGCCAGAAGGCGCGCAAGTGGCTGGACGCGCACGGCGTCAACTACACCGACCGCAACATCGTGCAGCAGAACCCCACCGCACAAGAGCTGACCACCTGGCAGCAGGCGTCTGGCCTGCCCGTCCGCAGGTTCTTCAACACGTCGGGTCGGCTATACCGCGAACTGGGTGTAAAGCAGCGCCTGGACCAGGGGCTTTGCGACGAGGACGCCTGCCAGCTGCTCTCGACCGACGGCATGCTGGTCAAGCGCCCGCTACTGCTAGTGGACGGCAAGCCCCTGACGCCCGGCTTTCGCCCGAAGGAGTGGGCGGCCGTGCTCGGCGTGCCGGAGGAGTAAAGGAGTGGACGGCGGCTCTCGGCGTGCCGGAGGAGTAAGGAACCGCACCCGACGAGAAGGACAGACCGTTAACAGCAAACGGCCGGCTCCGCCATCTGGCGGGGTCGGCCGTTTTGTAAGCTATGGGTTTGGGAGGCCAGTTTGGCTGGCTAGCATAGGAAAGCCAATCGGCTGCGCCGCCACGCCCTTCTCCCCTACTGGAAGCTGCGCCCGGTCGGTGTGGTCCACACCGTCAGGTCCGTCTGCGCCTGCGGCGACGTGGTCACCGTATACGTGAACGTGGCCGTGGACGACGGGTAGATGTTCACGTAGCCCGCCCACACGTCATTGCCGTACAGCGAGGCCTCCTGCTGCGCGTTCACCTCGTCGGCGCTCACCTGCAGGTTCGAGATGCTACCGCCCGCCGGCGCCATGATCAGGTAAGAAGTAATCATGGAGTAGTGATGTACCTCCGGCGTCACGCCCACGATGTAGTCGGAGAGCTCGTTTTGCATCTGCTCCAGCGTGGTGGTGTTGCCCAGGGTCACCGTGACGTTGTACGACTTGCTGCCGTCCGCGTTCGTGGTGGCCTCGCTGACCTGGCTGCGCAGGTCCAGATACCAGTCCAGCTTCGAGCCAGTCTTGTCGTACACATAGAAGCCGGTCTGTGGCTGCGTGGGATCCTGGTTCACCTCGCCGTCGGCACCCATTGTGTCGATGGCCGACTCCTCGTTGGCGTCGTTCATGTACAGCAGCAGCCTGCCCTGCTGGACGCCGTCCTGCAAGGTCGTGGCCAGGTCCTTCACGCTGACGGAACCCAGGTTGTTCATCACGTTCTGCAGCGCCAGGCCCGCCACCTCGCCAAAGAACGGGTCCTGCAGCGCAGGGTCCAGGAAATAGATCTTGTTCAGCAGAATCTCGGCTGCGTTGGTGCCGTCGACCACCGTGCCATCGGAGGTGGTGACGCCACCGGTCAGGCCCAGCAGGCTCTGCAGGAACACCGGGTCCACGGCTACCACACCGTCGACGCTCTGACCGTACGACTCCTGCCAGCACCACTCCATCAGCTGCGCTGCACGCGGGAAGCTGGGCACCGCGTTCACGTCGCCAGGCGCATAGCTGGCACCTGTCTGCATGATGTTGCTGACCACCGTTCGCTCCTCGTCGGTCAGGGGAATCTGACCGTCCTCGAAGTGACCGCCCACGGCCTGGAAGTCACCCAGCTGCAGCTGGCCGTCACTCACGGTCACAATCATGCGCGAGCCGGGGAAGCCGCCGGTGGAGCGAATCTCGGAGTTGTTCTGCGCCACCACCAGATACGTGCGAGTTCCGTTGGCCCCCAGCATGGAGGGCAGCGAAGGTGCCACCTTTGCCATGGTGGTTGCTGCCGTGTTCAGCTGGTCCAGGGTCGAGCGCACCTTCTGCAGGGGCTCGTTTATCTGCGAAATGCTGGCGTCGCCCAGCGCATCCACCGTCTGTGCGTCGTTCGCAATGGCGGGCTGCACCTGCGCCACCACGTTGCACAGCTGGGTGACGGCCGCCACATCTACCTTTCCGTTTTGGAACAACGTGCTCGTTGACATACCATTCATGCTCTGTGCCGCGGGCACCAGCACGTTGTCGCTGAGGTCGCCCGCCACCGAGACCAGCGACACGACCTTCGAGATGTCCGAACCCACACCCGGCAGCATCTGCGCCGCTCCCCACAGGGGACCCTGCGTCTCCTGGCGCATGCTCGTGCTGAGCGCCTGGATATCAGAAGCCTGCTGCGCCATGGTCGAAGTATCGCCGCTGGTAATGCTGGACACGAGGTCGTTCGTCTGCTGCACCATGGCCGACGCGTCAGACGCCACAACCTTGGCGCTGCGGTAAAAGAGGTACCCGCTGACCCCCAGCACCACCACGACCGCGGCAACGATGCCCAGCACCCACGCCACCACGTGGTGACGCTTGCGCGGAGCGTTGCCCGAGCCACGACCGCGACGCCCCAAGCCACCGCGTCCGCCATCCATGTACACGTTATTCGACGTGTCGGGGTCGTATCCGCCGGGCTCGTCGGGCAGCTGGTCGAAACGCCTAGATGTCTGCCCATCGCGTGCAGAACTAGAGCTCAACACACTATCCCGTTGTGTCGACACAGCATCCTGCCGTTTCGTCTCAACAGGTTCCTCCTGAGTTACGACATCCTCGCTCTGCTTGAAATGCTTGGCCATGGCTACATCCTCACTGCCAAAATCCATAATCCAAATCCCGGTGAAATCCTATCGCGCGTGAGCCCCGCGAACGGGGTACTTCTTGACCGCATCGGCCAGCAGCTTGTAGTGCTCTACACGATGCGCGTCGCTGGCGATGTAGCGGTACAGCCCATCCTTAAAAAGACGCCTGGCGGCACGCCTGGAGTTCCCCAACCGGCCTCCGTGCACGAAGTCGGCCGAGGCCTGCAGGTCACAGCCCAAATCCACCAGCCTCTGCGCCAGCGACGGGTCCTTCCGTATGGCGTCATAGCGCTCGGGGTGGGCTATGACCACGCGATACCCCATCCCCTGCAACATATATATAGTGCGCTCGTAGTCGACGAAGTCCGCGCTGGAGCAGCTGGTGTCCAGCTCCAGCAGGAACATGCCGGTGCTGCCCAACCCCAGGTAGGGCGCCCACTCGCGTACACCCAGCTGCAGCAGCTTTTTGTGCGCGACCTCAAACCCCATCATTAGGGGAAAGTCCGGCGCGACCTCATGCACCTGGGTCGCAAAGTCGCGAAACGCAGCCTGCATGCCCTCGTAGTCAAAGTACGGGTCGCGACAGTGCGGCGTACAGACAATACTCGTAACACCAGCCTGGCGCGCCGCGTCGAACATGGCCATGCTGTACTCCATGTTTGGCGACCCGTCGTCGACTCCAGGCAGTATGTGACAGTGCAGGTCCCTCACGCAGCCAACCTATTCGTCCTCGTCGTATCCGTGGGGGGTGTAGCGAGGGGTATAGCCTGCGCTTGCCAAGAACTGCGAGGTCTGGTCAGGGGCCGCCGAGCTGGCATCAGTCTTGCCACCATTCGCAGGCGAGAAGATCCTGCGCCCCTCGGTGGCTGCCTGCCTTTGCGGGGTGACAGCCCTCGGGGACACCGCAGCGGGAGTCACCGACGCAGCAGCATGCGATTCGCTGACAGGAGCTACCTGGGGTACGGCCTGTCGACCAGCAGGCTGCTGTGCAGGCACATTGCTCACTGGACCTCGCACGGCCTCGTAATCCTCTGCGCCCTTCTGATGCTGGTAGCTGTAGTAGTACCTGCTGGAGGCAACCTCGTCCGTGCAGTTGAGCACCGTGCCGATAACGTTGGCACCGGCCTGCTTCAGCTGCGCGTACGAGTTGCTAACGTCCTCGCGCCGCGTGAAGTCTTGGCGTACCACCAGCAACGTAGCATCCACCACAGAGGCAACTACCACGCCATCCACCACGCTGAGCACAGGAGGCGTGTCAAAGATCACGTAGTTGTACGTCTGGGTCAGCGTATGCACCAGCTCATGGAAGCGCTTTGACTGCAGGATGTCAGCGGGGTTGGGTATTCCCGGCTCCGCATCAAGGAAGTACAGCCCCGTGCTCACCGACACCACGGACTCCTGCACGGTGTGTCGACCGGACAGCACGGCATAGATGCCGTGACGACCGTGCGCGCCAAGGGCGCTGGCCAGGGAACGGCGGCGCATGTCGCACTCCACCAGAAGGACGCTGGCGCCCGACTCGGCAAATGCCCTGCCCAGGCAGGACGTAACGGTGGTCTTTCCCTCGTCGGGGACGGACGACACGACGGCAATGCTGTGGATGGGCTTGTCCACAGACGAGAAGCGAATGTTTGCGGCGAGGGTCTTCACGGCGTTCTGCAGCGCAACCCTATCGACACCGGCGGGCTTTCTGGCCATGGCTATCGCCCTCCCTTCATGGCGGGAATGCGGCCAATCACAGGCACGTCGACGACGGACTCCAGGTCCTCAACGCCGCGAATCTTTGTGTTCAGGGTGTCCTGAATCACCACGGCGGCTATGGCCACAAAGAGCCCGCCCAGAAGGGCCACCAGCACGTAGAGCGGGCGCTTGGGACCGCTGGGGGACGTGGGCGCCACCGCCTGATCGATGGGGTTTACCGACTGGATGCCCATGACGCTGTGCGCCACGTCGGACACGTCGGTCATCATCTGGTTCACGATGTCGGCAGACTTCTGCGCATCGGGACCCGTGACCGAAAGCGTGATGACGCGCGAGGTGGTCTCGCTGGTGACGTCCACCTTGTAGCCGTTCAGGTGATCGACGCCCACCTCCGAGCCCGCCTGGTCCACGATGCGGTCGCTCTTCAGCAGCTTGCTGACATCGTTCGTCAGCATCTGGGAGGCGTTGAGGTCGGAATACAGGCTGTTCGAGCTGGTGTCGGAGCCGGACTGCTGCACCAACACGTACATGCTGGCCGTAGCGGTATATTCGTCGCGCAGGAAGGCGTACGAAAACACGCCCACCACCAGCGCACACACCAGGGGAAGTGTCAGCACAAAGCGCAAGTGCTTCTTTAGCAGCTGAAACAGCTCAAGCAGAGTCATACGCGAAACTTTCTCGATATTCCGTCATACACACAGCTCCGTAAATTCTACTGTATTCTCCATAGCTTCACATAAGCTGGAAAACTCTGACGAGCATTCCACCGGCTAAAAGAAGCTCGACAACTTGTTGCGCAACAAATTGGATGTCAGCCCACTTTAATATGAGCGTTGGAGTTAAATATGAGCGTTGGAGTTAACTCAGCCGACAACGGGCTAAATTTCGTTCGTGAGGGAGTAACAATGTTTTGTCCATATTGCGGAAAGCAGCTCGCAGATGGCTCAAAGTTCTGCATTTGGTGCGGTAAAAAACTCGATGAGGGCAATGCTCAGCAGAACGCAGGATCCAATGCGCCTTCACGGCCCAACGCGTCTCAGAACTCGCGCCAGTCAGTGCCTCAGGCCTCGGCTCCCGTAGCACGAGGGGTTGCCCCCAAGTCGTCGCCCATGTCTAGCCCTCAAGTTGCCCCCGCAAAGAACACCGTGCCATGGGGACGTCCATCCGCTGCTCCAAAAGCCGCAGCCTCTCAGGTCGTCGCAGCATCCTCAGCACGGCAGGCGAACACTCCACGGCCTCCCCAGCAACAACAGCCTGCGCGCCAGGTACCGCGTCCGCAAAAGCCGGATGTGATGTCCCAGCAAGCACAGTACGTCTACGACGAGGCACACCCTTACGCCCAAGCGCGTCAGATGGCGGGGCAGTCGCAACCCGCTACCGGTACGAATCAGTCGGCACCTATCCCCGTTGCAAAGACCCTGCCCATGCAACATCAACCGAAGTCGGAGCAACCCAAGGGCGGCAAGCCCCACAAGCATCACAGCAAGGTCCCCATCGTCATCGTTTGCGTGGTAGTCGCCGTGCTGGCAACGTTCGGCATTACGTACTTTGGCCTTCACCTTTATCAGTTGCCCTTTGGAACTCTGGAACTCCCCTGGGGAGATTCTAGTGAGAACGCCGAGGTCAGCAATATCGCCCAGAGTGGCTATGTGGCATCCGACGGGCAGACCGCCTACTACGTCTACGCACCGAATGCGCTGGCAGGAAACTCGAAGGACTCCCATCCCGGAATCTACGCCTGCAAGCTAGACGGCACCGGCAAGCACCAAATCATCGTAGCCGACGAAGACGTATGGATCAGCCGTGTCAGCGTGTCCGATGGCAACCTGGTCTTCCTGCAGAAGACCAGCTCCAACGGCAGTGACTCCTACTCCGTGCACGTGACAAAGACTGACGGTTCCGACGACACGTCCGTATTTGACGCTCCCGAGTCCACGGAAGTCGATGGGGTCTACGTGTATGGAAGCACCATATACGCTGTCGTCAGCACGTCGTCCGATATCGAGATCTGGCAGGCTTCAACGGACAGCAGTCAGCAGGCCACTCAGGCATGCACGCTCTCAGTGGACCCCTCCTTGGCAAAATCGGTTCTTGTTACCCGGGACAAGCAGGTGCTGTACATAAAATCCAACAAGCAAGGTGACCTTCCCACCTACACCATCTGCAGTCAGTCGGTGTCCGGCGATGGCTACACGGAGCTCTACTCAGACAGCTCGCACCTAGTGGGTTGGGTCAGGCCCTCCGGCAACCGCGTCTACTTCAGCGTGGTCGACAGATCTACCAACACCATCTCGGTTATCTCCACAAAGTCTGACGGCTCAGATCAAAAGACCCTGTACACCTCCGAGGACGCCTGTCAGAACCCCAGCGGTTCACTGGTCGGCCAGAACTATCTGCTGACCTATGTGAAGGGCGGTTCCACAAAGACCGTGTGCATACCGTTGGACGGTTCTTCCACCCAGACGCTGAACGTTCCCGACCAGGCTGCCCAGTCAAAAATCGGCGAAGCCTACATCGTATATGACCTCGACGGGAAAGCCGCGGTCTTTGGCGCATACAACGACGGCGCAAAGAACGCCGAGAGTCTGTACGTGATGGACCTGGACGGCTCCAATGCCACCAGCCTCGCAGACTAGAACATCTCATACATATCGCCGCTCTAGGACCCGGAGGATGGACATCGACATCCTCCGGGCTCTTGGCATTCTTTTCGTGGTCATGTACCACGACGCTACCGTTCCCTACGTTTGGCCCATCGGTTACTGGCTGCGCTCGCTCATGTCAACTTGCGTTCCGATTTTTTTCTTTAGCAGCGGACTAGTGTTAGCCAAGCGAGAAGACCCCCTTAGGACCTGGGTCTATAGGTTGCTTCGCACCTTCTGCGCAGCCGTAATTCTTGGCTTTGCTTCCGGTGTGTACTTCTCGGCAACCACAGGAGAGCCGTCCATCGAGTACGCTCTCGTGTCGTTCTTATCGTTTAGAACAAACGAGACCGTCTGGCTATGGTTTCTCCAGTCATTGTTTCTGGTGTACCTGTGCGCCCCCGCACTCATTGCGCTCAAGAAGAACAGACCGGACTTGTGGTTCCCCCTGGTAGCGATAGTCCTTGTTCTCTCATTTGGCGGCGACCTCGTAAAGCGGGCACTGGCGCTAGAGGGCCTATCGAGCAATAACTTTATCCAGATGGTCCGAGACTACTTCATGGGATTTAATCCCTTGAATTGGGACCACCCTGAAGCTCTGGGGTACTTTGTCGTGGGAATGTCCCTCTCAGAGTGGGATGCAACCAAGCACAGTCCAATTCTGGACTTCGTTGGCGTCGCATTGGCACCCGTCCCCCTGATGTTCTATGGGCTCACCATGAGCCAGAGCTCTGATGCCACCTACGACATTATCTGGAACGGATACGGATGCGTCACGACGCTGCTGGCAGTTATCGCACTCTTTGCTCTTGCCAGCAGACTCGCACCTAAGGTCGGCCGTTTTATGGGTGGGCTCTTCCGTTTCGTTGGTGCCAACACGTTTTTTGCCTATGCGTTCAATTGGTTCGTCACTCAACCCGTCAGGCCATTCATGGCAACGTTCGATAGCTTATGGTCTCGGCTGCTGGGTGGAACAGCCATCTCGCTGGCAATCGTGCTGACGTTATCTGCGGTCGGGCAGCTTTTCCGCCTCCTGGGAAATTTACTGACTGGACCGACCCAAAACAAGCGGAAAACCCGTGAAGAGTCCTCCCAATAGCACCTTCTTCAAAGCTCTTAACATTAAAAACCTGCAGGATATGCATAGGCAGCGACCAGAGACGCTTGGACTCACATGCAAAACCAACACAGCACAATAGCAACGGCATTACCTAATAGCAGCATATTCACACGTCAGGCTCACAGCCTGTTGGGCCGCCTCGCCAGCCGAAGGTCCTTCTTCCTGGCGTTAGACATCTATCTAGTAGTAACCTTCATCAGAACCACCATGTTCGAAGAGGTGCTCCCAGTAAAGCTTCTGAACATTGCTGCCTTCGTGGCACTTCTGCTTTTTGGAATCAGACTGCTACGAAACATGCACCTAATAACGCCGGCGGAATGGATGCTGCAGTTAGCGAGTATGGCGCTGCTGCTTCCTCCAGTGTTCACTAGCAGTGTCAGGACACCACTGTATCTGGCGCTGCTGGCGTTCAGCGCCCGTGGCATCAAATTAGACAAAATCCTAAAGCGCTATGTGATTATTTCGGCAGTCTGCTGTCTGGTCACGGTAGTCGCCGCGCAGCTGGGCCTCATAGTAAACGTCATGGTCGACAGAGGCGACGGCGTCTACTTCTCATGGGGCTTCTATTACTTGACCGAGTTCTCCGCGCACCTGATCTCGCTGTGCCTGGCTGCAATCTACCTGCTAAGGGATCACCTGCGAGCCTGGCACTCCATCGTAGTTCTGACGCTTGGTCTCGTAACGTACGAGCTCACGAACAGCAAGCTGTCGCTAGTGATGTTCGTACTCGCCGCACTGGCTGTCATCATCCTGTCACTGGAATCCACCGACAAGCTATTCAAGGCGGCTCCCGTCTCCTTCGTTTTCGTGGGTCTGGCCTTGTTAGCGCTGATATGCACCGTGGCGTACTCCCCTGACAACCCCCTCATGACCGCGCTCGACAACGTGTTCACCAAGCGTCTGTCGTTCTCATCGAAAGGATTGTGGGACTACGGCATCACCGCGTTTGGTCAGCACGTGACCATGCAGGGCTGGGGCGGCTCCCAGAAGGTTTGGGGCGACCATATCTTTTACCTGGATTGCTCGTACATCAACATACTGCTGCGATGTGGCTCCATCCCTCTGCTGGTGGCGCTTTGGCTCATGACTCGCAGCGTGCAGCGCGCCCAGTACCGCAGCGACAATGCACTCGTCGCATGCTTGGCACTCATAGCTGTGAACTCGCTCATCAACGAGCATTTGCTCGATATCACCTACAACCCGTTCATCTGCGCCCTGTGCGCGACCCTACCCGGCGGTGCGCAGCATCTAAAAGAGAGCGCGTGGCTCGACGGACTGCCAGAGATACAGCTGTGCAAAAAGGCGCTTCGGAAAGCGCAGCGTGCAACAAACCAGCGCCATGCCGGAGACTATGCACAGGACTCAAGGGTCACCAAACATCCCCATAACCCCGTTCTCGCGGGGCGGGGAACGGAATGCTTCTTTGACCCCTTCGTCACGAAGGTGGACCACAAGCTTCGCATGTTCGTCAGTCGCAGGTCAGACGGCAGCATCGTGGCATACGAATCCACCGACGGAATCACATGGACCCAGCAGGGGGTCTGCCTGAAGGGGCGCCCGAAATCTTGGGACACAGCGGTGAATCGCTGCTGTGTCGTGCACCAGGGCAACACTTGGCTCATGTGGTACACGGGACAGTCCAACGACAACAGCGCCATCGGACTGGCAGAAAGCACCGATGGCATTCGGTTCCACCGCAAGTCTGACGAACCCGTGCTGTCTTCCGAACTCGATCGTGAGGGCATTTCGGCCATGAACCCCAGCGTTCTGGAAAATGCGGACGGCACATTCCAAATGTTCTACGCGGCAGGCGAGGACTTCGAGCCCGACGCCATCTGGCGTGCCGTGAGCTCGGATGGCATGCATTGGACCAAGCCTTCGACTGAGCCCGCATTGGCCGCAGACCCAGCGATCGGGTTCCAGTCATTCAAGGTAGGCGGTCCCGAGGTGCACCGCACCGTCGACGGCGGACTTGCGCTGCTGTACATCGGATACCAGAACCTGGACGTGGCTCGCGTATGCATGGCCCTCTCCTCTGATGGAAAAGAGTGGAGAAGGGCTGACCAGCCTCTGATAACACCCGGCCCCGAAGAATGGGACTCCTGTGCGGTGTACAAGCCAACCGCAATGCAGACCCCCGAAGGCACCGCCATCTGGTACAACGGCCGAAATGCGCACAAGGAAAGTATTGGCCTCGCGACCTGCAACGTAAATCTCTTTTTAACTTCAGACAGGGCAACGGGCAAGCACATGGCCCCGATTGCTTCGGGCATCTAGCGGCACAAGGACAGAAGGACGCATCGTGAAACTCGTCGAACGCTACCGTTCCCTCAGCGTTATGGACCGGTCGACCATATGGTTCGTGGTCTGCAACTGCATCATGTCGGGCATGACCTACATATCGATGCCCTTCTTTACTCGTTTGATGTCTTCGGAGCAGTACGGCATCGTCACGGTATACAACTCGTGGCTGCAGCTTATCACGGTATTCGCCACGCTGAACCTCTCGTCGGGCGCATTCAACAATGGCATGGTGCGCTACGAGAACTCCCGCAACGGCTTCTCTTCGGCCATGCAGGGACTCATGCTGGCCCAATGCCTGTTTGTGTTTGGGCTGACTGCCATCCTGTACGCCGTAGGCGTCAACATCCTAGGCATGTCCATGGGCTTCATCGTCTGCATGTTTGTCCAGATATACATGACGGGAATCTTTTTGCTGTACGCCGCCCGTCAACGCTACGACTATCAGTACGTCAAGCTGACAAAGATGACCGTGGCCTACGCCCTGCTGATGACCGCCTTCTCCATCGTGGTCGTAGCTCTGGTACCGGATGACTCCATGAGGGCGTTCGCAAAGGTGGCAGCGTCAGCCGTCGGTACTAGCGTCGTCGGCATCTACGTCATCGTAAAGACCCAGCGAAAGCAGCCCTGCATCTATCAAAAGTCATTCTGGAAATACGCCTATACGTTCAGCATCCCGCTGATTCCCCACTATTTGGCATTGACCGCGCTAGCACAGATAGACCGCATCCAGATAGCCGACATCATCGACGGCAGCACGGCGGCCATGTACGCCGTCGCCTACACCATCGGCATCGCGCTCAGCATCGTATCGAGCGCCATGAACAGCGCCACCGTGCCCTTCCAGTTTGAGAAGATCCACCATCACGACCTGGACGGCATTGCCAGCAGGCTCAATGCCATGATGTTGACGCTAGTAGGCTTTGGCCTCCTGGCGGTACTGGTGTCACCCGAACTGCTAGAGATTGCTGCTCCGCCCGCATACTACCCTGCCGCGAAGGTCATCGCTCCGGTAGCGGCTAGTGTCGTCTTTACCTTCCTATACAACATCCTCTCGAACTACGAGTTCTACTTCCAGGCAAACAAGTTCATTGCAGCAGCCTCCGTGTGTGCTGCACTGGCAAACTACTTGCTGAACCTCATCACCATTCCCGCTTTCGGTTTTGTGGGAGCCGCGTTCACCACGCTGGCATGCTACATGCTGTTAGCCCTTGCACACAGCATCTTTGCACGCTACATCTGCAGAAAGAACCTTCCGCCGGAGGATGCGCACAAGCTGGCAAGCCTGCCCAAGCTATGGGGCATCGCTGTTGCCGGCAGCATCGTCATGATGCTGGCATCGTTACTGTATCCCCTGCCACTGGTAAGGTTGCTAGTCATAGCGGCGGGCTGCGTCCTTCTGTACCGCCGCAGGAACACCATCGCGGTATTCCTAAAGAAGTAGCCCCTCTTAGCTGCGAAAACGGTCCTCACGCATGCAAAAAAGTAGGCTCTTCCGCATTTCTAGTGGGTAGCACAGGCCAGTGAGGCCTGTGCCGAGAA
>JBJEKW010000056.1:0-10015 GCA_051878835.1 Atopobiaceae bacterium
GTTCGTACGGGATAGCAGATTGCCTTGCCCGGCTGCCGTTCAGTTGGAACGACAGCCGGGTTTTTGTTCCGGTGGCCCATGCCTTTGTGAGCGTCTCAATCAGAGAAGCTACGTTTTGCAGGCGCCCCAATCGGGCTGGCTCCGTTGTCTTGACGCCCCGATCTGGAGTTTTCAGCGTTGGATTCAGCCCATCTGCTCGATTGGGGCGCCCCAATCCGTGTGATTCAGATTCTTATGTTGCTTGGCTTCCGCAAAAACGCAGGTCAGAGCCTCGGCGGTCTTCGCTGCCCCGTGGAATCGGTAGCAATGTCATGCATTGGGGCGCCCCAATCAATGGGATAGCCCGGCCGAGACGCCCCAGTCGGTGCGTTTTCGTCAGGCTCATTACGAAAATCAATCGATTGGGGCGGCTACCTCGATGGTTAACGTGCGCCAGACGCCCCAATCGCTGCATTCTCGCAAGTAGGTTGGGGCTAACACACCGATTGGAGCGCCTGGGGCTCGTAGGGCTCCGGCCGGGGCGCCCCAGCCTGGCATCGCACAAGCCATGGACGCCCCGATCCGGAATTCCCCGCGCCGCAGACGCCCGGGTGGCACTCCAAGCGAGGCCGTGAGCTGATGAGCCGCCCTCGACCGGGCTTTGGGGCGGCAGCTCTTCTCGCTGTGTGTCTTTTCGACCAGTGTCGAGATGGTGCCCGTGTCCCAAAGACATGTCCTGCCGTTCCGGAGGTTGGCAATGCCGCTCCAGAGGTTAAACGCTCACGTTCCAGGGGTTGGAGCCCCAAGTGCCGGTGCTGCCGCATTCCCAAGTTCACGCTTCGAACAACTTTTCGGTACGGGCGGATAGCGTTTGCCGTTGGTGGGTAAAGACTAACCACTAAACCATCGGCGAACGGTCCCAGGCGACCGCCGCCACAAACGAGGGGAACCCACCCAGCATGTTCGAGAAATTCAGCGACAAAGCCCGCAAGGTCATGAACCTTGCGCAGGACGAGGCCAGAAACCTCGGCCGCATGTACGTGGGCACGGAGCACCTGCTGCTCGCGCTCATAAAGGAGGGGGATGGCGTAGCCGCACAGGCCCTCTCGAAGCTCGACGTCACGTACGACGAGACCCTGGCCACCGTGAAGGACCTGTCGAAGGACGACGGAGAGCCCGTCCCGGGCGGCCACATCCCGTTCACCCCGCGCGCCAAGCGCGTGCTGGAGGACGCATACCGCGAGACCATGACCCACGGCCAGACCTACATCGCCACCGAGCACCTGCTTCTGGGCATCGTGGCCGAGGGCAACGGTCGCGCCATGGAGGCGCTCAGCCGCATGGGCGTCTCGGGCGACGCGGTGCGCAACGCCGTGAACGACCTCACGTCCCAGGGCGAGACCTCCGAGCCCGGCCAGGGCGGCTCCAGCGAGGACGTCCACTTTGACCCGGCGGCCTTCATGGGCATGGCCGGCGCACAGGTGGGCAACCAGCAGTCCGCCCAGTCCAACGACGACCGCTCCATGCTGGAGCAGTTCGGCCGCAACCTAACGAAGCAGGCCGCCGACGGAAAGCTGGACCCCGTCATCGGGCGCGACCGCGAGGTCGAGCGCGTGATGCAGGTCCTGGCTCGCCGCCAAAAGAACAACCCGCTCATCCTGGGTGACCCCGGCGTTGGAAAGACCGCCATCGTGGAGGGCCTGGCCCAGCTGGTCGCCTCCGGCAACGTGCCCGACATCCTGCGCGGAAAGCAGATCTGGACCCTGGACATCGCCTCGCTGGTCGCCGGCTCGAAGTACCGCGGCGAGTTCGAGGAGCGCATGAAGAAGGTCATCCGCGAGGTCGAGGACGACAAGAACGTCATCCTCTTCATCGACGAGATCCACACCATCATGGGCGCCGGCTCCGCCGAGGGCTCCGTGGACGCGGCCGCCATCCTGAAGCCGCCCCTGTCGCGCGGCGAGATTCAGGTCATCGGTGCCACCACGGTGGACGAGTATCGCAAGCACATCGAGAAGGACTCTGCGCTCGAGCGCCGCTTCCAGCCGGTGAACGTGGGCGAGCCCTCCCCGGAGGACACGCTGAAGATCCTGCACGGTCTGCAGGACCGTTACGAGAAGCACCACCACGTGCGCTACACCGAGGACGCCCTGAAGGCCGCCGTCACGCTGTCCAACCGCTACGTGCAGGACCGCTTCCTTCCCGACAAGGCCATCGACCTCATCGACGAGGCCGGCGCGCGCACCCGCGTGCACAAGACCAGCCTGCCTCCCGAGCTGACGAAGGTCGAGGAGCAGCTGGCCAGCGTGAAGGAGCGCAAGTCCGACGCCGCCCAGGCCCAGGAGTTCGAGGAGGCCGCGCGCCTGCGCGACCAGGAGAAGGAGCTCACGGCCCAGAAGGAGCAGCTCGAGAAGGCCTGGCGCGAGCGCCAGGACCAAAACGTCACGGTCGTGGACGCCCAGGACATAGCCGACGTCGTCAGCGACATCACGGGCGTGCCCGTGAGCAACCTGACCGAGGCCGAGGCCAGCAAGCTCCTGCGCTGCGAGAGCGTGCTGCATCGCCGCGTCATCGGCCAGGACGAGGCCGTCAGCGCCGTCAGCCGCGCCATCAGGCGCTCGCGCTCGCCACTGAAGGACCCGCGTCGCCCCGGCGGCTCGTTCATCTTCTTGGGCCCCTCGGGCGTCGGAAAGACCGAGCTGGCAAAGGCGCTGGCAGAGTTCCTCTTTGGCAGCGAGGACGCGCTCATCACGTTCGACATGTCCGAGTTCATGGAGAAGCACACCGTCTCGAAGCTCGTCGGTGCCCCTCCCGGATACGTGGGCTACGACGAGGGCGGCGAGCTGACGAAGGCCGTCCGCAGGCGCCCGTACTCGGTCGTCCTGTTCGACGAGATCGAGAAGGCTCACCCCGACGTCTTCAACGTGCTGCTGCAGATCCTGGACGAGGGTCGTCTGACCGACGGCCAGGGCCGCCACGTGGACTTCTCGAACACGGTCATCATCATGACGTCCAACATCGGCGCCCGTGACATCGCACAGACCACGACCATGGGCTTCTCGGACACCGGCGCCGGCGGCCTGTCGGACAAGGAGATCCACTCCCGCGTCATGGCCGAGCTGAAAAAGCTGTTCCGCCCCGAGTTCCTGAACCGCGTGGATGAGATCGTGGTGTTCAATAGCCTGACCACGCAGCAGCTGCGCGGCATCGTGGACCTCATGATCGCCGACCTGCGCGACCGTCTGATCGCCAATGGCATGAGCATCCAGCTGACCGACGCCGCCCGCGACCTCGTGGCGCGCAAGGGCACCGACAAGATCTACGGCGCTCGCCCGCTGCGCCGCGCCATCCAGACCATGATCGAGGACCCGCTGTCCGAGGAGCTGCTGGAGGGCAAGTGGGGCGCCGGCGACATCATCCAGGTGGACGTGGCGCCCGGCGGCGAGGAGCTGTCGTTCAGCAAGGGCAAGGGCGAGATTCCCGCCCCCAGCGTGCATGAGCACCTGGACGCTCCGAAGGCCCACGACCACTGGGACGTCGCGCCCGCACCCAAGGGCACCGCTTCCACAGATGGCCTTGCGGCTTCTGGGGAGTAGCGGCCCGCGGCATTATACTTACGTAAGACCACGACGGTCGGCCCGCGTCATGCGGGCCGGCCATCCTTATCATGCTTGGAGGGGCCATGGACACCGGTCAGATCGACCTAAAGGGCGACAACACAAACAAGCGCCTGGAAATGGCCGTCCGACTGACGGCACCTGGCACCGCGCTCAGGCATGCCCTCGACATGATAATCGCGGGGCACATGGGCGCCCTCATCTGCATCGGCGACACCGAGAACGTGCTGGCCGCCGGCGACGACGGCTTCAAGCTGAACATATCGTTCACGGCCAACCGCCTGTTCGAGCTGTCAAAGATGGACGGCGCCATCGTGATCGACAAGGGCCTGACGCAGATCCTGCGTGCCAACTACCACCTGAACCCCGACCCGTCCCTGCCCACCAGCGAGACAGGCATGCGCCACCGCACCGCGTCGCGCATGAGCCTTTTGACCCGCGCCACGGTGATCTCGGTCTCCGAGCGCCGCCAGGTGGTCACGCTGTTCGTGGACGGCGTGGGGCACCAGCTGCGCACGGTGAACGAGCTCATGGGCAACGTGAACCAATACATCGTGGCCATGCAGAGCACGCGCCAGCAGCTTGACCGCAGGCTTCTGCGCCTGACCACGCTGGAGCTGGACAACTACGTCACCCTGGGCGACATCACCGAGATCTTCTACCTCTTTGAGGTCATGATGACCGTGGCCGAGGAGCTGGACAAGGTCATCCTGCAGCTGGGCTCGGAGGGCCGCACGGTAAAGATGCAGCGCGACGAGTTCATGGGCAACCTCGACGAGGAGTACACGCTCATGATCCGCGACTACGCGCGCGACTCCTCGGAGGAGAACGCACAGGTCATCCGCCGCGCCCTGCACAACACCGACAACGAGCAGGTGCACAAGGCTACCAGTGTGGCGCACCTTCTGGGCTACGACGACCGCACCGAGGACTCCATCATGACGCCGCTGGGCCTGCGCACGCTGTCCAACATCTCGGTCGTCCGCAAGGGCATGGCCGACAAGATCGTGGACGAGTACGGCTCGCTGCAGCACCTGATGGACGACATCGACGAGAACCCGAAGCGCCTGGACGAGATCGGCGTAAAGAACCCCGACGTCCTGGCGGACAGCCTGTACCGGATGTGGGGCAAAAGAGCATGAGCGCCGCAGCACCGACGCCCTGCCCGTGCGCCGAGGCCCAGCACGTGGGCAGCGCGCAGGCAGGCCCTGACACCTGCGCCATCATCGTGGCCGGCGGCTCCGGCAAGCGCTTCGGCGACCCCAGGGGAAAGCAGTTCGTGGACCTGTGCGGCCTGCCGCTCATGAGCTGGTCCATCCTGGCCTTCGACCAGGCGCCCTCCGTGGGACACATCGTGGTGGTGTATCCCGTGGGTCGCCTGGACGACATGCGCCAGGTCCTCTCGGGCCTGACGCTGCGCCACGACGTCACGCTGGCCACGGCAGGCGCCACCAGGCAGGACTCGGTCTTCTCGGGCCTTCTGGCCATGCCTGCGCAGTACCAGTTCGTGGCCATACACGACGGGGCCCGCCCCCTCATCACCGTCGAGACCATCGAGAAAGTCATCGGCGCCGTGAGGTCCGACCCGCAGCTGCAGGGCGCCATCGCGGCCTCGCGCTCGGTGGACACGCTGAAGCTGGTGGAGAATGGCCTCATCATGGCGACGCCCGACCGTGCCTACTACTGGTGCGCCCAGACGCCGCAGGTGTTCCGCACGAAGTACATCCGCGCGGCGCACCGCGCCTCCGTGTGGGACGACTACGTGGGCACAGACGACGCCTCGCTGATCGAGCACCGAGGCGGAAAGGTGCGCTGCGTGCTGAGCCCGCGCGACAACATAAAGGTCACCATGCCCGAGGACTTGGCCATCGCCAGCGTCCTGATGGAGAAGCGCATAGCGCAGGGCTGCGGCCTGGACGACGGCGCGCTGAGCTAAAAGATTCCAAACGCAATCCCAAGGGGAGGTCCCATGCTGTGCATAGGCCACGGTTACGACGTCCACCGGCTGGTGGAGGGGCGCCGCTGCATCCTGGGAGGGGTCGACATCCCCAGCCCTCTGGGCCTTCTGGGCCACAGCGACGCAGACGTGCTGGCGCACGCCCTGGCCGACGCCATCCTGGGCGCGGCGCGCCTGGGCGACATCGGGCAGCTGTTCCCCGACAACGACCCCGCCTACGAGGGCGCCGACTCGCTGGTGCTGCTGTCGCGCGTGGCGCAGCTGGTGCGCAGCGAGGGCTTCGACATCGTGGACTGCGACTGCACCGTGGCGGCCCAGGTGCCCAAGCTGGCGCCGTACCGCCAGCAGATGCGGCAGAACCTGGCCCGCGCGCTCGACGTGCCCGTGGACAACGTGGGCGTGAAGGCCACCACGACCGAGGGGCTGGGCTTTCCCGGCCGCAAGGAGGGCATCGAGGCCTGGGCGGTCTGCCTTCTGGAGCGCAGCTAGGCGGGGTTGCTCATGTTGGCGATGGATTGCCATCAAAAGATTGCAAGTCAGAACTCATGTGCGCAACCGCCCGGTTCACGAGGTCTTTTCGTAAAAAACGGCTATCCTAGGTTGGAACCAAACTCCATAGATACAGCGAGGAGACGCCATGCTCGTCTACAACACGCGGACGCACCGCAAGCAGGAGCTCAAGCCCATCGAAGAGGGCAAGATTCGCATGTACGTGTGCGGCCCGACGGTCTACGACCAGATTCACATTGGCAACGCGCGTACGTTCCTCTCGTTTGACGTGATTCGTCGCTATCTCATCTACAAGGGATACCAGGTCACCTTTGCGCAGAACCTGACCGACGTGGACGACAAGATCATCAATCGCGCGAACGAGGAGGGCCGCACCGCCGCAGAGGTGGCCGAGGAGTTCTCGAACGCCTTCATCCAGCAGATGCACCGCTTTGGCATCATGGACCCCGACATTCGCCCGCGCGCCACGCGCGAGATCGAGGCCATGCAGCAGATGATCCAGATCCTGATTGACAAGGGCAACGCGTATGTGGCCGACAACGGCGACGTGTACTTCTCGGTACGCTCCGACGACGCGTATGGCATCCTGTCGGGCCGCGACCTGGACCAGCTGCGCGCCGGCGAGCGCGTCGAGGTGAACGACCAGAAGCGCGACCCCTTCGACTTCGCCCTGTGGAAGGCCGCCAAGCCGGGCGAGCCCAGCTGGCCTAGCCCCTGGGGAGAAGGACGTCCCGGCTGGCACACCGAGTGCTGCGCCATGATTCACCGCTACCTGGGCACGCCCATCGACATCCACGGCGGCGGCCAGGACCTGGTGTTCCCGCACCACGAGAACGAGACCGCGCAGGCCATGTGCGCCTGGGGCAAGCCCCTAGCCAACTACTGGATGCACACGGGCATGCTGCGCGTCAACGGTGAGAAGATGTCGAAGAGCCTAGGCAACTTCTACACGCTGAAGGAGGTGCTCGACAAGTACCCGGCGGACGCCGTGCGCCTGCTGATGCTGCAGACCCACTATCGCTCGGCGCTGGACTTCAACTTCCAGATGCTGGAGGGCGCCGTGGGCACGGTCGAGCGCCTGCGCACCTGCGTGAAGAACCTGCGCTGGGCCGCCAACAACGCCCAGGCCCAAAACGAGCTGGGCGAGGGCGAGCGTGCGCTGGGCCAGGCCATCGACCAGGCCCGCGCCGACTTCGTGGCCCAGATGGACGACGACTTCAACACCTCCGGTGCTCTGGCTGCCATATTTGCGCTGGTCACCGCGGCAAACAAGTACCTTGCGGACGCCGGCAGCAACGCCTCCACGGCGCTGACGCTGCGCGCGGCCGACACGCTGGCCGAGCTGGCTGACGTCTTGGGCATCAACCTCTCGGTCGGTGAGGACGAGCTGCCCCACGAGCTGGTGGACCTGGCGCATCAGTACGCCTCCTACGAGGGCGACTCCGCATCCGAGGCTGCCGACGCCTTGCTGGCCGCACGCCAGGAGGCGCGCAAGCAGAAGAACTGGGGCGTCGCAGACAGCATCCGCGACGGCATCAACGCCCTGGGCCTCGTGTGCGAGGACACGGCGGCGGGCTCCAGGCTGCGCAAGACAAACGACAACAAGTAGGCGGTCACCATGGCACAAAACGGCAGGGGCTCGTCCAAGGGCCGCTCGAACCAGAACTACTCCGCCCGCGGTCGTGGTGGGGCTCGCCCCGACGCCCGCGGCCGCGGCGCCCAGCAGGGTGCCGGCAGGTCCGGGAAGGGCTACGGGCGCGGCTATGACCAGGGCAAGCGCTCCGGCGCCAGCTCGCAGAGCCGCTATGCGGGCAGGACGGCACGCCCCGGCCAGGGCGGCCGCGGACCGGCTCGCTCCGGACGTCCGGGCGGACGTCCGTACGGCCGTCAGTCCTCCACGCCGCAGCCCAGCTATATCGAGGGACGCCGCGCCTGCGCCGAGGCGCTGGAGGCAGGGGTGCCGCTGCGCCGCGCCTTGGTCAGCCGCGGCGAGCCCGACCCCACGCTGGCCAGTCTGATTCGCAGACTGCAGGACGCCGACGTGCCCGTGGAGCAGGTGTCGCACGCACGCCTGGACCAGCTGTCCTCGCACGGCGCCCACCAGGGCATCGTGGTGCAGGCCGCCCCGTTCAAGTACTCCACGCTTGAGGACATCATCGAGCGCGCGGGCAAGGGCCCCGCGCTGGTGGTCCTGCTGGACCATGTGACCGACGAGGGCAACTTCGGTGCCATCGTGCGCTCCGCGGAGGTCGTGGGCGCCGCCGGCGTCGTCATCGCCAAGGCCCGCGCGGCCAGCGTGGGTACCGCCGCGTACAAGACCTCAGCCGGCGCCGTCATGCACGTGCCCATAGCCCAGGTGCCCAACCTGGGGAAGGCCATCGAGCAGCTGCAGGAGGCCGGCTTCTGGGCTGGTGGCGCCACCGAGCATGCGCACGACGACGTGTGGCACGCGCCCATGGGCGGCAGGCTGTGCCTGGTCATGGGTTCCGAGGACGAGGGCATCTCTCACCTGGTGCGCCAGAAGTGCGACTTCGAGTGCAGGCTGCCCCAGCGCGGTCGCATCGAGTCGCTCAACGTGGCACAGGCCACCACGGTCATGTGCTACGAGTGGCTGCGCCGTGTCAGCCAGGAGGAATCCGGTCAGGCCGACGGACAGGTCGCGCACCAAAAGCCGGCGGAGTACGTGCCGGGGACTGGCGCCGCTGACGCCGATGACATCGACGCCGACATCGCCGACGACGCCTATGGCTTCCTGGGGGCGGACGAGTAGCCATGGCGGTCCGTTCCCAACACGACCTTCTGGTGGTGGACGGCTACAACGTCATGGGCGCCACCCCTCGCTATGAGGGCCTCATCGACGAGGACGGCAACGGCGGGCGCATGGGCTCGGACCCCTTCGTCCGGGCCCGAGAGGCGCTCATCACCGACGTGGCCGAGTTCGCACAGGGTCGCTACGACGCGGTGGTCGTGTTCGACGGGGGAGGGAACCTGAACCCCGACCGGCCCAACTATGACCGTGCCGGAGTCCATGTGATCTTCTCGCCCACCGGAGAGACCGCCGACACCGTCATCGAGAAGATTGTGACCGACGCCAGGCTGCGCGGCCAGAACGTCTCGCTGGTGACCGAGGACAACACCATCCGCGCCACGGTGGGCACGGTGGTCACGCGCATCTCGTCCACCCTTCTGGTCCACGAGGTCGAGCGCGTGGACGAGGAAGTCCATCAGGCGCAAGAAGAGCGCACGCACCAGCGCATGACCATCGAGGACAGGCTGTCGCCCGAGCAGCGGCAGAAGCTGTGGAAGCTCATGGGCAGGTAGCTGGGGTTCCGAACGATCAAGGTGTTCCGAAGCGCCGCGCGGGCGAACTCCGCTACAATGAGGGTTCACGCCGGGTTAGCTCAGTTGGTAGAGCCCCTGTCTTGTAAACAGGTTGTCGCGGGTTCGAGTCCCGCATCCGGCTCCATGAATTTGCGCAGGTCAGAGGTTTGATTCCGAGCCTCTGACCTGCTTTTTTGTGCGTGGGCCGAACATGGTGCTTTCGGCTCGGTGTCCCAGGCCCGACGCTACCAGCCTGGCGCCCCGACCTGGCATCCCGACCAGACGCTTTCGGTTCGCTTGACCTGGTTCCCTTGACCCGGCGCCTCGAGCCAGGTGCCCATAACTCGCGCGAACTGTTTACCGGCGCAGCGAAGGCTCCGCTACGCAAACGTGGCCGCCGCGGGTACCCGCACCCGCCAGGTCTGCGCGGACGGAAACGGCCCGATTGGGGCGCCGCCGCAAAAACGCAGGTAGGAGGCTTACTGGTCATGGTCCCGACGCCGGCGTCCAAGGTTCCCGCGCAAACATGGCTGCGGGACACCCGCATCCGCCAGGTTTGCGCAGATGGGTGCAGAGTAAACGTCTCTGGGCACCCACACCCGGTTAGTCTGCACCGTTCGGTGCAAAGCCG
>JBJEKW010000057.1:0-9983 GCA_051878835.1 Atopobiaceae bacterium
AGACCTGGCGACATTAACGTGCAGAATCCGCCCAGACCCGGATATTCCGGCGGGCCACACGCCCAGACCCGGAGATCGCGGCGGGCCAAACGCCCAGACATGGAAATCGCGGCGGGCCGAACGCCCAGACATGGAAATCACGGTGGGCCGCATGCCCAGACGTGGAGATTCCGGCAGGCCAGACACCCAGACCCGGAGATTCCGCCGAGCCAGCCTTGGCAAAACCCGTACGTGGGCGTCGACAGCTTTTCGCCAGGCCTTCCTCCCACCGAAGCGGCTGCCCGGCCCGGTGCGTTTGTATCGGTTCCCCGTTGGTGACTGCTATTCTTCTGTGCTGAATCAAGTTTCGAAGAAAAGCGGCGCTTCAAGCTGGAGACAAACAGCGCTTCAAGCTGGGGCGCATTCTGGCGCGGCTTGCCGACGGAGAGCGTCGCGCACACATGGCGTTGTGGTTGTAGGGCTGTGCCGGTGACCGAGGGGAGGCTGGCGTGTTCTGGTTCAGAAAGTCCAAGCCCGCGCGACAGGGCTCGGTCAACGGCGTCGTCAGCCTGGCCTCGGGATACAACATCCGCGAGCTGGGAGGATATGCTACGCCATCCGGCCGCACCCACATGCACAGGTTCCTGCGCTCCGGCGGCATCGACAGGCTGAGCGCCGATGACGCCCGCTACCTGCTGAACTATGGCGTCGGTCGCATCTGTGATTTGCGCGGTCCTCTGGAGGTGCGCGGCGGAGACGGCCCCCTGCAGAATGCGCCGCAGGTCAAATGGGTCAATGTGCCTCTGTACGACTTCGACATGTCGAACGAGGAGGTCATCCCGCACGACAACGTGGGTGGCTACCTCAGCGACGGGTACTTCACCATGTTGGCCAACCGTCCGGCGGTGCGTCAGGTGTTTGAGTTCTTCTCGGACGCGCCAGACGACTGCTGCGTCTTGTTCCACTGCGCGGCCGGCATGGACCGCACCGGAGTCATTGCCATGTTGGTGCTGGGCCTGTGCGGCGTCGGTCGCGACCAGATCGTGGCGGACTACGCCTACTCCTTTGGCTACCTGGGAGAGGTTAACGCGGCGGTGTTCGCGGGCCGCGGCCCGCTGCGCCATCAGGTGCGAGCCGACCTGCAGCTGCGCATCGACGCCATCAGCGCCGTGTACGACCGCCTGGTGCAGCGCTATGGCTCCGTCGAGAAGTACCTGCTGGACTGCGGCCTGGAGCGCTCGACGCTGGATGCCGTGAGCGACCACCTGCTGGGGTAGGGGGTAGGGCTGCTCGTCTTGCATGACCAGGGCACCGCCTTGCGGCACGAGGGCACCGCCTTGCGTGACGAGGGCACCATTTGGTACGTTTGCGACGAGATAAACGTACGAAATGGTGCCCCCGTCAGCTGAGGGGACGGGTCCCAGCTGGGCGATGGGTCCCGGATAGGGACGGGCTTCAGCTGGGTGACGAGTCCCCTGGGCACCGCATCCAAAGGAGAGAGAAATGGCACAGTACAGTGACGTCGTGCAGCGCTTCATGCGCTACGTGCAGGTGGACTCGCAGTCCGATCCCAACAACGATGCCCACACCCCCTCGACCCCGGCTCAGCACGACATGGCAAAGCTTCTGGGAGAAGAGCTGACGCAGCTGGGGTGCCAGGACGTGGCCGTGGACGAGCACGCCTACGTCACTGCAACCGTGCCCGCCAGCAAGGGCGCAGAGGACCTGCCGGCCCTGGGCCTGTGCTCCCACATCGACACCTCGTTCGACGCTCCTGCGCATAACGTGCGCCCGCACGTCGTGCGCTACGAGGGTGGCAACCTGGTCGCGGGCGTCGTGGACGGCCATGAGGTCTCGACCTCTCCCGAGCAGGTGCCCGACCTGGATGGCTTCAAGGGCCAGGACATCATCTGCTCCGACGGCAGCACGCTGCTCTCTGCCGATGACAAGGCGGGCGTGGCCGAGATCTGCGCCCTGGTGGCACGCCTGCAGGCCGACCCCACGTTGCCGCATCCCACGCTGAAGATCGCGTTCGTGCCCGACGAGGAGATTGGCCATGGCGCCGCTCTGCTAGACCTGCAGAAGTTCGGCGCCGCCTGGTGCTACACCGTGGATGGCGAGGCGCTGGGCGAGTTCAACTACGAGACGTTCAACGCCAGCGAGGCCACCGTGCGCATCCATGGCGTCATGGTGCACCCCGGCAGCGCAAAGGACGTCATGGTGAACGCCATCACCGTGGCCGGCGAGTTCATGCAGCTGGTGCCCGCGGCGCAGCGCCCCGAGCACACCTGCGGCCGCGAGGGCTTCTACCACCCCATCGACATCAACGGCTCGGCCTCCGACGTCACGCTGACCTACATTCTGCGCGACTTCGACGACGCTGCGTTCGACCACCGCGCCGAGGTCCTGCGCCAGATTGCGGCGTTCTTGAACCAGCGCTATGGCGAGGGCACGGTCGAGGTCACGGTCCGCGAGCAGTACCGCAACATGGCCAGCAAGTTCAAGGGCCTGGAGTTCCTGGTGACGAACGCCCTCGAGGCCAACCGGGAGGTGGGCCTGGACGCCAGCTGCGTCGCGGTGCGCGGCGGCACTGACGGCTCGCAGCTGACGCTGCGCGGGCTTCCCTGCCCCAACATCGCCACGGGTGGCTACAACGCCCACTCCGTGAGGGAGTTCATCCCCGTGAAGAGCCTGGAGATTACCGTGGATTTGCTGCAGCACCTCGTGGCGAAGTTCGCGGTGCCGCAGCGGCAGGCCTAGCCCTTCTTGGCCGCAAAGCAGCAGTCAAAACGCCGCCTGAAACGGTTGTATAACGAGAAGATAAAGAAATAAGAACGAGATTTTACTAAATAAGAACATGCACAAAACGTACCAAGATAGGTAGACCGTACACTGATATATACGTACCGTATGCGGGCAACTTGTAGAAACAAGTTGCCCGCACGCATATTCTTTCCAGTGGACCGGCAATGGCCGGTCGCAAAGGAAACTACGTCTTTAGGGAGTAACGATTGTGTCTGCTACGTTCGGCCTTCTGGGGGTGGGTGCGCTCATGAGCTGCACGACTCTTATGCTGGCTGTCATCGTAGCCGTGCCGGTGCTGTCTGTGGGGTTGGAGCTGACCGGCGGATCCAACATCTCGGAGCGGCATCACAGCCACCACGACACGTACGTGGCGTCTTCCGCCTCCATGCGCGCGTTGGTGGTGGGCATGGTGTTCATGGGTGGCGTGGGCCTCATCCTGGCCTGGCTGTGCGGGGTAGGCGTGTTCGACGCACACCCCAACGTGGTGCTGGGCTTCTTCTCGTCCTTTTTGGCAGTGTGCTTTGCGCTGTGGTTTGCCATGCGACGCTATCGCGTGGTTACGTACGACGACTACATGGTCGTGACGCCGTTCGTAGGGCGTACGGTTCGGATAAGCTACGACCAGATTACCAGCATGCGGTGGCATCGCTCGTGGATCTGGGCGGGGCCGCCCAGCGTCGACGTCCTGGTGGGCGGGCGACGGGTCGCCTACCTGTGGGGCGGCCTCGACACGGACGAGATTCTGATGCGGATTGACCGCTACGACGTGCTTGCCTGATGCCCGAGCGTAGACTGTACCTGTAATTGAGTACCGTCTCCATCAGGAAGAGGATGCGCATGATCAAGCTGGTATTGTCCGACATGGACAACACCCTCCTGCCGTTTGGCGAGCGCCACGTGTCGCAGCGCACTGTGGACGCCATTCATGCGGTGCAGGAGCAGGGCATTGACTTTGGACCGGCCAGCGGTCGCGAGCGCGGCGAGCTGGCCAGTTTTTTCCAGGATGACGCCAGCTGCTACAACACCGGCGTCCTGTGCAATGGCCAGAAGATTTACTTCAACGGGCAGATCGTGCGCGAGGTCTACCTCGAGCGTGCCTACCTGGACAAGGTCCAGGACATCGTGCTGGCCACGCCTCATACGGCGCTGATTACCTATCGCCCCGACAGCCACGGCGACTGGGTCGGCATACAGAAGGACGAGCTCTCGTTCATGTATGAGCGCGCGTTCAAGGTGGGCGGCACCTGGCACGTGCGCCTGCCCGAGTATCCTGTCATCAAGGCCGGCATCGTGCACATGGGCACCCAGGAGCAGCTGCTGGCATTCCAGCGTCAGCTGCGCGAGGCCGTGCCGGAGTGCGACTTCGCAAACACCGTGGTGCACTGGCTGGACGTGACGCCTCACGGCTGGAGCAAGGCCGACGGCGTCCGCTACCTGGCACAGGCCCTGAACCTGAGCATGGACGAGGTCTGCGTGTTTGGCGACGCGGCCAACGACCTGGCCATGCTGCGCCTAGTTCCCAACTCCTGTGCCGTGGCTAACGCCAGCGACGAGGCGAAGGCCTCCGCACGCTACCACATACCCGCCTGCGCGGATGACGGCGTGGCCTGGGCCCTGGAGCAGATAGCCCAGGCGGGCCGCACGTTCAACCAGACGGGCGTCGAGGCGATGCCGCGCTTCATGGACCAGGACGACGTCGAGACTTCCGGCGCCGTCGCTCCAGCGAGCGACGCCATCGCTGGGAAGGAGCGTGACTAGCCGTGATAAAGCTGGCCCTTTCCGACATGGACAACACGCTGATTCCCGTGGGCTCCGCCCACGTGTCGCTGCGCACGCTGGTGGCCATCCATGCCGTGCAGGCGGCGGGCATAGAGTTCGGCCCCGCCACCGGGCGAGACCGCGTCGAGCTGCTGCCCTTCTTTCTGGGAAACGACGACTACTACCGCACCGGCATCCTGAGCAATGGCAAGAAGGTCTATGCGCGCGGCGAGCTGGTGCGGCTGCACCTGATGGAGCGCGACGCCATCGAGGCCGTCATCGACGTGGTGCGCCAGTACCCCGGCTGCTTCGTGGGCATGTACCCCTTCGACACCGAGTCCGACAACCCCGCCTACTGCCTGGGCGACCTGACCCACGCCATGGAGTTCGCCGAGCGCCTGCGCTTTCGCGTGATCCCCGCCACCAAGGTGCCCGACCGCCGCATCATCGGCGTCACCATAGCCTGCCCGCTGGAGCAGCAGCAGATCGACCAGCTGAAGGCGCGCGTCATTGCCGAGGTGCCGCAGGTGGACGTGGTGCAGAGCCAGAAGCACTGGTGCGACGTCCTGCCCCGCGGGGTAAACAAGGCCTCTGGCCTGCGCGAGCTGGAGGAGGCCCTGGACATCAGCAGCGACGAGGTCGTGTTCTTTGGCGATGCCGAGAACGACCTGGCCATCATGGACGCGGTGCCCAATTCGGTCGCCGTCGCCAACGCCACACCCGCCGCAAAGGCGGCGGCGCGCTGGCACATTGGCGCCTGCGCGGACGACGGCGTGGCCCAGGCACTGGAGCAGCTGGCCCAGGGAGCGCAGACCAACACCACGCCGGCGTTCATGGCTGCGGCTGAGCGCTAGGGCCCGACGGGCCTGGCGGCTGCCGCATCGTCGGCCTCGCCTCGTCAGTCTCCGACTGTCCCGGCAGGTCCCTGAAAGGATTTCGCATGATAAAGCTCGCCCTGACCGACCTGGATGACACGCTGATACCCTTTGGCGCACCCTGCGCCAGCCACGACGCCATCCGGGCCATACGGGCCATGCTGGCTGCCGGGCTGCGCTTTGGCCCCATGACCGGGCGCATTCCCGTGGCCATGAGCTGGATGTTCTCGGGCCACCAGGAGTGCTACGCCACCGGCGGCTTCGTCAACGGCCAGATGATCTACGTCGACGGCGAGCTCGTGCGCACGGTCACGATGCCCGGCGAGCTCATAGACCGCGCCGCCCAGATAGCCGCGTCCGTCTCCGGCGCCGCCCTGGCGGTGTTCGACGTTCATCACGAGAAGGGCGTCGACTGCGTGGGCGTCTCGCGTGACCAGATGAGCCTGTGGGGCTCCACCTTCCACCAGGTGCGCAGCATCATTCCCCACGCCACCGCGCCGTCCTACGTAAAGGCCAACATCCACTTTTCGGGCAGTCGAGAAGAGCTGGTGGCCTTGCGCGACCGTCTGCGAGAAGAGATTCCCGAGCTGGACTTCGTCCTGCCTAGCCAGACCATGCCCATCGTGGACATCCAGCCGAAGGGGTGGAGCAAGGGCGAGGCCGTGAAGGTGCTTGCCGACGAGGCCGGGCTGGCGCTGGACGAGATCGCGGTGTTCGGAGACTCCGAGAACGACCTCAGCATGATTCGTGCGGTGCCCAACTCGGTCGCCGTGCAGAACGCGGGTCCCGAGGTCCTGGAGGCTGCCCGCTGGCACATAGGCGACGTGCGCGAGGACGCCGTGCCAAATGCGCTGTTCGACATAGCCGATGCCGCACAGCGGGGTAGGATGCCCGCATTCATGAGGCGGGGCTAGGGTCGGTCGGGCGCTGGCGGTTGGCGTCTTGCTGCTGGTGGCAGGATGGCCGCAGAGACGCCTGCGGCGACCTTGCTCGTGGTAGCGCGGTACATGACAACGAAGACAAAGAACGGGGCCACCTCCTGGGCTTTCCAGGAGGTGGCCCCTCTGCGCTTGGGTGTCTGCGTGCGAGCTGGTCCTTCTTGCCCTAGTCCTTCTGGCCTTGGTCTGCCTGGGCCGTGGAATCGGACTGGGGCGACGTGCTGGTCTCGGGCGAGGTGGCGGGCTTCTGCGCCGTGTCGGCCTTGAGCTCGGCGTCGTGCTCGGAAGCGGCCTTGGCCTGGTCCGTCGTTGCCTGGCCCTTGGCCTCGCGCTCTTTCGCTTCCTGCTCGGCGGCCGCCTGCGCCGCGGCCTCCTTCTCGCGCTGCTGGACCTTCGTGAGGGCGCGCTGGAAGGGATCGGACTGGTTGTACGGTGCGGAGACTTTCGGGATGACCATTGGGGCTGTGGAGCCGGGGTCTAGCTTCTGGCGCTGCTGAGGCTGCTGCTCGGCCGACGCCTGAGACGCATCCGAGGTCTGCTGGCTCGTGGCACCCGTAGCCTGCGTGCTGGCGGGGGCTGATGCCTCGCCGCCCTGCTGCGGAGCCATGCGAGGCTTGCTGGGCGAGGGCGGCAGGGGAGCGGTCCACTCGCTCAGGTCGTCGAAGTCGGGCATGAGGTCGTCCAGCCCCTGCTTTGGATGGGGCACGGGACGCCTGCCTGCCGACGAGGGCCTGCGTACCTGCGCGGACGGCTGCGTCCCGTCGTGGTAGCGGACCCTGCGGCGCACGGACACGCCGTCGCCTGCTATGACGGCGCCTTGCACCTGGGCTCGAGTCGTGGGGGCAGCGGTCGCCGTGCCGATAGACGCGGCATGGCGAGGCTGGTAGGCGCGCTGCTGCCTTTCGGGGGCCGCGGTCCTGGCGGTGCGCGCCTCGTTGCGTACCCTGCGAGCAACGGCGGGCTTCACGCCGGCGTGCATGGTGCGGGGCCGTGCGGAAGAGGTGCCTCCCTCCAGCTCGACGGCGCTCTCACGCGTGACCGCGGCCATGCGCTTGCGCTCCAGCGCCTTGCTCCTGTTGCGATTGTCTGCGGTGGTCGTAACCTGCTGCGCCATGTCGCGGCCGACCTGTGCCACGGCGTCGACTGCGGCGGTGCTCGCCTGCGCCACGGCGCGGCCCGCGTCGCTGACGCCGCGCTCGGCGGCTTCGGCTCCGCGCTGTGCCATCCAGGCTGCCGTGTGGCCCGCGTCGGACGCGGCCTTTGCGGCGCCGGGCAGCTTCTGGCGCACCTTCTGCGCGATGTTGGCCTTCGGCGTCTGGCCGGTGGCTATTTCCCTGACGGCGGGCAGGTGCTGCGGCAGCATGAGCGCCAGCAGCGCCACGGCAACAAACACCAGGTCGGGCGTGCCGAATGCCAGCATGGCCACGACGAACGCCGCCGGTATGGCCAGCGCGCCCAGGCACAGGTACTGCGTGGCCACAACCACGACGAAGCCGGCGATGCATGACAGCCCGCCCCAGATGGGGGAGGACAGCACGATGGTGGCGCAGGTGGTGGCGACGCCCTTGCCGCCGCGGAACCCGTGCCAGAACGGATAGTTGTGCCCTAGGGTGGTGCCCAGGCCTGCCCAGGCTATTGCGGCACTGCCCAGCGCGGGGAAGCTGAGCCCTGCCACGACCGCAGCCAGGATAACCTTGCCCAGGTCTCCCGCCAAGGTGTAGGCAGCAGCACGAAAGCCCAGGCAGTGGCCCACATTGGCCATGCCCGGGTTTCCGTCGCCCAGCTCGAACGCACGCTTGCCCGCCATGTGGCGGGCTACGAGGTCAGCCGTCAATATGCAACCGCACAGGTAGCCCACCAGCAGGCACAACGCCCTGCTAAAGAAGTCCACCTGAGCCTCCTATGCGTTTTTGTGCTCCAGCTGATACACCGACGCGTCGGCGTGATTGATGTCGGTCGAGATGGTCAGCTTGCTCGTGGTGGGGAACCAGCGAGTCGAGAAGACCCACATGCCGTCGTTCACGTAGACCTCGACGGCGGTCTCGTCCACCAGGATGCGCAGGCTGTGGATGCTGTTCTCGGGCATGGCGCACGAGCGCTTCGTGCGGCCGGCGCTGGAGGTGGCATCCTCGGCAAAGCGCAGCGTGGCGCGGTAGTTACCAAACGAGAAGGTCAGGTCGTCGTCCAGGGTGATGGAGCCGGCGCGCTCGTCGATGTGGTCCAGGACTATGTCGGCATGGTGACCGTCCAGCGTGAGCTCGCCATCCTGGAGGGTCTGCGCCTTGCCGCGCAGCGCCTCAACCTCGGACACGGGCCACTGGCGGATGTAGTCCACGCCGTCCTCGTCGCACACCAGCGACAGCTGGCGCGGCACCGACAGGCAACCGCTGAAGCGCGGGTTGCCCTTCGGGTTGTCCGGGCGCGAGCCGTAGCCGGCGCCGGGGACGCCCAGCCAGCCCACCAGGATCGTGCGGCCCTGCTGGTCCACGAACGACTGCGGCGTATAGAAGTCAAAGCCGTGGTCCCACTCGTTGAACGTGGCCTCGTCCACCATGGTGGTGCTGGGCACGGGGTCGGACAGCCAGAAGTAACCGGCCTGGTAGTTATTCTCGAACTTCAGCAGGTCCTCCTTCAGGCCCTGCGGGCACACGGCCAAAAACTCCCTGCCGTCCAGCAGGATGCGGTTGGGGGCCTCCCACATGTAGCCAAACGGGTTGTCGCTGCGGATGGAGTTGGAGAACTTCCACGAGATGCCGTCGGCGGAGCGATACACCAGCGCCAGGCCCTCGTTGTTGCGGTCGCGGGCGCCCAGCAGCATGTACAGCGTGCCGTCCTTCTCCCAGACCTTGGGGTCGCGCACGATGCAGGAGCACTCCTGCGGGTAGTCGGCGTTGCGCAGGACGACCTTCTTGCTCGAGAAGGTGCGGCCGTCGGCGGTAGAGACCATGACCACGCTGGACTGACGTCCGTCGGTGATGTGGTCGTGGTCGCCGACCTCCTCCACGTTGCCGGTGTAGTACAGGTACATCTTTCCGTCGTGCTGGATTGCCGAGCCCGAGAATGCGCCGTTGGCGTCAAAGGCACTGTCGGGCTTGATGGCCGGCTCCAGGTTCTTCCAGGTCACAAGGTCGGTGCTCGTGGCGTGGCCCCAGCACTTGGGTGCCTTGCGGTCCGGCCACTCGGGGTTCAGCTGATAAAAGAAGTGATAAACGCCCTTGAACTCGCACAGACCGCAGGGGTCGTTCATGCGGCCGCTCTTGGGCGAGAGATGGTATTCGTTGCGCCAGGTATCATTGGTCATGATGTGGTTGTCCCTTCAGCACACAATACGTACACCAGAAATTTTTATCACGCACCAGCTGGGGTTAATCATCAGCCGTCGTGAATGCCCCAGAAAAACAGAGGCCCCTAGGGTACTTTCGGTACGCCAAACCCGTGCCGCCACGAATGTGTCGCATATGTGAAGAAGAACGCCGAGAAGAACAAATGCTTGACCTATGGGTGCCAGGTCCGTATATTAATTTCTTGCACACAGGGTGTGTACCACATATTGCGGGGTGGAGCAGTTTGGTAGCTCGCCGGGCTCATAACCCGGAGGTCGTTGGTTCAAATCCAGCCCCCGCGACCA
>JBJEKW010000058.1:0-9884 GCA_051878835.1 Atopobiaceae bacterium
CCCCAGCCAGAAGAACTAGAACTGGGCGCCGCACTTCTTGCAGACGCGGACGGTGTGGTTCTTCTCGTTGCGGGCATGGCCAACGCGCGTGGGCTTGCCGCAGGAGGGGCAGATCAGCATGACGTTGGACACGTCGATGGCCGCCTCCTTGGTGACGAAGCCACCCTGCTGGCCCTGCTGGGTCGGGCGCTGGGCCTTCTTGACCACAGCAACGCCCTCGACGACAACCTTGTGCTCATCGGGGATGGCACGCAGAACCTCGCCCTGCTTGCCCTTGTCCTTGCCGGAGATGACTTGGACCTTGTCGCCCTTGTGGACATTCATTTTAGGCATGTGTCCAGGCCTCCTTACAGCGTCTCGGGTGCGAGAGAGACGATCTTCATGTACTTGCGGTCACGCAGCTCGCGAGCGACGGGCCCGAAGATACGGGTGCCCTTGGGCTCGCCCTCCTTGTCCACCAGGACGCAGGCGTTCTGGTCGAACTTGATGTAGCTGCCGTCCTTGCGGCGGGTCTCCTTGACGCAGCGAACGACAACGCAACGAACGACGTCGCCCTTCTTGACCTGACCACCGGGCTGGGCCTCCTGCACTGCGGCCAGGATGACGTCGCCGAGGCCAGCATAGCGGCGCTTGGAGCCACCCATGACCTTGATGCACTTCACACGCTTAGCGCCGCTGTTGTCAGCGACGTTGAGCATGGTTTCCATCTGAATCATTGCTGTTCCTCCGAACGTAGACTTCCCTGGAGGTGCACCCGGTCGCGACACGCGCGACACAAGGTGCACTCACGGAAGCGGGTGAAAATAACTTACTTGGCGCGCTCGACGATCTCCATGACACGCCAACGCTTCGTCTTGGAGAGGGGACGGGTCTCCATGACGCGAACGGTGTCGCCCAGGCCGCACTCGTTCTTCTCGTCGTGGCAATGCAGCTTCTTGCTGATGGTCATCATCTTGCCGTACTTGGGGTGGTGCTTGCGGTAGGTGATCTCGACGGTGACCGTCTTGTTGCCAGAGAGCGAAACGACAACGCCGGTACGGACCTTGCGCGCGTTCCTGACTACGGTTTCTGCCATATGCTTTCTCTCCTACGTTCTACTTTGCGGACTTCTGTGCCGCGATCTCGCGGGCGCGCATCTCGGTAAGAACGCGGGAAATGTCGCGCTTAACCATCTTTACGCGGGCAGTATTGTCAAGCTGGCTGGTGGCCATCTGGAAACGCAGGTTGAAGAGCTCTGCGCGGCCATCCTCGAGCTTCTTGGCGAGGTCCTCGTCGGACAGCTCGCGGATATCCTTGTACTTCATTGCTACTCCTCCTATGCCAGGTCGGCACGGTTGACGATCTTGGTCTTGATCGGCAGCTTGTGCTGGGCCAGACGGAGGGCCTCCTTGGCGGTTGCCTCGTCGACTTCGCCGACCTCGAACATAACGCGGCCCGGCTTCACGACGGCCACCCACTCCTCGGGGTTGCCCTTACCAGAACCCATGCGGGTCTCGGCGGGCTTCTTCGTAATGGGCTTGTCGGGGAAGATGGTGATCCAGACCCTGCCGCCACGCTTCATCTCACGCGTGATGGCTACACGGGCAGCCTCGATCTGACGGTTGGTGATCCAGTGAGCCTCGAGGGCGACGAGGCCCCAGTCACCGAAGTGCAGCTGAGTATTGCCCTTTGCGTGGCCCTTCATGGAACCGCGCTGGACCTTGCGGTGGAGTACGCGCTTAGGTGCGAGCATTAACGGCCCCTCCTCTCATTGCGACCACGGCGAGGACGGGAAGAGCCCTCGAGCTCGGGCCTGGGTGCAGGCTGGCCGGGGAGCTTCTCGCCGAGGTAAATCCAAACCTTGATGCCGCAGGCACCCATGGTGGTGTGTGCGGTGGCCTCGCCGAAGCCGATGCGGGCGCGCAGGGTGTGCAGAGGCACGCGGCCCTCGCGGTACCACTCGCGACGACCCATCTCAGCGCCGTTCAGACGGCCGGAGCACTGAATACGGATGCCCTTGGCGCCAGCCTTGCGAGCGGACTGGACGGCCTTGCGCATGGCGCGCCGGAAGGCCACGCGGCCCTCCAGCTGCTCGGCCATGGACTGGGCAACCAGCTGGGCGTCCAGCTCGGGGCGCTTGACCTCGACAACGTCCACGGAAATCTGGCCCTTGGCGACCTTGGCGACCTTCTCGAGGTCGGCGCGCAGGGTGTCGATCTCGGCGCCCTTCTTGCCGATGACGATGCCGGGACGAGCGGTGTAGATGATGACCTTCACCTTGTCGCCGGCGCGCTCGATGTCGACGCGGGACAGGGCCGCGCGCTCCAGGCGCTTCTGCAGATACTTGCGGATGGCAAGGTCGTTGCCAAGCGTGGTGGCGTAGTTGTCCTTATCGGCGTACCAACGGGAACGCCAGTCCTCGGTGATGCCGAGGCGGAAGCCGGTAGGCTGTACCTTCTGACCCATGCTTTCCCTACGCCTCCTTTCGAGGAGCGACGATGACGGTGATGTGGCTGGTGCGCTTGTTGATGCGCGACGCAGAGCCCTTGGCGCGAGGCCTAAAGCGCTTCAGCGTGGGGCCCTCGTCCACATAGGCGGCCTTGATGAACAGCTGGCCACGGATGCCGAAGTTGTTCTGAGCGTTCGCGGCGGCCGAACGGACGACCTTGGCGACGGGCTCGGCGGCAGCGCGGTTGGTGAACGCCAGCGTCTCCAGAGCCTTGTCGACGCTCTTGTTCCTGATCTGGTCGACGACCAGACGCGCCTTGCGAGGGGAGATGCGCACGTTCTTTGCGACGGCGCGCGCCTCGTTGGTTGCGGTGTTGTTTGCCATTTACTTGCGACCCCCTACTAGTCGACCTTGTGGCCACGGAACGTACGCGTGGGGGCGAACTCGCCCAGCTTGTGACCGACCATGGACTCGGTGATATACACGGGCACATGCTTGCGACCGTCGTGGACGGCGATCGTGTGGCCGACCATCTCGGGGAAGATGGTGGAAGAACGCGACCACGTCTTGATGACCTGCTTGTTGCCGGACTCGTTCATGGCAGCGACGCGCGCGAGGAGGCGAGTCTCCACAAACGGGCCCTTCTTGAGGCTTCTGCTCATTCTGTACTTCTCCTACTACTCGTGAGACAACTCGTGAGGTTACTTGCTCTTGCGACGACGGATGATCAGCCTGTTGGATGCCTTCTTGGGATCACGCGTCTTGTAACCCTTCGTAGGCTTGCCCCACGGAGTGACCGAAGGACGGCCGGACGTGTGGTTCTTGCCCTCGCCGCCGCCGTGCGGGTGGTCGACGGGGTTCATGACAGTACCACGAACGGTGGGACGGACGCCCATCCAGCGCTTGCGGCCGGCCTTGCCGATGACGATGTTAGAGTGCTCGGCGTTGCCCACGACACCAATGGTGGCGCGGCAGGTCAGCAGCACGCGGCGCAGCTCGGAGCTGGGCATGCGCAGGACGGCGTAGCCGTTGTCCTTGCCCATCAGCTGGACGGAGGTGCCGGCGGAACGAGCCATTGCGGCACCCTTGCCAGGCTGGAACTCGACGTTGTGTACCAGGGTACCAACGGGGATCTGGCTCAGGGGCATGCAGTTGCCGGGCTTGATGTCGACGCCCTCCTCGCCGGATACGACGGTGTCGCCCACGTGGAGGCCCTCAGGGCAGATGATGTAGCTCTTTGCGCCGTCGGCGTAGTGCAGCAGGCAGATGCGAGCAGAGCGGTTGGGGTCATACTCGATCGTGGCGACCTTGGCGGGCACGCCGTCCTTGCGACGCTTGAAGTCGATCACGCGATACATGCGCTTGTTGCCGCCGCCCTGGTGACGGGTGGTGATGCGGCCGTTGTTGTTGCGGCCGGCCTTCTTGGGCAGGGGCTCGAGAAGGGACTTCTCGGGCTTGTTGGTGGTGATCTCCGCGAAGTCGGAGACCGTCTGCCAACGGCGGCCTGCGCTCGTAGGCTTAAGGTGCTTTACAGCCATTACACTTTCCCTTTCTTTTTCCGTTGGCCACCTTGCTCGGGATTGGTAAGGTGACGCCGGACTACCACGGTACCGCGCGTATCCATATATAAACGCGGCATAGTCATACGGCCCCCTCCTAGGAGGGGGCGCGAAAACTACGAGTTACTCAGCGTCCTCGTCCTTGGAGTTGTTGGCGAAGATCTCGATCTGCTCGCCCTCGGCCAGCTTGACGATGGCCTTCTTCCAACGACGGGTCTGGCCGACGGCATAGCGCACGCGCTTGTTCTTCGGCTTGACGTTGATGGTGTGAACGCTGACGACATGCACGTTGAAGAGCTTCTCGACTGCGTCGCGAATCTCCTCCTTGGGAGCGGTGCGAGCAACCTCGAAGGTGTACTTGCCCTGCTCCATCATGTCGTAGGCGCGCTCGGTGATGACCGGGCGAATGATAACGTTGTAAGCGGAGTTCATTATGCCAGCGCCTCCTCGAAGTGCTTGGCAACCTCGAGCGTCATAACCAGTGCGGCATTGTCGATGAGGATGCGGGTATTGGCCTCCCAGGCGCCGTAGACCTCGGCACCGGGGATGTTGCGGAACGACAGATAGGTGTCAATCTGGTCGTCAGGCACGATGATGGCAACGCGCTTGCCGGTGAGGCCCAGGTTCTTCAGGACCTTGACGGCGTCCTTGGTGCAGGGCTTGTCGAAGCCGAGCTGGTCCAGAACGATGAGCTCGTTATCGGCCAGCTTGCCGGACAGGACGGAGCGCATGGCCAGCTTCTTCTCCTTGCGGTTGACCTTCTTGAGGTGCAGGTGAGGAGTGGGGCCAAAGACGACGCCGCCGCCACGGAACTGAGGCGCGCGGATGGTGCCCTGACGAGCACGGCCGGTGCCCTTCTGGCGGTAGGGCTTCCTGCCGCCGCCGGAGACGGCAGCACGGTTCTTCGTGGAGTGCGTGCCCTGACGCATGGAGGCCTCATAGGCCACGACCACGCGGTGCACGACCGGGATGTTCGGCGTAATGCCGTAAACGCTGTCGGCGAGCTCGACCGTCTGGGTCGCCTGCCCCTCAACGTTCTTTACTTCAATCTTGGACATTGTGTGCTCCTTGCTAGCCTAAAGGTGATGTCTGAAAGGGCCCTTAGGCCATGCGGACCTGGACGAGACCATTCTTTGCACCGGGGACCGCACCCTTCACAAGGATGAGGTTCTGGTCGGTGTCCACGCGCACGAGCTTGAGGTTCTTCACCGTGACGCGCTCGTTGCCCATGTGACCGGCCATGTGCAGGCCCTTGCGCACACGAGCGGGGTAGGCGCACTGACCGATGGAGCCGGGCTCGCGCTGGTTACGAGAGCCGTGAGCCATGGGGCCGCGGGAGAAGTTCCAGCGCTTGATGGTGCCCTGGAAGCCCTTGCCCTTGGAGGTGCCGATGACGTCGACAGCCTTCACGTCTGCGAAGTCAGCAACGGTGACCTGGTCGCCGCACTTGAAGTCCTCGCCGTTCTCAACGCGAACCTCGCGCAGGAAGCGCATGGGCTCGACACCGGCCTTGGCGAAGTGACCCGCCATGGGCTTGTTTACGTGCTTTGCCTTGATGTCGCCAAAGCCAATCTGGACGGCGTCATAGCCGTCGGTGGCCTTGGTCTTTACCTGCGACACCGTGCAGGGGCCTGCCTGAATGACGGTCACGGGGACGACGTTGTCGTTCTCGTCCCAGACCTGCGTCATCCCGATCTTGCGGCCAAGAATCGTGCTGACCATTCTGTTTCCTAACCCTCGGTGGTCATGGGACCCAAGTACGCTGACTGCGGACTCCCCCAGAGGACCACGCTCCTGTATTCCTGACAAGCGGCACATAGCACCCCTTATCAGCAGCCTATCTAAGATACACCACTCCTCTTGCCTTCACAAAGTATCCGTACACAAAAACGCCCCGGAGCGCAAGTGCGATCCGGGGCGTTCGCGAAGGCAATAAGAGCCTAGAGCTTGATCTCGATGTCGACGCCAGCGGGCAGGTCGAGGCGCATCAGCGAGTCGACGGTGCTGCTGGAAGGATCGAGGATGTCGATCAGACGCTTGTGGGTCAGCATCTCGAACTGCTCACGAGAGTCCTTGTCCTTGTGCGGCGAGCGGATGACCGTGTACAGGTTGCGCTCGGTGGGCAGGGGGATGGGGCCGGACACGCGCGCGCCGGTCTTCTGCGCGGTGTCGACGATGAGCTTCGCGGACTGATCCAGGACCTCGTGATCGTAGCCCTTGAGGCGGATCCTAATCTTCTGGCTTGCCACTTTTGGTACCTCCATGAATGAGCAACGCTGCTGCTCACTTCTTCGTGTGTTTGCTAATTAAGAAGCGCTTCCGCCGTTCTTGGCAACGATCTCGTCGCGCACGGCCTTGGGAACAGGCTCGTAGTCGAAGAACTGCATGGTGTAGCTGGCGCGACCCTGGGTCTGCGAACGAAGGTCGGTAGCGTAGCCGAACATCTCGCCCAGGGGAACCTTGGCACGGATGACCTTGGTGTTGCTGCGGTCCTCCATGCCCTCGATCTTGCCACGACGGGAGGACAGGTTGCCCATGACGTCGCCCATGTACTGCTCGGGGGTCTCGACCTCGACCTGCTCGATGGGCTCCAGCAGCACAGGGTCGGACTCCTGCAGGGCCTTCTTGATGGCCATGGAGCCGGCCACCTTGAATGCCGCCTCGGAGGAGTCGACCTCGTGGTAGGAGCCGTCCACCAGGGTGACCTTGATGTCCTGCACGGGGTAGCCAGCGATGACGCCGGAGTTCAGAGCCTCCTGGATGCCCTTGTCGACGGAGGGGATGTACTCCTTCGGCACGGAGCCACCCACGGTGGCGTCCACGAACTCGTAGCCAAAGCCGGGCTCCATGGGCTCCAGGTCGATGATGGCGTCGCCGTACTGGCCACGACCACCGGACTGGCGGACGAACTTGCCCTGGACGTGCTGCACTGCGTGGCCAGCGGTCTCGCGGTAGGCAACCTGGGGCTTGCCCACGTTGCAGTCGACCTTGAACTCGCGGCGCAGGCGGTCGATGATGATCTCGAGGTGCAGCTCGCCCATGCCGGCGATGATGGTCTGGCCGGTCTCCTGGTCGGTGTGCACCTTGAAGGTCGGGTCCTCCTCGGCCAGCTTCTGCAGGCCCACGGACATCTTGTCCTGCTCGGCCTTGGACTTGGGCTCGACGGCGACGTCGATGACGGGGTCGGCGAACTCGATGGACTCCAGCACGATCGGGTGCTTCTCGTCGGCCAGGGTGTCGCCGGTGGTGGTGTTCTTGAAGCCCACGGCAGCGACGATGTCGCCGGCGGAGCAGCCCTCACGGTCAACACGGTCGTTGGCGTTCATCTCGAGGATTCGGGACAGGCGCTCGCGGTCGTCCTTGTTGACGTTGTAGACGTAGGAACCGGCGTCGGCATGGCCCGAGTACACGCGGAAGTAGGTGAGCTTGCCCACGTAGGGGTCGGTCATGATCTTGAACGCCAGGGCGGAGAAGGGCTCGTTGATGTCGGCCTTGCGGGTGATGGTCTCGCCGGTCTCGGGGTCAGTGCCCTCGACGGGCGGGATGTCCAGCGGGCTGGGCAGATAGTCAACGACGGCGTCCAGCAGCTCCTGAATGCCCTTGTTCTTGTAGGCGGAGCCCACCAGGACGGGGTTCAGCTCGTTGGCGATGACGCCCTTGCGGATGGCACCCTTCAGCAGGTCGACGGGGATCTCCTCCTCCTCGAGGACCTTCTCCATCAGCTCGTCGCTGAAGTTGGAGGCAGCATCCAGCAGCTCCTCGCGCTTCTCGGCCGCGATGTCCTTGAACTCGTCAGGAATCTCGTCCATGGGCTCGGGGTAAATCATGCCCTTGGCGTCCTCCTTGAAGTCCCAAGCGACCATGGTGACCAGGTCGATGAGGCCCCAGAAGTTGGACTCGGCGCCCATGGGGATCTGGATGGCGACGGCGTTTGCGCCCAGGCGATCCTTCATGGTGTCGATGGCGTGCCAGAAGTCAGAGCCCACGCGGTCGTACTTGTTGATGAAGGCGATGCGGGGGACGTTGTAGTTGGCAGCCTGACGCCAAACGGTCTCGGACTGGGGCTGCACGCCGGCAACGGCGTCGAACACGGCGACAGCGCCGTCCAGGACGCGCAGGGAGCGCTCGACCTCGGCCGTGAAGTCCACGTGGCCCGGGGTGTCGATGATCTGGATGATGTGATCCTTCCAGAAGCACGTGGTGGCGGCGGAGGTAATGGTCACGCCACGCTCCTGCTCCTGAACCATCCAGTCCATGGTGGCGGCGCCATCGTGGACCTCGCCGATCTTGTGAGTCTTTCCGGTGTAGTACAGGATGCGCTCGGTCGTGGTGGTCTTGCCGGCATCGATGTGGGCCATGATGCCGATGTTGCGAAGCCTATGCAGGTCGTACTTGTTCTTTGCCATAATGCGCTACTCCTCAGGCATCCAGACTAGAAGCGATAGTGAGAGAATGCGCGGTTGGCCTCGGCCATCTTGAAGAGGTCCTCGCGACGCTTGACGGATGCGCCAACGCCGTTGGCTGCATCCATAATCTCGTTGGCCAGACGCTCGGCCATGGTGTTCTCCTTGCGGGCACGGCTGAAGTTGACGATCCAGCGGATGGCCAGCGTGGTGGAACGACGGGAGTTGACCTCCATGGGCACCTGGTAGGTGGCGCCACCGACGCGCTTGGGCTTGACCTCAAGGGTCGGGCGGACGTTGTCCATGGCCTTCTTGAACACGGCCAGAGGATCGGACTCGGTCTTTGCCTTCACGATGTCGAAGGCGTTGTAGACGATGCGCTCTGCGGTGGACTTCTTGCCATCCAGGAGCACCTTGTTGATGAGCTGGGTCACCAGACGGTTGTTGTAAACGGCATCAGGCGTGACCTCACGACGGACTGCTGCTGCACGACGCGGCATATGAATCTCCTCTAAGTTAGAACTAAGCCTTCGCTATGAAACGCGATGTGGCTACTCCTTGGGGCGCTTGGCGCCGTAGCGCGAGCGGGCCTTCTTGCGGTTCTGGACTGCGGCGCAGTCGTAGGCGCCACGGATGACCTTGTAGCGCACACCAGGAAGGTCACGCACACGGCCGCCGCGGACGAGCACGATGGAGTGCTCCTGCAGGTTGTGGCCCTCGCCGGGGATGTAAGCCGTGACCTCGATGCCGTTGACCAGGCGCACACGGGCGACCTTACGGAGTGCGGAGTTAGGCTTCTTGGGGGTGGTGGTGAAAACACGGGTGCAGACGCCACGCTTCTGCGGGTTGTGCTGCAGTGCGGCGTTCTTCGACTTGGCCTTGCTGCTCTTGCGGCCCTGACGAACGAGCTGGTTGATGGTAGGCAAAACGTCTCTCCTTCGTACCATTAAAGGGGTCGCGCTCGCCATGTGACGGGCGCATACAAATGAAAAAAGGCAGCGCAGCACCGTTGCCTTGAATCAGTGCGTTGGTAAATCTACGCTCGGATACAGCAGTTGTCAACACGCCACGGTACCGGGCGTATCCACTCCTCCATGCGCCCTGCACAACCTGGGTGTGGTGGGGCGCGGGGGCGGCGGCGCGGTGGCGCTCCACTTGCGGCGCTCCCCGCAGCGCCCCCCTGCGGCGATTCCCTTTCGGCGATTCCCTTGCATCGCTCTCCTTGCAGCGCTCCCTTACAGCGAGAGGCACAGATTGGAACGTTTTTCTCGCCAAAGACGTACCAAACCGTGCCTTTCGCTGCGCCAGGTCGCCCCAATCGGGAGTTCACCTTGGCTGGCCTGCGGGAATACCCAAGTCGGGGCGACCTACAACCAGGGCAAACCCCCGGTCGGGGCAGGTGGCAACCCAGGCAATTGCCGGGTCGGAGCGTCTGGCCTGCGCAAACTCCAGATCGGGGCGCACAGCCCGACATAATCTCCGGGTCGGGGCGTT
>JBJEKW010000059.1:0-39555 GCA_051878835.1 Atopobiaceae bacterium
CTGGAGTTAGTTCAGTTTGTCGGTCGCCCCGATCTGGAGATACCTGCTGATTGTCCGAGGCTAACTCCACAATATGACGTCTGGGGTTCTATGCCCGGGCGCGTCTGGGCGTCTGAATCGGGGTGGCAGGGGATTCTGCGGGGGGGGATTCTGGATTGGGGCAGCCACATAACCTGGGGTGCTATGAAGGGCGACCTCACGGGCAAGCACCGCAAGATGCGCGTCTCGGTGGCCGAGCGCCTGGTGTGGGGCGACGGCCAGGGCAGCATGATGTCGGTGTTCAAGACCGAGCTCGTAAACCTGGGCGGCTGCCAGTGCTGGGGGCACGATGTCCTGCTGGACAAGGCAGCCATGAATGGCCAGAACGAGCAGGTGCATGTGGCGTCCTGGCCAGGCTACTACGACGATGACATCGCCGGAAAGGCGTACGCGATCTCGACCGGCACGTTCGTCTTGATGTCTTGCTCCGTCGCCGCGTTCGCCGCATCTGCTCGGTGTCCAAAGCAGCACCCAAATGAGGGGCACACGACTGGCCGCCACTCAAAATGGTGCTCAAACACCCGCTAACGAGGCTCTTGGCGGGTATTCGAGCGCCATTGTGCGCTTCTTGGACACCACGAGCGTTCATTTGGGCGCTCGTTCGGACGTCGGAGCTCAAGGCTGTCGAGTTGACACGGGTGCTTGCTGATATGGGTGCTTGCCGATATGGGTGCTTGCCGATATGGGTGCTTACCGATCTCGGCGCGTGTCAATGAGGGTATGTGTCGATGAGGATGCGCCAACGTCGAATGTTACAGAGTGTTTGTGACGTGACGCACGCTCGACGATTCGCCGCGGGTGGTCGACTACGATAGCCATATGCCTAGCTGGAACATTCATACCGCCCACGTTCAGACCCTGCTGGGGTCGCACGATGCCCATGAGCTGGGCATCGTTGGAGTGAACGAGTTTCTGTTTGGCAACTACGTTCCCGACGTGTACGTGGGCTACATGGTAAAGAACCCCTCGAAGGTCATCGACTACCGCAAGACGCACTTTGCCGACGCGGCCTTCATCCCGGCTCCGCGCGCCGACGAGTTCTGGCGCCTGTACATCCGAGGTGACGCGTTTCGCGATGGTGCGATCAGCGACGGTGCGGCAAGCGACGGGAAGCCGGTAAGCGATGGGCGGCCGGTGCACGATGAACAGCCGAGGGAAGATGGCGTCGCGGCCGTTCCCTGGTCGCCCGACCAGGTGACCGACGTGACTCTGGGCGCGTGGGCGCACCTGGTGTGCGACCACTGCTACAACCTGAACACGTGCCACTACATCGACTCCATCGGCGTGGCGCCCGGCGAGCGCACGCGTATCCGGAAGCAGGGCGACTTCGACCTGTTTGGCAGGACGCTGGATATCAGCCTGATGCCACATGTGACCGACGAGCTTCTGCGCCAGTGCCAGGCGTTCCCCCAGTACAGTGTCGAGGCACCGGACGTGCGCGCCGCTGTCGACGTGGCCGACCGCATCGTACGCGACAACGCACTGCACCACGTGGACGGGAGGCCCGACTACAGCCTTCTGAGTGCGGAGTTCTTCCGCCAGACGTTCGAGCAGGTGAACGACGTGCTGTATCGCTGGCTCAAGCTGCGTGCGCAAGGCGGCAACCCGCTGGAGGACCCATCCTGCAGCGCCGACCTCGTGGTGTCGGAGGCCTCCCGTTGACCGAGCACGTAAAGATGCAAAAGCAGGAGGGCTCGCTGCTGTACGAGCAGGTGGCCGACTTCGTGCGCGAGAAGATCTATTCGAAGGAGTGGGGCGTCAACGAGCCCATCCCCTCCGAGCACGAGCTCATGGACATGCTGGGCTTGTCGCGCGGCACCGTGCAGAAGGGCATCCGCGCCCTGGTGGACGAGGGCCTGCTGGTGCAGCAACGCGGACGCGGCACCTTCGTGACGCAGCCCCTGATGGCACGCCCCTCCAGCAACCGGCTCCTCTCGTTTGCCGAGTCCATGAACGCGCAGGGCATCCGCTACCAGACGCGCGTCGTGCACGAGCGTGTGGAGCCTGCCAACGAGGCCTGCGCCGAGAACCTGGGCATCGAAGTGGGGGAGCGCTACCTGTACCTGTCGCGCGTCCGCTACGTGCTGCATCGCCCCGTCATGCTGATCGAGAGTCACCTGAACCTGGGCGCCTGCCCGGGCCTGGAGGACGTGGACTTCGAGCACGAGGGCCTCTTTGCTGCGGTCGAGCGCACCAGCGGGCAGGGCATCGGCCGCTCCGAGATGGTGTACACCGCGCGCACCGCCGGACGCGAGCGCGGGCGCTGGCTGGAGTGCGACTGCCATGCCCCCGTGCTGGACCTTGACCAGCTGGTCAGGCTGGAGGACGGCACGCCCTTCGAGTGGGGCAGCGTCTGGCTGCCGGCGAACCGCTGCGTCATCTCGAACGAGACCAGGAGGGCATAAGTCCTTCTTGCCCTGGGTGTGGGCGGAGGCGTGTCGGATGTGGCGATAGGGCGCTGGCGTCATCGATGACGCGCCCGATTGGGCGCATGAATGCGTGAACGTTCGCCGCAGGTTTGGCTCCGCAAGAATGCATCGCCTTGGAACGGGAACAGGTTTACCATGGGGCACGGATTGGTGCCCTGGGTCCGATGGGACCCGAACAAACCGGAGGAAGGACCTGCCATGGCTTTGGATGCAAACGTTACCTCTGCCCTGAACAACCAGATTAACAAGGAGCTCTACTCGGCGTACCTGTACCTGACCTTCGCCGACTACTATGACGACCGCGGCCTGAAGGGCTATGCCAACTGGTACATGATCCAGGTGCAGGAGGAGGTCGCCCACGCGAAGATCCTGCGCCGCTACCTGTTGGACAACGACTTCAAGCCCACGATGGAGGCCATCGACAAGCCCGACAAGACGTTTGCCAACGACCTGGAGCCGCTGGAGGAGGGCTACAAGCACGAGCAGTACGTCACCAGCCTGATCAACGACTGCTACAAGGCCGCCTACGACGTGCACGACTTCCGCACCATGCAGCTGCTGGACTGGTTCGTGAAGGAGCAGGGCGAGGAGGAGACGAACGCCAAGGACATGATCAACGACTACAAGCTGTTCGGCTCGACCCCGCAGGGCCTGTTCGACCTGGACCAGAAGTACCAGGCGCGCGTGTTCGTGGCTCCCACGATGGCCATGTAGCCTCTGGCTGTCGCCGGTATTATTCGCTGAATTGCGCGGGCTTAGCCCGCAGGGGGCGTCCTTCGGGACGCCCCTTTTGTTATACGCAAAATTCTAGTGAATGTCTGAGAAAAACTATGCTATAAGATGTTACGTCGGATAAAGCAGACATAAGGAGTTTGGTATGACTTCATCCGCTTCAGAAGACGCAATGCAGAGCATAGGGCAGAGCCTGAAGACCTGGCGAGCCATCTCGGGCGTGACGGCAGACGACCTGGCAAAGAGCGTGGGCGTGTCGCGCGACACCGTGTCGCGCGTGGAGCGCGGCGACGCCAGCGTGTCCATGGGCACCGTGCTGGACATGTGCGGGGAGTTCGGCCTCAGGGACAAGGTGCGCTCCGCGGTGGACCCCTCGAACAGCGAGCTGGGACGCATTGGCCTGAGCCATGGCGTGCCCAAGCGCGTGCGCAAGCAGCAGCTCGTACAGCAGGATTGGAGAAACGGCATGAACTGGTATGACGGCAGCGTGGTGTATCAGATCTATCCCCTGGGACTCACGGGCGCACCGTGGAAGAACGACGGCTCTACCGAGGGCCAGACGAACGACGACCAGCATCGCATCCTGCAGCTGGTGAACAACGGCTGGGTGGAGCACGTGCAGAAGCTGGGCGCCTCCTGCGTGCTGCTGAACCCGGTGTTCCAGAGCGAGGCGCACGGCTATGACACCATCGACTACACGAAAGTGGACCAGCGCCTGGGCACGAACGAGGACCTGGCCACGGTGGTCAAGGCCTTCCACGACGCGGGCATCCGCGTGCTTTTGGACGGCGTGTTCAACCACGTTGGACGCGGGTTCTGGGCCTTCCAGGACGTGCTGCAGAACCGCCAGGCCAGCAAGTACGCCGGCTGGTTCAACATCGACTGGGGCGGCAACAATCAGTGGAACGACGGCCTGTCGTACGAGTGCTGGGAGGGCGTGCCCTACCTGGTAAAGCTGAACCACGCGAACTTCGACCTGAACGCCTACCTGGCCGACGTCATCCGCGGCTGGGAGGCAGACTACGACATCGACGGTCTGCGCCTGGACGTGGCCTACTGCCTGGACCTGGGCTTCCTTGGCTATCTGCGCGACATCGCGAACGAGCTCACGCAGAAGCGCGGCAGCAAGTTCCTGCTTCTGGGCGAGACGATGTTTGGCGACTACAACCGTTGGATGAACGACCACGCGTGTGACTCGGTCACGAACTACGAGGTGTACAAGGGCCTGTGGAGCTCATTCAACTCGGCAAACATGCACGAGGTGGCCTACGCCTTCGAGCGCCAGAGCGGCGACAAGCCGTGGGACCTCTACACCGGAAAGCACCTGCTGGACTTCGTCGACAACCACGACGTTCCGCGCATCGCGACGAAGCTGGAGAACAAAGACCAGCTGAAGCCCCTGTACGGCCTGCTGTTCGGCATTCCGGGCGTGCCCAGCGTCTACTACGGCAGCGAGTGGGGAATCGAGGGCCAGCAGCTGCCCGGTGACCACGAGCTGCGCCCCGCCATCGACCAGCCGCAGTGGAACGACCTGACCGACTGGATCCAGAGCCTGGCCCAGGCCCGTACCTCCAGCGAGGGCGCCGAGGCGCTGTGCAACGGCGACTACCACCAGCTGCAGTGCCAGCCCCAGCAGCTGGTGTTCCAGCGCGCCGCCGGCGGCAAGCGCGTCATCGTGGCGGTGAACGCTTCCGCTGAGCCCTGCACGCTGCACTTCGACGCCGGCTGCGGCCGCGCGGTCGACCTCATCACGGGGGAGGACCACGACTTCGGCGGCGGCTCCGAGGTGGGCCCCTACAGCTGCCACTACTGGCTGTGCGAGCGCTAGGCACGGTCAAGAATCGCAGTAGCTGTCTCGGCTGAGAATGGCAATGAAAAAGGGGAGTGGCAGACGTTCTGCCACTCCCCTTTGCGTTCGGGAATGCTATGGTGCGAAACCCTGCGGTAGAGCCTACTGCACCTGGGCGATCATGGCCATGTTGGTCGAGGTGATGTAGTCGCCCTGGGAAGGAGAGGTGTGCGGGTCGCCGGCGGTGATGACCACGAGGTCACCAGGCTGCGCCAGGCCGTTCTCCTTGGCGGTGGTCAGCGCGTTGTAGCAGGTGTCGGACAGGCTGCCCTTCTCGGCGGTCTTGTAGCCCTCGACGCCCCACAGGAAGCAGCAGCGACGCAGCGCGATGTCGCTGGGCGACATGGCGTAGACGGGCAGGTTGGGACGGAAGTCGGCAATCAGGCGAGCGGTACGGCCGGAGTGGGTCGGGGCGATGATGCACTTGGCGTTCACGCGGTCGGCCATGCTGACGGCAGCGTAGCCCACGGCGCCGTTGACGTTGCGCACGCCACCACGGTCGTGGTACTGCTTGCGCTCCTTCAGGTAGCGCTCGGTCTCGCGGCAGATGGAGGCCATGGTCTTCACGGCCTGGACGGGGTACTTGCCGGCAGCGGTCTCACCGGACAGCATGACGCAGTCGGTGCCGTCGTAGATGGCGTTGGCGACATCGTTGACCTCGGCGCGGGTCGGGCGAGGGTTGCGGATCATGGAGTCCAGCATCTGCGTAGCGGTGATGACGGGCTTGTAGGCCTCGCTGCACTTGCGGATGATGGTCTTCTGCACGTGAGGCACCTGCTCGGGCGGAATCTCGACGCCCAGGTCGCCACGGGCGACCATGATGCCGTCGGAGTGCTCCAGGATCTCGTCGAAGTTCTTGACGCCCATGGCGCTCTCGATCTTCGGCAGAATCATGACGTGGGGAGCGCCCATCTGCTTGCAGATGTCGCGGATCTCCTCGACGGCCTGGCCGTTGCGGATGAAGGAGGCGGAGATGGCGTCGATGCCCAGCTCGCAGCCGAACATGATGTCGGCGCGGTCCTGCTCGGTGACGGAAGGCAGGCCAACCTCGACGTTCGGGACGTTGACGCCCTTCTTCTCGCCCAGCTCGCCGCCGTTGTCGACGTGGCAGTACATGTCGTTGCCCTCGACGTGGTCGACGGTCAGGCCGATGAGGCCGTCGTCAATCAGAATCGTGGAGCCCTTGGTGACCTCCTTGGGCAGGTTCTCGTAGTCCAGGGAGAAGCGCTCGGGCGTGCCCTCGATGGAGGTGTCGGTGGTGATGATGGTGTCGGCGCCGGTCTCCAGCGTGATCTTCTGGTGATCCTTCAACAGGCCGGTACGAATCTCGGGGCCCTTGGTGTCCAGCATGATGGCGACGTAGGTGCCCAGCTCCTTCGAGATGCGGCGCACGCGCTCCATGTTGTTGCGGTGGTAGTCATGCGAGCCGTGAGAGAAGTTGAAACGCGCGACGTTCATGCCGCTCTTGATGAGCTCGCGCAGGACGTCGTCGCTCTCGGTCGCAGGACCCATGGTGCAGACAATCTTCGTTCTCTTGCTTGCCATGTATACGCTCCTAACATCAAAGTGCCCGGTAGACGCTTGAGTCCACCGGGCACCCCAACAGTGCGGTTTCCAAAACACACGAACAACTCAAGCACAACCAGTTTATCGTGAACGGTCGGTAAATAAAGGCTTGGCGGCAAATATTTCGGAAACTTGACGTTATGATGCTAAAGTGCTAGCAAACGACGCTGCGAGCGACGAAGTCCTCGCCCTTGGCGAACGCCTCGGCGTTGTCCAGGGTGACGCGAGCGATCTCGCCCAGGGCCTCCTTGGTGAAGAACGCCTGGTGAGAGGTCATAACGACATTCGGGAAGGCGCACAGGCGCGACGTGATGGAGTCGATGACCAGGCCGCTGCGGTTGCGGTAGACGTTCTCGTTCTCCTCCTCGTACACGTCCAGGCCGGCGGCGCCAATCTTGCCGGAGATGATGCCGCGGATGAGGGCCTTGGTGTCGACCAAGCCGCCACGGCCGGTGTTCACGAAGATGACGCCCTTCTTCATCTTTGCGATGGCGTCGTCGTTGATCATGTGGTAGCTCTCCTCGTTGAGGAAGGCATGCAGCGAGATGAAGTCGGCACGGTGGAACAGCTCGTCGTAGTCGACATACTCGTCGACGACGTGCTCCTCGTCAACCAGCTTCTGGTTGGGGTACAGGTCGGAGCCCAGGACGGTCATGCCGAAGCCCTTGCAGATGCGGCAGAGGGCGGCGCCGATGCGGCCGGTGCCGATAATGCCTGCGGTCTTGCCGTGCAGGGTCTCGCCGACCAGGCCGTCCAGTGAGAAGTCGTTCTCGCGCACGCGGATGTAGCCCTTGTGGATGCGGCGGTTGGCGCACAGGCCCAGGGCCATGGCATGCTCGGCGATGGCCTCAGGAGAGTAGGCGGGAACGCGGGTGACCTTGATGCCGAGGGACTTGGCCATGTCGACGTCGACGGCGTCGAAGCCGGCGCAGCGCATGAGGACTAGCTTTACGCCAAAGCCCGAGAGGATCTCGAGGGTCATGGCGTGAACGTCTGCGTTCACGAACGCGCACACAGCGTCATAGCCGCGCGCCAGGGCAGCGGTCATGGGCGTGAGGTTGGTCTCGATGAAGTCGATCTGGACGTCGGGATAGTCGGGGAGCTCCTTGGTGAAAGAGTCCTTGTCGTAGCTCGCGGTGCCATAGAACAGAATCTTCATGGTGTTCCTTTCCCAAAGGTATGCGCGCGGTCCGTATCCGCGCGACGTGAACCCAGACGTTTGAAGTTTAACGCAGATTTCTTCATGAGTTGCAGGTTATGACCGCCAGGCGACGGTAATTTTCGGGTGAGCCGTGCAAGCTTTTGCCGTTGCGGGGCGAGATCCTTTCGAAGGCGCATAATTTGGCATTCGTTCGGTGCGCGGTCGCTCGGCTATAGTTAGACGGATGCCGTCCAGGTGGCGGTGGCCGGCTGGGATGCGAGGGGATGCAGGTTGGCAAAGCGCTCGAAAAACGGAGGTCGCACCGCGCGCGGCAGTCGCGCGCACGGTCGCAACGCGGCACGCAAGCCCAGGGAGGGATTGACTGCCTCGGAGGAGGCGGCCCTGCCTGAGCTCTCGTCTTTGACGAACGTGCCCGACTACCACAAGCTGTCCTTCACGCGGCAGCAGCGCGACGCGTTCCAGTCGTGCGCCGACGAGCTGGTGCAGCAGGGCGAGGCGCTGCCGGACCAGCTGCACATGGGCTGCGTCGTGCGTCTGGACAGGGGCTTTCCCGCCATCGTGTGCCCGCAGGGGCTGGCGCGCGCCGAGTTCGCGGCCAGGCTGACGAAGGGCCAGCAGAACAGCAAGGTGGCGGTGGGCGACTGGGTGTGCGTGCGCTGTCCCGTCGGTCACGATCGCTGGCTCATCGAGAAGATCCTGCCGCGCAGGAGCGACATAGCCCGCTGGCGCGGGAAGGCGCGCGGCGAGAGACAGACTTTGGCTGCCAACGTGGACGTGGTCCTGGTGTCGCAGGCCCTGGGTCCTCGGCCCATCGACTGCGACAGGGTAGTGCGCTCTGCCGTCATCGCCCGCGACTGCGGGGCGCGCGTGGCCGTGGTGCTGACGAAGGCGGATCGCGCGTCGGAGGACGTCATTCGCCAGGACGTCGGCCTGCTGCGTACTGTGCTGGGCCCAAATGTCTTGCTGGTGGTGACCTCCAGCCAGGCCCAGCGCAGTGCCGCCGAGGGGGACGGCTCTCGGGAGGACGAGCTCAGCCGGCTGTGCGCCCAGCTGCACGTGGGCTGGGGCACCGAGGGCGTCCGCAGCCTGGTGGGACCGGGCGTCGTGGCCATAGTGCTGGGCGAGTCGGGCGCGGGCAAGTCCACGCTGCTGAACGCCCTCCTGCGCGACGACGTGCTCAGGACCGCCCAGGTGCGCCAGAGCGACGACGCGGGCAGGCACACGACGGTGTCGCGCCGCATGGTGTCCCTGCCGGGGGCGGGGGTCATCGTGGACGAGCCGGGGCTGCGCAGCCTGCCGCTGGTGGGCCACGAGCGCGGGCTTGCCCAAGTGTTTCCCGACATCGCGCAGGCCGCCACGGGCTGCCGCTTTCGCGACTGCACGCACACGCACGAGCCGGGCTGCCAGGTGCGCGCTGGCCTGGGGGCGGGGGAGTTCCCGCCCGAGCGCGTGAGTGCGTACGTGTCGCTGGCGGCCGAGATGCGAGCCAGCGCAGCCTCGCTTGACCCCGACGTGGTGCTGTAAGGGCACCGGCGCGCAGTCTGGTGCAGAATCGCCTTCTCGAAAAGACCCCGGTCGGCATTCGGCTGACGGGGTCAACTTAGCTGCGGCGAAGTCGTTGCGGCGCCCATCGGTGAGGCAGAGCATTGCGCTAGCCGCTATGCCGCGCTAGCCCTTGCGATGGTTCGAGAAGTACTCGCTCAGCACGCCTAGCGCCTGCTCCCTTAGCACCCCAGCCGTAACCCGAGGGTGCCAAAACGAGTTGTCAAAGACGAGCTTGCTGCAGTTGCAGCCCTTGTATCCGAGGATCTCCTCGAGATCGATGTTGCTGGCGCCGTAGACGAGCCTGCCCAGCTTTACCCAGACCATCGCGCCGCTGCACATGAAGCAGGGCTCGCAGCTCGAGTACATCGTGTACTCGCTTAGGTCCGTGATGCCGGTCTCGGCGCAAAACCTGCGTATCAGCCCCGCCTCGCCATGAAACGAGGGGTCGTGCATCGTGTAAATCTGGTTTTCGTTCTCGTACGCAATCTGGCCGTCCTTGACGAGCACGGCTCCAAACGGCTCGTTTCCGTGCCGTACTGCCGATGCGGACAGTTCGATTGCGCGTCGCATGAACTTCTCGTCCTGGTCCATCGCTCCCCCTGCGCGTGTCAAACCCTCGTGACGGCCGCGCGGCTGCTCCACCACCTGGGCGGTCGTTCGTTCTTCACGTTTTGCCATTGCATATTACTCTGCCACAGAGGGGAGTCTGCACGTTGCCTACATATAAAAAATTAAGCTAACTCAACTGTTGGACGTAACGCCGCGGTGCGTCTGGCTGGGCTTCTCCTCCATGCGTGCCAAATACGTGCCATTTACCTGCCAGCTTGCTGCAGGGGTTCCTCCGGATGACGGGGGCGAGTGCCCCCTCCCATAGCAGAATCTTCCTACGGAGGGGGCGGCGCACCTGGATGGCGTGGCCGCACGTCGCGGGAGGTTCTGATGACGCTTCGCTTCAGGGTCGTGCTTTCCGGCGCATGCGCGCTCCTGGCCGTGCTCTTGTGCCTGGCGTACGCGGACTCGGTGCGCCAGGACGCGGAGCGCCAGAGGTCCGAGGCGCTGGCGCGCTACGGTGGCGAGGTCGTGAGCCTGGTGGTGGCGCCCGACGGGCTGGAGGCGGGCGACGTCGTGTCGCGCACGAACGTGACGACGAGCGACTGGGTGGCCGAGCTGACGCCCGAAGATGCCCTTACCAGCGTGGATGATGCCGTGGGACGCAAAGTTACCGTGCCCCTGGCCGCGGGTGCACCTCTGACCAGGCTGAACTTTCGCGAGGACGAGCAGTCTGTCGAGGTGCCCGCGGGGCACGTCGCACTCAGCGTGGCGGTCAGCGAGAAGCTGGGTCTTTGGGGTGGGGCACCAAACGGCACGCGCGTGGCGGCGTACGAGGCCGTCGAGGGCGGCGCGCGCTTGGTGACGGACGACGTGACGGTCCTGACGTCGACGGGCGTGGATGCGGGGGGCTCGACCTTGGGAAGGTCGACCGTCACCATCGCCGTGCCGCCAGATTCCGTATCGGCGGTGCTCTCGTCCAGCACGGCGGGCACGCTGCGGCTGGTGATGCCCGCCTCGGACGTCAGCGGGCTGGGCGAGGGTGAGGCGTCCGCACCGTCGGTGGTGGACGTGGCAAACGATGGCAACCAGAGGGGGACGCAATGAGGGTCACGAACCGTTGGCTGGGCTACTGCGCGCCACAGATGCGAGACCGGCTGGTGGACGTCGTGCTGACGCTGGACTCCCATGCCACGCTGACCCTCTCGTCCTCTGCCGAGGGGCTGCGCGACGACGCCGTTCGCACTCCCGGCTCTCATGTGGTGGTGGGAGGCACCACGGGGGACGTCTCTGGAGTCAACCTGGCTGCCGCCATCGTGGCGGACGGTACTGCGCTGGACGTGACCCTGGTGGTGGAGCATGCCTCGGGCTCGCTGAAGTCGAGGGCCGCCACCGCGGGCATATCGGACGTCGTGGACCTATCGCAGTTCAGCGTGGCCGCCCGGCCCTGGCTGGGTACCGTTCAAGCGGCGGGGTCGCCTGGTGACGGCCGGGGTTGGGCGGCCGGGAAGGACGCTGGCGCGCTGGGAGAAGGCGACGTGCGCGCCCGTGCATCACGCCGCGCGGGCGCGCCCGATGATCCCCCTCACCAGAATGCCCCGTCGGGATGGCCTCCGGCGGACCGGGGGCGGAGCGTGCAGTCGCAGGGCCAGGCGATGGCGGACGACAGGACGACCGTCCTGGGCGCAGGGGGTCCGGATGAGTGCACTACCGTGCTGGGCGCAGCCCGCGATGCCGCCCATGCCCCCGAACCCACGGTACCCCAAACGCCGGGTCTTGCCGCAGCGCCCGAGCATGCGGAGCAGGGTTCCTCGCGGGTGCCCACACGGGGTCATGCTGACCCCCAGGGGCCTTCGCCACGCTGGGAGGGGGACGCCGTGAGGCCCCGCATGCCCGTGGTGCCCGATGCCAGCGCGCCCAGGGGAGGGGCGCCGGTGATCGTGTACGTCTCGGGCAGGGGCGGAGTGGGGAAGACGGCGCTCTGCGCGGCCAGCGCCTGCGTGGCGGCGTCCTGGGGCATGCGAGTGGCCCTGTGCGACCTGGACCTCTCGTGCGGAAACCTCTACTCCTGCTTTGGACTTCCCAGGCCCGTCGATTTGTCTGTGCTTGGCGGCGATTCCGCCGGGGACAGCTCGCAGGTGCGAGAGCGCATAACGCGACTGGGGGTGGGCTGCGCCGACGGCATCAGGCTGTGGGGCTGCTGCGGCCGCCCCGAGATGGCGGAGGTCGTGTGGCCGCTCGTGGGAGACATCGTCGACGTGCTTTCGGGCCTGTGCGACCTCGTGGTCGTGGACACCTCGACGACGTTCACCGACGCGGTGGCCCAGGCGGCACAGCTGTGCGATCGGCTGGTCATCACCGTGGACGGTGGATCGGGGTCTTCGGTCGCGCAGGCCAGGCTGGGTGCGCTGGCAGTTCGTCTGGGGGTCGCGCGCACCAGGATCGTGAGGATGGTCAACCATGCGGACCCCAAGGGGCGTGACACCACGATGATCAACCGCGCCGAGGTGGGGCTCGAGACCGCCCCCTCGCTGCGCGTGGTTGAGGGCGGGGACGAGGTTGGCGAGTTCATGGCAGCCGGGCAGGCGAAGGCGCTGTGCGATGCGCCTGGCGCGTTTCGGGATTCCGTGGCGCACAGCACCGCACGCCTGTTGAGCGAGATGGGCCGCCTGCCCGAGTGCGAGGCCGCACATCGAGCGCTGGTGGAGCGAAGGCGCAAGTGGAGGTTTGGCAGGCGAAGGGAGGCGGTGTAGATGTCGGTGCTGGAGCGGGTGAGGCAGCGAGACCCCGAGCCGTCCGAGCCGGCGAGCTCAGATCGCCATCGCCTGGAGCGCGAGCGGCTTAAACGCGACCTCGTGGACCGGTTGGGACTGGACGCGGTCGCCAGCATGGCGGGGGAGTCCGACCTTCATCTGGCCCGCAAGGAGCTGGAGGTGGCCTGTCAGACGATTCTGAACGGCGATGGATACCAGAGCCTGATGCCTGACGAGCGACGGGGGTTGGTGCGGGAGGTGCTGGACGAGGTCCTGGGCCTGGGGCCCCTGCAGCCCCTGCTGGACGACGAGAGCGTGACGGAGGTCATGGTCAACGGCTGCGACCACCTGTTCTTTGAGCGTGACGGAGAGATCCTGCCCGCCCAGAGGGTGTTCGACTCGCCCGACCAGATCCTGATGGTGCTGGACCGCATCCTGGCGCCCCTGGGCAGAAGGCTCGACCGGTCCTCCCCCATAGTGAACGCCCGGCTGCCAAATGGCGACCGCGTGAACGCTGTGGCGGCGCCCGTGGCCATAGACGGCCCGGCGGTGACCATACGAAAGTTCTCGAGCGCAATTACGAGCCTGGATGAGCTGGTGGGCATGGGTGCCCTTCCGGTTTGGTACGCGCAGCTGCTGCGTTGGGCGGTCAGGCTGCGCAAGGACATAGCCGTTGCCGGGGGAACGGGATCGGGCAAGACCACGCTGCTGAACGCGCTCTCCTGCGAGATAGACGAGGGTGAGCGCATCGTGACCATAGAGGACTCGGCGGAGCTGCGCTTCGACCAGCATCCCAACGTCGTTCGGCTGGAGGCCCGTGACGCCTCCATCGAGGGGTCGGGCGAGGTGACCATCCGAGACCTGGTGAAGAACGCGCTCAGGATGAGGCCGGACCGCATCGTGGTGGGGGAGGTGCGCGGCGAGGAGGCCATCGACATGCTGCAGGCCATGAACACCGGTCACGACGGGTCGCTGACGACGCTGCACGCGGGCTCGGCCCAGGAGGCCGTGCTCAGGCTGGTCCTGATGTCGCGCTTTGGCATGGACCTCCCGACGCAGATCATCGAGGAGCAGATAGCGACGGCGCTGGACCTCATCGTGATGTCGCGCAGGATGGCAGACGGGTCGCGCTACATCACGGACGCGTGCGAGGTGGGCCGGGCGGGTGACGGTGGCGTCGACCTGATGAGGTGCGTCACGTTCGACGAGGCGACCAGGGGCTGGCGCTTGGACGGCGAGCCGTCGTTCGTCCGGCTGGCGGTGGACGAAGGGGTGCTGGACAACCGGGAGGTGGATCAATGGATGCGGTCCTGCTCGCAGGTTGCGGTGTGCTGACGTGGGTCGGGGCCTTTGCGGCCTCGGGGGTGGCTGGGGCGACGAGGCCGGGAGGCTCACGTCGTGTCCAACGTGCGCTGCGCTCGAGGTTGCTCAACCCGCTGGCCGACTCCGGCGTTCCTGGCATGCTGTTGCGGAACGCCAACTGGAGAAGCGCATGCGAGGGGATCTCCCTTGCGACGGCGGAGCGGCTGGACGCTCCGCTGGAGCGCGAGGAGGCCAGCGCGCTGGGGCTTTGCTGCGTTGTGCTGGCGCCCGCGGGCGGCGCGCTCTTCTCGGCCAGTCCGGTGGGCGCTGTTGCCAGTGGCTGCATGGCCGTGGGCGCCTTGATGGGTTGGGGCCGGTCGCGCGAGCTGCGCCGGTCCCGCGCCCTCGCGGAGGAGATGCCGGGCGTGTTTCGCGCCCTCTCGTCCGCGCTGGGATCGGGGCAGACGCTGACGCAGGCCATCGCGTACGTGGGCACGCACGAGAAGGGCGAGGCGGCCCACGAGTTCTTTGTGGCGTCGCTTCGGCTGCGCTGCGGCATGGGGGTGTCGGAGGTCCTGGACCAGCTGGACCGAGAGCTCGACGCCCCGGGCGTGGGTCTGCTGGTGACGGCGCTTTCCATCTCGCAGAGGACGGGAAGTCCGCTGAGGGAGCTCTTTCAGCGCTCGGCGAACCTGGTGGAGTCCCACCGTCAGATGGAGCGCGAGCTGGTGGTGAAGACCGCGCAGGTCAGGCTGTCCGCACGTGTGGTTTGCCTGCTGCCCCTGGCGCTGGTGGGCATCCTGTCGCTGATATCCCCTGACTTTCAGGAGGGTGCGGCGACCCCTTTGGGCATGGGGTGCCTGCTTGTGGCCTTGGCCATGGACGGGGCAGCCCTCGTGATCATGCGCCGCCTGATGAGGGAGGTGCTGTGAGATGGACGCCTACGGGTGCGGATGCGTCGCTTCCGTGGCAGCCGTGGCGTTTCTGGGCACGTTCGTGTCCGTGGGCGGGGGAAGGGTGGGCCTCCGCCTTGGTGCCGTGAGGCCTGCGGACGCTCGTGGCGTAGCGCCACTGTCGCTTCCCCTTCGGCAAGCCATCCTTCGGGCGGGGACTGCGCTGGGCGTGGACGGCTTCGTCCGGAGAGCGGAGCAAAGGCAGATGGCGGCACAGCGCAGAAATGACATACTGCGCGAGCTGCCCAACTTCCTGGACATCGTGACCTTGGGACTTTCGGCGGGGCTGTCGTTCGATGCCTCCATAGACCTCTACTGCTCGAGGTATTGCAACGGCCTGGCGAAGGAGCTGGCTGACGCGCTCGTACTTTGGCGCATCGGAGCCTGCAGCAGGCAGCAGGCGCTTGTGCGCATGTCCGAGCGCATGGGCGTAGCGGCACTGGAGCGCTTCTCGGCCAGCGTGTCGGAGGCCTTGAGCTTCGGCACGCCCCTGGCCTCAGTGCTGCAGAGGCAGGCCGAGGTCATTCGAGAGGAGCAGCGATTCGAGCTGCAGGAGCAGATGGAGAAGGCCCCGGTAAAGATGCTGGTGCCGTTGGGGACGCTCATCGTGCCTGCAATGCTTCTGGCCATTCTGGGTCCGCTACTGGCCCCCGCCCTGGGCGGGGGAGGTGCGGCATAGCGAAGGAGGTAGGCATGTGCACAAGGGAAGTGGCCGGACGGACGAGGGGGCTGGGCCTGCGCGAGGGCCTGGCTGCCGCCTCGCGGATGCTGAGGGGGCGCTCGGGGCAGGGCACCACCGAGTACGCCATCCTGGTGGGCGTGCTCGTGGTTATTGCCATTGTGGCCATCGTGGCGTTTCGCGGAAAGGTGCAGGAGCTGTGGAACGCCATAGCCCAGGGCATCAACTCGCTGTAGCCCCGGGGTGGTGAGCCGTGTATGGGGATGGGACGGCACAAGCGAAGGCCCTCGCACAGCGCTCGGGAGCACCACGAAAAGATGCGGGTACGGGCGCACGCCCGTGGAAGGCAAGTCGCGCTCCCTCTTGCCGTGGCTGTGATTGCCTGCGTACTGGTAGTCGTGGGCTGCCTGTGGGCGGCGGACCCCTGGTCGATTCGCAGGGGCCCCGCCCTGCGGGATGACATCGGCGAGCCTGACGGATTCGCGTGGGGCGGATTGGGGGAAGAGAACCCTTCTGCGCAGGACGAGGGGCCCTCGGGGCAGCTCGCGGACGGGGAGTCTGCAGGAGAAATCCGGTCTCAGCGGGAGGTGTCGACCGATCAGCCGCAAGGGACGGACGATGTGGCGTCGCAGGCACGCCAGACGCTGGAGGAGTACCAGCAGCGTGGAGACTGTCTCCTGCGCAGCTCGGGCTACCTGGACCTTCTGGGTAACGTGTGGGGGTGCGTAATCGACGGAGGCGGCTGGGTCGACGTCGTGGTGGTCCGCTCGACGCCGGACGAGGGGGCCAAAAGAAGCGTGGTGAGGATGGATGCCAAGGAGTGGGCGGCTGAGCTCGGCGCGCCGTGACGTGGAGCACTGGGCGCAGATGGTTTGCCGGGCGACGAGGCACCGGTCGGCGCCCCTGGATCTTTCTGGGCCTCGGTGGGGCTTGCTAGGGCAGTCGAGCATGGAGTACGCGCTTCTGGCGGTGGCGTTTGCCGCTCTGGTGGCCGCACTGGCGATGCTGTGGCGGGCGGCCCAGGGTACGGACGTCCTGGGCTGGGCCGTCCGCTCCGCCTCCCACGCGTTTGGCCAGGCAAGCGCCTACGAGCTGGTGCACGACATCATCGCCTACTAGGGGAAGGGGCGGCGCATGAGGGGGATGACTGGTCCTGACGAGTCTGGGCAGTCCAGTGTCGAGGCGGCGTTGCTCCTGCCGGCGATGCTTCTGGTGGTGGGGATGCTGGTGCAGCCGGTCTGCGTGGCATACACCCGCGTGGTCATGCACTCCGCCGCGGCGGAGGCGGTGCGGCTGATGACGACAAACCAGGACCTGGATACCTGCAGAAACTACGTGCTGCGCAGGCTGGACGCCGTCCCTCCCGCCGCCCTGTTCCACGTGGGCGGCAGGGACGACTGGCAGATAGACCTCACGCCTCCCAGAGAGGGGTCTGCCGCGGAGGCCACCATCCGGGGGCGGGTGCGTCCCTTGCCCATAGGCGGTGTATTTGTCAGGGCCATGGGGGCGGGCAACGGCGCGGACGTCGAGATGACGGTGAGGGTGACCGCAGAGCTGAGGCCGTCGTGGCTGGAGGGAGACTACGGTGAGTGGATCAGCATGTGGGGATAGCGGGTGCCCGCTGGATCTGTTCTTGGCGGACGACGGTGGCTACACCACCGTTGCCGTTGCGGTAGCCCTGCTGGTGTGCCTGTCGCTGGCCTTCTCGCTGGCCATGACGCAATGGGTGACGTCGCGATCTGCCGACGTGCAGGAGGTCGCGGACGCCTGCGCGCTGGCGGGACAGAATCCCGTGGCGGCCTTCTCCACCATTGCCCAGGTGGTCGACGCCTGCGTGCTGAGCCTGGGGCTCACGGGACTGGTCGTCTTTGGCGCGGGTCTCGTCCTGGCGGCGATTCCCGGGGCACAGCCCCTCTCGGAGGCGGTCACCAGCATGGGGAGGAGCATAGCCGACGCAAGGAGGGGCTTTGCCAGGAGCGCCGCAAAGGGGCTGAAGGGGCTGGAGCGTGCGCTGCCGTACCTCGTGGTGGCCAACTCCGCTAGGGTCCTGCAGGCCAATTCCCAGGGCCGTGACTACGTGGGGTGTGCCATTCCCTTTCCGCAGCAGTCGCAGTCGGACTTCCAGGCCATCGAGGACGACGTGCAGACCGACGAACTGGAGGATGCGTCAAAGCGGCTTCGCGACGCGTCGGGTCGTTTGGAGGAGGCAAAGCAGAAGGCGGACGCCGCCCGGCAGAAGGGATGGCGGGCGGATTGCGTAGATGACCCCTCGTGCCTGCGCCAAAGGGCGGGGGCGCTGGCTGGGCTGGGAGGCATCCTGAACCCTGGCTACTCCGTGCCCGCACTGTGGAACTTCGGGGTGCCTCTGCAGAGGTCTAGAGCCTACTATGCCGCCCGCCTAGCGGCGGAGGCGCCTGCCTCGGACCAGATAGAGGAGCAGACCGACTCGGCGGTCAGGAGGGCCTTCTACCTGTATGCCCTGAGCTGCATGAACCAGGCCCGCTATGCGGAGATGCCCGACGGACACGTCCAGATGGACCTGCCCTACCTGCCTCGCAACGCTGACGAGGTCAGGGGCACGTCGCTGTACACGGATGCCATCTGGCCCTGCACGTACGAGCCGGATGGTCTGGTGCTGCACTCCACCGCGTCGTGCCCCGGCGCGAAGGGGCCCTGGGCGGGAAACGCCAGCCTGGCCGGTCAGGAGGCGGGACAGGCTGGCGTCTGCCCGATCTGCAGAATGAGCACGGGTGACATGGGCAAGGTGGCTGCCATATCCACCTCGGCAAACAACGGCTACGAGCACTACTGGAAGTTGGTCGTGGACGCGTCGAAGGAGTACGTGGACGCCAGGAACCAGCAGGCCGACGCCGAGGACGAGCTCCGAAAGATCAGCGGAGAAGGGATTGGCGCATTCGAGAAGGCCTTGGACCAGCTGGGGGTTCGAAAGCCCACGCTGCTGCCGCCGGGTGCCTGGGGCTGCGTCAGCGTGGTGTACCGAGGACAGGGACAGACGCCGCAGGGGCTGTCAAATGCGTTCGTGGGATCCCCCGGGCTTCCCGCGGGTGCGGCCATCTCTGCTGCAGTGTTGGCGCCTGACAACCAGACGAGCCAGAACAACGTGCTCTCGAGAGTGTTCGATGGCATACGCGGGGAAGGCTTCTCGGTGGGTGGGGTGCTGGGGGACCTTACGGGCACCTGGGGCGAGCTGCTGGTGGGCTATGGGTCCACGTACGAAAGAGTCGGCTCGGAGGCCTCCAGGGTGCTGGACAAACTGGACGGCGTCTTCGGAGGGACGGTGGGCTCGTGGCTCAGGCAGAAGGTGTCAGAGGCTCTGGGTGAGGCGGGACTTACCCCCGTGGACATGAGGTTGCGCAAGCCCGTGCTGGTGAACTCGAACGACGTGCTCTCGCAGGCGGGCTACGACGGGGCGCGCCAGGCCCGGGAGCTTCTCGGCAGGCTGCCGGACCATGGCAGCCCAGAGGACGTCGCTCGCGCCCTGGGCCTTTGGGGCTACGAGCGCATTCGACAAAAGAAGTTCACGGTAGCCCAGCTACCGATACCAGGAACCACGTGGTCCATACCTTTGGACGTGGACCTGGGAAGCCTAGGAGGCTAGCATGCGCGCCTTTGGCAGCGACGGCCAGATGAGCGTCGAGGTGGCGGTACTGGTGCCGGTCGCCATCGTCGTCGCGCTGTCCGTATACAACATCGGGCGCTTCCTGGAGCTGTGCGCGGTCTTCGACAGGGCCAGCTTCGACGCCGTGGCGTCCCTGGGCGTGTCTCCGGCTGGGGAGCAGAGCGTGTGGTCCAGCGTCGAGCAGGTGCGCGCTTGCATAGAACAGGCGGTCGGCAACACCGATGCCTGCGAGGTAACCGTGGGTGTAGACGGCGTGGTAGACGCGCAGGCAAGCTCCACATTTGCCCTGGGTCCCTCCCTGGTGCGCTATACCTGCAGCCTCGTCTACAGGCCATGGCCGTCCAGGCTCGTGCTGGCAGGCGTCTCGATGGGGTCTCCGCTGGCCCTGCACCACGAGCGGTCGCTGTCGGTGAACAGATTTCGTCCCGGGGTGGTGGTCTAGGTGCGTTCGCGTGAGGCTGAGTATGTAGTGACGGTGCCTTCGCGAGGTCTCCGGATGCGGTTCAAGGCTTTGGAGGGGTGGTGCCAGCGCCTGAGGGGGCTTCTGGGCAGCGACCGCGGTGCGGAGCCCGTGGTGCTGGTGGGATGCAGTCGCGTCCACACCTTCACGATGCGCTATCCCATCGATTTGGCCTTCGTGGACGAGAACGGGGTTGTTCTGCGTGCCTGCACGTCGGTTGCGCCGTGGCGGATCGTCGGGAGCAAGGGAGCTTTCCTGACGTTTGAGAGTCCCGAGTCGAACGACGCCTGGCTTGTGGAGGGCGATGTCATCGAGTGGGCCAGGGTGCCCGGTCGCCCTGGTGATTGCGGCAAGGTGCCAAAAGCGGATGCGAAGCAGAGGGGAGAGGACGATGGGGAGGTCGGTTGCTGACCGTGTGGCTCCGCAGGAGACGGGAGCGCGAACGAAGCGCTGCCCACGATGCGGAGAGATCTTGTTCGCGGATATGAACGTGTGCTACGGATGCCTGTATGACTTCGAGCGCGACCAGAAGGAGTCTTCGGTGGGGCTGCTGATACCGGACGACTGGGACGCCGGGCTGCCGCCCCTGGGGTACGACGACGAAGGGGGAACGACCAGCGCGTCGCTTGGCCTGGGAGGGTGCCTGGCGCTTCGGGTCTGCGATCCTACGCTGGAGGTGGTGGTCGCCTTGGGGCCCGCGGGGGTTGTGGTGGGACGCGGCGAGGACTGTGACGTGGTTCTGCACGCCACGTCCGTCTCGCGGCGGCACGTTCGGGTGGACCCCTCGGGCGATGTGGCCCTGGTAAGGGACCTCGGCGCTACGAACCCAGCCAGGCTGGACGGCAGGGAGATCTCGGACGAGGCCCGCATGGTGGTCGGACAGACCCTGGACGTCTGCGGGACGCTGCTGACGCTGGTGCGGCGCTGACGCTCTGACGACGCGCTGACGTGGGGCGTCACGGGCTCTGGTATCCTTACGGCACCTACAACAGACCTTGCTTCCGGAGGGGAGAAGATCATGCGCAGACGCATTGGGAACCGCTGCCCTCGCTTGCACCTCAGGGTTGCCGTGGGACTGCTCGTTGTCGTCCTGACCCTGCTGGTTGCGCGCCCCGCGCTTGCTGACTACAGCATCGACAAGGTGGACATCGACGCCACGGTGCAGGCCAATGGGACGCTGGACGTCCAGGAGCAGCGCACGTTCGACTTCGACGGCTCTTATCACGGCGTCTACTGGGAGATTCCCAAGGGGGACTATGATGGCAGGACCGTGCAGGTCAGCGTGGAGTCTGCGGGTGAAATCGTGGACGGAACCTACAGGCCCTTCTTGCAATCAGACAGCGGGCAGGACGGCACCTACCTGCTGACGGACGAGGGCTCCACCGTCAGGGTGAAGATCTACTCCGCTCACGAGGACGAGAGTGCCACCTTCGTGGTCGAGTACAGCGACACGAACCTGGCGTCCAGGTGGGCAGACGCGGGAGAGCTGTACTGGAAGTTCGTGTCGGACGGCTGGGACGTCGAGTCGCAAAACGTCACTTGCACCATTCACCTGCCCGTGCCGTCGGCGGAGTCTGTGAACCCCGGTGACAACGTGAGGGCGTGGGGACATGGTCCCCTGGACGCCAGCTTGGCGTTCAACGGGAACGATGTCGTGTATACGGTGCCCGGGGTTGGTACCGACGAGTACGCCGAGGCGCGCATCGTCTTTCCCCAGGCGTGGCTGTCTGCGGCCGCCCAGTCCAGCACCGCAAAGCTGGACTCCATCCTGCAGGAGGAGCAGGCCGCGGCAGACCAGGCCAACGCCGCCCGACAGCGCGCCAGGCTAGCCCTGGCGGGGGCAATGGCGGCATCGGTGGCAATTGCCGCGCTGCTGGTGGTGTATGCCGTCAGGCGCCGAAGGAACTACCTCGACAGCCACCGGCCGCTGTTTGACGACAAGTACTTCCGGGACGTGCCCTCCGATGACCACCCGGCGGTGCTCGGCGCGCTCCTGCGCGACGGGACTCCAAGCGGTGAGGACTTCTCCGCCTCGCTCATGCGTCTGAGCGACATGGGTGTCATCGCCCTCGACGAGGTCAAGCCTGCAAAGAAGAGGCTGCTGAAGCTGGGGAAGGCCAAGGGCGTATATCGCATCTCTCGCCTGAAGCCGCTGCCGGATGCGACTGGGTCCTCGCCGCAGCAAAAGACCGCCCACCAGATTGATGCCGCCACGCTGAAGCTCGTGTTTGACGTGGTGGGCGCGGGGTCGAAGAAGGTCCAGCTGGAAGATGGGTCTACCTTGACGGCCGATCAGATGCTGATGAGCGACTTCGAGACGTTCGCCCACGAGAGCCCGCAGGAGTACTCCGACGCCTACGAGGACTGGAAGAACCAGGTCTTTGCGGCGTACGCCACGCGCGGATTCATGGTGGACGACCAGCCCAGCGGAAAGGGCAAGCTGGAGGCTGCCGGAGCCACGGGCATCGTGGTGGGAATCGTCCTGCTGCTCCTGATGATCAACATGGGGACTGGTCCCCTGGGCCTGGTGACCCTGGCCCCGGCTGCAGCGGGTGTGGCGTGCTGCCTGGTTGCCGCCGGCTTCAAGGAGCGTTCGAAGGAGGCCATTGAGCTGACGACAAAGCTGAACGCGCTGAGGAACTGGCTGTGCGACTTCACGCGGCTGAAGGAGGCCGTGCCTCACGACGTGATCCTGTGGAACAGGCTGTTGGTGATGGCCGTGGTGCTAGGCGTCTCGGACAAGGTGATAAAGCAGCTGAAGGTCGCCGCGCCCGAGGTCCTGGACTCTCCCGACATCATGCCCGTCTACTGCTGGTACTACCTGGGCGGGGGATACGGGCCCGGTCCCCTCAACACCATGACGGACGTGCTGAACCAGGCGCATTCCGTGTCGACGGCGGCCCTCGCGTCCTCCAGCAACAGCTCCGGCTCAGGCATGGGCGGAGGTTTCTCCGTCGGAGGCGGAGGCGGCTTCGGCGGTGGTGGCGGTGGCGGCGCGTTCTAGCCGCAGACATTGCCCCGGTTGAAATGCCGCTGCGCCCGAGATGCAGTTGAAAGTACGACTATCTGGCCGTGGCCCCAATGAGGGCTGCGGCCAGTGTCTTTTCTGATGTGTTTGACAGTGGAGGGTTGCAGCACAGTGAAAGGTCCTACGGCGTCTGGGTGATGGGGCTTTGGGCAAAGGGATTTTGCTGCCCGGATGTTGTTACGGCCACTTTGGTTCTAATGACCGCGATACCCATGCGATACCCATCTGCTACCCATGCGAATTTAACGCCGGATACCAGAATAGCCTCCCACCGCATTTCTGCCGGCGAGAGGCCATCTAGTTTATGGTGGCGGGGAAGGGAATCGAACCCCTGACACGGGGATTTTCAGTCCCCTGCTCTACCAACTGAGCTACCCAGCCGAAGCGCGCTTGCGCGCTCGATTAATATAACAAGACCCACACTCGAAGTCAAAGAAAAACTTTGCCTTTTTGTATTTTGTTGGTGCGTGGGTCGCATCGCCGCAGGTTAAATCGCATGAAGTGAGTTTGCTACTGCCGCACCCAGAAGTTGATGCCCTCGACGGGGTCGAACTCCACGGGCAGGTCGAGCTTTTGGAAGATCTTCTCGATGACGGCATGCACGTCTGTCAGGCTGGGCTGGTTGTCGGCTGGTCCCGTGAGCTCCAGCCACATGGTCTGCCTGCCGCACGCGTCACGCAGGTGGACCTTGCAGTTGATGCCCTCCTGCTGCAGCTGCTTGTTTGCCTCGACGATGTCGCCAATGGCTGCTACTTTCATGCGCTTCTCTCCTATGTGCAATTGATGGGGGTGTAAATGGCGCCTGGATGCGATTGGTGCTCGGGATTAGTGCTTGCGATTGGTGCTGAGCCCGGCATGCCTTTGGCGCTACAGGCGGCCGTGCTCTCTCCTGACCCAGGCAAAGACGTACTGTTGCTGGATGCCTCCGTAGCGCGGGTCCCACTGGATGCTGAGCTCGCGCTCCGCCTTCTTTATCCAGGTGTCCCGAGGGACTGCCTGCAGGTATTCCAGGCCAAACAGGCAGATGCAGTTGGCTACCTTGGGCCCCACTCCGGGCAGCTGCTGCAGTTCGCGCAGCTGGATGTCCAGCGGCAGGCGAGGCTCATCCAGGCAGGACGGATGCCACGACTGGCATTTCCCTGCCAGCTGGCGCAGGTAGGGAAGCCGGTACCCCAGCTTCAGCTGCTGGCAGATTTCCTCGTCTGCCAGCAGTCGCTGGAGCATGGCAGGGGAGGGAACCTGCCCCTGCGCACGCTGCATTAGAAGGTCCATGGTGTGCTGGATGCGCTTGATGCTGGAGTTCTGCGAGATGACAAAGCTGACGGCGACGTCCCACCAGTCCTGTGCCAGCACGCGCGTGCCCCAAGCCTGCTGGTGCGCGCCCTCCGGCAGCTGCAGGGAGCCCAGGATGCGCCCGTAGTCCAGGTTGAGCGCGAAGTAGTGGCGCCAGTAGCAGGTCTGGGCGGCGTTTGGCTCGGACCCGTCCGCCCGGGTCAAGAAGAGCGTGCTTTCCCTTTGCCAAACCACACACGAGTGCGACCCGGATGCGATGACCCAGCGCCGCTCGGACCCCGAGCCCGACGGAGCGATGGCGCGCCAAGTGAAGGTCTGGCCCGATTCGGCGATGCTCTGCAGCGAGAACTCTTTCGTCTGGAAGCACGCCATCGTGTCTACTCCTTCGTGGAATCGGGTGGTAGGGGCTGGGTAACGGGGACTGGTGGGTGCCCGGTGGCCGGTGGGCGGCCAGTGGCTGAGCTGACATGGCCAACGGCCTGGGCCGGTGCAGCCAGCAGCTGGACTGGCGTAGGCAGTGGCCTGACCCGTCCGGAGGCGGTTTTGAGCCAGCTAGAAGTGCACGACGAAGCCAGGCTCGTCGTCCCTTGGGGGAATCTCGTCCTTCTGCTCGATGCGGTAGTCGATGGGGTAGCGCCGGTACTGCTGGTTAAACAGGCCAAAGAACTGCGAGATCTGGTCATCGGTCCCCTGCAGCTCCATGGACACGCTGCCGTCCCACTCGTTCTTTACCCAGCCCAAGAGGCCCAAAGAGTTCGCCACGCGCTCGGCGTTCCAGCGAAATCCCACGCCCTGCACCTGTCCGCGAAAGCGCAGGCGAAGCCTTCGAACTCCGCTGAGATCCTGTGTCGACTCCGCGTTGGGATTCCCCGTGTCCTTCTGCGCCATGTCACCCTCCTTTGCCTGCCGTTGAACTGCTATTATATGCGGGCTTTGCAGGCCATGGCGCTCCGCCGAGCGATGGCGGCCGTGCGGGGGTGTCCGTTCTGTGCGGCTTTCCCTTGCGTAGGCGCAGTGGCTAAAATGGGGAAGATACAGACATCCATGCGCGGCGAGCACGCATGAGTTGCGCAGGATTCGCATAGTAGGAGGAGCTATGAGCTGCACCAGGAAAGAGTTCCTAGCGGCCATGTCCGCAGGGACGGCGCTTTGCCTGGCGGCGTGCACGCCGTCCAACACCCAGCAGACCACCCAGCAGGACTCCGACAGCAACGACCAGCAGCCTTCCGTCGACCTGAACGAGTTCCAGAGCCTGGCTCTGGACATGAAGTCCTGGAAGTACGACTCTGCCAACGACGTGTACTACCAGCTGGGGCTGACCTACTGTAAGAGCCCGGTCTCAACTGCGTACGAGTCGCTGGCCATTTTTGTGCCCGGCGCGTACTTCAACGGGGAGAAGAAGGGCGACACCTACACCTGCACGGTGAAGGAGGACGGCGCGGTGGGCAACTACACCGCAAAGACCGCCCCCATCCTGATGCCCATCAACTCCGGCACCCTGGGTGCCCAGGCCAGCCCCACCTCGTACGACGCCAACGGCCTTTCCAACTACATGAAGGCCGGCTACGTCTACGTGTACGCGGGCTTCCGCGGCCGCAGCTCGGGCTACGAGAGCTCGAAGGACCAGGTGTACTCCGGCGGCGCTCCCTGGCCTGTGGTCGACCTGAAGGCGGCCGTGCGCTACCTGCGCTACAACGCGTCCGACCTGCCGTGTGACACCACCCGCGTCTTTATGTTCGGCTTCTCGGCGGGCGGCGGCGTCAGTGCGCTCATGGGATCCACCGGCGACTCCGCTCTGTACGAGCCCTACCTCGACAGCATTGGTGCCGTGACGCATGACGCGCAGGGCAACACCATCTCGGACGCCATCTTTGGGTCCGCCTCGTGGTGTCCACTGACCGAGTACGACACGGCTGACTCCGCCTACGAATGGATGATGGGGCAGTACGACACTACGGACACGCGCGCCGACGGTACGTGGACGAAGCTCCTCTCGAACAACCTGGCCACGGCCTATGCCGCCTACGTCAACTCCATGGACCTGCGCGACTCCAGCGACGCCGCGCTGACGCTGGACGAGACCTCGGGCGAGATCTACACCGACGGCAGCTACTACGACTACCTGGTCACGCTGGTGCAGGACGCGGCGGCGAAGTTCTTCTCGACCACGCAGTTCCCGTACACGTACACGCCATCGCGCATCTCGACCACGGCGTTCCCCGGCGATCCCAACCTGCAGAAGTCTGGCTCGGGCACGTCGGATACCGACGCGGTCACCGACGAGACCTCCGACAAGGTCTCCAACGCCACGGGCGCCACGGGCAGCTCGACCTCGTCTGCCACGACCGATGGCGAGACGGGCGCCACGCAGGTGCAGTCCGTGGTGTACAACTCGGCATCCGACTACGTCAGCGCCCTGAACAGCGACGACCGCTGGCTCACCTTCAACCAGCGCCGCAACACCGTCCGCATCAGCGGCCTGCGCGACTTCGTGACGCACCTGAAGGCCCCGTCAAAGAAGGTCTGCGCCTTCGACGCCATCGACCGCTCCACCACCACGAACCAGCTGTTCGGCACGAAGGACAACGGCACGTTGCACTTCAGCCAGATGATCTCGGACAGCATCACGACGAACGTGGACGCCTACTCGGCGGCCAGCGGCTGGGATGCGGCCTATGCCACCGACTGGACCGACGACCTGCAGAAGACCGACGACCAGAGCTCCGACGTCGCCACGCGCATGAACATGTTCAACCCGCTGTACACGCTGAGCGGCGCCTATGAGGGCTTTGGCTCCTGTGGCGTGGCTCCGCACTGGCGCATCAACTCCGGCATCTTCCAGACCGACACTTCGCTGTGCACCGAGGCCAACCTGGCGCTGGCGCTGCAGCACTACGACGGCGTGAAGGACGTGGCGTTCACGCCCGTGTGGGGGCAGGGCCACGTACTGGCCGAGGTCAGCGGCACGGCCGAGGAGAACCTGCTGGCCTGGGTGGACAGCTGCTGCCAGCAGAGCTAGCGCCTGGCGGCAATCGTCCCCTGTGGGCATCTCCCAGAGGTCGCTCCACAATCGATGTTCCGGCGTCCCGTCGCGTGGCGGGGCGCCTTTTTCATGCGCAGAAGGACACGCGGGCAAGAAGGACTGGCGGCTAGCAGGCCGTGGCTGCCAAACGCTGGCCCTGTCGCCAGGCGCCGGCCTTGGCTCTGGCCGCTACGCCCCCATTAGCGGCAGGCCGACGAAGTCGGCGCTGTCCTGGATGGACTGCGCCACCTGCCGGAGGCCGTCCAGGTCGGACTGTTGGAACCGTCCGGGTAGGGGACTGTCCAGGTCCAGGACGCCGATGACCTGGCCCTGGTGGTGCAGCGGTATCACCAGCTCGGAGTTCGTGGCCGCGTCGCAGGCGATGTGGCCGGCAAACTGGTGGACGTCGGGTACCAGCTGGGGCTGGTCCAGCAGGGCTGCCGTGCCGCAGACGCCGTGGCCCAGGCGCAGGCGCACGCAGGCCAGCTTTCCCTGGAAGGGGCCCAGCACGAGGTCGCCGCTTTGCGCCATCAGGTAGAAGCCGACCCAGTTCACCTGCGGCAACGCGTCCCACAGCAGCGCCGCGGCGTTGCTGAGCGTGGGCAGCCAGTGCGGATCGGGCTGCGCGAGCGACTGGATTTGGCTGGCCAGGAGGGCAAAGTCGACGTCGTGGGTGGGTTGCGCTGCGCCTTGCATGGTGGGCTCCTTCGTGTGGGAGATTTTCGCGGCTGGATGGACGGTGGCAGATACTATAGCGCATTTGGTCATCAGGACTGCAACATATGTTCGGGTATTGGGTAGAATGGTCTCACACTGCAGGAGCCACCGGGAGCGGGGAGGGCCAACACCATGCCAAGCAACAGCGTTCGCGTGCTGGATGCCGTGGAGCACAGCAGGGCCTGGCATCCGTTGACCGTCCCGCGCCACCGGCTGCCCCGGGGCAGGTCCGTGCCCGTCCAGCAGGACGACGCGGCCCGCAGAATCGACCTTTTGCTGCTGACGGACGTCGCCCTGTACGTCGTCATCCGCTGCGACGTGGAGGGATACCTGTACGGCGGGCAGGCGGACCGTACCTGGACTTTGGTGCGCGGCCACGCCGACCGCTCCAGGCTGGCAAACCCCATTGCGCGCGGCAGAATCTTGGTGGATGACCTGGCGGAGCGCCTGGGCGAGCCCCGGGAGCGCTTCGTCCTGATGGTGGCGTTTGGCCCCGGCTGCCAGTTCAAGAAGGTCCCCCTTACGGGAAAGGGCTTCTACCTGGGGCATGATGCCGACATAGGCTGGATGGTGCGCGCCGACGCCAGAAGGCGCCAGCCGCCGGACGACCAGGACCCCACCTATCCGCCGCAGCAGTTCGACCTGTTGGCGTCGAAGGTGGATGCGCTCGTGGAGGGCAGGCTGGCCATGGGAGGCCTGCGTGCGGGCGACGACTGCCCCGCGTGCGGAGGCGTGCTGCGCTACCGCCAGGGCAGGTATGGGGGCTTTCTGGGCTGCAGCAACTACCCGCGCTGCAGGTTCACGGCGGACCTCTAGCCCGGGCGGTGTATGGTGGGTTGTCAGCTACCCAAGGAGGCCACCATGGACCCAGAGCGGTTCGCGCGGCAGCGCGACTTCATCCTGGAAATCGACAAAGAGAAGCTGGTGCAGCGCCAGACGCACCTGACGCACCAGGGACGGCGCGAGGACGACGCCGAGCACGCGTGGCACATGACCGTGATGGCATATTTGCTGCGCGAGTACGCAAACGAGCCCTTTGACCTGGCGCGCACCATGGTCATGACGCTGACGCACGACCTGGTCGAGATATACGCGGGCGACACGTACGCCTACGACCAGGCTGGCCAGGCGGACGCCGAGCAGCGCGAGCGGGCCGCCGCCGAGCGCCTGTACGCAAAGCTGCCTTCAGACCAGGCGGCCGACCTGCGTGCCATCTGGGAGGAGTTCGAGGCGAACCAGACCCCCGAGGCGCACTTTGCCCACGCCATGGACAACCTGCAGCCCATGCTGCTGAACGACTCGAACGACGGCGGCGACTGGAAGCTTCACGGCGTCAGGCGCGCCGGTCCCGCCGGGAGAAACGAGGTCACGCGCAAGGGGTCCACCCAGCTGGCCGACTACGTGGACCAGCGGCTGGACGCCCAGGTGCGCGCGGGGAACCTGCTGCCTGACGAGGACGGAGGCCCCGTCGCGCGCACCAGCTACGTCAAGCGCTAGCTCTCCCAGAACTCCACCTTGCCGGAGTGGGTGTAGTACAGGGCGCCGCAGATGGCCAGCTTTTCCTGGCTTACCAGCGACGCCAGCTCGGGCTGCGTACTCAGGCGGTAGACTCCCTCCTGCACGTTCAGCCGCGCCGCCTTCAGGGGATCGGTCTCTGCGCCGATGACCTCGGTGATCCTGGCTGCGATGGTGCCCACCGCACCGCGCTGGCCGCCCCGTATGGCCGCGTCGATGGCGCCGCAGTGCGTGTGGCCCATCACCACCAGCAGGGGCGTCCCCAGGTGCGAGCAGGCGTAGACGGCGCTGGCCATCTCGGACGGGCCGACCACGTTGCCCGCGGTGCGGATGCAGAACAGCTCGCCCAGGCCGCACATGAAGGCGTACTCGGGCACCACGCGCGAGTCGGAGCAGGTCAGCACAGTGGCATAGGGTGACTGACCCTCCTCGAACAGCTGGTTGATGAGCTCCTGCGAGATGTTGCCTGCGGAGTGGCGTGCCTGCAGGTACTCCGCGTTTCCCAACTTCAGCCGCTCGAGCGCCGCCTGCGGGCTCTGCCGCGCCTGCGCTATGGAGTCGGGCTGCTGGCCCTGGACGTCGACGTCCAGGAAGTAGTTGTTGGTGGAGGCGCGCTCCAGCGTGGTGCACGCTTGGTCGAACCACTGGCTGCGGTTCCACTCGCGCCTGATCACCACGATGCGCGTGGGGTCGCAGATGGCCTCGAGCTGCCTCTGCAGGCTCGGGGTGCTGCCGGGCTGCGCCTGCGGCAGCTGCAGCTGTTCTTGCAGCGTCTGCTCCAGCTGCCTTGCGTCGGTGATGGCTTCCTCGTCCAGACGAATCTCACGCATAAGAAGGCCTCCCTCTGTAGCGGCTCCTCCGGCCTGGCTCCGATCGAGTGCCGGAAACACCGGCGCCTGTGGCGCTTGGGGAAAGGAGCAAACGCGGGTGCTCACCAGCCGTCTACCCACGCCGACGGCTGCTGCGTCCGTGCCTTTGGCGTACGGCGGCCTTTGCTTCGGGAGCGTGCGGTGAGATCGCGGTGCTACTGGGCGTCTTCCGCAGGGTCCTTCGTGTGCCGTGCCAGCGCGCGGGCGCGTGCCCACTGCAGCAACAGCTCCTGCCGCACCTGGCGCTGGTGCTCGATGGTCTGGCAAAGCTCCTGGTAGGAGGCCTGCCGGCTGGAGACGACGCCTGCCGCGTCGGCCTGCCCCAGGGCATTTTGCGCCTCGAGGTCGGCCAGGTCCTCGACGCTCATCCGCTGCATCGCCAGCGAGCGGCTGAGCTCGTCTGTGGCCTGCGCCTCCCAGACGCGCAGCTCGTCTGCCAGCTGCGTCGCCACGTCGTGCGGGCGCTGCGCGGCGGTCACGATGCCGGCCAGGTCTGCGTGTTGCGCTTCTTGCATGCTGCTGAGGTGGGACATGGAAACCCCTTCGTCGTGGGATTGCTAGCGGGCGGGGCGGTCGTCTTCCAGGGTGCGCACCACGCGGGCGGGCACGCCCAGGGCCAGGGAGTTCGCGGGGATGTCCTTCGTCACCACGGCGCCCGCCCCTATGACCACGTTGTCGCCGATGGTGACGCCGGGCAGGATCGTGGCGTTTCCGCCGATCCACACGTCGCTGCCTATGCGCACGGGGGTGGCGGTGGCCTGGCGCTGGCGCCTCTGGCTGGGCGAGAGGGGGTGGTTCACGGTCGAGACCAGCACGTGCGGACCCATGATGACCCAGTCGCCCAGCCAAACGGGTGCGGCGTCCAGAATGGTGCAGCCCATGTCGACCACCAGGTGGCTGCCCGCGTGGATGTTGTCGCCGCGCTCGCATCGGAACCCCTGTCGCACGTCCGCGTCGAGCCCCAGGCTGCCAAACAGGTGCTCCTGCAGGAACTGCTGGCGCGCCGGCAGGTCGTCGGCGGGGATGAGCTCGTAGCGCTCCAGCTGGTCCAGGGCCCTCGCGCGCCTGCGCACTACCTCGTCGTCCAGGAAGTCGTAGCGGATGGCGTCCGCGCGGGCGTCTGCGCCGCCTCGCGTGGCCGCAGGCCGCCTGGACGCGTCGCCCTGTGCGGTCGTCCTTCTGGCGTCGAGTCCCATCAGTCCTTCTTTCTGTAAGCAGTGTGAAATGCTTGCGTGGGATTTCACTGTAGCAGCATGGGGGAGCGCATACACCGCATTGGCATATATCATTGGCTGACCGCGCGTCAAAACGCGCGACGTGCGTTCAGAAACACGAGGCCGCGCGCCGCCATAGCGGGGCGGGGCAAAGGAGTTTTCACATGGGTCTACGAATCCAAAGGGGACAGGCCCCCAAGTCCACCATACGCAGGACGATGCACTACTTCTGGAAGGTGTCGTGCATGCGCCGCGGCGCGCTGGTGCTGTCCGTGGTGTCCTCGGTGGGCTACATCGTCCTGCTGTCGTTCGTGAACACCTACGTCATGGGCCTGGTGGTGGACCGCGTGCAGGCCGCGCCTGTGGCTCCCGACCAGGTGATGCAGGTGTTTGCGCCCTACGTCCTGGCGTTTCTGGTGGTGAACGCCGCGGGCCAGACGCTGTCGAAGCTGCAGGACTATTCGGTCTACAAGCTGGAGATAAACGGCGACTACCAGCTGTCGCGCCTGTGCTTTGACACGCTGTCCAACCAGTCGATGACCTTCCACAACAGCCGCTTTGGCGGCAGCCTGGTCAGCCAAACCTCGCGCTTCGTCTCGGGCTACTCGCAGCTGGTGGACGTTCTGGTGTACGCGTTCATCCCCACGGTGGCGTCCGTGGTGGCCACCGTGGCCATGCTGGCTCCCGTGGTGCCGCTGTACGTGGTGATACTGCTGGTGATGATGGCGGGCTACCTGGCCGTGGCATATGGCCTGTACAAGAAGATTCTGCCCCTCTCGTCACAGGCGGCGTCAGCGCAGAACAAGCTGTCGGGCGTGCTGTCAGACGCAGTCACGAACATCCTGGCGGTAAAGACCTACGGGCGCGAGGACTACGAGCGCGGGCTGTTCACCCAGGCCGACCGCGAGGCCATGGACGCCGAGAACCAGAACATGCGCGCCACCATGCGCCGCGGCTTCACCACCTCGGGCATCATCACGCTGATGATGTTCGTGGTGTCGATATTCGTGGTGGGCGGCAACGCGTGGTTTGGCATCAGCGCCGGCACGTTGGTCATGATGTTCAGCTACACGTACAACCTGACGATGCGCCTGAACTACTTCAACTCCATGATGCAAAGGATCAACCGCGCCTTTGGCGACGCGGCCGAGATGACGCGCGTGCTGGACGAGCCCACGCTGGTGGAGGACGCCCCCGACGCGAAGCCGCTGGTGGTGAGCCAGGGCCGCATAGACTTCGAGCACCTGGACTTCCGCTATCCGGACGCCCCTGCCACCCAGCGCGTGTTCAGCGATTTGACCCTGCACATACCGGCGGGGCAGCGCGTGGGCCTGGTGGGCAGGTCGGGCTCGGGCAAGACCACGCTGACGAAGCTGCTGCTGAGGCTGGACGACGTCCAGGGCGGCCACGTGCTGGTGGACGGCCAGGACGTCAGCAGGTGCACGCAGCAGAGCCTGCGCCGGCAGGTGGCCTACGTGCCCCAGGAGGCGCTGCTGTTCCACCGCAGCGTGCGCGAGAACATAGCCTACGGACGTCCCGACGCCACCATGGACCAGATCCGCGCCGCGGCGGCGGAGGCCAACGCGCTCGACTTCATCGAGCGCCTGCCCGACGGCTTTGACACCATGGTGGGCGAGAGGGGCGTAAAGCTGTCGGGAGGCCAGCGCCAGCGCATAGCCATAGCCCGAGCCATCCTAGCCGATGCCCCCATCCTGGTGCTGGACGAGGCCACGAGTGCTCTGGACTCCGAGTCCGAGGCGCTGGTGCAGGGCGCCCTCGAGAACCTGATGCGCGGAAGGACCTCCATCGTGGTGGCCCACCGCCTGTCCACCGTTGCGTCCCTGGACCGCATCGTGGTCCTCTCGCAGGGAAGGATCGTGGAGGACGGCACCCACGCGCAGCTGGTGGCCGCCGGGGGCGAGTATGCGGGCCTGTGGAAGCGCCAGTCGGGAGGCTTCCTGGAGTCGGACTAGCCTTTCGCCTCCCGTAGGCAAGAGACGCCCGCCAGGTCGCATACGGTTTACGCGAAGAGAAGGCCAGGGACTTTAGTCCCTGGCCAGCATTTATTGGGCAGAACCTCTAGAGAAGACCACCCGCATTGCGGGTGGTCACGATGGATCCAGCTGAAAGGATTCCTGCAGGAAATGCATCAAGACATGTACAAGGAAGAACTCAGAGATTATTACCGAGTATTGAACCAAGAGGCATAGCCATTACAGTAATTGTTTTGTACGAACATGGTCCAAGTGCTCCCGACGGTTCCATGTTGCAGACTCATTAGGATGTTTGCTCCGGCAGTACCGCTGGCGGCTAGAACATACGTCTGATAGCCTGTGCCATAGCTAAAGTAATTACCAACAGAGGCAATCTCTCTAGATTGGCTTCCCATCACAAAGCCGTCATCGCATCCATACCTTAGGCGAACATTTTTGACTCTTACGGATTTATCGCTAATTGTCCAATGGCCGCCTACCCCAGTTAACAGAACGCTCGAGCCATTGTTCTGCGTGCGGTAATAAATCGTTAGATACGCTTTCACGGCATACGAGCCATCTGTTTGAGCTTTAGTAAGCTCAAAATCGCTAGGACTTACCGTGAAGACATAGGTAGCCGACTTATCACTGTCTATGTTAAGGGCTTTCAGTGCTGGAACGAGCTGTCCTTCTACTGGTTTTATCTCTCCATCTGGACTTTCGAGGTAAGCGAAAACAGTTTCCTGGGGTCTACCGCTACCCGGATTAGAATCGTTAGCCATAGCGAGTGTCGGAAATACTATCGCCCCAAGGCATGCGCTAACAAATAGGGCTATTGTAAACCTTGTAATTACATGAAGACTTTTTCAAGAAAATCACCCCTATTAACTTTCAATCGTTCTGATTCCAAGGATCAATCCAATAAACACAGGGGTATAGCACAGAAAACCTCGCACATATGTTATAAAAACTATAATCGTCTCGTAGACTATCCGTATGCCAAACCCCATTGCGGCAACGATGCAAGAGACGTAGATGCCGCTCAAGAGCAGGCATACGATTTTGGCGAAATGCAGCGAAGCGGCTTTGACGGTGATGTGTGCGTTCAGATGGCTCGAAAGGAAAAAGGATGCCGCGGCTATCATTGCTGGCTCAATTATGTAGCGGTACAAGGCATCAGGTAGCACGTTGTATGTGTATGCTGATTGGCCGGCAAAGCAGCACCAGTATGCAGTGGAGATAACTGCCAGCAGTAACGTAATTGCCAAGGATGCTGCATCACGTCTGTCAAATCTCTTCTTCTGTAGCTTCATGCTCATACTGCTCCCTTGCGAAAATCAGGATTAGTGGAGCGGATATCAAAGCTATCTTGAGAAACGGGAACTGCGTCTTTAGATGAATGAGCGAGGTGGTGATATCCTTTGGTTCACCTCCTTTAACTACGGCTAAACTACCCAAAATCTGGGATGGTCACAATATTCGCGGTTAGATATCTCGACACACGGTCACATTCAAGCGGTCAGCGATTGTTCTATATTCAGCTTCCTGGACCCAGGGATTTCGCAAGTGCATTGCAAAGCTCGGAGTCCGAACTATCTTCTTTTCCGCATGGCCGTACTGAACGATTTATCTATGAGGTCCTAGGGACAAATCTCCCAACGACATCCATTGCAAGGAGTTTCCTTCGGATGACTTATCAAAGGCTACTATGCAATCTGAGCCCGAATGATTGAATTCGCGTGTAGGTAAAGGCGCTTGACATTACGCGTTGTGCTTCGCCGTAGTGCCTACGGGAGGACTAGCCTTTCGCCTCCCGTAGGCAAGAAACGCCCGCCAGGTCGCCGCCCGCGGCCGCCAGCTGCTCCATCACCTGTGCTGCGGCGTCGTCCGCGGCCCTGCCGATGGTCCAGCGCGCCGCCTGACGAGCGGTGGCCGTACCATCGCCCATGCACACGGAGTTGGGGATGGCGCGCATCATGGCGACGTCGTTGTCTGAGTCTCCCAGGTACAGTATTTCGTCCAGGTCTATATCCAGCGCGTGGCGCAGCACCTCGAGGGCGCTAGCCTTCGTGACGCCATGTGGCGCCACGTCCAGGATGATGGGCGACGACTGCAGGAAGTCGAATTGCGGCAGGGCCTGGGACAGCTGGCCGTTCAGTCGGTCCATGCGGCTCTGCCCGCCCAGGGCGCACACGCACACGCAGCTGATCTCGCTCTTTGGATGCCGCGGCAGGTGGTCGGCGAACTCGCGCCTGGTCGTGAACCTACCTGCGGTGGCTATGCGCTGATATTCGTCCTGGGGGCAGTCCACCACCACGTAGCTGGGGCGGTCGATGCCGCGCAGCCCGTGCGGCGCGTAGTAGTTCACCAACGCGTCCGGCAGGTCGCTCACCAGTCCCACCAGCCGCTGCAGGCCATCCTGGTCCAGCGTGCGGTGGTCGATGAGCTTGCCACCCAGATAGACCTTCTTGCCATTGGACAGGATGCCGGTGTCGTACAGGCGGTGGTCGCCCCAGAAGGGCTGGAACATGGCGCCGCGCTCGCGGCCGCTGGAGGGGCCAAACGCTATGCCCGCCTGGTGCAGTAGGTGTATGGCCAACTTGGCCCTGGCCGAGATGCGCTTCTGGCCGTGGGGCAGTAGGGTGCCGTCCATGTCGGACAAGACGAGCTTTATCATGCCGCTCCTTTGGTGGCGTGCGGGATGTGGTCTGGGACCATGGTAGCCCCAGAGGGGCCCTTGAGGGCGTGACTCTGGGCGTGGCGCGGTGTTCGCGGCACCTGAATGCTCTTCTTGCCCTGCTGGGGTTTGTGTGTGACCGGACGGTACCGAAGCGCGCCGGTGGCCCGAGCCATTACCATGCCGACATGGTGCGGCCAAATGCACGGCCGCCGAAACGGTTCAGCTAGACAGTGGGGATTACAGCATGTCAGACGAAATAGAGTCCGCTACCGACAACGAGCAGCAGCCCACCGGGTTCAAGCGCGTACTGCAGGTGCTGGGCGACTGGCCCATAGGCTGGGCCATAGCATCGCTGGTGCTGGGTATCATCGCGCTGTTTCCGGCCGCCGGCATCGGCATCACGATGATGTGCATCAGCGGCCTCATGGCCCTGATAGCGTTCGCGCTGGGCATCAGGGCCATCGGCGCGCACCGCCATCGCGCGCTGGCCATCGTGGCCATGGCAATCTCGGTGGTCATCATCCTGTTCTACGTGATCGTCGTGATGCTGTTCATCTCGGTCGCGAACGCCATAGGCTAGCATGGGCGCACTGCTGCTGCAGGTACACCTCCTGCGCGTGGACGACCTCGAGGCCGTGCGCGACGAGGTGGCTGGCCTGGTGGCCCCCGGATTCGTGGCGCCCGCCGACGCGCGGCAGGAGGCCGCCCTGGACCTCATGGGCGAGGGCCTCATGCTGCGGAGCCTCCTGGGGGTCCGCGAGGACGACCAGCTGGTTCTGGGGCGCTACGGAAAGCCCTGCCTGCGCGACGGGAACCGCCACTTCAACCTGTCGCATGACGCCGGGCTGGTGGCCTGTGGCATCTGCGAGAGGCCGGTGGGCGTGGACCTGGCACGGCTGGCCTACAACGAGCCCGTGGTGCGCCGGCTGTTCGAGCCCCTGGGGCTGCGGCTGGACGAAGGCACAGCGGCGCAGGGGTGGGGTACCGACGGCGGCGACCTGCCCGACGGCCAGGGCGACGCCCGCGCCTTCGCCCGCACGTGGGCCGGGCTGGAGGCCAGGCTGAAGGCGGCCGGCACGGGCTTTGCCACGGGCGTGCGCCGGCACCCGGAGCTTCTGGAGGGCTGGCACCTGCAGACGGTCGACCTGGAGCGCTGCGTGCTGGGCTGCGCCTGCGCCGAGCCGTTCGACCTGGAGTTGCGCCCCTTCGACGTGACGGCTGCCTTGCAGACGCTGCGGTGACGAAAACGCCGCATGCGCGGCTATGCACATTGTGTATGCTCTTGACAAGTGGGGCGTGCTGGTGGCAGTCCGCCGCTCGCCCGTATACTCGCGAGGAAGCGATGTGCCATGGCAACGACGAACCAGAGCCCTACTGATGCCATCGTGTTTGCAAGCTACGGAACCACGCGAGACGACGCGCGCGTGTCCTGCGTCGACCCGGTGGCGCAGCAGGTGTACGACGCGTTTCCCGACTGGGTCTCCATGGGTGCCTTCACCAGCGCGAAGGTCAGGCGTGCGCTGGACGCCCGCGGCGAGCACACCCCCAGCGTGACGGAGGCCCTCCACGTGCTTCTGGCGCTGGGCGTGCGTCGGGTCGTCGTGCAGTCCGGCCACGTGGTTGCCGGCCATGCGTACGACGAGATCGGGCTGGCCCTGCAGAAGTGCGGCAGGCTCTTTGACCAGGTGCAGGTTGGCCTGCCCCTGCTGTCCGACGGCGAGGACGCGTTCTGCGTCGCCGAGGCCGTCTGCGAGCGCTTCCCGCACCAGGACGACAGCGCGCTGGTGCTGGTGGGCCACGGTGGCGGCCAGGAGGCCGAGGGACTGTTCGCGCAGGTGCAGCAGGCGGCGCGCGCCCTTGGGCGACGCGACGTCTACGTGGGCTCGCTGCGTGGCGCGCGCGAGCAGGAGCAGGTGCAGGCCGACATTGCCGCCGCGGGCAACGCCCGGGCCATCAGGCTGGCACCCCTCATGCTGAGCGCCGGCTCCCACTCCCACATCGACCTGGCGGGCACCGGCTCCAACAGCTGGGCCTCCCGGTTCCAGGCGCAGGGCTACGAGGTCGAGGCCCTGCAGGTGGGGCTGGGGGAGCTGCCCGCGGTGCGGCAGCGCTTCGTGGAGCATGCTCGGGCGGCAGCCGATGCCATGGCGGCGCAGCGCTCGTAACCTTACGGGGCTTGCGCTGCGGCGCATGACAGGCTTTCGCTTTTCTCGATAACTTTGTTACCGATTCCTCCTTTGACCTCGTGCTAACATTCGCCAACGCAGGCAAAGGAAGGAATTCTCATGATCAGCAGACGCGAATTCATCGCGCTGGCGCTCGTTGGCGCGGGCGGGGTGGCCGTGGCGGGGTGCGCCGCCCAGGGCTCCGACGACTCGTCGCAGAGCCAGTCTCAGCAGGCGGGCAACGGCACGGGCCATGACCCCTCGGCGGTCGTAGCGCTGACGAAGTCGGTCTGCAGCATGTGGGTGGACGCGGGCGGCACCGTGGTGGGCGCCACCGACGACGCCATCCAGGACCTGAACCTGACCAACGTCACCAGCGTGGGCACCCTCTACAAGCCCAGCAAGGAGGCCATCGTGGGCCTGAACCCCACGCTGGTGCTTTTGAGCGAGGACGTCTCGGTGCAAAAGCAGCTGGCCGAGGACCTGCAGAGCTCTGGCGTCGACGTCATCGACGAGACCATGAACTCCTTCGAGGACTACGACACGGCCATGCAGGGGTTGTGCGACATCACCGGCCGCTCCGACTTGTACGACCAGAACGTGGCGCAGGTGGGCCAGCACATCGAGGACGTGCGCCAGAAGGTCCAGGACAACGAGGCCTCCCGGCAAGAGCGCACCTACCTGTGCCTGCGCGTCTCGGCCGCAAAGAACAAGGCGCTCAAGAAGGACAACTTCGCCTGCGAGATCCTCAGCGACATGGCGCTCTCCAACGTGGCCGACGACAGCTCCTCGCTGGACGACCTGTCGTTGGAGGCCATCGTCTCGGCGAACCCCACGTTCATATTCGTCGTGACGATGGGCGACGCGGACCAGGCTCAGCAGTCCTACCAGGACGCCTTCGCCAGCCAGGCCGTGTGGCAGCAGCTGGATGCCGTGCAGAACAACCGCGTGTTCCAGCTGCCCTCCGACATGTTCAACTACAAGCCGAACGAGCGCTGGGGCGAGGCCTACGACTACGCCTACCAGCTGGTCTATGGCTAAGAAGAACATGACGCGGGAGCATCCGGCACAACAAGAGCCGGCTGAGGATAACCTGACCCGGAAGGGCCCTGGAGCCCCGGGGCGTGGTGGCAGGGGCGGCGCACGTCTGGGCGCGGCGCTGTCGCTGGGGGTCGTGGTGCTGGTCGTCCTGTCGTTGGCCTCCCTGGCGGTGGGGAACTCGTCCATCAGCACAACAGACGCGCTCTCGGCCCTTGTGGGCACCAGCTCCAACGGCACGGCGTCGCTCATAGTGTGGGGCGTGCGTGTGCCGCGCACCCTGGCGGCGCTGACCTGCGGGGCCGCGCTGGCGGGCTCGGGCCTGCTTCTGCAGTCGTCTCTGGACAACGACCTGGCCGCACCCAGCATCATGGGCGTGAACT
>JBJEKW010000059.1:39655-44664 GCA_051878835.1 Atopobiaceae bacterium
CTGCAGTCGTCTCTGGACAACGACCTGGCCGCACCCAGCATCATGGGCGTGAACTCGGGCGCCGGACTGGGTGCGCTGGTGGCGGCCCTGCTGGTGCCGCAGGCGCCTCTGGTGCGGGCGGGTGCCGCCTTCGCGGGGGCGCTCCTCTCGACCCTGGCGGTGTACCTGATTTCGCGCAAGGCGGGCGTCGCGCGGACGACGCTGGTGCTGGCGGGCGTAGCCGTGTCCAGCCTCATGAGCGCCGGCGTCGACGTCATCATCACCGTGCGTCCCGACCTGGTGACCGACCGCGTGTCGTTCAGCCTGGGCAGCTTCTCGAACGTGTCGCCCTCGGTGCTGGCGGTGGCCGCGCCCGTGATGGCCTTCGCGGTGGTGGCGGCATTCCTTCTGTCGTCGGGCATCGACCTGTTTGCCCTGGGTGACGAGGCGGCCTACGGCCTGGGCCTGGACGTGCGACGGCACCGGCTGCTGTCCATCGGCTGCTCGGCCCTGCTGTCGGCTGCGGCGGTGTCGGTGTGCGGGCTTTTGGGCTTCGTGGGCCTCATCGTGCCGAACCTGGTGCGCATGCGCTGGCATGCCAGCTTCGCGCGCTGCCTGGCTGGCTGCCTGGTGGGAGGGGCGGCGCTGGTGCTGGGGTGCGACCTCGCCGCCAGGATGCTCTTCTTTCCCTACGAGCTGCCCGTGGGACTTCTGCTGTCGCTCCTGGGCGCACCGTTCTTCATCATGATGCTGGTGAGGCGGCACCAGAGGGGGCGCGCATGATATCGATACGGGACGTGTCCGTGGGCTACGGCGGCTCCACGGTGCTGCGCGTGGACAGCCTGGACGTGCGGCCGGGCGAGGTGGTGGCCCTGGTGGGGCGCAACGGCTGCGGCAAGTCGACGCTTTTGCGCGCACTCGTGGGCCTGTTGCCTCACGAGGGGTCGATCCTTCTGGACGGGACCCAGGTCCAGCAGCTGGGGCACCGGGCGCGCGCCCGGGTGGTCGCCTACCTGCCGCAGGTGCTGCGTGCCGCGGACCTTAGCGTGGAGGCACTGGTGGCGCACGGGCGCTACGCGCGCATCGAGGGCATCACAAAGACGCTGGGTTCAGACGACGTGCGCATCGTCGAGGAGGCCATGCGCACGGCGGACGTGGAGCGACTGCGCGACCGCAGCCTGGTGGAGCTGTCGGGCGGCGAGCGCCAGCGCGCGTATCTGGCCATGGTCGTGGCGCAGCAGGCGCGCTACCTGCTGCTGGACGAGCCGGGCACCTACATGGACGCCGAGCACAGGCTGGAGCTGTCGGGGCTTCTGACGAGCCTGGCCCGCTCGGGCAAGGGGCTGCTGGTGACCTCGCACGACCTGCCCGAGGCGTTCTCGGTCGCCGACCGCGTGTGCCTGGTGTCGCAAGGTCGTGTCGTGGCCTGCGACAAGCCCGATGTCCTGTGCGGCCAGCGCGACGTCGTGCGCGCCGCCATGGGCGTGTCGGTGGTGCGCGAGGACACACCCGGCGCGCTGTATCCGTACGCGCTGGCCCGCTGAGGAGCCCGTGCGTTCTTCTTGCCCATGAGGCGGTTGGCACGTGAGGTTAGCGGAGCGTAAGGGACCGCAGGGTCTGAATGCCGTTCGCGAATCCGCCGTCTTTCTTTCGCCGAATTGATATGCCTTTGGCTACAATTCTGCGAAAGGGGCTTTTGTGCCCGCAAGTGCCGCCGGCCCGTCCTCTGGGGAGGGGACTGCCGCGGCCTATGACAGGAGGGGACCGTGGGCTTCGTTCTGAGCGCGGACGGCTTCAGTCGCGCTCTCGCCGAGCTGGGGCAGACCCATCGCATATGGGCGCCCGTGCTGAAGCGTGGCGAGGGCAGGTTCACCGACACCGACGTCGTGCGCTATGACTTCGTGGAGTCGGCAGACCAGTTAGACTTCCAGGACCGTTCGGACTACTCGTTCAAGGAGCTGCTGACTCCGCTGAGCCAGACGCTGTTCTACTACGCCGAGGACCAGGTCATGGTGCCGAAGGACGACCCCGCCGAGGTCATAGCCTTCGTGCGCGCGTGCGACCTGTGCGGCCTACGCCGTCTGGACCAGATGTACCAGCACAACGGCGCGCGCAGCGACTGGTACTACGACCGCATCCGCAGCCACGTGCACTTCGCGCTGATGGGCTGCGACCACTCGTTCGAGGACTGCTTCTGCGCCAGCATGGGTTCCAACGTGGCGCCCGAGGGCAGCTTCGACTTCTCGGTCGACATCGACGAGGGCGGCAACGTGCTCGTGGACGCGCCCGACGAGGAGTCGGCAAAGCTGTTCGCGCGCTTCGCGAGCCAGGAGCGCGACGTGGAGCCGGCGCACGTCGACTCCAACCCGATGCAGGTCACGGTGCCTGATGAGGTGCCGAACGAGCTGTACCGCGCCCCGCTGTGGGACGAGTACACCACGCGCTGCATCGAGTGCGGGCGCTGCAACTTCGTTTGCCCCACGTGCACGTGCTACACCATGCAGGACGTGTTCTACACCGACAACGGCCGCGCGGGCGAGAGGCGCCGCGTTGCCGCCAGCTGCATGGTGGACGGCTACACCAACGTGGCGGGTGGCGGAGAGTACCGCCGCACCGCCGGCGAGCGCATGCGCTTCAAGGTGCTGCACAAGGTGTATGACTTCCGTCGCCGCTTTGGCTACGACATGTGCGTGGGCTGCGGCAGGTGCACCACCGTGTGCCCCGAGTACATCAACTTCGCGGCTGCCATCAACCACCTGAACGATGCCGTGGTGGCGCTGCAGCAGGGGCCAAAGGAGGACTCCCATGAGTAACCAGCAAGTGGCCCCCATCCGCATGAGCGACGGCCCGGCCCCGGTGTGGCAGGACAACCCCTACGTGCCGTGGCCCGCGAAGATTCTGAAGATCGTCTCGCACACGGAGCGCGAGCACACCTTCAGGCTGGAGTTCAAGGGCGACGTGCGTCCCGGCCAGTTCTTCGAGGTCAGCATCCCGAAGTACGGCGAAGCCCCCATCTCGGTCTCGGGCGTCGTGCCCGGCAGCTCCATCGACCTCACCATCCGCAACGTTGGCCGCGTGACCGGCGAGCTCTTCGCCAACTACGGCGAGGGCGACTCGGTGCTCCTGCGCGGGCCCTACGGCAACGGCTTCGACGTCTCGGTGTTCCAGAGGGGCGAGGTCGTCGTGGTGGCGGGCGGCACGGGCGTGTCGCCGGTGCGCGGCGTGGTAGAGGCGCTGTCGACGGGGGAGGACCCCAGCCACAAGCACGTCATCGTGGGCTTTCGCAGCCCCGACAACCTGCTGTTCCGCGACGATCTGGCCAACTGGGCCGAACGGGTGGACCTGACGGTCACCGTGGACGGTGCGCCCGACGGCTACCAGGGCAATGTGGGCCTGGTCACGAAGTACATCCCCGACCTGCCCCTGGACGACCCCTCGACGGCCCAGGCCATCGTGGTGGGCCCGCCTCCCATGATGCGCTTCAGCGTGAAGGGCCTGCTGGAGCTGGGCCTTCAGCCCCAGAACATCTGGGTCTCCCAGGAGCGCAAGATGTGCTGCGGCATGGGCAAGTGCGGGCACTGCCGCATCGGAAAGAGCTACGTGTGCCTGGACGGGCCGGTGTTCAACTACACCGAGTCCAAGGACCTTCTGGACTAGGGGGCACGGATGACACAAGACATCAACGTGAAGGCGATGAAGAAGAACGCCTTCAGGCAGAGCAAGGTCCGCGGCGAGACCGCGTCGCGCGTCCGCGTGCCGGGCGGCCTCGTGAGCGCGAAGACCATGGAGAAGGTCGTGCAGATAGCCGAGGAGTTCGGAAACGGCGAGATCTTCTTGACCAACAGGCAGGGCATCGAGATTCCCGGCATCAAGCTGGAGGACATGCCCAAGGTGAACGAGCGGCTGCGCGCCATCATAGAGGAGACGCACATAAACCAGCAGGACAAGGACCATGGCTACCTGGCCAGCGGCACGCGAAACGTCGTGGCGTGCCCCGGCGCCCGCCTGTGCCCGTTCGGCTGCTATGACACGACGGCGTTCGCACGTCGCATGGACCAGGCCATCTTCCCGAACAACCGCCACGTCAAGGTGGCGTTCACGGGCTGCTCGAACGACTGCGCGCACGTGGCGCTGAACGACTTTGGCATCATCGGCATGACCGAGCCGCAGTACAACCCCGACCGCTGCGTCACCTGCAAGGCTTGCGTGCGCTACTGCAAGTCTCGCTCGGTGGGGGCGCTGACGGTGGTCAACGGAAAGATCCATCGCGACGTAGACAAGTGCATCGGCTGCGGCGTGTGCGTGAACTACTGCCCCACCAGGGCATGGACGCGCAGCCCCGAGCACTACTTCCGCGTGAAGATCATGGGTCGCACCGGAAAGCAGAACCCCAGGATGGCCCAGGACTGGCTGAGGTGGGTGGACGAGGACTCCATCATCAAGATCGTGAAGAACACCTACGCCTACATCGAGGAGTACATCGACGAGAGCAAGCCCGAGGGCAAGGAGCACATCGGCTACATCGTCGACCGCACGGGCTTCGACGAGTTCGTGAAGTGGGCGCTGAAGGACGTCGAGCTGGGTCCCAAGGCGCAGGTGGCCAGCCGCGTGTACTGGGGCGGCAAGCACTACGAGCGCGAGAACGAGCTGGTGTAGGGAGGCCGTGCCGGCGCGTTGGGCTGACACTGTGCACTGACGTTGCGCGTTGATGCGGCTTGCTCGCCGTGCTGATGCCGTGCGCTGACGCGGGATCGATGCAGGGCAGTGGTGCGGGGTCGACGCAGGGCGCTGACGCGGGGCCGTGCATTGGCGTCGTACCGTCATTGCCATGAGCTGGCGAGCCGGGCGGATTTCTGCCTGGCCCGCTTTTCTTGTGGCTTACGGTGCCTGAGACGCCCCTCCGGCTCGCTATCTCCGGCTCGCTGTCTCCGGCCCGCCCTCTTTCCTGCGGTTCGCCCTTTGCCTGGACGCCCCAATTGGTCGAGATCCGTTCTTCCGGCGCCCCAATCAGGCATTTGGAGCTCGAAGGC
>JBJEKW010000060.1:0-9315 GCA_051878835.1 Atopobiaceae bacterium
TGGACAGCACGCAGCTCTTTACGGGCATGCCGTCCACCATGACGGTGCAGGTGCCGCACGCGCCCTCGCTGCACCCGTCCTTGACCGACGTCAGGTTGAGGTCGTCGCGCAGATAGCGCAGGAGCGGCTTGTTCTGCGTGGTAACGCGCTCTACGCCGTTCACTACAAAGCGATATTCCTCTGACATCTCTGCTCACCTACTCCACCGTGAATATGCCACGGCCGTCGTGAATGGCCCCACGCGGACACTTCGTGGCGCACATGCCACAGGCCAGGCACTGTTCGGCGTCTATCTGCGCACGCCCGTCGATCACGTGGATGGCGCCCGCCGGGCAGTTGCGCTCGCAGATGCCGCAGCCTATGCAGCTGTTCTTGCACTCCTTGCGCGCCTGGGGCGCCTTGCTCTGGTTGCTGCAGCGCACCTGGATGGTGTTCTCCGCAGGTTCCAGCGTGATGAGATGGCGCGGGCATGCCTTGGCGCACAGCCCGCAGCCCACGCAGCGTCCGCGCAGCACGCGGGCCACGCCGCCCTCCACCACGATGGCGTCGCGCCTGCATGCGGCGGCGCAGGTGCCACCGCCCAGGCACCCGAACGCACACAGCGTGATGCCGTCGGGGTGCAGGGTCAGTATTTCGTTGCAGTCGTGCGGGAGGTCTTCACGCACGACGCCGTCGCGCAGGGGGCTGCCCCCGGCGCAGTGAATCACGGCAACCTTCCTTGGGCGTCTGATAGCCATAGTGCCTCCTCGTCATGAGGCCGACGGGCGCATGCGCCGCCCGTCGGCCGGTAAAGTCCCTGACGTGCGCGCTACCTCAGCAGGTAGCCGTACGAGTCGCGCACCGCGACGATGGTTCGCCTGACTCCCTGCGGCAGTCCGCAGGCCTCGTCGTCCACGTCGTAGGTGGCCACGTTGCCGTCCAGGCGCACCAGGAAGCCGCCCTCAACGGGCAGGAAGCCCTCGTTGTGAGAGTTGTCGAAGTCCCCACGGCTCCAGAACAGCGTCAGCTTGTCCTGGTACGGACGGCCCTCGTACGGGCAGAACACGGCGCAGTTGCCGCACTCGTTGCACATGCCGTCCACGTGCACTATCTGGCGCTGGCGCATGCCGGGCACCTGGATGGCCACGTTGGCGCGGTTGGGGCACACCTCGACGCACGTCTCGCACACCGTGGCGCAGCCCAGGCAGCGGGTGCCCTCCGCCTGCGAGCAAGAAGAGCACAGGTGGGAGCGCTTCGCCAGCACGCCCGCGTAGTCGCTGCCGACGTTCTTCGGCGTCTGGCCGTCGAACGCAAAGCCGCAGATGGCGGTCGTGACCGTCTGTGCGTCGGCCTCGGCCTTCACGATGGTGGCGGGGCCTCGGCGGGCGTCTCCCACCGCGTACACGTGCGGGCGGCTGGTCTGCAGCTGGTCGTCCACCACGGGACGGCCCTTGCGGTCGACCTCGACGCCCGATGCCTGATAGACGTCCTGCTGGATGCGCTCGCCCACCGCGCTGATGACGGCGGTGGCAGGCACGTCCACGGTCTGGCCCGTGGGCTCCGGGCGGCGACGGCCCGACTCGTCAGGCGCGCCCAGCTGCATGACGTCACAGGTCAGGACGTCGTCAGACAGCTTTGACGGGGCCAGAAGCTCCATGAACTCCACGCCGTCCTCCACGGCCATGGTGAGCTCCTCCTCGTCGGCGGGCATGTAGCGCCTCGTGCGGCGATACACCAGGCGCACGTTGTTCACGCCACCCAGGCGCTTGGCCGCACGGGCCACGTCCATGGCGGTGTTGCCGCCGCCCACCACGACCACGTCGGTGCCCAGGTGCAGCGACGCGGGGTCGGACTTGGCCGCGCGCAGGAACTCCAGGGCGTCCAGCGTGACGGATCCGCCCTGCACGCGATCCGCAGGCAGGACCTCCATGCCCTTGGCCCAGGCGCCCACGGCCACGGCCACGTCGGTGAAGCCCTGGTCAAACAGCTGGTCGGCGCTGGAGACCTCGACGCCCGTCTGGAACTTCGCGCCATACGCCTGGCACAGGCGCACGTCGCGGTCCAGGTCTTCGTCGCTGATGCGGAAGCCCGGAATCACGTGACGGGGCACGCCGCCCAGCTTCTGGGTGCGCTCGAACACCGTCACGTCCACGCCCGCGCGCGAGAGGAACGCCGCTGTCGAAAGGCCGGCGGGGCCGCCGCCGATGATTGCCACGCGCTTGCCCTCCTGCTGGCCGCGGGCGCTCAGCGTGCCGATCACTTGGTCAAAGCCCTTCTGGGCGGCCAGGAGCTTGTACTCGCGGATGTGCACGTGCTCCTCGTAGTAGTTGCGCATGCACGAGATGCCACAGGTGTGCGGGCACAGCGTTCCGGTCATGAACGGCAGGGCGTTGCGCTCCAGAATGATGCGCAGTGCCTCGGCGTAGTCGCCGGACTGGCACGCCATGAGGTAGGCGGGGATGTCCTGGCCGATGGGGCACTGCTCGCGGCACGGGGCCTCGAAGCAGTCCAGCAGCGGCAGGGCCTTCTGGATGTGGCGGTTGGGCGTGGGCTTGACGGAGTGGCGCAGGCGCGGGTCCGTGGGGATGGCCGCCACCAGGGCGTCCACCTTCTGCAGGTCGACGCCATGGAACGGCTGGTCGTCAATGCCCTGCAGCACCTGGGCTATCTGCTGCTGCCTGCCATAGCCACCGGGCTTCAGCAGGTTCGTGGCCATGGTGACGGGCCAGATGCCCGCGCCCACCAAGCCGGCGATGTTCGTGGCGTCAGCGCCGCCGGAGTACGAGATGCGCAGCTGGCCGTCGAACTCATGGCTGATGCGCTGCGCCAGGGTGATCGTCAGCGGGTACAGCGAGCGGCCCGACATGTACATCTCGGTGCTGGGCAGCTCGGAGCGTGTGACGTCCACGGGGAAGGTGTTCGTCAGCTTCACGCCGAACTCCAGGCCACGCTCGTCGCACAGCTTCTGCAGGCGGTGCAGCATGGGCACGGCGTCGGCCCACTGCAGGTCCTCCACGAAGTGGTGCTCGTCGAACACGATGTAGTCGAAGCCCAGGGAGTCCAGCAGGTCGCGCGCGGTGCGGTAGCCCAGCAGCGTGGGGTTGCACTTGATGTAGGTGTTCAGCCCCTTCTGGGTGATGAGGTATGTGGCGATGCGCTCAATCTCGTCGGGCGGGCAGCCGTGCAGCGTCGACTCGGTGATGGAGCGCGAGACGTGCGGCGTGATGGAGTCCACGAAGGCCTCGTCCACGTGCTCGAAGCGGTCCAGGTTCGCCTTTGCCCACGCGATGGCCTCGGTGAAGGCGGGTGTGTTCGACGCGTCCATCATCTGGTTGATGAAGGAGTCGACCTTCGGGGTCTTGATGCCCTCCAGGTCATAGCCCACCGACATGTTGAACACGAAGCCGTCGGGGTCGCCAAAGCCGAACTCGCGGGCCAGCAGCTTGCAGGCCACCCAGGCCTTCAGGTACTCGGCCAGCGCCTGCGGCACCTCCAGCTCGGTGGACCACTCGCAGTTGTAGCCCTCGTCGGAGGCCAGGATGCAGGGCTTGTTCACGCACGCAGACAGCTCGGCGCCGTCCATCTTTTGCACGGTCTTCAGCTCAAAGAACCGCGCGCCCGTGACGTAGGCGGCAATGATGTTCTGCGCCAGCTGCGTGTTGGGGCCGGCAGCGGGTCCGAAGGGCGTCTCGACCTTCTCGCCAAAGATGGGGCGGGCGTGGCCGTCGCCGCGAAAGACCAGCTTGTCCTCGCCAAAGATGGTCTTGTGGTCGTGGTACTCGCTCAGAATCCAGTTCATCAACTGGTCGAAGGAGATCGGGCGCATGATGTCGCTCATAGTGGTTTCCTCTCCGGAAAGCTTCCCGCGGGTACTGCATGCGCGCGGCGCCGCGGAATCCGCGCGCGGCCTTCTGGCGGATCCCCACCCGTGCAAGAAGGCCCATTCGCGCTCGTTGGTGGCCCGGAGAGCGTGCCGGAGACCATTGAATGATAGCCCGCGAACGCTAGCGCACAAGTATCAATTCTTCAAATGCGCTTCAGGCCCGGCAGGCGCGCCCCCTCCCTGGTCGCGGCGGGGGCGCTTGAGGTGATTGCTAGTAGGTGCACCCGTTGAGGTCGCCCCACAGGCGCTTGGCCTGCTCCATGGTCCAGGCGTTGATGCAATCCTCGTCGTAGGCTACGAACTCGCGGTCCTTGTACAGCACCTTACCGTTCACGATGGTCGTGCGGCAGCTCTTGCCCTCCAGGCCAAACAGGATGTGGCCGTCCACGTTGTCCGCGCCGAAGGGCGTGAAGGGCTTGTAGTCAAAGATGGCCAGGTCAGCAGCCGCGCCCTCGCGCAGCACGCCCAGGTCGCGCTTGAAGTACTTCGTGGCCATCGCCGCGTTGTTGCGGAACAGCATGGTCATGTCCTCGTTCCAGCCCACGTTGGGCATGCCGGCGTTGTGGCGCTGGATAATCAGGAACACCTTCAGGCTCTCCAGCATGTCGTGCGTGTAGGCATCGGTGCCCATGCACACGGGGATGCCGCGGCGGAAGAACTCCAGCACCGGCGCGCAGCCCACGGCGTTGCCCATGTTGGACTCGGGGTTGTTCACCAGCCAGGTGCCGGTCTCCTTGATGATGTCCATCTCGCCGGGGGTCACGTGGATGCAGTGGCCCAGCATGGTGTTGGGACCCAGCAGCCCGTGGTTCAGCAGGCGCTCCACCGGCCGCACGCCGTAGTGGTTCTGCAGCGAGTCGTACACGTCGTTCATGCCCTCGCTCACGTGGATGTGGAAGCCCGTCAGCCCGTTGTTGGCCTGCGCCATCTTGTCCATGGTGGCGTCGGATAGCGTGAACGTGGCATGCCCGCCGAACATGGCGGCGATCATGCCGTCGTCTTGCTGCGCCGCCCAGCGCGCGAAGTCCGCGTTCTCGGCTATGGCCTGGTCGCACTTCTCCTGCCCGTCGCGGTCGGAGACCTCGTAGCACAGGTTCGCGCGAATGCCCAGCTCGTGGGCCACGTCCTTGATGGCAAACAGCGAACCGGGTATCTCGGCGTACGAGGCGTGGTGATCAAAGATGGTCGTTACGCCGTTGCGCAGGCTGTCCAGGATGGTGGCGTACGCGCTGGCGCGGGTTCCGTCCAGGTACAGCTTTCGGTCGATGGCCCACCACTGCTGCTCCAGGTTCTCCAGGAAGTTCGTGGGGTTGCAGCCCTTGATGGCCAGGCCTCGCGCCAGGCCGGAATAAATGTGCGTGTGGCAGTTGATGAGACCGGGCATCACGATGCCGCCGTGGGCGTCCACCTGCTCGGCATCCGGATACTTCTGTTCCAGATCCTGGCGCGGTCCCACGGCCACGATGGTGGGGCCGTCGATGGCCACGGCACCGTCCTCCACGTACGGCTGGTTCTGGTCGCGCGTCACGACGCGCCCGTTCACTACTAGCAGCATAGGAATCCTCCCTTTGCCACGCGCCGCAGATCAGCTACGGCCAAAATCAACTCGAGCACGGCCCTCTCATGCCGCGCCGGTCGGACGCTTCGGGCCGTCCGACATGCCCAGGTGCCACGATGGCAGAAAATTAGTCATATAACCTAACATTTTTTCTGTACCTATCATGACAGCTTCGGCGGCCGGTTTCGAAGAGCGTCGGCCATCGGTCCAATTGCGGCGCCAACGGCGATGCGCTTCTTGACAAACGCTCCTTGACCAGCAGCGCTGGTATAAAGCGTCATACTTTCGCGCGCATATCGGCTGGTTGGTGGGCAGCCTGCACCCCCTTCCACCGCCGATCGGCTCTGTCCAGACTCGCACCCTCCTTGCCCGCTGCGGGACGGTCACGCCCGAAACGCGCACTTCTTGCCCGCCACGCATATAGGCTCGCACGCCCGACTGACACAAATTTTGCCCGACAGAAAAAAATTTGTATGCATGCGATTTCAAGCGTGTGAAAATGGAGGTGCATCGCAGGTTTCGGACAGGAGCGCACCATGCATGCACAGCAGATAGACTTCCTCAAAAGGCTGGCCAAGGGCGTTGCGGCACAGTTTGGCAGCAACTGCGAGGTCGTGGTGCACGACCTCAGGTCCCCCGACCCCGACAGCACCATCGTTGCCATCGAGAACGGCCAGGTATCCGGCCGCAAAGTGGGAGACGGCCCGTCGAACGTAGTGCTGAAGGCGCTGCGCAGTGACCCCAGCAAGCTCCACGACAAGCTGGCGTACCTCACGAAGACCGAGGACGGCAAGGTCCTGAAGTCGACCACCGTCTTTTTCCGCGACGAGGACGGCACGCCCAGCGCCATCTTTGCCATAAACTACGACACCACCCTGTTTATGGCCATGCAAGAAGAACTCCGCAGCTTCACGGCTCTCGCGGATGCGCCCAGCCCCGATCCCGAGACCATCCCGCACAACGTGACGGACCTGCTGGACGAGCTCATCGAGCAGAGCGTGCGCATCGTGGGCAAGCCCGTGCCCCTCATGACCAAGGACGACAAGGTCAAGGCCATCGGCTTTTTGAACGACGCCGGCGCGTTCCTGATCACGAAGTCGGGCCAGAAGGTGTGCAACTACTTCGGCATCTCGAAGTACACGCTGTACAGCTACATGGACGAGGCGCGCCAGGCGTCCGCAAAGGAGGAGTAGAGGCTCGCGATGAGCTCCACGCAGCCGAGCCCGCAGAACAAGGTCGGCATCCACACCGCCCCCAAGCCCAGCGATCGCCCCACGAACACCGACGCTCCCCTGCCCGCTCGGGCGCCCGTCGACCAGACGCCCACCGACCAGGAGGCCGTCGAGCTGACCGCGCAGCTCGTGCACATCGACAGCTCCGACCCCGGCGCATACGAGGCGCAAATCGAGAAGTACGTCCATGACTGGCTGGTCAGCCGGGCAGCGGAGCTTGGATTCGACCTTTGCGCTGCGAGCTGCCCCGTCAGCGTGGATGAGCTGGAGGCCCTGCCAGGCCGGCGTTGCCTCCGCGCGCGCATTCAGGGCACCGACGAGGCGCCCGAGTTCGTGCTGCTGAGCCATCTGGACACGGTGACCCTAGGCGACGGCTGGTCTGAGGACACGCCCGCGCTGGGCGCCGTCATCCGCAACGGGCTGCTGTATGGCCGCGGAGCCTGCGACATGAAGGGCGGCATGGCCTGTGCCATGTTGGCGTTCCGCGATGCTCTGCGGCAGCTGGCACGGACCGGCCGGCAGCCACGCAGGTCATTCAGCCTCATCTGCACGTGCGACGAAGAGGACTTCATGCGCGGCAGCGAGGCGGCCATCCGCGCCGGCTGGCTAGACGGGTCGCAATGGATTCTGGACACCGAGCCCACCGACGGACTGTTGCGCATGGCGCACAAGGGGCGTGTGTGGTTCGAGCTCACGATGCGGGGCGTGACCGCACATGCTAGCACCCCCTGGAAGGGTGCGGACGCCATCGCCGCCATGGCCGAAACCATCTGCAGCATCCGCCGCGAGGTTGCGGCCCTGCCCATCGACGACGAGCTGGGCTCCACCACCGTGACGTTCGGGCAGATAACCGGTGGGTATCGCCCCTACGTGGTACCCGATTCGTGCATCGTCTGGATTGACATGAGGCTGGCGCCGCCAACGACCCCGGACGACGCGATTGCCATCGTGCGTAAGGGCATCGCAGCTGCCGAATCTGCCGTCGCAGGAACGAAGGGCCAGTTCAAGGTGACCGGTGACAGACCGGCCATTCCTTCTCATCCCGATTCTGGGCTGGTGGCGGCGGTATGGGAGGCCACGCGGGACGTCTGTGGCAAGCCCGCCGAAATGGCTACGTTCACGGGCTACACCGACTCCGCCGTCGTGGCGGGCATCTGCCATAACCCCAACTGCGCCTCGTACGGGCCGGGCAGCCTGGAGGTGGCTCACAAGCCGAACGAGTTTGTACCCCTGGCAGACCTCGCCCGCGTCCACGCCGTATACCGCCACCTGGCAACCGCGTGAGCTGGGGATGCGTGGTCAGGAGGGGCGCTCGTCATTTGGCGACAAACCCGCCGTCCACCCCAAACCAGTGGCTCTGACCAGGCCATTCACTCTGATTAGGCCACTGATCAGGTCATCTGCTCCGATTGGACCGTTTAGCCGCATCGACCGCTGCGTCTCCCGCAGCCAGTTATGCAAACATCGGACCCGTGAGCGCCGTAGGCACCCACACCTGCCACTTCTGCAGGCACTCCTGCACGAGCTTCTGCAAGGGTCGGACCTGCGAGTACCCACACCTGCCACCTTTGCAGGGGCCCGGTTTGCCCCTCCGACAAAACACCTGGTCAGAGGCCCGTCGCCTCGGAGGCTAGGATTTCTGAATGCAAAGGTCGGACCTGTGGGTACTCACACCTCGGAGTCCTGCAGGATTCCCTGCAAAGGTCGGACCTGTGGGCGCCCGCACCTCGGACCTTTGCAGAAGCTTCTGCAGAAGTGGGAGGTATGAGCGCCCACGCCGGCGAAGCCCTGCGGTAGGAGCCTCGTGAAAGACAAAGCAGCGCGCACTCGAGATTGGTCCGAGTGCGCGCAAGCTTGTCACGCCAGATTTTCCAAGCCTGATTTGCCGGGCCATGTTCAGCAGGTTTAGATAGCCATGCCGAAGCCGATTTGCCGCGAGGGGATGGGCCATGCCGAAGCCAATCTGCCGCGCGGGGCTCACCCGGCGAAGTAGGCAGCAAGTTACCAGGCCAGAACCATCGCTCCATAGGGCGGCAGCTCGATGGTACCATCGCCGCTCGCAGCAGGCTCCTCCGTACCGCTCCCCTGGGTAAACAGCCCCGGCTTCTGACCAGGCCGCGAGAAATTGCAAATGAGAACCCCTGCGTCGGAGCTCTCCCGCGCCAGGTCGGCAGGCAGCTCGAAGGACGCCGCATCCTCCGCGAACGAGCACAGCACCAGAAGGTGCTTGGGCTGGTTGGCAGCCTGTGCCTGGCCCGAAACCTGCGCCTGGCCTGCAGCAGCCTGTGCCTGGCCCGAAACCTGCGCCTGGCCCGAAGCCTGCTCCAGTCCTGCGTCTGAAGCATCTTCCAGGTCTCGGCGATAGCAGATGACCTTCCGCGTGGCGTCGTTGCCGCAGGCTACGTCCACGAACTTCACGCCACCGTCCTGAATCACGGGCAGCTGATGGCGCAGGGCAATCAACTGCTTGTAGTAGCTCAGGATCGAGTTCGGGTCGTCCTCCTGGGCCTCTACGTTGATGCGCTCGTGGTTTGCCGGGATGCCAATCCAGGGCGTACCTGTGGTAAAGCCGGCCGTGGGCGTGCTGTCCCACTGCATGGGGGTGCGACCGTTGTCGCGCGAGCGCTCGCTGACCACGTGCAGGGCCTCATCAGGCGAAAGCC
>JBJEKW010000061.1:0-9245 GCA_051878835.1 Atopobiaceae bacterium
AGAGGCGCTTGCGCCGCCGTCCCAACGTCCGGCCATCCTTCCATCCGGCCATCCGGCCATCCGGCCATCCGACCATACGGAAAGTTCCCTGCCGGATGAGGACCTCGAGCGAACGCCGCATGTAAAGAGGAGCCGCCCGTAGGACGACTCCCCCATTGCAAGCTGTTCTTCTTGCCTGAAATGGCTCGCTACAGGATGCGCAGCGAGACCTCCTTCAGCTGCTGGCCCGAAACCTCGCTGGGTGCGCCGGACATCAGGTCCGAGCCCGAGCTGGTCTTCGGGAAGGCCATGACCTCGCGGATGGAGTCCGCGCCGGCCAGCAGCATGCACACGCGGTCCAAGCCCAGTGCGAAGCCGCCCATGGGAGGCGCACCGAACTTCAGGGCCTCCATCAGGAAGCCGAACTGAGCCTGCGCGCGCTCCTCGCTGAAGCCCAGCAGGCGCAGGATGTGCATCTGCAGCTCGGCGTTGTGGATACGCATGCCACCGCCGCCGGCCTCGTAGCCGTCCATGACGAAGTCCATGGTGTGCGAGCCGACCTTCAGCGGGTCGGAGTCCAGCAGGTCCATCTGGTCCTCGTTGGGCTGCGTGAAGGGCTGGTGCTCGGAGTCCAGGCGGTTGGCCTCGTCGTCCCAGTGGAACAGCGGGAAGTTGACGACCCACAGGAAGTCGTGGCCCTCACGCGGGACGTTCAGGGCCTTTGCCATGTGGTTGCGCATGCCGCCCAGGATGGTGTCGGCGGTCAGGCGGTCGGCGACGGCGAACATCACCAGGTCACCGGGCTCGACCTCCATCTCGGCGCGCAGCGCTGCCATCTCCTCGTCCGAGAAGAACTTCACGATGGGGCTGGTGACCTTGCCGTCCTCGCGGAAGGCGATGTAGGCCAGGCCCTTGGCGCCAAAGGTGGCGGCGACGTCGGCCAGCTTGTCAATCTGGGCGCGAGGCCACTTGCCGGCACCCTTCGCGTTGATGGCCTTCACGTACTGGCCCTCGGTGTTGGCGGCGCTGGCGAACAGCTTGAACTTCGAGCTCTTGAAGATGCCCGTCACGTCGTGCAGGTGCATGCCAAAGCGGGTGTCGGGCTTGTCGATGCCGTAGGTGTCCATGGCGTCCCAGTACTGGATGCGGCGCAGGGGCAGCTCCATGTGCACGCCCATCTGCTCGAAGGCGTCGGCCAGCACCTCCTCCAGCTCGGCCATGAGGTCGTCCTGCTTCACGAAGCTCATCTCGACGTCCACCTGGGTGAACTCGGGCTGGCGGTCAGCACGCAGGTCCTCGTCGCGGAAGCACTTTGCCACCTGGTAGTAGCGCTCGACGCCACCCACCATCAGCAGCTCCTTCAGCAGCTGGGGCGACTGAGGCAGGGCGTAGAAGTTGCCCGGCTGAGTGCGGCTGGGCACGATGAAGTCGCGAGCACCCTCAGGCGTGGACTTGAACAGGCAGGGGGTCTCGACCTCCATGAACTCGCGCTTGTGGAAGGCCTCGCGCAGGGCAAAGGTGAAGTTGCTGCGCATCTGCAGGTTGGCCATCATCTTTGGACGGCGCAGGTCCAGGTAGCGGTAGCGCAGGCGGACGTCCTCGGAGGTGTCCACATGGTCCTCGATCTGGAAGGCGGGGGTCTTCGAGGTGTTCAGCACCTCGAGCTCGCTCACCAGGACCTCGATCTGGCCAGTAGCCAGCTTGTCGTTGTCCTGGCCCTCGGGACGCTCGCGAACGACGCCCGTGACCTCGATGGGCCACTCGGAGCGCACGTGCTCGGCAGCGTGGAACGCGGTGCCACCGGAGTGCTCGGGGTCGAAGGAAATCTGGGTCACGCCAGAGCGGTCGCGCAGATCGATGAAGATGAGGCCGCCGTGGTCACGACGGTGCCACACCCAACCGGTCAGGGTGACCTGCTTTCCGATGTCCTCGCGGCGCAGCTCGCCGCAGGTGTGGGTGTGCATGGAATGGGAGTCCATAGGTTTCCTCTCGTCTTCGCCGCCCCGTGTCGGAACGGACGGCTTCCATCAGACGGCGACGAGGCGTAGACGGCACTTCGTCGCACACGGAAGCAGATTGTACTACGCCCGTGCCAAAAGCGCCGCCCACCCTGGACCTCGCCCCCATTTGTTTACACACTTGGCGGGGGTCCTGGGCTGTGCTCGGGCTGTCGGGTGCGGGGTACCCGCAGCGGCCATCTTTGCGCATGGGCCTCCACCCGGCAGCCGGGCCCCGTCGCCGGCAACCCTCTGACCTGGGCTTTTGCGGAGGCGCCCAGACCTGGGGCTCCGGCGCCGCACGAACCTGTCGGGCGTGGGTACCCGCGGCGGCCATCTCTGCGCGCGGGCCTGCAGGGGTGGCAGGTGCGGGTACTCGCAGGTCCTACCCCTGCAGAAATGCCTGCAGGAAAGCCAGGTGTGGGCGCCCAGACCTCCGACCTTTGCAGGGAATCCTGCAGGACCCCGAGGTGCGAGCACCCACGGGTCCGACCTTTGCATTCAGGAAGCGTCGCTCCAGAAGGGGCAGGTCTTCTACCAGGCCTTTTGCGAGAGGGGCAAACCTGGCCCCTGCAAGGATGGCAGGTGTGGGTACACGCAGGTCCGACCCCTGCAGAAACCCCTGCAAAACCCGGAGGTATGAGCGCGGCCACGGGTCCGACTTCTGCAGAAATCCCTGCAGGGGTGGCAGGTGCGGGTACCCACGGGTCCAACCTTTGCAGGGAATCCTGCAGGACCCCGAGGTGCGAGCACCCACGGGTCCGACCTTTGCATTCAGGAACCGTGACACCCAGATGGGCCGGACCTCCTACCAGGCATTTTGCGAGAGGGGCAAGCCTGGCCCCTGCAGAGGTGGCAGGTGTGGGTACTCGCAGGTCCGACCCCTGCAGAAATCCCTGCGGAAAAGCCAGGTGTGGGCGCCCACACCTCCGACTTCTGCAGAAGTGTCTGCAGGGGTGGCAGGTGCGGGTGCGGCGGGTCCGACCTTTGCATCCAGGAGGCTTCGATTTCAAGATGGCAGCCCCCTGACCTGTGCTTTTGCGGAGGCGCCCCAACCTGGGGCTCCGGCGCTGCGCAAACCTGTCGGCTACGGGTACCCGCGGCGGCCACGTTTGCGCACGGGCCTGCAGGGGTGGCAGGTGTGGGCGCCCACTCCCGCGGACTTTGCACCAGAAAGCGCGCTCGGACACCGTAACACACGGCGTGGCCCCAGCCAACCGCCTCCGCGACGCGCGCAACCCTGGGCTACCCTCGACAACGGCTGCCGGCTACGGTCGTCTAGGTATCCCCATTACAGTCTGGATTGGCTCTTGGGGGTTGGGGCGCAGCCGACATCCCCCTGCTTCTTTGGGAATGCTGTAGTTCCCCACTCCCGCATGGCTCAGGTCGACCATAGTGCGTTATTCTTCAAGCGCGTCTCTGTAATGACGCGCGCGCAAGATTAGCCCACGCCCCATAGGCCTGGCATTTCCATGCTCCGCACGGCTGAAAAGAGACGCACTCGCAGGACGCGCTCCCCACGACGGCCAAGCCCAGCCTGGCCTCCGCAGGCGCGCCCCCGAGGAACTGCAGCAAAGTCACAGTTCAAACGCAACAGCATCGCAAGAGGCTACATATATGAGCAATCACGAATCCAAAACTCCGCGTCACGCCAGACACTTTGCCCAAAACCCCAACGAGGCGACCTTCCGCTTCTCGCCCGTCGACCCGAACCAGACGCGTGGCGCCGATAAACGTGACGCAAGTGGCTCAATGGACAAGGCCGCCAAGAAGGGCAATGCGCGGCAGCACGTCATCGACCCCGAGGCGACTCAGCTAGCAAGCCCGGACGTTGACCCCGAGGCGACTCGGCTGGTTTCTCCCGGCACATACGATTCCGAGGCCACCCGCCTGGTGGACTCCGCAGCCGCTGCAACCATGGCCGGCAACCCGAACGCCACCCGCCTGGTCTCCCCTGGCGATGACGCCACCAGGCTCATCACGCCAGACGACGACGCCACGCAGCTGGTGAGCCCTGACCTCGCGCCGGAGGACCGCCAGGGCATCGAGGCGGCCAGGCGCGCGGAGATAGGCTCTCTGCCCGACTTTGACGTCACGCCCAACCCGGCGGATCTGCCCGCAATCGACGAGCCGGACCTGCCGGCATATGACCAGCCCACCGTCGCGGTCTCCGACGCGGCCGCAGCCCCCGGCAATCCCGCAGGGGCTGGCACCCCCGCAGGCCCGCAGCCCGACTCCCAGTTCGACGTCACCGCCCCCGTCGAGGCCCCGCTGTACCCCGACGTCAGCGACCGCCCGCACTCTCCCGAGCATGCGGAAGTCGAGGACCCCACGCAGCCCGACGGCGTCCGCCTGGCAAAGAACGAGGTCGCGGCCGTCCCCGTGCAGCACACCGGATACGAGAACGACAGCGCCTCGCCCTACATCTCGAAGCGCCAGGCCGAGCGCACGCCCGAACAGCTGCACCACCGCCGCAACGTTATCGTGGCCATCGTGACCATCGCCATCATCGCTGCCCTGGCGGCGGGCGGCGTGTGGTTCTACCGCAGCTTCATGCAGAACACCCAGACCGAGCAGGCGCCCCAGTACAACACCGCCACCATCGAGTCCGGCGAGTTCCTCGACAGCATCGACGACTCCACGGTGCTGCGCCCCGTGCAGCAGCAGAACGTGACCCCGCAGGTCGAGGGCACCATCGCCTCGGTCAACGTAAAGAACGGCGACACGGTGCAGAAGGGCGACACCCTCTACACCCTGCAGAACCAGACCATCACTGACGAGGCCACAAAGGCGAAGCAGGCCGTGGACGACGCCCAGAAGGACGTCGACACGAAGACCACCGACTCCACGAACGCCCAGAAGGACCTCGACGACGCAAGCAAGGCCGTCAGCGACGACCAGACCGCCATCGAGCAGCTGCTGCAGCTGAGCTCGGGCACGCTGTCGTCCATCGCCTCCGAGCAGAAGGCCCAGACCGACGCCAACAACCCCTCCGACACCCTGAAGCAGCTGGAGCAGAGCGTGACCGACGCCGAGGCCAAGCTCTCCGACTCCGACAAGTCGAAGTACAACGACCTCACGAAGCAGCTGCAGACCGACACCGACAAGGCCAGCGAGTGCCAGGCGAAAGTCGACAGCGCCAAGTCCGCCCTCGACTCCGCCAACCAGAACCTGACCACCCTGAAGCAGACCTCCGACAAGGCCGCGGCACAGGAGCAGAAGCTCACCGTGACCGCGCCCTTCTCGGGCACCGTCAGCAACGTCAGCGACTCCGCCACGCAGGGCGGCGCAGTCACCAGCGCCACGCAGCTGTGCACCGTGTCCGACACCTCCGAGCTCATCCTGGTCATGAGCGTCCCCGCCAACCAGATAAACCAAGTGACCGAGGAGCGTGAGGTGCGCCTGAGCTTCCCGGACAACCCCGACGTGCAAGCCACCGGCAAGATAACGAAAATCGGCAGCAACGCCACGCAGAACGGCACCGAGGCCACCTACCCCGTGACCATCACCATCGAGGACCCCGACAGCTCGCTGACCACGGGCACCGCGGTGAACGCCTCCATCGTGCTGCAATCGATTCCCAACAGCCTGATCGTGCCCATCGAGGCGGTGCAGAAGAACTCCGATGGAAGCACGTACCTGGACGTCCTGCTGGACCCCTCGCGCGGCATCGACACGAAGGTGGAGGTCACGGTCAAGGCCACATCTTCCACGCAGGCCGCCGTGGAGTCCCCCAACATCCAGTCCGACACGAAGGTCATCATTCCCTCCAGCTCGGACGACTCCAGCTCGGACTCCAGCAAGACGTCAAGCGACGACTCCAGCTCCACGACCGGCGACGCGTCGACCGACGCCAGCGCCTCGACCGACGCCAGCGCCTCGACCGACGCCAGCGCCTCGACCGACGCCAGCGCCTCCACCTCCACCAGCGAGTAGCTGGCAAGAAGAACAAACCGCTTCGAGCCATCGCGGCCAGAGGCATCAAAAGGGCGACCACCTCGTTTGGGGTGGCCGCCCTTCTTGTGCCATGGCGCTTGCTCTCTGCGCCTCCAGCCTCAGCCTCTAGCCTCAGCCTCCAGCCTCTAGCCTCTAGCCTCCAGCCTCTAGCTAATACAACCCCCGGTGGAGCAGCCACCCGACGCGGAGTGCAGCCTCTCGACGCGAAGAGTAGCTGCCCGCCGCGAGGCACAACCGCCCGACGCAGCCTCCAACCTTCGCACAAAGGAGGGCGACCGCCCCATCGGAGCGGCCGCCCTCTACTTAGCGAAGTCTTGATGTCGTAAGGGGCACCTTCAGGGACGCCTTCGTCGGACCCCCCATCTCCTACCCCAGCGACACCGTGTAGGCGCCAGCGGACTCGTCGTAGGTCAGGTCGGACAAGGTGGAGTCCAGGTAGCTCTTGACGTACGTCGGGGTCAGGTACGTGTCCCAGCCCTTCTGGGCCAGCTGCTGCGTGTAGTCCGATAGCTTGTACACGCCGTAGGAGGTGCCGTTGGCCCGGTGCGTGACGACGGGTACCAGTGAGGCGGCGGCGACGGAGCACGTGCCGTCGGTGTCCTTGTGCAGCGTCACCTTCGCGATGCCGCCGATGAGCGCTGCGGTGCTCTTCGACGCGCTGACGTAGTTGCCCACCGAGTAGTAGCACACGGTCTTGTGGCCGCTGGAGTTCGTGATGACCTCCACGGGCTGCACCACGTGCGGGTGGTCGCCGATGACCACGTCCACGCCCTCGTCGGCAAACAGCTGGGCGTAGGTGGACTGCTCGCTGGAGATCTCGGTGCTGTACTCGGTCCCCCAGTGCGGGCAGGCCACAATCATGTCGGCCCCCGCGTCCTTTGCCGCCTGGACGTCGGCCTTCACCTTGTCCTCGCTCAGCGTGGCCACGTAGGACGAGTCGGTCGACTTGCTGACCGTGGTGTCGGTGCCATACGTGTAGTTCAGGATAGCGACCTTGAAGCCGTCCTTCTCGTATATGTAGACGTTGCTCACGCGGTCGGTGCCGGCGGTGCCCTCGGGATCGGCCACGCCCAGCACCTGTAGGTTGGGCTCGTTCTTTGCCCAGTTGGTCAGCTCGTCGTGCAGGCCGTCGTAGCCCAGGTCCAGGGCGTAGTTGCTGGCCTTCAGCACCACGTCGATGCCGGCGTTGGCCTCGGCCGTGGCCAGTGTGTCGGGCGCGTTGTAGGGCACGCCGCTGCCATAGCCGTACGTCTGGCCCGCGATCGCGGACTCCTGGTCCACCAACGCCACGTCGGCCGAGCTGATGTCGGAAGACGTGTCGGAGAACAGGCTCGAGAAGTCGTAGGTCCCCGACGTGGTCTGGGCGGCGGTGATTACCGTGCTCTGCGTCACCATGTCGCCCACCATGGACAGGTTGATATCGACAGCAGAGGCCTGCGTGGTCGAGCCGTCGGACGAGTCGTTCTGGTCGCTGGCCTGCTCCTCCTCCTGCACGATCTCGTTGTGCAGCGGGCTCGTGGCTCCGGGAAGCAGCGTCGGAATCACGCCCGCCAGGTACACCACCAGGCCGGCGGCAACCGCAATGCCAGCGACTACCATGAACAGGGTGGGCAGGAACTCGTCGTGGTGCTCCCGGCGGTAGTGCTGCGCCGCGTTCGCGCGGGAGTACTCGGCCACCGAGCTCTCGACGCGCTCCTCCTCGATGTCGCGGCGCTCCTCCTCGTCCTCGTAGGGCTCGTAGATGTCCGCGTCGGCATAGGGGTTGGGCGGCTCGGGCTCCTTGTCGGCGTCTGCCCCGTCCGCGTCCGCCTCGTCGGCGCCTGCTCCCTCGGCGTCAACAGCTGCCTTGGAGTCATCGCCATTCTGGCTGGCGCCGGCGGGCTCGCCCGCGCCCTCGTCACCATCATCGGCCTCGTCCGCGCTCGACCCGTCCGTGCCGTCAGAGCCGCCATCCTGGACGGGGTCGTCGGCAACGTCCATACCGCCCTCGTCGGACCCTTCGTCCCACACGTCCTCGGCATCGGCTGCGTCGTCTGGCTGGCCGGCCCGGCCATCTATCGGCGCGCCGGCACCGTAGGAGCCGTCAGCTTCGTCCCTAGGCTCCTCGTCGAAGCCGGCATCGCCATCGTGGGCCGCATCGTCCGAGAAGTGCGCTGCGTGCTCGGGAACGTATGAGTCGTCCCCCGAGGGTTGGACCTCGGGCTGCGCCTGCGCGTGTTGGGGCGCGTGCTGGTGGGACTGGTGCTTGGGTGAGTTCGGGCTATCGCTCGCAGAGGGGACGGACCCATGGGGGGTATCAGTCACGTCGGCATCCCTTCCAAAGTATCGGCAAAACTACGCCCAATGATACGATTAAATGGACCATGCGGACCACGGACCTGGTCCGCAGACTCAGAATCAACCGCAAAGGAGCATCTGAATTGCAACCTAGCAGCGGATACGCGGCCGCCATATTCGACCTGGACGGCACGCTTCTGAACACGGTGGACGACCTGGCGGCCTCCGCCAACTACGCCCTGCAGAGACACGGCCTCCCCACGCGCTCCATACCGGAAATCACCAGCTTCATTGGCAATGGCGTGCGCCACCTCATGGCGCTGGCGGTGCCCGAGGGCACGGACCCCGCCCTGGAGCAGCAGGTGTTCCAGGACTTCCAGGCCCACTACGCGCAGCACCACCTGGACAGGACCGCCCCCTACCCAGGCATCCGGCAGCTCTTGGCCGACCTGGCCGCCAAAGACATCCGTCTGGCCGTCGTATCGAACAAAAGCGACGCCGACGTGCAGGTGCTGATCCAGCACTTCTTCCCCGACACCTTCGAGGTGGTCGTGGGCGAGAAGGAATCCGAGGGCGTGCGGCGCAAGCCCGCACCGGACACGGTGAATGCCTGCGTGAAGCGCTTTGGCCTGCCGCGCGAGCGCTGCGTCTACATAGGTGACTCCGAGGTGGACGTACTGACCGCCGACAACGCCCACATGGACGTCATCGTGGTCACGTGGGGCTTCCGCACGCGCTCGTTCGTGGAGCGCTACGGCGCGAAGGTCTTCGCCGATACCACCCAGCAGCTGGAGCGCCTGATTGTGGGGCAGGAGGGCTAGTCGAAAACCAGCGGCGTCCTGTGCTTCGCGTCAGCCGGCGACGTCCCGCACCAAGGCTCCGATTCTGCCCCTATGCCTCATAGACACCGGGCATAGGCCCTGAGCTGCCATTCATTGGCCCACCCAACCGGCCGCAGTTGCTTTCTTATACCACAAGCCGCGATTCTTTACACCTACTATCACGTACACGCGTTTTTTATAACGCTGGCCTAAC
>JBJEKW010000062.1:0-8930 GCA_051878835.1 Atopobiaceae bacterium
TAAACGGCTCTGGGCACCCACACCCGGTTAGTCTGCACCGTTCGGTGCAAAGCCGGCGGGTCTGGGTACCCGCTCCTGTGTGGTCTGCACTGGGTAAAATCGCACCTATCGCAAAAGGCCAGGTAAAAGCCCTACCACTAATTGAGTCGAGAATTTGGCGGTGCAGAGTCGACAGGTCTGGGTACCCACACCTCGGACCCTTGTCGGATTCTCTGCAAGGGTCGGGGGTTCGGGTACCCACTCCTCGGGAGTCTGCAGATGCCCATTTTGGTCTTCTTACAAAAGGCCAGGTAGACGGGTCGCCCCGATTCGGCGACGCCCCGATCAGGTCCCAATTTCTGCAGGGGTGGCACCTGTGGGTACCCACACCTCGGACCCCTGTCAGGTTTTCTGCAAGGGTGGCAGGTTCGGGTACCCACATCTGGGCTGTCTGCACCTCTCCAGGTGCAAAGTCAACGGGTCTGGGTGCCTATGTCCGTTCAGTCTGTTCCCTTACAACGTCCAAACATCCGGTGTGCAGGTGCCCGGGGATGTGCGGGTGCGTGCGGGCATGCAGGGCGCCTGGGTGCGCGTGGGTATGCGGGCATTTGGATGTGCGGGCACGCGTGTGTATGCGGGTGCGTGTGGATGTGCACGCGCGCGTGGGCGCCCGGGCATCCGGATGTCCTGACGCCCGGGCGTGCAGGCGTCTGGCGCCTAGTAGCTGACCTCGTCGTGCGAGTCGAGCCAGGGGAGAAGTGCGTGCAGGTAGCCGGGGGTGTTGTCCACGTAGCACATGTGGCGGCAGCCCGGCATGAGCTCCCATTGCGAGCGGGGGATGCCGTCGTACAGCGTCTTTGCCACGTAGGGGTCGCACAGGTCCTCGGTGCCGCTGATGACCAGGCACGGCGGCTTGATCTGGTCCAGCTTGTCCGTGTAGTCCCACGTGCGGAAGATGCCCGTGGCGGTGATCTCGCTTTTGCCCTGCGTGGCCAGGTAGCTCTCGGTTCCGGCACGCTTCGGGCGGCGCAGGCACTCGGGGGAGTCGGGTCCGGGCTCGCTGCAGCAGTGGCGGCGCATGAAGTGCGCCTCGGCCTTGCGGAAAGCGGGGTCGTCGTAGTTGCCCGTCTGGTCGGCACGCCTGACCGCCTCGCGCTCGTCGGGCGGCAGGTAGCGCACGCGGCGGTGCTGTGCCTCGCTCCACAGGCGGCTGCTGCTGAGCGTGCTGGAGAGCACGGCCGAGCAGATGCCTTCGGGCTGATAGTCCACCAGGTACTCGATGGCAAGCATGCCGCCCCAGCTTTGCCCCAGCAGGTGGCAGCGGTCCAGCTGCAGGTGCTGGCGCAGGGCCACGAGCTCGTGGTTCCAGGTCTCGTAGGTCCACAGCTCCGGGTGGTTGGCCATGCGGTCGTCCCACGAGAGGCCACACCCCAGCTGGTCATACATCACCAACGTGCGGCCGTCCATGTCGGCGGCGCAGTCCAGGACCTCCAGGTAGTTGTGCGTCGAGCCCGGACCGCCATGCAGCAGAAGCAGCGGCGCCTTGCTCGGGTCGGGCTTGTCGGGATGGACGATGCGATAATACGTGCGATATCCCAGGTAGGGCATGTACCCTTCGGTTACGTGCATGTTCTTCTTCCTTTGCGATATGGGCTGGCTTTATGTGTGGACCAGACTGAGGCGTGGGCCCGCTGCGTGGAGTGGACACGTTGCGGGGAGGAGCCCGCTGCGGACGTGGGCCCGCTGCGGACGTGGGCCCGCTGTGGGAGTGAGTCCGCTTTGGGCATGGGCCCATTTCGGGGCGACCCCGATGGCTCGCCCCCATGATACTGGCGGGCGGCTTGTGAGGTGCCGATGCGTATCCAGAAGTTGGGTACGGTGGCCCACTACCAATGCGCTGTTGGCGTGTGGCCTACCGTGCCCCACGCGTGCGACCTACCGTATCCTGCGCGTGCGACCTACCGTTTTCTACCAAAGATGCGGTGCTCATTTGCCGCCTCCCGAGAAGGGCATGGCGCGTCGTGGCTCATCGGGTAACGTAATGACCGAATGCGATGATGCGCCGGCATTGGGCTTGGCCCCTGTCGGCTGACTATTAGGAGTGCAGATGTCTGATTGCTTTGCGGTCCATGCGGAGAAGTTCGTTCTGGCGGGCAGGCTGGCGGGGCCGGGCTACCTGGTGGTGCGCGACGGCAAGTTCGACGGCTACCAGACGAGCGAGCCGTCCTGCGACGTGCTGGAGTTTGGTGGCGCCTGGGTGGGCGCCGGCCTGGTGGATACACACATCCACGGCTTCTTTGGCCATGCCACGACCGACTGCGACGCCGACGGCATGAACGAGTCCAGCCGCCAGCTGGCGCGCCACGGCACCACGGCATGGCTGCCCACCACCTTCACGGACTCCGTGCAGAACATCGAGCGCCAGTGCGCGGCTATCGCGGACGCAAACGACGCCCGTGACCAGGACTTCGTTGGCGCTCGCATAGCCGGCGTGTACCTGGAGGGGCCCTTCTTTACCCTGAAGCACAAGGGTGCGCAGAACCCCAAGTACCTGGTGGCACCCAACTACGACGACTTCGCCCTGTGGCAGCGCGCTGCTCGCGGCCTCATCCAAAAGAGCGCCCTGGCGCCCGAGTACCCCGAGTCGCGCGAGTACGTGGCCAAGGTCACGGCGGAGGGTGTCGTGTGCTCCCTGGGCCACTCCGACGCGACGTACGACCAGTGCCTGGAATCCATCGACGCGGGTGCCTCCGTCTTTGTGCACACGTACAACGGCATGCGTGGCCTGCACCATCGCGAACCCGGCGTCGTGGGCGCCGCCATGGCGACCGAGGGCACCTACGCCGAGCTGATCTGCGACGGCCACCACGTGGTGCCCGCTGCCTGTAAGGCGCTGGTGCGTGCGAAGGGCTGGGAGCACGTGGCGCCCATCACCGACTGCCTGGGCTGCGGAGGCCTGCCCGACGGTAACTACATGAGTGGCGGGCTGCCCGTGACGCTGAAGGACGGCGTGTGCTGGCTGGCCGACATGAGTGCCCTGGCCGGATCCGTCCTGACCTTGGCCAAGGGCATCCAGAACCTGGTGGACTGGGGAGTTGCCACGCCTGAGCAGGCCATTCGCATGGGCAGCGAGGTGGCGGCTCGCTCCGCCGGCATAGACGACCGGTTTGGCCTGATCCTGCCCGGCAGGAACGCCGACTTCAACGTGTACGCCCCCGACCTCAGCCTGCAGGCCACCTTCGTCGGCGGCCGGAGGGCGTAGGGGGCGGCGCATGACAGAGGCAAAGGTGGACCAGCTGAAGTATCTGAAGCTGCTCTCGCAGCAGTTCCCCACGCAGCAGGCGGTCTTCACCGAGATCATCAACCTGCAGGCCATCCTGAACCTGCCGAAGGCGACCGAGCACTTCATGAGCGACGTGCACGGCGAGTCCGATGCGTTCACGCACATCCTGAACAACTGCTCGGGCGTCATCCGCGAGCGCGTGGCGGCCACCTTCGAGGGGGTGCTGGACGACGCCCAGCAGGCCGACCTGTGCACGCTGATCTACTATCCGCGCGAGAAGCTGGAGCTCATGCGCGCCCAGCATCGCGACACGACCGAGTGGTACCGCAACACCTTGCACAACCTGGTCCGGATTGCACGGTTCCTCTCGAACAACTACACGCGCTCGAAGGTGCGCAAGGCCATGCCCGTGGCCTATGCCTACATCATCGACGAGCTGCTGCACGAGGCGGGGCACAAGAACCAGAGCCGCCACAGCTACCACGTGCGCATCATCGACTCCATCATCGAGACGGGCTCGGCCGAGGACTTCATCTGCTCGCTGTCGGCGCTCATAAAGCGGCTGGCAGTGGACCGGCTGCACATCGTGGGCGACATATTCGACCGCGGTCCGCATGCCGACCGCATCATGGACGACCTTTTGGGCTACCACTGCGTGGACGTGCAGTGGGGCAACCACGACGTCTTGTGGATGGGCGCGGCGGCCGGCTCGCCCGCCTGCATAGCCACGGTGGTCAGGAACAACGTGCGCTACGGCCAGCTGGAGGTGCTGGAGAGCGCCTACGGCATCAGCCTGCGCGAGCTGGCGCTGTTTGCGGAGCGCGCCTACGGCCAGTCCGGCGACGCAAAGAGCATGGAGCGCGCCATCAGCGTGATCTTGCTGAAGCTGGAGGGGCAGACCATCATGCGCCACCCCGAGTTCAGCATGAACGACCGGCTGCTTCTGGACCGGATGGACCTGGAGCACGGCACGGTGCGGCTGGGCGACACTGACTACCCGCTGGTGACCACCGACTTCCCGACGCTGGACCCCCAGCATCCCTACGAGCTGACCCCGGAGGAGTCCGAGGTCATGCACGGACTGGTGAAGTCGTTCCGCGAGTCGGTGCGCCTGCAGCGCCACATGGACTTCCTCATAGACCACGGCTCGGTCTACCTGGTGCACGACGGCAACCTGATTTTCCATGGCTGCATCCCCATGAACGAGGACGGCACCTTCCGCATGGTGCGCTGCGGCGACGCGCCGCGCTCGGGCAAGGCCTACATGGACTTTTGCGATCACGTGGTCAGGCGGGCGTGGAACCTGCGCCAGCAGTCCGACCTCGACTGGATGTGGTACCTGTGGTGCGGAAAGCAGTCGCCCATGTCGGGCCGCATCGTAAAGACCTTCGAGAGGATCTGCGTCGCCGACCCCTCCACGTGGGTCGAGCCGCGCGACCCCTACTGGCGTCTGACCCGCAACGAGGAAGCGTGCGTGGACATCCTGCACGAGTTCGGGCTGTCGGGGAAGGGTCACATTATCAACGGCCACACGCCCATAAAGATTCGCGCGGGCGAGAAGCCCATCAGGGGTGGCGGCCGTCTGCTGGTCATAGACGGTGGCTTCTGCAAGGCGTACCATGCCACCACAGGCATAGCGGGGTTCACGCTGGTCGTGGATGACTGCGGCATGAAGCTGCGCGCGCACCGGCCCTTCGAGAGCGTGGCTGCGGCGCTGACGGAGAACGCCGACATCACCAGCGTGACCACCGTGGTCGAGCGCGAGGACAGGCCGCTGCTGATATCGGACACCGACACCGGACGCAACATCCGCTCGCAGATAGCCGACCTGAAGGCGCTGCTGGAGGCCTATCGCATGGGCGAGCTGAAGGAGCACTAGGCGGACGGAGCGTGGCGGGCCCGTCGCGAGGGCTTGGCCCGTCGCGGCGATGCGACCTACCGCGGCAACTTGGCCAGCCGCGGTGATTCGAAATGATGGGAGGCGCCATGGCGCTGTTTGGAAAGCTATTCGGACGGCACGGTGACGCCCATGGGGACGCGAAGCGCAAGCCCGGGCACCAGAGCGTGGACGCCACCATGCAGTTCGACGCGCAGGACGCCGCCGCGGGTGCGGAGCGGGCGGCCGAGGCGGCGGCTCCCCAGGAGGAGCTGGACCCCGGCGAGCCCGTCACCATCGCGCTACCCGACGGCGAGCAGCTGGAGGCGCGGGCGTTCTATGGCGCCGACGCCATGCTGGACGCGCCCGGCATCCTGTGGCTGCACGGAGACGACCCCACGTCAGGACCCTCGTCCAGGTATGCCATGGCCAGGCTCATGTGCCAGCACAGGCCGTGCGCGGTGCTGGTGGTGGACCACCCAGCCGGCGTGGTCTCCTGCCATGCGGCGCTGCAGTGGCTGCGGGACGGAGCTCGTCGACACGGCATAGCTACTGACCAGCTGTTCGTTGGCGGCACGGGCCCCGCTGCCGACTTGGCAATCGAGACGGCGCTGTTCGAGAGGGATCAGGGCGGCATCGCGCTGGCCTACCTCATGGCGCTGTATCCGTCTGTGGGTAGCGGCTGGGACGCCGGCTTCAGCAATGTCACGCGCAGCAAGGGCCTCGCCGGGCTGCCCGCCGCCACCGTGATATCGGGCATGGGTGACCTGTCGTGCCAGGACGCTACGCGGTTCGTCGAGCGCATGCGCGCCGCCGGCGTGGACGTGGACTTCCACATGTACCGCAGCGCCCTGCGCGGCACGGGCATGGTGGGATCGAGCCCCGACATAGCTCAGGCCCGCACCTACGTGCTGCGCCAGCTGGACGAGGCGGTTGCCCAAAGGCGGGCGCCCCAGCCACGCGTGCGCCGGGTCGACGTGCCGCTGGTGTAGGGGTTCAAAGCCTCTGTCGAGACTCTGCCGAACACTTGGCCCACGGGGCGACGCGGTCTCAAGCTCTGTGTCGGACTGGGCGGCCTCTGCCGCACTTTTGAGGCGAGGTGCTTCTCCACCTGCGCCACTCCGACCATGCCGCCTTACGCGTGCGGCTGACCCATTCGCACAAAGAACGCGTTCGCGTTTTCAAAGAAGATCTTCTTGCACAGGTCTTCTCCGAAGCGCTCGACCATGCGCTGGTGGAAGGCGGGCATGTGCTGGCAGCCGTCCAGCCAGGCGGGCACCGTGGAGCCGTCGAAGTCGGAGCCCAGCGCCACCACGTCCTCTCCGCCCAGGTCCAGCCAGTGCTCCACGTGGGCCGCCAGCTCGTCGAACGTGACCTCTCCCGATGCGGGCGCGCCGCCGTGATCCACGGCGCGCTGGGTGATGAAGCTGCGGTAGTAGTTCAGGCCCACGAGCCCGCCGCGCTCGCGGATGGCGCGGAACTGGTCGTCGGTCAGGTTGCGCGGGTGGTTGCAGATGGCGCGCGAGTTCGAGTGCGAGGCAACGAAGGGCTGGTCAGAGGCGTGTTCCACATCCCAGAAGCCGGCTTCGTTCAGGTGCGAGACGTCCACGACAATGCCGCAGCCCTGCAGCTCGCGCAGCGCCTGGAGGCCGAAGGAGGACAGCCCGTCGGTCGTCTGGTTGCCGCTGCCGATGGAGTTGGGGCCGTTCCACGTCAGGGTGACCATGTGCACGCCGTCAGCCGCGAACTCGTGAACGACGCCGAGGTCGTGGCCTATGGGCGAGCCGTTCTCCACGGTCAGAAGCGCCGCCATGCGGCCGGAGTCCAGCGTGGGGCGAATCTGCGAGGGGTCGTCGACGCGGTGGACCTGCGCGTCCAACTGCTTGGTCTGCTCCTGGTAGTACGTGCGCAGGCGACGATAGAAGTCCAGCGGCGTCACGCCCGCGGGCAGGTCGTCGGGCACCCAGGTGGCGTAGCACTGGCACCAGCGCATGCCGGCGGTGCGGTCCGCGGACAGCTGCAGGTGGTTGTGGGCGAGGTTGTCGTGCGGGTCGCGGTCGCCCAGCATGGAGTAGTCGACGAGGTCTGCGGCGCCCAGCGCGTCCAGGGTGTCGCAGTGCAGGTCGAACACGTCGAAGGCGGGAGCGTCGGGCGTGGCCTGCGTGGTGGATGGGCTGGATGACGTGCGGGACGACTGACTTGTTGGGGTCATGCGCTGTTCGGGTCCTTTCCAAGTTTGATTCATGTGCCCGATGGGGGCGTTTGATTCATGTGTCCGATGGGAGTGCGAACTGGCTGGGCTGCCGGGGGCCGAACCCCTCTTTGGGCGCTAGTTTCTGGCAAGAAGTTCTTCTTGCCATTTCTTTGTTGGTCCATCGGGCCTTACTCCACGCCATTCTAGCCCGGAGGTGAGTGACAACTTCCTTCAAGAAGGGCGGCCCGCTCGTGCGCTAGGATGTGCCTGTATGATGCAAGCTACGAGGGGAGACCAAGTGGTCAGGCTAATCTTGAGCGACATCGACGGCACGATCATGCCGCACGGCAACGACGAGGTGGACGCACGCACGCGCCAGGCGTTTCACGACGCGCTGGACGCGGGCGTCCATGTGGGGCCGTGCAGCGGTCGCGGCATCGACTGGGTCGACCCGATTTTTGCCCACGACCAGGACTGCTTCAAGACCGCCGTCGCCACGAACGGCCTGCAGGTGCGGCTGGACGGGCAGATGATCCGCCAGGCCACCTTGGACCACGACGCGCTGGCGCAGGTCGCCGACATCGTGAAAGACGTGCCTGGAGCTGGACTTTTGTGCTTCGTCGGGGGTCGGCCGTACCTGGCGCAGGGGCAGAAGGCCGACCTGCAGGTGGCGTTCCCGCGCTACGCGGAGTCTTGCGTGGCGTCCGGCGGGGTGCCTGACCTGGTAGTTGGCAAGGCGAACGTGTTCCAGTCGCGGGGCCTGCAGGCGACGACGTCTCTGGTCGGCCGGCTGAATCGCGAGGTGGAGGCGCTCGACTTCGACGTGGCGCTGCCGACCTTCTCGAACATCATGCCCGCTGGGATCAACAAGGCTACGGGCATAGACCTGCTGTGCCAGCGGATCGGGTGCACGCTGCAGGACGTCGTGGTGTTTGGCGACGCGGGCAACGACCTCAGCATGCTGCGCCACGTGCCCAACTCGGTCGCCGTCGCCAACGCGACCGATGACGCGGTGGCCGCTGCGCGCTGGCACATCGGTGCGTGCAAGGACGACGCCGTGGCGGACGCCATCGAGGCCCTGGCGGCGGGGGAGTGGCCCTTCGTCTGCTAGCTGGCGGCGCTCGGCTCGCCGGTAACGTCAACGTGGCTTCGGGTTCTGCAGGGGCGGTACCCTTGGGTACCCACAGCTCGGACCCCTGCAGAGGACCATTTTGCTCTGCTTGCAAAATCCCTGGTAGAAGGGCTGAGCGGATTCCCTGACGCCCCAATCGATCCTCGATTCATGCAAGGGTGCCAGGTTCGGGTACCCGCAGGTCGGAACTCTGCAAGAGCCCGTTTTGCCCTCCCCGCAAAAGGCCAGGTAGATGAGGTGGCTCGTTTTCCAGACACCCCAAGCGAGCCTCAGATTCTGCAAGGGTCGGAGGTTCGGGTACCCGCAGGTCGAGCCCCTGTCAGGCGTGGCACCCACACCTGGGCTGTGTGCACCCTCCAGGTGCAAAGTCGACGGGTCTGGGTACCCGAACCTGGGTAGTGTGCACCAGCCGGTGCAGAGCGCACGGTTCTGGGTACCCACTCCCGGGTAGTCTGCACCGGCCCAA
>JBJEKW010000063.1:0-1728 GCA_051878835.1 Atopobiaceae bacterium
TAGCCCAGATGCGCCACCAGACGCTGGAGGCGCGGCTGTTCATGTCGTAGGCGGGGAGGCCGGATTGATTTCGCAAAGGAGGACGCACGCATGAAGCGAGCGGTACGCATAGGGGTCGGCGGGCCTGTGGGGTCCGGAAAGACCATGCTCATAGAGCGCCTGACCCGAGCCATGCAGAACGACTACAGCATGGCGGTCATCACGAACGACATCTACACGAAGGAGGACGCGGAGTTCATGATAAAGAACTCCGTGCTGCCCCCGGAGCGCATCATCGGCGTCGAGACGGGCGGCTGCCCACACACGGCCATCCGCGAGGACGCAAGCATGAACCTGGCGGCCGTCGACGAGCTGGAGGAGCGCTTCGACCACACCCTGGACCTCATGTTCATCGAGAGCGGCGGCGACAACCTGGCGGCCACCTTCAGCCCCGAGCTGGTGGACTTCTCGATATACATCATCGACGTGGCCGAGGGCGAGAAGATCCCGCGCAAGGCCGGACAGGGCATGATCAAGAGCGATCTGTTCGTGATCAACAAGATTGACCTGGCACCCTACGTCGGGGCGAACCTGGAGCGCATGCGCCAGGATTCCGAGAAGTTCCGCAAGGCGGGCTCGTTCGTCTTTACCAACCTGATGAAGGACGAGGGCCTGGACCAGGTGATTTCCTGGATCAAACGCGACTGCATGCTGGAAGACCTGTGATGGGGGCCATGCCTGCCGCGGCACCCGCGCCCGTGCAGCGCGCCGACGGTACCATTCGCATGGCCTTCGAGCGTAGGGGGCAGCGTACGGTGGCCACCAGGCTATACCGACATGGCAACTCGCGCATCTCGTCGGCCATACAGGTGCCCGGCTCGGATCCATACTACTTCCTGATTTCGACGGGCGGAGGATTCACCGAGGGCGAGCACTACGAGGTGGACATCCGGGTGGGCGACGGCGCGCACGCCATCCTGACCACCCAGACCCCCAGCTACGTCTACAAGTGCGACCGGGGGCTCACGACGACCCAGTCACAGCGCGCCAGCGTGGGCGAGGGCGGGCTTCTGGAGCTGTACTGTGACGAGGTCATGCCCTACGCCAATGCCATCTTTCGACAGGACACGCGCATAGACCTGGCTCGCGACGCCGCCCTCGTGCTGACCGAGGGCCTCTCCAGTGGCTGGTCGCCCGACGCGGAGCCCTTCCGCTACCACAGCGCCTTCATCGGCACCAGGGTCACGCTGGACGGGCACCTGGTGGCGCTAGACCGGCTGGCGTCGTGCCCCGACGAGGGTGGCATCCAGGGTATGGGCGCCTTCGAGGGTCGCACGAACTTCATGAGCGTCCTGGTGGTGGACGAGCGGCTGGGCTCTGACGACGTGCAGGGCTTCAGGGACGCCGTGGATGTGGTGGCGCCCGAGGGCGTGCGCGTGGGCGTGAGCGCCCTGGAGTCATCGGGCGTAGTCCTGCGCTGCCTGGGTCCCGACAGCGCGTCCAACGCTGCGGTCATGGAGGCCTTCGTGCGCCACTACCGAGAGGGGCTGCGCGGGCTTGCGCCCCTCACCATCAGAAAGAACCGCAGGTAGCCAGGGTCCTGGTCTGCCTGCGGTCCAAGGGTGTCACTCTGTGTGACGTGTTGGCGCACGCCCTAGTGCATGTGGATGGCGGCGTCGCGGCTGCGGCCCTTTGCCTCGAGGTTGCGGATGTTCGTGACCGTGCGCTCCATGCCATGCGGCACGTAGC
>JBJEKW010000064.1:0-1707 GCA_051878835.1 Atopobiaceae bacterium
GATACTCTCGTGCCAGCTGCCGGCTATATCGGGGGTCCACTATCTGGTCGTCGCTACCGTGCAGAATGAGCACCGGACCCTCGTAGGCACGCACGTCCGCGCCGAAGTCGTGGTCCCACACGTCCGTGGCAAACTGCCGGCCCAGGTTTATCCAGCCCAAGGCGTTGTACGTGTCGGGGATAAGCTCCTTTGACGGGAAGATGTTGCGCATGATGTCCATGATCGCAAAGCCCGGGTACAGCAGGACCATCCGGTCCACCCACTGCGGGAAGCGGGCAGCCAGCACCGCGGCAACCACGCCCCCCAGGCTCTCCCCGATGACAAAGCAGCGGTCGGGGTCCACAAAGTCCCAGGTACGCATGGTGCCCATTGTCGCCTGCAGGTCCTGGGCCTCGGTCATTACGCTCATGTGCGTGGTCGAGCCGGCGCTCTGGCCGCGGTCCGACCCGCCGCGGAAGTCGATGCCGTAGCCCACCACGCCCGCCTGCGCCAGCGCGCGCAGGTAGCGCTCGCCAATGAGGTGCGTGCCGTTGAGCCCGTGCGCAAAGACGCAGGCAGGAAGGCGCTTGCCCGCCTCCATGTGCGGGCGATAGACCCTGCCGTAGATTCCCTCTCCGCCCCAGTCGCACCACTGGTCGTACTCGTCGAACTCATAGCTCATAACTTGCCGCCCCTCTGACGCAAACGAGAAGTGCGCGGCGAGCTGAGCCACGCCGCGCACTATTCCCGATGCTATGGATTGCGAAACTAGCAAGAAGCACTTCTTTCCTGCTAAAGCCGGCACGTAGCTTGCCGCTGGCCGCTCGCAGCTGGTAGCCAGCTATTCGCAGCTGTTGGCTAGCTATTCACAGCTGGCAGCCAGCTGCGCGAAACAGCAGCTAGCCACTCGAAACCAGCAGCTAGCTGCTAGCCGACGCTACTCGTAGCTCTCCTTGAGCTTCTTCCAGGCGGGCATGGAGTTCACGATGGTCTCGTAGCTGACGCAGTAGCCCACGCGCACCCAGCCGTGGCAGCCGAACGACTCGCTGGGCACCGGCAGGAGCTCCAGCTTCTTTGCGCGCTCGAAGAAGGCGTTCTCGTCGGGCTCCAGGGCCTTGACCCACAGGTAGAAGGCACCCTGCGGCTCGATGTAGTGGTAGCCCAGCTGGCCCAGACCCTTGGTCAGCGCCTCGCGGTTGCGCACGTAGGCATCGATGTTCGTAGGCACGTCCACGCAGTCGATGAGCACGCGCTGGAACAGGGCGGGCGCGCAGACGAAGCCCATCTTGCGCCCGGCGCCGGCGACGGCGTAGACCAGCTCGTCGTGGTCGGGGTTCGCGGGCGGCACCAACAGCCAGCCAATACGCTCGCCCGGCAGCGACAGGGACTTCGAGTAGCTGTAGCACACGATGGTCGCGTCGTACAGGTCGGGCACCCAAGGCACCTCGACGCCCGCGTAGGCAATCTCGCGGTAAGGTTCGTCGCTGATGAGGTAGATGGCGTGGCCGTACTCCTGGCTCTTTCGCTTCATCATGGCAGCCAGGTCCTGCAGGTTCTGGCGGCTGTACACGGCGCCCACGGGGTTGTTGGGCGAGTCGATCAGCACGGCGACCGTGTGCTCGTTTATGGCCGCCTCCATGGCAGGCACGTCAATCTGGAACGTGTCGGCGTCTGCCATGACCTCGACGCAGCGGCCGCCGGCGTTCTCGATGAACACCTTGTACTCGG
>JBJEKW010000065.1:0-8483 GCA_051878835.1 Atopobiaceae bacterium
TGCGTGCCATGATCAGCCACCCCAGCGAGTCCTGCGAGGAGGGCGAGGTCGTCGCCTGCATCAAGTCCGAGATGGAGAAGCTGGGCTTCGACGAGGTCAAGGTCGACGGCCTGGGCAACGTGATGGGCTTCATGGGCACGGGTGACAAGATCATCGCCATCGACGGTCACATCGACACCGTGGGCATCGGCAACCGCGACAACTGGAACTTCGACCCCTACAAGGGCTTCGAAGACGACCAGCTCATCGGCGGCCGCGGTGGCTCCGATCAGGAGGGCGGCGTCGCTGCTGCCACCTACGCGGCAAAGATGATGAAGGACATGGACCTGATCCCCGAGGGCTACAAGATCATGGTCGTGGGCTCCGTCCAGGAAGAGGACTGCGACGGCATGTGCTGGCAGTACATCTACAACAAGGACGGCATCAAGCCCGAGTTCGTCATCTCGACCGAGCCCACCGACGGCGGCATCTACCGCGGCCACCGCGGCCGCATGGAGATCCGCGTGGACGTCCACGGCGTCTCCTGCCACGGCTCCGCTCCCGAGCGCGGCGACAACGCCATCTACAAGATGGCCGACATCGTGAACGACGTGCGCGCCTTGAACAACAACGGCTGCGACGAGTCCACCTCCATCAAGGGCCTGGTAAAGATGCTGGACCCGAAGTACAACCCCGACCACTACGAGGACGCCCGCTTCCTGGGCCGCGGCACCTGCACCGTCAGCCAGATCTTCTACACCAGCCCCAGCCGCTGCGCAGTGGCCGACTCCTGCGCCATCAGCATCGACCGCCGCATGACCGCCGGCGAGACGTACGAGTCCTGCCTGGACGAGGTGCGCAACCTGCCCGCCGTCAAGAAGTACGGCGACGACGTGAAGGTCTCCATGTACATGTACGACCGTCCCAGCTGGACCGGCGAGGTGTACGAGACCGAGGCCTACTTCCCCACGTGGATCAACAAGGAGACCGCTCCCCACGTGAAGGCACTCGTCGACGCCCACAAGGCCCTGTTCGGCGACAAGCGCATCGGCTGCCCCAAGTCCATGGACAAGCGTGAGGGCCGTCCCCTGTGCGACAAGTGGACCTTCTCGACCAACTGTGTGTCCATCCAGGGCCGCTACGGCATCCCCTGCGTCGGCTTTGGCCCCGGCGCCGAGTCCCAGGCCCACGCGCCCAACGAGGTCACCTACAAGCAGGACCTCTCGACCTGCGCCGCGCTGTACGTGGCGGCCGTGAACCTGTACGACCCCAGCCAGGCCACGGGCGACGCCACCGAGTACCGCGGCACCCTGACCGGCAACGACATCAAGTAGCTTTCGCCTGACGGCTTCGCCAGCGCACATACCAAGGCAAGAAGGGAACATCATGGACTCCAAGCTTCAGCAGATCCTCGAGCAGCTGCAGACGCTCGACTACAAGGGCATGTACAACACCGACTTCCTGCACACCTGGGACAAGACCACCGACGAGCTGCGCGCCATGTACCTGGTGGCCGACGCCCTGCGCAACCTGCGCGAGCGCAACATCAGCACGCGCATCTTCCAGTCGGGTCTCGCGGTCTCGAACTTCCGCGACAACTCCACCCGCACGCGCTTCAGCTTTGCCTCCGGCTCGAACCTGCTGGGCCTGCAGCTGCAGGACCTGGACGAGTCCAAGTCTCAGGTGGCCCACGGCGAGACCGTGCGCGAGACCGCCACGATGATCAGCTTCATGGCTGACGTCATCGGCATCCGCGACGACAAGTTCATCGGCGAGGGCGACGCCTACATGAAGGAGGTCTCGGAGTCCGTCGAGCAGAGCTGGAAGGACGGCATCCTGGACCACCGCCCGACGCTGGTGTCGCTGCAGTCCGACTCCGACCACCCCACGCAGTCCTCGGCCGACATGCTGTACCTGATCAACGAGTTCGGCGGCCTGGATAACCTCAAGGGCAAGAAGGTCGCGGTCACCTGGGCCTACAGCCCCTCGTACGGCAAGCCCCTCAGCTGCCCCCAGTCGCTGATCACGCTGCTGCCGCGCTTTGGCATGGACGTCACCCTGGCCCACCCCGAGGGCTACGACCTGATGCCCGACCTGGTGGCGAAGGCCGGCCAGTACGCCAAGGAGTCCGGCTCCAGCTTCCGTCAGGTCAACTCCATGGAGGAGGCCTTCGAGGGCGCCGACATCGTGATCCCGAAGAGCTGGGCGTCCTACGCCGCCATGGAGAAGCGCACGAAGCTGTATGCCGCCGGCGACTCCGAGGGCATCGACCAACTGGAGCAGAAGCTGCTGGCCCAGAACGCCACGCACCAGGACTGGTGCTGCACGCCCGCGCTGATGGACAAGACCGCCCACGGCAAGGACACCATCTACATGCATCCGCTGCCCGCCGACATCAACGGCGTCAGCTGCGAGCACGGCGAGGTCGAGAACGAGGTCTTCGACTACCACCGCGACGGCCTGTACAAGGAGGCCAGCTACAAGCCCTATGCCGTGGCTGCCATGATCTTCCTGCAGAAGGTCAGCGACCCCGTGGCCACCCTGAAGGCCCTCGAGGAGCGCGACACCAAGCGCTGGTACCAGCTGTAGCGCACGGGACGCGGCGCGCCGCCGCAACGAGTTAGTAGTCATCTGCAGGGTTCGTCTGGGAGAGCTGGCCGGGCGGGCCCTGCTGCCTTTGAGGGGACAAAGGGGAGAGAAGCACATGGGACGTAGGATAGTCATCGCCTTGGGCGGCAACGCCCTCGGAAAGAACCTGCCGGAGCAGATGCAGGCGGTCAGGCACACGGCCAAGGCCATCGTGGATTTGATCCAGCAGGGCAACGAGGTCGTGGTGGCGCACGGCAACGGCCCGCAGGTGGGCATGATCCAGGAGGCCATGACCCAGCTGACCCGCTCGAACCCCCAGAAGTACATCCCCTGCCCGCTGTCGGTGTGCGTGGCCATGAGCCAGGGCTACATAGGCTACGACCTGCAGAACGCCCTGCGCGAGGAGATGCTGGACCGCGGCATCAGCCTGGGCGCCGCCACGGTGCTGACCCAGGTGGAGGTAGACCCTGAGGACCCCGCATTCCAGAACCCCACCAAGCCCATCGGCGCGTTCATGACGAAGGAGGAGGCGGACCGCATGGTGGCCGAGCGCGGCTACCACGTGGTCGAGGACTCCGGTCGCGGCTGGAGGCGCGTGGTCGCCAGCCCCAAGCCCAAGTCCATCGTCGAGATCGACACCATCCGCTCGCTCGTGGCCTCCGACCACGTGGTCATTGCCTGCGGTGGCGGTGGCATCCCCGTGTACACCACGACGGGCCATCACCTGAAGGGCGCAGCCGCAGTCATCGACAAGGACTTCGCCGCGGCTCGCCTGGCCGAGCAGGTGGACGCCGACACGCTGATCATCCTGACGGCGGTCGAGAAGGTCGCCGTGCACTTTGGCAAGCCCGACCAGCAGTGGCTGGATGAGCTGACCCCCGAGACCGCGCAGCGCTACATCCAGGCGGGCGAGTTCGCGCCCGGCTCCATGCTGCCCAAGGTGCAGGCCGCGCTGCAGTTCGCGCAGTCGGCCCCCGGTCGCAGCTCGCTCATAACCCTTCTGGACAAGGCGTCCGACGGCATCCAGGGAAAGACTGGTACCGTGGTGCGCGGATAAGAAGAACGACCCGTCGTCGGTGCCCGTTGCGCCGGCGGCGGGCGTGGCGTAGCGCGGAATCGCGCCTGGGGCGCACGCCCCCGGTGCGACGCGCCCGTCGACGCATTGGAGGCAGGAATGAAGCCCTGCTCGCACGTGTGGCTGGACGACGAGGAAGGCAAGCGCTTCTTTGGCCCGGGGCCCTTCGAGCTGCTGCGGCGCACCGAGCGCACGGGCAGCCTTTTGGCCGCGTCAAAGCAGATGGGCATGGCCTACACGAAGGCCACCCGTCTGGTGTCGCATGCCGAGGAGGCGCTGAGTACGCCCCTGCTGAAGCGCAGGGCGGGCGGCTCGGGCGGTGGCGGCAGCACGCTGACCCCCGAGGGCAGGCTGCTGCTGGAGCGCTACGAGGCCTGGGCCAACGCCTCCCGCGCGGCGTCAAACGAGTTCTTTGACGCGTGCTTTGCCGGCCACGGCGGCGTGCGCAGGTTGGGCTGCGTGGTCATGGCGTCAGGCGAGGCCAAGCGCTTCGGCAGGCAGAAGCTCCTGGAGCCGCTGGCGGGCGTGCCGGTGGTGGAGCGCACGCTGCGGGCGGTGCTGGAGACGGACTTCGACGTGGTCGTCTCGTCCAGGTGGGAGGACGTGCGCCAGCTGGCGTCCGGCCTTGGAGCGCAAGCGGTCGACCCCAAGGGTCCGCTGCAGTCGGACACCGTGCGCGCGGGCGTCGAGGCGCTGGGCCGGCGCGCGGGCTACCTGTTCGTCCAGGGAGACCAGCCGCTGGTGCGCCCGCAGAGCCTCAGGGACATGGCCGAGGCGTTCGGTACGCACCCGCAAAGCGTGGTCAGGCTGGCGTGGCAGGGACAGGTGGGAAGCCCCGTGCTGTTCCCGGGTGGCCTGGAGCTGGCGCTGCGGGCGCTGCGCGGCGATGTCGGGGGAGGGTCGCTGCTGCGCTCCCTTCCCGAGCTGCAGGAGGGCGCCGTGCTGGTGGAGGCGGCCGACGCCTCGGAACTCATGGACATAGACACCCCGCATGACCTGGACCGCATTGCCCAGGTAATCGAGGGGTCAAGGTAGGGAGGCTACACATGAAGGTTCTAAGGGGAGGCGTCCTCGTGACCCCGCAGGGTCTCGTCCGTGGCGACCTCGTTCTGCAAGGCCAGAAGATCAGCCAGGTCGGAGGTACGTATGCCGCCACAGCCGACGACGAGGTCGTCGATGTCAGCGGCTGCTACGTGTACCCCGGCTTCATAGACGCCCACACGCACATGCAGTGCTGGACGGGCATGGACTGGACCGCCGACAGCTTCCAGACGGGCACACGCGCCGCCGCCTGCGGGGGCACCACGACCATCGTGGACTACGCCACGCAGGACAAGGGCATGACCCTGCATCAGGCGCTGGACGAGTGGCACAAGCGCGCCGACGGCACGTGCACGTCCAACTACGCCTTCCACATGGCCATAGCCGACTGGAACGAGCGCACGCGCGAGGAGATTCCGGACATGCGCCGCGCTGGCATCGTGTCGTTCAAGACGTACTTCGCCTACGACCACCTGCGGCTGGATGACGCCCAGACCATGGAGGTGCTGGAGTCCATCCTGCCCTTCGACGGCATCCTGTGCGTGCATTGCGAGAACGGTACGCTGGTGAACGCCCTGCAGCGTCGCGTCCTGGCGCAGGGCATCACGGGCCCCGAGGGCCATCCGCTGTCGCGTCCTGCCGAGTGCGAGGCCGAGGCTATCAGCCGCCTGATGTACCTCAGCGAGCTCACGGGGGCGCGTGTGAACGTGGTGCACTGCTCGACCAAGCTAGGCCTGGAGCAGGTGCGGGCGGCGCGCCGTCGCGGCGTGCGCGTGGCGCTGGAGACCTGTCCCCAGTACCTGCTGCTGGACGACACCCGCTATCTGGAGCAGGGCGAGGACGGCTTCGCCGGCGCGAAGTACGTCATGAGCCCGCCCCTGCGCAAGCCCGCCGACATCCGCGCGCTGCGGCAGGCGGTCATGGACGGCGAGGTGGACCAGATCTCGACGGACCACTGCTCGTTCAACCTGCATGGCCAGAAGGACCGCGGCCGGAACGACTTCACGAAGATCCCCAACGGCGGCCCCGGCGTCGAGCACAGGCCCGCACTCATCATGACCACGTTCGAGGGCCAGCTGGGTCCCATGGACTACCTGCACCTGCTGTCCGAGGGGCAGGCCCGCGTGTTCGGCATGTACCCGCGCAAGGGCGCCCTGGCGGTGGGCTCGGACGCCGACGTGTGCGTGTGGGATCCCGCACCCCGCTGGACCATCAGTGCGGCTAACCAGCACCAGGCCGTCGACTACACCACCTACGAGGGCTTCCAGGTGCATGGTCGCGCAAAGCTGGTCTACGTGAACGGCGTGCTGGCCGCAAAGGACGGCGAGCCCACGGGCGCGCAGCCGGGCGAGTACGTCGCACGATAGCTGTGCCCTTCTTGACCTGCGTTTTTTAGATTTGCCGATTGACGCTCGCGACTGCGGGCCTGAAACAAAGGAGATTCCCATGAGCAAGAACGCCATTGTTACCGACAAGGCCCCCAAGGCACTGGGCCCCTATTCTGCGGGCGTCGTGTCCAACGGCTCCGTGAACGTGTCGGGCCAGCTGGGCATCGACCCCGCCACGGGCAAGCTGGCAGGCGACGACATCCAGAGCCAGACTCGTCAGAGCCTGACCAACGTGAGGAACATCCTGGAGGCGGCCGGCGCCTCCATGGCTGACGTGGTCGAGACCACGGTCCTTCTGGCCGACATCAACGAGTTCGCAGCCATGAATGAGGTCTATGCCGAGTTCTTCGAGGCCCCGTATCCCGCACGCGCCGCATTCCAGGTGGCCGCGCTGCCCGGCGGCGGCAAGGTCGAGATCAAGGCCGTCGCCCGCATCTAGAGTTCGCGCGCCTGACGTACAGGCGTGCTGAGGTGCAGATTCCAGCAGAGGGGCCCGCTGCGACTTGGCCATGGCGGGCCCCTCTTGTGCCACATGCTGATGCCCCGGGTGTGTACTGCTATCCTTGCGCTGGGGCCGCGCGTGGTGGCGGCCCGCAAGGGAGGCATAGAGGCATCATGGACGTGACTGCGCTTTCGCAATTGAGGTCGGGGCACCTGCTGATGGCGGCGTGCTGCGCGCTGTACCTGGCATGGTGGGGAATCTTCTTTTGGCCGAAGGTCGGCGGCGCAGAGGCCAAGGGTCCCCTTCGCGCGGTGGGCGTGGTCTGCATCCTGGGTGCCGTCGTGTGCGGACTTCTGGGTGCCATGCGCACCTGCGGGGGCGCGGGCCGCGTGACCGCACCGCGGGCGGGTCTGGCGTGCGCCGGAGGGGCGGTCGTGCTGTACCTGGTGCTGCTGGCGGTGACCCAGACGGCGTTCCACCGGCAGCCCACGACCGAGCTGGTGCTGTTCGTGGCGTGGCTGGGCATGGAGGCCTTCTGTGCGCTGGCGCTGGGCGGATCGGGAGCGGGCGGCATCGCCGTCCTGGTGGCTGTGCTGGCGGTGTTGGGCTTCGCCGTGAGCCTGGTGTGCTACGTGCTGTACTACCGGCTGGGCCCCCTGCAGTCCTTCGTCGACGGCTGCGTCCCCTTGGCGCTCATAGGCGTCATCAGCGCGGTCATAGCAGCGGGCCTGCCCGTGTAGCGGTCCATCGGCCTCCTGATTTCCACCCCAGTTTGGGTGGGTCTCGCGTGATCGCTGGACTTTCCGTGGCGACACCCATGCTCCAATTTGTGGTTCTCGTACGTTGTGCGGTTTGCAGTATTCTTTTAAACCGTTACGTGAGCGCGCAAGAAAGACAGTTCGGGCATGGCGGGTACCAAGGAGCACATAGAGGAGGTCGCGGTCCAGCTGTTCAACAGCCGAGGCTACGAGAACGTGTCGCTGCGCGAGATAGCGTCGGCATCCGGCACCTCCCTGGGAAACCTGACGTACCACTTCCACCGAAAGAGCGACCTGCTGGAAAGCATCGTCTCGAAGCCCCTGGAGCACTACTGGTCCCTACTGGACACCTCCATCGGCGGCAGCGAGCTTCTGGGCCGCTTTGTGACGCTGTTCGTCGAGGGCGAGAGCATGGCCGAGAAGTACCCGTTCTTCTTTAAGGCGGGAATCTCCACGCACGTGGGCCGCAAGGCATCCAAGCCCATGACCGCCGGCACCCTGTCGAGCGAGCTTTTGACCTACTACACCTGGGGGCTGTCTCGCCTGCAGCACGACGGCTACATCAGCAGGCGCATATCGGACTGGAGCCTGGGCGTCATGGCGTCCACCATCACCACGGTGGAGTCCAGCTGGGTGCTGGATGCGAAGGCCGACCACACGAAGAACGCCCGCCCCGTCCGGATGGCTGACGCCCTGTGCGGCATACTGATGCCCGCCGTCACCGAGGAGCACTCCGCCGAATATGCGGAGATTTGTCGCAACCACGGCGTAAATTTCTAGCTAAGGGGCGGATGCGTCAACTGCATCGGGGACTGCGAGTGGTGCGTGTGTGGCTGGTGCCATACCCCATATGGCCTACGAGTATTACCTGCACCGCAATTGTCAAGAACTTTCCACTAACGGAAAATTTACTACCGCTCGGCAGGGTCAGGAAAATTCCGTACATTGTACGGGCGCGTTCAACTTATAACTGTTACCGCGACTAGGACATTGTACGGCAAAGCGTTCTAGAACAACGACCTCAAGCCTCCGGGGGAGCCACGATGACGCTCCCACAGGCTATTTGCCTGGCTGCCACCGCGCCGACCGAGCGATGCGTCGCCCGGACAGCTGACGCGAGCGTGCCAGGTGGGAGGGGGATTTTCAGTTGGCAATCGACGCATTGAGAGGAGGACACAAGCAATGATCACGTTCGTTCGCATCGACGACCG
>JBJEKW010000066.1:0-2876 GCA_051878835.1 Atopobiaceae bacterium
AGCGACGACCAGATAGTGGACCCCCGATATAGCCGGCAGCTGGCACGAGAGTATCCCCACGCGAAGCTGCACATGATCTCGCACGCCGGTCATGGCTTCGACGACGTTGCGTTCCGGAAGGCCATGGGCTACATCGAGCCCTTCTTGCTGGGGAAATAGGGGACAGGTGTAGGCAAGCAGCGCGCAAGAAGAACATTGCAGCTAGATGGCCCTTCTTGGCTGAGCTCTACCAAATGCTTCCGCATGTAAAAATGCCCGCAACCTGGCGATTCTGGGTTGCGGGCACTTCTTTGGTACGCAGCTAGCTTCTTGCTACAAATCCAGCTGGTACACGAAGTCGTCCATAACGAAGCCGTTGCCGATGGGGTTGCGCTCGGCGCGCACCTTGCGGAAGCCCAGGTGCTCGTAGGCCAGAATGGCCTGGTAGTTGTTGCGGTTCACGTTCAGCGTGATGCGGTTGCATCCCAGCGCGCGGGCCTGGTCCACCACAAAGCGGCACATGTCGCGCGACAGCCCGCGGCCGCGGCAGTCCGAACGCAGGTAGAACTTGCTCAGGTACAGCTCGCCCTCCTCGCGCGGATAGAATGCCAAGAAGCCCACATGGCGCTGGGTGGCGTCCGCACTGGCAGATGCCTGCGGGTCGCAGACAAAGAAGTAGCGATAGCCGTGGTTGCGAATCTGGTCCGAAACTGCCTCGGCGGTGTTGAACCGGGCAATCATGTAGTCGTTCTGCGCGGCCCCGATGATGGGGTCGAAGTGCTCCTTCACGATGGAGGAGGACAGCTGGCCCATCTGCTGGATGCCCAGAGTGTCGTCAGCGCGCAGCTCGTCGTAGTTCCCGGTATGTCCGCCCAGGTAAACGGGGCAAGAAGAGCTTGCGGGCTGTGCGGGCATGGGCTGCGCATGCATGGCGGGCTGCGCAGCGGCAACGGGCTGTGCGGGCATGGGCTGTACGGGCATAGACTGCGCAGCGGCAACGCGCTGTGTGGCCGCTGCGGCATGGGGAGTAGCGGCGTGCGATGACGTGCCACGAGCACCAGCCGCGCCACGAGCGCCAGCCACGCCACGAGTACCAGCCGCTGCGTGGGTACCAGCCGTGCCGTGAATGCCCGTCGAGACGCTGACGGGGGTTGCGGCGCCACGAACGCCCACAGCTGAGGTCTCCTGGCTAGCTTCGTGCTGGTTTTCTGGCAGGTCCAGCTGGCTCAGGTTGTGCTGTATCTGCTGCGTCACGCTGCCCTTGCGAACGGGCGCGTAGCGGTGCAGAACCTGTGGCTTGGTCTGGCTGAGGTCCTCGCTGGAGAGCACGCCGCGCCGCAACAGCAACACGGAAAGCAGCTGGTAGAACAGGTAGATGCACAGGATAGCCACCGCCAGAGCCACATAGCGCGTGTAGTCGCTGCCCAACGGACTCATCAGCAGGTTCGCCAAGCCACCCATCAGCGACCCCAGCACGATGGCAGCTATGAGTAGCACGTTCAGCACGCGTGACGGCCCTACGACGAGCGGGGCCTTGCAATGGTTGCACCTGGACGGCAGCCTCCAGCTCACTTGAACTTCTTCGCCGCAATGCGTGCAATACATGGGGTCCTTCTTTCTGGCACGGTTTTGGGAGTCTATTGGCACCGGCTGCGCGCTTGCAGCGCGGCATGCCCACCCGACCTCTGCCGGTCGAGCGCGTTAGCTGCTATACGCGCAGGTCCAGCTGCACGGGGCAGTGGTCCGAGCCATACACGTCGTTCAGGATGGAAGCTCCAGCCACGTGGTCGGCAATGCGGTCGGACACCAGGAAGTAGTCGATGCGCCACCCCGCGTTCGTCTGCCGCGCGCGGAACCGGTAGCTCCACCAGCTGTAGGCGCCCTCCTCGTGGGGGTGCAGCAGGCGGAACGTGTCGGTGAAGCCGGCATCCAACAGCTTGCCGAAGCTGCTGCGCTCCTCGTCCGAGAAGCCTGCGTTGCCACGGTTCTGCTTCGGGTTCTTCAGGTCGATTTCCTCGTGCGCAACGTTGAAGTCGCCGCAGGTCACGATGGGTTTCTTCTGGTCCAGCTGGCTCAGGAACTCGCGGTAGCTGGCGTCCCAGTCCATGCGCTCGTCCAGACGCAGCAGGCCCTGCTTCGCGTTCGGGGTGTACACGTTCACGAACCAAAAGTCGGGGAACTCCAGGGCGCACACGCGGCCCTCGTCCTCGGCAACGTCGCTGCCAATGTGGTGAATCACCTGGATGGGTGCCTGCTTGCTGAAAACTGCCGTGCCGCTGTAGCCCCTGCGCTCGGCGTAGCTCCAGGTTTGGGTGTAGCCGGGCAGGTCCAGGTTCAGCTGGCCCTCCTGCAGCTTCGTCTCCTGAATGGCAAAGACGTCGGCATCAATCTGCTGGAAAATCTGCCCGAAGCTGGGGTCCTTCTTTGTGACCGCACGCAGGCCGTTCACGTTCCACGAGACGAGCTTCAGGGTCTTGTGCTGGTCGGTGCCAGAATTCTGCTGGTCCGGCTGCTGGCCGTCCTGCTTGATAACTTGCTGCTCCAAGGCGCCTCCTCGGCGTAAGGAGACCGTCGCGTCCAGTCGCGCTCGGCCGTGGTTGGTTGAGCTCGGCCAGCGCTGTACCAAGTCGCACATGACTGGGGATGGCCAGCAATGTGCGATTGAGCTGCGCTCAGCCATCGCGGTCGGCCTCGCTTGGCCAGCGTCGTGCCGAACTGCGTTTGGCAGCGCCTGGCCCGCGTCGTGCCGAACTGGCATCTGAATTGCGCCAACCTGGCTCCGAAGTGCGTCAACCTCGGTATTAGCTGCGGCCCAGCGGTGCGGCGACAGGAACGGACGGTCCAATTTTCAATGCATACCAGTATAGGCGGCGCGGCATGAAATTCGCCTGCAAGAG
>JBJEKW010000066.1:2976-5580 GCA_051878835.1 Atopobiaceae bacterium
GCGGCACAAATCAGGGGCACAGTTTGCCTCGTTCTCAGCGAGAAAAACGAGTCAAACTGTGCCCCTGAAGATGGGGTCGGGGTCGAGCCGGAGCCGAGCCGGGAGCCGAGGTCGAGCCGGAGCCGAACCAAGTCCGAACCGGAAGCCGACCGCGCCTACGCCAGCGGGTCGATCGTGGGCTGGTCCAGCGGCCGCGACAGCGCGCGGCGGTCGGATTCGATCTTCTCCAGCCAGTCGGCGGGGTCGGCGTGCGGGCCGCCGTCCTCCGAGCCAAAGAGGAACTTGCGAATGCGCGGCAATTCTCGCACGCCCTGCTCGTATCCCAGCAGGTAGGAGTCGCGCAGCTTCTGCACGTCCAGGGTGGTGCTCTTTATATACATGCTCTCGGGGCAGATCATCAGCAGGCGACCTTCGCGCTCCAGCTGCTCCATGCGCTCGACCTCGGCGTTGTAGCGCTGGCTGCGGGTCAGCAGCGCCTCTCGCAAGACGGGGTTGCCCTTTGCCAGTACCGCCGACATGCGGCGATACGTTGCGGTGGGCGGCTCCTTGCGATAGCTGCGCGGACGCGTGCGAATCAGCAGGAACTTCGTGTAGCCGTCCTGCTGCGCCATGAAGGTGGGGATGCCCGCGCCCTGGCCCATGCCGCCGTCGTACATCAGGTGACCGCCGTAGGTGATGGGGTTCATGAAGCCGGGCAGCGTGGAGCTCATGCGACAGAAGGCGATGGCCTCGTCGATGGTGGGCATGTCCTCCTTGTGGAAGGTCAGGGTCTCGCCCGTGACGCCGTCCAGGGTCGACATGCAGACCTGCGCCTTGTTTGCCACGAAGGTCTGCCAGTCAAAGGGCATGAACCCATCGGCAATGCAGCCCTCGTAGTCGTAGTCTGCATCGAAGTAGCCGTTTCCTCGCAGGATGGAGCGGATGCCGCCATGGTCGGGCAGCGCGGCGAAGTCGATGAACGACCTGCGCACGCGGTCGCGGTCGCGGCTGGTGTAGTCCAGCGTGTGGCTGGACCCCGCCGAGATGCCGCAGGTGTAGCCAAAGTAGATGCCCTGGTCCAGCAGCACGTTTGCGATTCCTGCCGTGTAGCTGGCGCGCGTGCCGCCACCCTCGAACACCAGGGCGCAGTCGGTCACGTTGGCCTGGGGGACGGAGCTCGCGGCAGCTGTGGCGCTGACAGCGGCCGATGCGTCGGTCGACGTCGTGTCGGCCGGGGTCGTGTTGCCGGCCGACGAGCTCTGCGCCTCGGTCCGTCCCGCATCGGCGGGAGCTGTCTCGGCGCCAGTCGGCGTCGTCGCGTTGGCGTCGCCCGTGACCTCGACGATGTCCTTCTTGAAGTGCTTGCCAGACGTGGGTTGCATGGTTCTGGCCCTTTCGTACGGTGCTAGAGTGATGTGAACATGGTAAAGCGTCTAGGGGGTAGGCATGGCAAAAACAATCACAGACCCCACATTGGCGGCCAAGGAACTGCAGAAGCACATCGATGCGGCTGGCAGCGTCGTGTTCTTTGGAGGCGCGGGTGTGTCCACGGCCAGTGGCATCCCGGACTTTCGTAGCCCGAACGGCCTGTACAACCAGCGCGGATACAAGTATCCGCCCGAGACCATGTTGAGCCACAGCTTCTATGAGTCGCACCCGCAGGAGTTCTACGACTTCTATCGCAACGTCATGTGCGTGCCAAACGCCAAGCCCAACCAGTGTCACCGCAAGCTGGCACAGCTGGAGCAGGAGGGCAAGCTGACGGCGGTCGTGACGCAAAACATCGACGGCTTGCACCAGGCTGCCGGTTCAAAGCGCGTGTACGAGCTGCATGGCTCGACGCATAGAAACATCTGCCAGAAGTGCGGCGCCGTCTACAGCGAAGAGTGGATCTTGCAGACCGAGGGCGTGCCCGCGTGCCCCAAGTGCGGCGGGCGCGTGAAGCCCGACGTCGTGCTGTACGAGGAGTCGCTGAACCAGGATGTCATCATGGGCGCCGTGCGCGCCATCGCCAGCTGCGACCTGCTGATTATTGGCGGCACGTCGCTGGTGGTGTACCCCGCGGCCGGCCTGGTGGACTACTTCCAGGGCAACGACCTCATCATCTGCAACCTGCAGCCCACGCCCGGCGACTCTCGTGCCGACTTGGTGCTAGCCTGCGACATCGCGAAGGCGTTCGACTTTTAGCTCTGCTGCCTCCTGGCAAGAAGGGCTTCCGGCAAGAAGGGCTTCCGGCAAGAAGGGCTCCAGGCCAGCAGAACCTTCGGCTCGAAGAGCTCCTGATCAGAAGAGCCCTCGACTCGAGGGGCTTCCAGCGTGGGAAGTATTGGGGAGACTCCACCGAACGTTTGGCCATAAATCATTCCAGGTGGCTAGTCGGTTAACACGGCTAGCCATCTTTATGTATAAAAGGCTAGCTAGACTGTTCCTCCCGGCTCTTCTCGCCTTCCCACCTTCTTGCCACCCCTTGTTGGGTGCTCGGCAGTGCGCGGGGGCGCCCGGCGAAGTTCTTGCAGACTATCGAGGTGTGGGTGCCGATGCACCCGCACCTGCCACCCCTGCAGAAATTACTGACAAGGGTCCGAGGTGTGGGTGCCGATGTACCCGCACCTGCCACCCCTGCAG
>JBJEKW010000066.1:5680-8414 GCA_051878835.1 Atopobiaceae bacterium
CGCTTCGCCAAATTTCGGAGTCACCTCGCCAAATTCGACCGAGATGGCGACTTGTGGAGGTCGTTTTGTAATTCGCCGAGTATTAGGAGTCGAAAAACTTACGGGAGAAATATAAACGAATTTCGAAAAGCACATAAATCAGCATCTAATACTTGGCCCCCCGCGAAAACGCCTCCACAGAACGCAATCTCAGTTGAATTTCACGCGGCGACTATTTGATGAGCCGGGCAATCGGCGACAGCAACGGCCCTTCTCCTGTCCGGCGGCCCTGGGCCCCTCTATCGCAGCGGCTTTGTGCCCGCCCCCGTCCCCTCCGGCGACCCTGCACCCCGCCCCTGCCCCCGTCCGCGGATGGCGCAGGTGTGGTGAACCAGTCATCTACCTGCCCTTCTATGCATCTGAGTTCCGAAGTGGCTACAATCTAGTTCCGTATGCGTTTTGTCAGTGCGTTAAGCTTGCGGGAAGCGATTGGCGGGGACAGCCACTGGGAAGCGGCAGCCGGGAAGCAACCGATGGCTGCGGCCGGCAGGAAGCGGCCAGCAGGCTGCGGCTGCCGGGAAGCAACCAAGCCCGTTGGCCCTTGAGTCCGCAGCAGCGAATCCGCGGCAATGCCATCGAAGCGTCGCTGCCAAAGCGCACCTACGGTCAGCAACATGCGAGAGGAGCTCCATGGCCACCGAGCACATGGATCACGAAAAGATCGAGCAGGGCGTCCGCCTGATCCTGGAGGGGATGGGCGAGGACCCCACGCGCGAGGGCCTGTTGGAGACCCCCGCCCGCGTGGCTCGAGCCATGGAGGAGTGCTGCGGCGGTCTGTACCAGGACCCGGCCGAGCTCTTCAAGGTGTCGTTCGACGCGCAGTGCCGCGAGATGGTGATCGTGCGAGACATTCCGTTCTTCTCGCTGTGCGAGCATCACCTGCTGCCGTTCTTTGGCGTGGCACACGTGGCGTATCTGCCCGGCGCTGACGGCAGGGTGTGCGGCATCTCGAAGCTGGCTCGCGTGGTCGAGATCTACGCTCGCCGCCCCCAGCTGCAGGAACGCTTGACTCGCCAGGTGGCCGACGCCATCGTGAACGGCATCCATCCCCAGGGCGTTCTCGTGGTGATGGAGGCCGAGCACCTCTGCATGACGATGCGCGGGGTAAAGAAGCCCGGCGCTCGCACCACCACTTCGGCCGTGCGCGGTGCCTTCGAGCACCACGACGCCACGCGCGCCGAGGCCATGTCGCTGATCTTCAACGGCACGCGCTGATCTATCGGCACGAACCAGGAACGACGCGAAAGGAAACCCATGCTTCGAGAGAACTACTACGATTGGCAGTGCGGCAATCATCAGATCTCGCTTGCCCGCCCCCGCATCATGGGAATCCTGAACGTCACCCCCGACTCGTTCTCGGACGGCGGGCAGAACTATGACCCCAAGGTTGCCGTCGAGCACGCCATCCAGATGCTGGACGACGGCGCCGACATCATCGACGTGGGCGGCGAGTCCACGCGTCCCGGCCACAAGCCCGTGAGCCCCGAGGAGGAGATGCGCCGCATCGTCCCCGTGGTGCGCCAGCTGGTGCAGGAGGGCGCGGTCGTGTCGGTGGACACGCGCCATGCCCAGACGGCAAAGATGTGCCTGCACCTGGGCGCCGACATCATCAACGACGTCACCGGTTTCACCGACCCCGATATGGTCAAGGTCGTGGCCCCCTCCAAGTGCGGCCTGGTGGTCATGCACTGGAACCAGACCACGGGCATCAACTCGCGCAAGTCCGTCACGCTGGACTCGGCGCGACCCGCTCGCGCGGTCATGCCCACGAACCGCCGCTTCACCCTGCCCGAGGAAGCGCCCATCATGCGAGAGGTCATGGGCTTCCTGGGCGACCAGGCGCGCACGCTCATGCGCGCGGGCGTCTCGCACGACCGCATCTGCATCGACCCCGGCCCCGGCTTCGACAAGACCGCCGACATGGACGTCGTTATCCAGCGCAACACGCAGAAGCTGGTCAGCATGGGCTACCCCGTGCTGACGGCCGTCTCGCGCAAGCGCTTCGTCGGCGCGGTGTCGGGCGTGGGCCAGGCGGCAGACCGCGACCCCGCGACCATCGGCATCGTGCTGTCTGCCGTGGTGGCCGGCGCGCGCGTGCTGCGCGTGCACAACGTGGCGCAGACCGCCCAGGCCGTGAACTCGTTCTGGGCCGTCGGGCGCAAGGACTCCCGCCGCGCGTTCATCTCGCTGGGGTCCAACGTGGGCGACCGCATCGGCTACCTGGCGCGCGCGACCAAGCTCATCGATAGCCTGCCTCTGACCTGCGTAAACGCCGTCAGCCACGCCTATGAGACCGAGCCGGCCTACGGCATCGCGACCCCCGTGGCCAATGCAGTGGCCGAGATTCACACCGAGCTGCACCCCCTGGTGCTGATGGACAAGCTGCTGGACATCGAGGACCAGCTGGACCGCGTGCGCGACCCGCAAAAGCAGGGCTTTGGTCCCCGTACCATCGACTGCGACCTCTGCTGGTTTGAGGGAGAAGAGCATGCCGGCCGCAAGCTGAAGCTGCCGCACCCCGGCCTGGGCGAGCGCGACTACGTGCTGGTGCCGATGGAGGACCTGATGAGCGACCCCGAGCGCTTCCTTGCGCACGACGGCGTGGACGTGCGTCCCTTCGAGGAGCGCGTGGGCCACGTGATGGCCGACCTGGGCCCCGTCGCCTGGCAGGCCTAGTATGGAGGACAAGAAGAAC
>JBJEKW010000067.1:0-18628 GCA_051878835.1 Atopobiaceae bacterium
CCTAAAAAAGCGGCCGGTGTCATGTGGCACCGGCCGCTTCCATCTGTCCCAGCCCTACGACCCGAACGACTTCAGCAGGACGTAGATGATCCCATAGACAAAGATGATCACCAGCAGTATGCGCCAGAACAGGTTCACGAGGCTCACGGGCCTTCTGCCTACCGAGGATCCCATCCTGCGGCCGAGGTTCCTTCCCATGCCATGACCCAGCGAGCTCATGAAGCTGCTGCCGAACGACGTGCGGCCAAACGCCGACACCAGGGTGCTCACGACGACCGCCACCACTACCAGAATAACGAGCGTTGTCATATGCCCTACTCCCCCAGCTTGTCGGAGAGCTCCAGCCACTGGGTCTCCAGGTCCTCGATGTCCTTCTGCGCCTGCGTGATCTCGGCCTGCTTGGCCATGAGGGCCTCATAGTCGGTCGGGGCTATGGTGGTCAGCTCCTGGCGCAGGCGGTCCGGCTCGTCCTGGATCTTCTGCAGCTTGCGGTCCACGGCGTCGAAGCGCTTCTTTAGCTCGCGGCGCTCCTGGTTCGTGAGGGCGGGCTTCTGCGCATCGTCCGAGTCGTCGGTATCCTTCGCCTGGCCACCCGTGGTGCCGGGCGCCTTGGGGTGCGCCGAGCGGGCGCGACGGTTCTGGTCCAGCTTCTGCAGGTACTCGTCCACGCCGCCGGGCACGTGCACCAGCTTGCCGTCCATGAGGGCGTACTGGTCGTCGGTCACGCGCTCCATCAGGAAGCGGTCGTGGCTCACCATGACCAGCGTGCCCGGCCAGGTGTCCAGCAGGTCCTCGACCACGGCCAGCATGTCGGTGTCCAGGTCGTTGCCGGGCTCGTCCAGCACCAGCACGTTGGGCTCCTCCAGGAGCACCAGCAGCAGCGCCAGACGGCGGCGCTGGCCGCCCGATAGGTCGGCGACGTACGTGGCGAACTCGCTGCGGTCGAAGCCCAGGCGCTCCAGCATCTGCTCGGGGCTCTGGGGCTTTCCGTCCACGTAGTAGCTGTGCTTGCAGCGCGCCAGGATGTCCTGCACACGCCAGTCGTCCTTCTGGCTCAGCTTGTCCAGGTGCTGGGACAGCCACCCGAACTTCACAGACTTGCCTATCTTCACGTATCCGCTAGTGGGGGTCTGCTTGCCCGTCATCACCCGCAGCAGCGTGGACTTGCCTGCGCCGTTCTCGCCCAGGATGCCCACGCGGTCGCCCGGTCCCACGATCCACGAGATGTCGTCCAGGACCTTCTTCGTGCCGCCGTCGGCGGTGGGATAGCTGACGCTGACGTTCTTCAGCTCCATGACCTTCTTGCCCAGGCGACTGACGGCCATGCGCTTGAGCTCCAGGGTGTTACGCAGAGGGGGGTCGTCCTGCAGCATGGCCAGGGCGGCGTCCACGCGGAACTTCGGCTTGCTGGAGCGCGCCTTCGCACCGTGGGCCAGCCAGTTGAGCTCCTTGCGCAGCATGTTCTGCCGGCGCTCCTCCATGACCGCGGCCTGGCGCTGGCGCTCGACGCGCTGCTGGATATAGGCGGAGTAGCCGCCCTCGAAGGGCTCTATCTCCCCGTCGTGGACCTCCCACATGTGCTCGCACACCTCGTCCAAGAACCAGCGGTCGTGCGTCACTACCAGCAGCGCCCCCGTGCCGTCGGGCCAGCGGTGCTTCAGGTGGTTGGCCAGCCAGGTGATGGCGTGCATGTCCAGGTGGTTCGTGGGCTCGTCCATCAGAATGACGTCCCAGGTGCCCACCAGCAGGCGTGCCAGGTCGCAGCGACGGCGCTGGCCGCCCGATAGGGTGCCCACCTGCGCGTGCCAGTCCACGTCGCCCAGAAGCTCGTCCAGAATCTGGCGCACCTTTGGGTCGGATGCCCACACGTACTCGGGGGTGTCCCCCACCACGGCGCGCTCCACCGTGCTGTCGTCGTCCAGCTGGTCCTGCTGGCCCAGCATGCCCACCGTGATGCCGTTGCGATAGGTCACGGTGCCCGAGTCGGGCTGGATGCGCTTGGCTATGAGGTCCAGCAGCGTCGACTTGCCGTCGCCGTTCTTTCCCACGACGCCTATGCGCTCGCCCTCGTTTATGCCGATGGTCTGGTCGGACAGAACGCGCTTGCCCGGCCACTCGTGGCTCAGGTGCTCGCAGCCTATTAGAATGCCCACCCCGCAAGGTCTCCCTTCGGAAAATTACCTATGATATATCGCCCAGAATAGCTAGCTCGTAGCGGTCTTCTTGCCATCTGCGCCAGTCTGCAGCAGCGTCTGCGCATGCTCCAGGGACTCGCCCGCCGCCAGGGCGCGCAGCGCCGATATCTCGCGCGCATATCCCGACAGCTCGTTGGGCGTCTCGAGGATCATGGGGAGCTGGCGGGTCCTGGGGTTCGTGACGATGGCCTGGAAGCAGGCCAGGCCCAGCGTGCCCTGGCCCAGCTTCTCGTGCCGGTCCTTGTGCGCGCCCAGCGGGTTCTTCGAGTCGTTCACGTGCAGAGCGCGCAGGCGGTCCAGCCCTATGATGCGGTCGAACTCGTCCAGCACGTCATCCAGGTGGTGCGCCACGTCGTAGCCGGCGTCGTTCACGTGGCAGGTGTCCAGGCACACGCCCAAAAGCTCGTCGTGCTGGACGCCCTCCAGGATGCGCTCCAGCTCCTCGAAGCTGCGGCCGACCTCGGTGCCCTTGCCCGCCATGGTCTCCAGGAGCACGATGGTCTTCTGGCCGGGCACCAGCACCTGGTTCAGTCCCTCCACGATCAGCCTGATGCCCTCGTCCACGCCCTGCTTCACGTGGCTGCCGGGGTGGAAGTTCAGGTAGTTGCCCGGCAGGGACTCCATGCGCTCGATGTCGCCGGCGAAGGCCTGGCGCGCGAACTGCACCACGTCGGGCTTCGCGGAGCACAGGTTCATGGTGTAGGGGGCGTGCGCCACCAGCTTGCCGAACCTGTGCTCCTGGCACAGCCTTACGAGGGCCGCCGCGTCGTCCGGGTCCAGCGCCTTCGCGCTGCCGCCACGCGGGTTCCTGGTAAAGAACGCAAACGTGTTCGCCCCTATGGAGAGGGCCGTCTTTCCCATGGCCTCGTAGCCCTTCGAGGTCGACAGGTGGCAGCCCACCGTGATGGCATGGCCCTCCTGGCCGGTGCCGGCCTTGGGATCGCCCTCTAGGCCGGTCTCGTCCTGGCTTACGGATTCCTCGTCGCTCAACGACGTGCCTCCCTCTGGTTCCACATCCTCACGACCGCGTCCCAGATGGCGTGCGCCACCTGCGGCTTCGGCATGCGAGGCAGGTCGTCCGAGCCTACCGCGCTGACTATGCTGACCTGGTCGGTGTCGGACCCGAACGCGGAGTCGGGGCCGCCCACCAGGTTGGCCACGATGAGGTCGCAGCCCTTGCGCTCCAGCTTTGCGCGGGCGTTTTTGGCGAGGTCGTTCGTCTCGGCGGCGAAGCCCACCACCACGCGGTCGCCGCGGCTGCCGCTGAGCTCGGCCAGTATGTCTGCGGTCGGCTCCAGGTCGATGCGGTCCATGGGCTCGAAGGCCTTCTTTAGCTTGTGGTCCGCGGGCTTCGCAGGCGTGTAGTCGGCCACGGCCGCCGCGCACACGGCGGCATCCGCCTCCTGGAAGGCTGCAACGCTGGCATCGTGCATCTGGGACGCGCTGGTCACGCGCACCACGTCCACGCCGGCGGGATCGCCCAGCGTCGTTGGGCCGGTCACCAGCGTGACCTCCGCACCCCTGGCGGCGGCGGCCGCGGCCAGGCAGAAGCCCATCTTTCCCGAGGACTCGTTCGCGATGTAGCGCACGGGGTCTATGGCCTCGTGCGTGGGCCCGGCGGTCACCAGCACTCGGCGCCCCGCCAGGTCGTTTCCCCGTTCCTTGGCCAACAGCGAGAAGAGCACGGTCTGTGCTATGTCGTCCACGCTGGCGAGCTTGCCCTGGCCCACGTCGCCGCAGGCCAGACGCCCGCTGACGGGCATGACCAGGCGCACGCCACGGCCGCGCAGGGTCTGCACGTTGTGCTGCGTGGCGGGGTTCTGCCACATGTGCACGTTCATGGCGGGTGCCACCAGGAGCGGAGTTCCCGCGGGCAGGGCCAGCATGGTCGTGGACATCATGTCGTCCGCCAGCCCATAGGCCAGCTTTGCCACGACGTTGGCCGTGGCGGGCACGACGCACGCGACGTCAGCCCACTCGGCCAGGTCGATGTGCGGTATGTAGGACTCGCGGTCGGCAAAGACGTCGTCCGCCACGGGATGTCCGCACAGCGCCTCGAAGGTCAGCGGCGCCACGAAGCGCTCGGCCTCGGAGGTCATGCACACGCGAACGTCGCAGCCGGCCTTCTGCAGCGACCTCATGACCTCGACGGCCTTGTACACCGCGATGCCACCGGTCACGCACAGAAGGACCCTCGGGGCGCGCCGTGCGTCCTGGCTACTCCTCTGCATCGTCGAACATCCCGTCGGTCACCAGCATGCGGTGGCAGTACGGGCACTCCGTGATCTCGGGGCCGCGACGGATGTCGTCGAACGAGCTGGCCTGCAGCGCCACCCTGCAGATGGAAGGCGTGTTGCCCTTCAGGGTCTCGACGGCCAGGCCGCCGAAGCGCTTCTGGGCCGCCTGGTAGCGCTCGTAGGTCTGGGGCTGCAGGTTGCGGATGGCGTGCTGGCGCTGCTGCTCCAGGTCGTCGATGTCGGAACGGATGGAGGCGGAGTCGTTGCGGTAGGCCTCTATGAGGGCCTCGCCCTGCTGCGTCAGCTTGTGGTCCAGGTCAAGCGCGTTCTTCTGGGCCTGCTGCAGCTTTGCCAGGTTGCGCTCAAGCTCCTTGTGCGTGAACTCCAGCTTCTCGATGCGCTTTGCCAGGGCCGAGAGCTGCAGGTCCAGGTCGCGCGTCGTGCGGTAGCTGGCTCGGCCGTCCTCGATCTGCTCGTGGACGTCCTTCGTTATGTCCTCCATGCGGACGTGGTCGGACTCGTTGTCCTCGATGTCCATCTGGCAGTCCTTCAGCTGGCCCAGGATCTTCTTGTAGTCCGACGCCAGCTTCTTCTTTGCGGCGCGGACAGCCTCGATCTTTGGCACCTGCGGCATCTGCTTCAGGGCATGGCGTTCGCGCATCAGCTTCAGGTCGACGTCCTGAAGCATAACCAGAGCCTCAGACTCCTTCATACGAACCTCCAAACGCGGCTGCGGGCCGCTAACGGCGCCCCTTACCGAGGCGCGAGACTATTTCCAAAAGAGCCTGCGCGAACGCGTCCAGGTCCTGCTGGCTGACGCGCTCGTCGAACGATATCCTGAGCGACCCCAGGGCGCTGTCGCGCGGAACGCCCATGGCCAGAAGCACATGGCTGGCGTCGAGCGAGCCCGACGCACAGGCGCTGGCGGCAGAGACCTCGAAGCCGGCGGAGTCCAGCTGCAGCACCAGCGTCTCGGAGTCCAGGGAGGGCACCATGACGCTGACAAGGCCGGGGAGCCTGTCTGGCCCCATGGTAGCCGACGTCGTGGGCACTACTCCCGTGTCGGGCGCGCAGAGCGTGTCGTACAGGCGCTGAGCGCCCGACGCCACCAGCCGGCGCGTGCGCTCAAGGTCCTGGCAGCTGGCCTTGGCCGCGGCGGCGAAGGCCAGTGCGTCGCGGACGGCCTGCGTGCCGGGGCGAACACCCAGCTCCTGGCCGCCGCCGAAGGTCTGGGGCCTGAACGGCGTGCGCGAGCGCAGCACCAGGGCGGCCACGCCCACGGGGCCGCCCACCTTGTGCGCGGCTATGCTGACCGCGTCGGCATCCCTCAGCTGCAGCGGCACCTTGCCGAAGGCCTGTGCGGCATCGGTGTGGAACAGCGCTCCCGCCCGGTGCGCCACCTTCGCGAGGGCGTCCACATCCTGCACGACGCCCGTCTCGTTGTTGGCGTACATGACCGACACCAGGGCGGTGTGCGGCCCCACCATGGACGCCAGCTCTTTCGGATCCACCTTTCCCGAGCGGTCGGGCCGGACTAAGTCAACGTCGAACCCCCTGCCGCGCAGCGCGGGGGCCACGTCAATCTCGGAGTCGTGCTCGATGGCGGACACGATGACCTGCGTGCGCTCGCGGTCGTGGTCCCTCGCACCCTCGGCCATGCCATACAGCGCCAGGTTGTTGCTCTCGGTGCCGCAGCTGGTGAACGCCAAGTTGGCAGGCCTGAAGCCACCGCCCAGGAGGCGCACCAAATCCGCGCGGGCGCCGTCCAGCGCTCGCGAGGCCTCCCTGCCCATGGTGTGCAGGGAGTTGGGGTTGGCCCCGGCGTAGGGCGACTCCTCGTAGGCACGCTCCGCCTCCAGCGCCTCGGGGCGCATGGGGGCGGAAGCGGCGTAGTCCAGGTATACGAAGCGCTTCGGCAAGCTAGGCCTTCTTTCCCAGGCCCTTCAGGCCTGCCTCGCGAATGGCCTCGACGGCGGCCGCGTGGTCGGGGGCCCCGAACACGGAGCTGCCGGCCACCAGCAGACGGGCGCCGCGGGCCACCAGGAACTCGGCGTTAGCCACCGAGACGCCGCCGTCGACCTCGATCACGGGCGAGACCCCGTGGTTGTTGCAGATGCGCGTCAGGTGCTCCAGCTGGCGGTAGGTGCCGTCGATGAACTTCTGGCCCGAGAAGCCCGGGTCCACGGACATCACGAGCACCAGGTCCAGGTAGTCCAGGATGGCGTCGAGCGACTCCATGGACGTTCCGGGGTTCACGGCGATGCCCGCCTTTGCGCCATGGCGATGGATCTGGTCGATGATGCGGTGCGGGTGCTTGGCCGTCTCGAAGTGGAAGGTCAGGATGTCGGCTCCCGCGTCCAGGTAGTCCTCGAACACCTCGTCGGGGTTGCTCACCATCATGTGCACGTCCACGGGCAGGTCGGTGCCCTTCTTTACCGTGCGCAGGATGCCGGGGCCAAACGAGATGTTGGGCACGAAGTCGCCGTCCATCACGTCGTAGTGAATGCAGTCGGCATTCTGGATGCTCTCCAGCTCGTCGCCCAGGTGCAGGAAGTCGGCGGCAAGTATGGAGGGGGATATTCTCACGTCCTGTTTCATGGACAATGTCTCCTATTCGCTTTTGCTGAGTCCGTAGAACTCCTCGCGTGGAAGCCTGCACAGCAGGGCGTCCATCGCCTCGGCCAGCGGCCGACCGTCGTACAGGATACCGAAAACCTGGTTCGTGATGGGGGTCTCGATGTGCAGCTTTGTGGCCAGCTCATGCACGCTGAGCGCCGCGCGGGCACCCTCCACCACCATGTGCGTGCGCGCCTGGTAGTCGTCCAGCGACTCGCCGCGCGTGAATGCCTCGCCGAACGTGCGGTTTCGCGAGTGGCTGGAGGTGCAGGTGGCCACAAGGTCGCCCATGCCGGCCAGTCCCATGCACGTCAGGGGCTGCCCGCCCAACGCGTACGCCACGCGGCTGATCTCGGCCAGGCCGCGGGTCATCAGCATGGCCAGGGTGTTGTCGCCGGCGCCCACGCCCACGGCCACGCCGCAGGCGATGGCGATGACGTTCTTCACGGCGCCGCACACCTCGACGCCGGCCAGGTCGTCGCTGACGTACACGCGAAACGACGGGCACACCAGAAGGCCCTGGAACAGCCGAGCCACCCTGGGCTCGCCAGACGCCACCACCGAGCCGCTGACCACGCCGCGGCAGATCTCCTCGGCGTGGTTCGGGCCGGACAGCACCGCCATGCGCTCGGGGTGTCCCAGCTCGTCGGCAGCCACGTCGGCCATCAGCTCCAGCGAGCCCGGCTCGATGCCCTTCGTCAGGATGAGCACAGGCGCGTCGGACGCGATGACGCACGCCAGCCTGTGGCAGGTCTGCCGCAGGTAGGCCGAGGGCACCGCCAGCACCACGGCATCCGCGCCCTCGCAGGCGTCGGCGTCGTCGCAGGTGGCGCGTACGTTGTCCGCCAGCTGGAAGTCGCTCAGGTGCCGGGGGTTGTGGCGCTGCTGGTTTATGCCCCTCCGTACTTCCTCGGAGCGGGCCAGCATGACCACCTGGTCGGCGTTGGGAGCCACAAGCCTGGTAAGGGCCGTACCCCACGATCCGGTGCCCACGATGGCGACTTTCTGGACGCGCAGGTGCTGGCCCGCCTCACTCGAGGCGCAATCGCTCACCTGGCACCACCCTTGCCAGCCTGGTCGCTGCCGCCCTTCGGGTCATGGTGGACCGAGAACTTGCTCTCCTTGTGGTTAAGGAGCTTCTTTATGTTTCCGCGGTGCGCCCAGATGACGCAGCAGGCCACGACGACCACCGGGATGATGGCATAGAGGCTGACGCCCCAGCACACGCACTGGATGGGCAGCGAGATGGCCGCCATGATGGAGCCCAGAGACACGTAGCGGCTGGGCAGCGCGAACGCCAGGAACACCACCAGCATGCCCAGGCCGATGGGCCAGAACAGCCCCAGGCCCGCGCCAAAGCCCACCGAGATGCCCTTGCCGCCGTGAAAGTGCAGGTAGGGGCTATACACGTGCCCCAGCACGCAGCAGGCAAAGATCAGGGTCAAGAAGAGCCCGAACGGGCCGCGCACGTCCAGCATGGCCCAGTCGCCGTTGAAGCCCACGGACGCCAGCACCCAGCGCGAGAGGAGCATGCACACCAGGCCCTTCCCCATGTCCCCGAGGAAGGTGGCAGCCGCGGCCTTGGCGCCCACGGTCCTGGCCACGTTGGTCATGCCGATGTTGCCCGAGCCAACCTTGCGCACGTCCACGTTGTCGTGGCGCGCGGCCAGCAGCCCGAAGGGTATGCCGCACACGAAGTACGAGACGACCATGCACGCCAGGGTCGCCAGGGCCAAAACCGACATCTAGGCATCCTTCCTCTTGAACTTGAAGCGAATGGGCGTCCCCTCGAGGTCGAACTGCTCGCGCATGCGGTTCTCGAGGTAGCGCTCGTAGTTGTCGTCCACCAGGTCGGGGGCGTTGCAGAAGAACGTGAACATGGGCGGCTTGTCGCCGGTCTGCGTGGCGTAGTGAATCTTCAGCCTGCGGTTCTTGTGCACCACGGTGTGGCCGGTCTCGCGGATGGCGGTCAGAAGGTCGTTCAGCTGCGACGTCCTGATGTGCGTGGCGCGGGCGTCGGCTGCCTTCTGGGCCAGGTCCAGCACCTTGTTGCACGCTCGTCCCGAAAGGGCGCTGATGTTGACGTAGGGCGCCCAGGACGCGAAGCCCAGCCTGCGGTCGATGGAGGTGGTCACGCGGTCGCGGTCGTGCTCGGTGGTCACGAGGTCCCACTTGTTCAGGCACACCACCAGGGCGCAGCCGCGGTCGATGGCCATACCGGCCAGCTTCTGGTCCTGCTCGGTCACGCCCACGGTGGAGTCCACCACCAGGATGCACACGTCGGCGCGCTCCATGGCCTGCAGGCCGCGCACCAGGCTGTAGTACTCCACGTCCTCGTGGACCAGGTTGCGCTTGCGCATGCCTGCGGTGTCCACCAGGCGGTAACGGCGGTCGCCCACGGTGATCACGGTGTCGACGGCGTCGCGCGTGGTGCCCGCCACGTCGCTCACGATGGAGCGGTTCTTGCCCACCAGGCGGTTCGTCAGCGAGGACTTTCCCACGTTGGGCCTGCCGATGATGGCCACGCGCAGCTCGTCGGGGTCCTCTTTGGGCTCGTCCTGGCCGTCCTCCGGCGGGAACGCGGCCACGATGTCGTCCAGGAGGTCGCCCGTGCCGTAGCCGTGCACGGCAGATATCGGGCGAGGCTCGCCCACGCCCAGGGAGTAGAAGTCCCAGGCGTTCAGGTCGGAGGCCGGGTTGTCCTGCTTGTTCACCACCAGAAAGACGGGCTTTCCGGACTTGCGGACGACACGGGCCACCTCCTCGTCCTCGTCGGTCAGGCCGACGTTTCCGTCGACCACAAACACGATGACGTCGGCCTCCTGGCAGGCGATGAGCGCCTGCTCGCGAATGCGCGGGGCAAAGGTGTCCTTGCTCTTTACCGACTCGATGCCACCCGTGTCGATGAGGGTGAACTCGCGGCCGTTCCAGTCGGTGTCATGGTACGAGCGGTCGCGCGTGACGCCACGCGACTCGTGCACGATGGCCTCGCGACGCACGGCGAGGCGATTCACGAGGGTCGACTTGCCCACGTTTGGCCGTCCTACGACGGCGACGATTGGTTTAGACATAGCTCTCCTTGCTTTCGGCATACAGGGTCATATTACCTGCCAGCGCTCCAAATATGTATTGCGTACGTCCCAAACACGAAAGCTACTGATAAATGGTACTGTCACCAGTGACAGATGCCCGTTCGTTACGTACGCACAGGAGCCCCCACCATGGCCCAAGCCCCCATGCCTTCCACAACCGACGCCTGCGGCGACTTCGTGCGCATGGCCCTGCCCGTGGTGCGCTCCGCCCGCACCAGGCAGATGGACCTCTACACCCAGCACGGCGCCACCTCCACGCTGGCGCACACCGTGGCCGTGGCGTACTTCTCGCTATGCGCTGCGCGCCGCCTCCACCTGCGCGTGCACGAGGAGCAGCTGATCCGCGGCGGCCTCCTGCACGACTACTTCCTGTACGACTGGCACATACCCTCCAGCGCGCCGGGCCGCTGGCACGGCTTCACGCACCCCGGCCGTGCGCTCATGAACGCCACGGCCGACTTCTGCGACCTGGCACCCGTCGAGAAGGACCTCATAGCCCACCACATGTTCCCCCTGACGCCAACGCCGCCCCATCACGTGGAGGGCTGGCTCGTGTGCATGGTCGACAAGGGCTGCTCGCTGCGCGAGACCTTCCAGAAGGACCCCTGGCGCAGCCTGCCCGCATGGGTGCGGGTCAGGGATGCCGCTGGCCTTTCCGCTTGCCCCCAAGGCACGCCAACCGCCGCACGACCGCACACGAGCCCCGCCGACCAGCCCCAAGGCTGACGTCGCGACGAGCCTGGGCCGCAAGCGGCACCGCCTGAAGGCGCACAAGGCCAAAACCATCTCGGCATCTGCGCTGCAGGTGCTGCTAACATGCCTTTTGAACAAAGTTCACGAACGCGGAGGCAGCATGTACTCATTTTCCAGCAGGGTCCGATACAGCGAGTGCAGCGAGGACGGGACGCTGTCGGTCCTGGGTCTCATGAACTACCTGCAGGACTGTGCCACGTTCCACTGCGAGCACGTGGGGCACGGTCTCGGCTACATGCGCCAGCATCACTTCGCGTGGTTCGTGGCCGCCTGGCAGCTGGAGCTGGTCCAGATGCCCCGCTTTGACCAGGACATCACCGTATCCACCTGGTGCTACGAGGCGCGTGCCGCCTGGGCCATGCGCAACTTCCTGGTGACAGACGCCCAGGGCCGGCAGCTGGTGCGCGCCGACTCGTGCTGGTTTACCTTCGACACGCAGGAGCACGCCGCCTGCCGCATTCCCGAGGGCGAGAAGGTCTACCTGACCGGCGACCCGCGCCTGGACCTGCCCAAGACCCGCCGCCGCGTGCCCGTCAGCGGCACGGGCACGGCTCAGCAGCCCATCACCGTTACCAAGCAGCACCTGGACACGAACCACCACGTTAACAACGCGCAGTACGTGGACATGGCCGCCGAGGCCATCCTGGACCAGCAGCCGGACTTCCGCTTGCGCCACGCCCACGTGCAGTACAAGAACATGGCCCTTCTGGGCGATGTCATAGTCCCCGTGCTGCACCAGACCCCCGACGGCTACACCGTGGACCTCACCAGCCCCGAATACGCGCCTCAAAGCGTCGACGGCACGGACCCCGGCACGAACTCCTACGCCATCGTGGACCTCTCCAGCCGGTAGTTCACGCAACCGCGCAAGAAGGGCCATCAATTAGACGGCCTGCTGCCGCCCGCCCAGGTTCAGCACGCGGTCGCACTTCTGCGCCATCAAGAGGTTATGCGTCACGACCACGAGCGTCTTGTTCTGGTGCCTGGCCGAGCCCAGGAGCGCATCCATGACCTTGCTTGCCATCCTGGCGTCCAGCGACCCGGTGGGCTCGTCTGCCAGGATCAGGTCTCCTGGCTTCAGCATGGCCCTGCAGATGGCCACCCTCTGCTTCTGCCCACCCGACAGCTGGTTCACGGTGTCGTCGAGCCTGTCCGCCAGTCCAAAGCTGGCCAAGGACTCCTGTATGCGCGCAAGTTTCTGCTCCCGAGGCATCCGCGTGTAATGCAGCCCCAGCAGCAGGTTGTCACGGACCGACCTGGAGTCCAAAAGCGCAAACGACTGGAACAGGTAGTTTATCTGCAGACGGCGCATCATCATGGCCTCGCGGCTGTTGATGTCCGGGTATGCCTGGCCCCGCAGCAGTATAGCCCCCTCGTCGGGCGACTCCAGAAGGCCCAAGATGTTCAGCAGCGTGGACTTTCCGCAGCCAGACGGCCCCACTATGGCCACAGACTGCCCGGATTGCACGTCGAAGGAGACCGCACGCAGGACACTGTGGCTGTCAAACGACTTCGAAACGGCTCGCACCTGCAAGAACGCACCCATGACTACTCCTTTGTCAGCTGCTCTAGCACCACGCCCACCGACCGTCTGCGCGCAACGCCCCAGATCATGGCATCGCACGCCACCAGGACGGCTGCCCCCAGCAGGACCCCGAGCCTGCACCTCACGACCAGGCACAGCAGCATGCCCGCCAGCATCACCAGGCTCACGCTTAGCAGCTGCGCCTTGTAGCTGTCCCACACGCCGAAGCCCAGCATGCAACGAACCGCCATCTCCTGCGCGTTCGTGCGGTTGACCACCTCCACCAGGCATGCCACCAAAATCGCAATGGTGACCACCAGCATCGCGATCACCACGGAGAACAACGCGAACACGTCGGAGAGCGACTTCTGGATCCCCTCGATGTAGTTCGTCACGGTGGCGAACTTGGCCCCAAACGGCCCGTCTCCCAGTTCGGCAACGCCGTCGTCGTCCAAAAGCCTCGACGCAGCGTCGGGGCTCAGCTTCACGTAGCAGTTGTCCAGCCCCATCGCTCCCAGACTCTCGGACTCGAATGGCACCATGTTCTCCGCGGTCACCACGCAGATGACGAAGCCGCTGGCCGTTGCGGGCTGCTGTGAGTCTGCCGCCCAGGTAAACAGCTGCCGCGAACCGTCATATCGCAGGAATTCAAATCGCTGGTCAGACATGAACCTTGTCACTATGTCAGAGTCGAACGGCTTGTCCTTTGCCTGCAGCAGCTGCTGCATCTCCTGGACGTCGTCCGCACCCATAGAGTCCGGTAGCAGGTACACACGGACGCCTTCGTGGGCCTTCCGGACGTCCTCGTCCGATACATCGATGCCGACTCTCCTAAGATACGTTGGCGATGCGGCCAGATACCAGAACGGAGGCACGTCGGCGGAGCCATCGGAGTATGCACGAATGGTGTTATCGCTGATATAGGAAGTCTTCGCCAGATAGACGCCGTCCTCGTCCTGATGGCTGGCGTACCACTGGTATGTGGCGGCCTGGAGGGCATTCGTATTGCCCGTGTACCTTTGACCTGCCTCCGCGTATTCCTGCATAACGTACCAGTCCTGATAGTCGCTCCAGATGGACTTTGCCTGCGCCAGGTCCTTGTACATAGCCAGCGGCTGGTCCATGTAGATGCAACCCCCGAACAGCGCACAGACGCACAGCACGAACACCACCATGCACAGCGCATAGAAGCCCTTCCTGGAGTAGCGGCCGGCAATGGCATCCACCGGCCTCGACCCAAGCAGCGGGACGGCCGCAATCGCCATGGACACAAGCGCAACGACCAGCGACGGCACCATGGTAACCACTGCATAGAGTCCGAGCTGGGGATTCGGAGCAAACCCGTCCAGCGACAACCAGGTGCCCGCCAGCCCCACGGGCACAATGGCCATCAGGCACTTGGCATGTGGATGGAGCCTGCTGGCGACGAAGTCCTTCTTGCTCCAGCCCAACATCAGGTAGACGCCAAGCTCTTTTAGGTCCATCAGAGACCACGTGACCAGGCACAGGCAATACACGAGCCCTAGGAGCAAAAACGCAGCGATGCTGCTGGCGTACAAGAGTCCGGGCACGCGTGCAGAACCCGTCATCCTCGCGGTCAAGGACTGTGCGTCGACGCCGGACGCAGACGCAACTTCACTCAGGAGCTCCTGGAACTCCGTGCCATCTAGGCCATAGATAACGCACGCGTCGCCAAAGTCGTCTGCGGATGAGATGCGCTGAACGCGGAAGTAAGCACCGGCGCGTATGGATGGCAAAGTGGCCACACGCTTGGACGCATCGTTCCCAAAGCCGGCATACGAGCCCTCATCCGCGTTCATAACACTTTGAACTACAGGCGCGCTGACTATAGGGCTGCCCAGCACCGCGAACGGTTGATCCAGGCACTCGTAGCCTTGCGCAGAGCCAAGCACTCCAAATGTGTAGATTGAGGCCCCAGACTGTTGCGTCTGCCTTGCTGTGGACACACACAGCAACTGGTGACCGTTTGAGTAGTCCGAAAGTGATGATAGAAGGGCTGCTTTCTGGTCCTGCGTGAGCTCAGAGGTGTAGAGGGTGGGATGGTCCGTCGCCCACGAGCTCGCCTTTTTGTCTACCAGACTCTCTAGGGCGCCCTTGCACAGCAGACAGGACAGGGCAGACAAAAGTGCTAAAATTGCAGTACTGAGGATTACTCTAGCATTACGCTTCATATAGAGCACCGCCACTGTACATGTGAATAGGACTGCTTTACAGAACAAAGCTGAAACTTGCTTTTAGCCTATACAGCTCCAGTAAGCTTGAACGGTAGCGCTACCAACATATCCCCATGCCTTTGACATCTCTCCGGGCGACTTCCATCCAGAGGAGTAACCATTCACCGAAGAGCTGTGTGTGTAGATCTGAGAATTGCAGTCGGAGAAGCCAAATACTCCGGCATTCCTGCCGTAGTTCCAATAAACTGCAGATCCTTTATAGTAAACGGTCTGAGCAAGTGCCGTTGCTGGCACACAAAACAGCATTACGCTACATATCAGTGTTACGACAAAATGTTTCACTCCTTTCATTTTTCTCCATTCCCCTACAGTAGCGGTGCGTATTTGTAATATTGCTGTTAGTTATTATGTGTTGTTTAACGTTCTATTATAAATTTATTTCGTGATTGAAGATATCTTGTTAACCAGCAGAGAGCATCCGTTCGCATATGCAAAGACCTCATTAGCCGAACGTCCATCCGCGCCACCAGTCATTCAGGCTAGCTTTGGTTCACACAACAGAATCCAAATTGGCGTAACCCATGCACCCCATCACACGGCACCAGTTCCTTGGCATTCGCACGTTGTCCCACAGCAGCAATCCCGACGCAAAGGAGTCGCTATGGCGGACGAACGCAAGAAGGACGCAGCACAGTTTGGCAGCCCCGCACACGAGGGAGCCGACGCCTCCCCCGCCGAGACCGCGCGCATCCCAAAGGTGACGGATGCCGCGGCAGATGCCTCGGCCGTGTCTCAGCAGGAGGACGCCGAGGGCCTGGAGGCCTTCCAGAACCTCGAGCGCAGCCGCAAGGATCGCAGGCTCAGGAAGCGTCGCAAGATTATCGTGGCACTGTGCATCGCGGCCGCCGTCATCGCAGCCATCGTGCTGCCAAAGGTACTCCAGTCGAGCTCCTCGGGCTACATTCCCACGCCCACCGCCACGGTGGAGCGGCGCGACCTCACCGACAGCGTCAGCGTGTCGGGATCCACCCAGCCCGTCAGCAGCGTGGTCGTGACACCCGAGGTGGACGGCATCATCCAGGACGTGCGCGTCTCAGAAGGCGACACGGTGAATGCGGGAGACGTGCTGTTCACGCTGAAGAATGACTCGCTGGACCGTGCGGTCACCGAGGCACAGGGCCAGGTGGATGCCGCCCAGCGCCAGGTGAAGTCCGCCCAGACCGCGCTCGACCGCGCGTACAAGACCTACAAGGACGCCGTGAAGGCATGGAACGCCGCACCCGACGCCGAGGCGCAGGCGGCCATGACTGACCCGGACAACCTGTATGCCGACGTCGAGACGGCCAACGCCACGCTCGAGGACGCGAAGGCATCGCTCCAGTCGGCGCAGCAGACCCTGGACGACGCCAAGTCCACCGCCGCAAAGCGCACGGTGACGGCACCCGTCAGCGGCAGCGTGGTGGCAGTGGGCGCAAAGAACGGAGCCGCGTTCGGCTCGGCCGCCGGGGCCACGTCCAGCGACTCCTCCACCACCCTGGTACAGATAGCCGACCTGTCGCAGATGCGCGTCAACACGCAGGTGAACGAGGTCGACATCAGCAGCCTGCAGCCGGGACAGACGGCCACCGTGACCTTCTCGGCCCTGCCCGACCTGACGCTGGACGCCACGGTGGAGCGCATAGCCACCGTGTCCACCGGCAGCTCCGACCCGTCATCCCAGTACGGCGGCATGGGCGTCGTCAGCTACAACGTGTCCCTGCTCATAGCCAACCCCGATCCCAGGCTGAAGCCCGGCATGACGGCGAACGCCACCATACAGACGAAGTCTGTGCCCGACAGCCTGGTGGTGCCCCTGGCGGCGCTGATCGACAACGGCGACGGCACCACCTCGGTCAACGTGGTCACCCTGGATGACCAGGGCAACGTGACCTCCAGCCAGCTGACCGAGGTTCAGGTGGTCGACAAGACCTCCTCCGAGGCCGCCGTCACGGGCGTCGAGGAGGGGCAGCTGGTGCAGCTGGCCTCGGGCGACTCCGACGCCTCCATGTACGGCGACTCCGGTCAGGCGGCCTAGCCATGTCCCCCGTCATAGACGTCCGCGACGTCCACAAGATATACGACTCTTCGGGCATACCCACCCATGCCCTGCGCGGCGTCACGCTGCGAGTGCCCAGGGGCGAGTTCCTGTGCATCATGGGCCCGTCGGGCTCGGGCAAGTCCACGCTCATGAACATCATCGGCTGCCTGGACACGCCCACCTCGGGCACGTACCGCCTGGAGGGCATCGACGTGTCCCAGCTGACGGACGACGAGCTGGCCGAGGTGCGCGCCAGTCGCATAGGCTTCGTGTTCCAGTCGTACAACCTGTTGCCCCGTTCCACGGTGCTGCGCAACGTGATGCTGCCCCTGATCTACACCAACTGCCCCGTGGCCGAGCGAGAGCGTCGCGCCTGCAGCGCCCTGGCCTCGGTGTCCTTGCCCAGCGAGTACTACGACCACCGCTCGAACGAGCTGTCGGGAGGCCAGATGCAGCGCGTGGCCATAGCGCGCGCTCTCGTGAACGACCCCGCGCTCGTGCTGGCAGACGAGCCCACGGGAAACCTGGACTCCGCCACCAGCCAGATGGTGATGGAGACCTTCCGCAGCCTGCGCCAGCGCGGAAAGACCATCGTGCTCATAACCCACGACCCCGAGGTGGCCGCTTGGGCCGACCGCACGGTGCACATCCGCGACGGGCGGCTGCTGACCGACCAGCAGGAGCGCGACTTCGTCGCCAGCAGCGCCAACCACGGGAGGGGGCTCACATGAAGTTCACCGACCTCGCCGCCGAGACCTGGGAGGGTCTGGACGCCAACCGCGGGCGCTCGCTCCTTACGGTCCTGGGCATAGTCATAGGCATCAGCGCCGTCATAGCCATGACCGCGCTCATCGGAGGCGTGAAGCAGGGCCTCATGGGTCAGCTGGGCCTGTCCCAGGCGCGCATGGTCTACATGAACGTGTACGGGTCTCAGCAGATGACCCAGGACGACCTGCCAAAGATCCAGGAGGGCCTCGACGACTACGAGAGCGTCACCGGCCTGGTGTACGGCCAGGGAACCGCCGCCAGCGACAAGCAGAGCTTGGACGCGCAGGTCATGGGCGTGGAGCCCGTGTACTTCTCCATCGCAGGCATGAAGCTGGTGTCCGGGCGCACGTTCTCTACCTCTGAGTCGAAGGCCGGCGCCACCGTGGTCATGCTGGACGAGGCGGGCGCCCACCAGCTGTTCGGAGACGCCACGGACGTCGCGGGCCGAAAGATCAGGATCAACGGCATCGAGTACACCGTGGCGGGTGTCCTGCAGAGCACGCAGAACCTGGGCAACACCGTCGTGATGTACGCCCCGCTGAAGACCGTGACCACGCGCATCGCCGGCAGGGCCATGTTGGACCAGGCCATCGGCATTGCCAAGGAGGGCACCGACATGGACGCCCTGGTGCAGAAGACCACCAGCTGGCTTGCCAGCTACTACAACATCCCCTCCGACGAGATAGAGAACTCCGTCTACGTGCAGTCCATGAAGACCTACGTGGACCAGCTGAACTCCTACATGGCCACGTTCCAGCTGCTAATGACGGCCGTGGCGTCCATATCGCTTCTGGTGGGCGGCATCGGCATCATGAACATGATGCTGACCAACGTGACGGAGCGCATCCGCGAGATTGGCCTGCGCAAGGCGCTGGGTGCGCGAAGCTCGGACATCACAAAGCAGTTCCTGCTGGAGTCCATCACCCTGACCTTGGCGGGCGGCGTCATCGGCATGGTCGTAGGCTACCTGGGCGCCTACGCGCTGTCGGGCCTGGCGTCCAACCTGCTGAACCAGGGCTCGGGCAGCATGACCATCACGCCCGCCATAGAGCCCGAGGCCGTGGCCGTGGCCACGGGCATCTGCGTGCTCATAGGCGTGATATTCGGCTACTACCCCGCCCGGCGGGCGGCCAAGCTGGACCCCGTGGAGTCCCTGCACTACCAGTAGCC
>JBJEKW010000067.1:18728-40602 GCA_051878835.1 Atopobiaceae bacterium
CCACCCAAGCGGCAGCTCAATTCTGGTGCGTGAGCGCCGTCGCATCCCAGCGCTAATGCTTCGAGCGGCGGCGCTTCTTCTTGCCCTGGGACCTGTGCGAGGGGTCGGAGGAGCCGCCCTCGTGCGCATGGACCTCGTCGGCGTGCTCCTGCATCCAGGAGTCCAGGTCCTGCACCTGTGGGTAGGCGCCTAGGAGCTTCTTTATCTTGCGCTGGGCCATCTTGTAGGGGTCCAGCACGCCCAAGAAGTACACGATCACGACCGCCGCGAACGCCAGGAGCGAGACGATGATCAGCGCGGGCTCCTGGGTGGCGCCGGACCCTATGCCTCCCATGAATGCGAACGCCACCATGATCACGATGGCCTGCGAGGGAAAGGCGGCCGCCTTGCGCTCCTCGTCGCTGACCTCGTCCAGCTCACGGGCGCGCACGATGAGGTACATCTGCTGCGGGTCCAGCTCCAGCTGACGGAAGTAGCGGTTCATGAGCTTTCGGTCCAGCTTCGACGCGTTGGCGTAGGTGTCGGTCTGACGATAGTCGCCCTGGCTGCTGATGGGATATGTGTTCTTGGCTCTGCGTTTCATGTGACCAGTTCCTAGTGGCGTGCGTGCGCACGGAATTGCGCGCACATGGAATCTATACTACGGTCTGGGCCCAGGCAATTGCGCAAGTATTTCGCGGACGCACAAGGGCGTGGACCATCGAAAGGAGACGACGTGGCAAAGACACTGCACGTGGCGGCAGCCATCATACAAAACGACGGGAAGATTCTGGCCTGCCAGCGCGGGTACGGCAGCATGAAGGACGGCTGGGAGTTCCCCGGCGGCAAGCTGCAGGAGGGCGAGACGCCCGAGCAGGCCTGTCGGCGCGAAATCCAGGAGGAGCTGGGGGCACGGCTGGGCGTCATGTGGTACCTGGACACCGTGGAGTACGACTACCCGGACTTCCACCTGAGCATGGACTGCTTTGTGGCGGAGCTGGCGCCCGGTCAGAAGGCGCAGCTGAAGGTCCACGAGGACGCGCGTTGGCTGTCCCAGCCGGAGCTTCTGGCCGTGGACTGGCTGCCCGCCGACCACGACCTGGTCATGAAGCTGGGCGTCATGTGGGACCAGATCTTCATGTCGGAGCACCTGTAGGCGAATGCCATCTAATGTAGGCGCCGACATGGTGCAGGTACGCTCTTGGCAAGATAGCTGCAAGGTCGGGTACCATAGGTCCAAAGCGAAGTTTGCCACACATTGGCAGGGCCGCGAAGGCTGCGGCCCGCAGGAGGAGCGCGCATGAGTCAGCAGGACACGAAAGACAGCACCCAGGGCAACCAGGACGTCCAGGTCATCGAGAGCGCCAGTGCCACCACGTCGCCCGACAACGCACGCTCGGGCAACACGGCGTACATCATCACGGTCGTGGCGCTTGCCGTGGTCATCGCGCTTGGCATGGGCCTGTCGGGATGCATCTCCTCGCTGGCCACCACGGCGCTGAAGCATGCCCTCAGCGACTACGAGGGCCAGTCACAGCAGGGTCTGGGCTCCTCGGGCTCGTCGCAGTATGGCTACGGGTATGGCTACGGCAACGGGTCCTCGTCGGGCAGCACCTCGGGCAGCCTCAGCGTGCAGGACTCGCTGCAGCTGAATCTCAGCGTGTACGGCGAGACCATCGACAGCAACGTCAGCGCCAGCGACTACTCGGGCGTGTCGGACGATGTGCGCACGTACGCGCGCTCCATCATCAAGCTGGACACCGCCCAGAACCAGGAGGTCGTTTCCCACCTGGACGCCGCGGCAAGCGCCTCCGACCCCCGCAGCGACATCGAGGCCGCCATCAGCGTGTGCGACGACACCCTGTCGCAGCTGCAGGCCATTGCGGTCCCCTCCGGCACCGACGGCACCACTATCGCAACCGACGCCCAGGACAGCATGCAGGCTGCACAGAAGCGCTGGACCGCGCTGAAGGCCGAGCTGCAGCTGCTGGACACGACCGACGATGTCAGCATGACGCAACTGGAGAAGGCCGACCAGCAGGTTGAGCAGGCCACGCAGGACGCCTCGTCGGCCATCACCACCATGCTGGCGGACTCCGCCAGCAACCAGCGCTAGCGCGCCGACGACGCATACGCCGGGGGCTGCCACGATACGCCCCTGGGTAAGGCCGAGCTGCCAATCGGCGGCACCGGATCAGGGAGAAGCATGAGCAAGGCTGACGACATCTTCATCGCCATGTGCGATGACATCATCAAAAACGGCACCACGACCGAGGGGCAGAAGGTGCGCCCGCACTGGCCCGACGGCACGGCCGCCTACACCATCAAGCGCTTCGGCGTGTGCAACCGCTACGACCTGCGCCAGGAGTTCCCGGCTCTCACGCTGCGCCGCACCGCGCTAAAGAGCTGCATGGACGAGATCCTGTGGATCTACCAGCGCAAGTCCAACAACGTGCACGACCTGAAGCCCCACATCTGGGACGAGTGGGCCGACGCCGACGGCTCCATCGGAAAGGCCTACGGCTACCAGGTGGCCCAGAAGACAGACTACCCCGAGGGCCCCATGGACCAGATGGACCGCGTGCTGTGGCAGCTGAAGCACGAGCCCTACAGCAGGCGCATCATGACGAACCTGTACAACTTCCAGGACCTGCCCCAGATGCACCTGTACCCTTGCGCGTACAACGCCATCTACAACGTGACGCAGGAGCCCGGCAAGGACCGCCCCACGCTGAACATGATGCTGGTGCAGCGCAGCCAGGACGTCCTGGCCGCCAACAACTGGAACGTGTGCCAGTACGCCATCCTGCTGATGATGGTGGCCCAGTGCGTGGGCATGGAGGCGGGCGAGCTGGTGCACTGCATCGCGGACGCCCACATCTACGACCGCCACGTGGACGTGGTGAGGGAGCTCATCAGCCGGCCCACCTACCCCGCGCCCAAGGTGTCCCTGAATCCCGACGTCACGGACTTCTACGCCTTCACGACCGACGACCTGGTGGTCCAGGACTACCAGCACGGCCCGCAGGTCAAGAACATCCCCATCGCCATCTAGGAGGCACCCATGAACGCCATCGTGTCCGTGATGGACAACTGGGGCATCGGCAACGAGGGCCAGCTCCTTATACACAACAGGGCGGACATGCACCGCTTCGTTGAGCTGACCATGGGTGGCACCGTGCTCATGGGCAGGCCCACGTTCCAGAGCTTCCCCGGAGGCGCGCTGAAGGGCCGCCGCAACGTGGTGCTGACGCACGACGCGGACTTCACGGCACCCGGCATCGAGTGTGTCCACAGCCTGGACGAGGCCCTCGCAGCCGTCGGCACGGACGACCCCGCAAAGGTGTGGCTCATCGGCGGAGAGCGCGTGTACCGCCAGCTGCTCCCCCGCTGCCGGCGCGCCTACGTCACAAAGAACCACTCCGTGCGTCCCGCCGACGCCTTCTTCCCCAACCTGGACGCAGACCACGCATGGAAGGTTGAGTCCGTGATCCCCGGCGGCACCACAAAGACCGGCATCGACTTCGAGTTCGTGACCTACCTGAACACCGCCCTTGCCTAACCCCATCAGCCAGGCAAGAGGTGCGCGCAAGAAGAGCGCGCTCTCCTGCCACACAAAAGACTTGCCATAAAAGAGCGGGGCTCGCCGAAGCGAGCCCCGCATCCTTGTGCACTTCTTTACCTGAGAACAGGCGATCCGAATATCCTACAGGTAGTCGTTGGATGCGTCGATCCAGCCCTTCAGGAACTCCTCGTTCTCGCGACGGCCACGAGCCAGCTCGGCTGCCGCGACGACGGGCACCCACTGCATGATGACCTGCTTCGGGGTGTCGCTCTTCTTGGAGTAGATGTTCAGGTACTCCTCGGCGTGGTCGGGGTCGCTGACGCTGAACAGCAGGTACGTGGTGGCCGCGTCGACCTCGGGCAGGCCGGCCGTGACGTGTGCCCAGTCGCAGACGTACGGTGCGGAGCCGTCGTCGGGGATGATGACGTTCGTGGGGTTGAAGTCGCCGTGGCTTACCTTGAAGCCGCTCTTCATGCCGCGGATGCGCATCTCGAGGTCATAGCGGACGCTGGGGTCGATACCCTGGACGGACTGGACCATGCGGGCCAGCTTGTCCTTCTGGCGGTTCAGCAGGGGTGCGTCGACCTTCTGGAACTCGATCTGCAGGTCGACGAACTCCTCCAGGTGCTTCGTGCGGTGCTCGGGGATGTCTGCGTCGGACACCTCCTGCAGGGTGCGGCCGGGGACGTACTCGGTGGCCAGCGCCCAGCTGCCCTCCCACTCGCCCTCGGAGACCTGGGAGACCTCCACGGGCTTGGGGACGCGCAGACCCGTCTCGGCCACGCGGGCCAGGTTCAGCGCCTCGTTGAAGACGTCGGAGGCGGGCTTCTGGTCGTTGAAGACCTTGACGATGTGGTTGCCGTCCTGGTAGACGGCCTTGTTGTGACGACGAACGAGCTCGACCTTGCCATCAGAAAGCTTCATGCGAACACGCTCCTTTGAGTAGGGGCGCCCCGGACCCGCCGGGGCGCCACCAAACGATTAGGATTTGCTACTAGCCCACATCATAGGAGCTAGCAGGGCGGCCGTAGTAGGCGTCCAGGTAAAGCGACTTAATCTCGGACACGAGCGGATAGCGCGGGTTCGCACCGGTGCACTGGTCGTTGAAGGCGTTCAGGCTCATCTCGTCCAGGGTGTCCAGGAAGTACTGCTCGTCCACGCCGTACTCGGCAATGGTGTGCTTCACGCCCACGTGGTCGAAGAGCGCCGTGATCTTCTGCAGGAACTTCTCGAAGACCTCGCTGTCGTCGTCACCGGTGACGCCGCAGTAGCGGGCTGCCTCGGCGTAGCGATGCAGGGTCTTGGGATATTCGTACTGCGGGAAGGTGCCCATCTTTGTCGGGCGCTCGGAGGCGTTGTAGCGCATGACGCGCGTCAGGATGACGGCGTTGGCCCAGCCGTGCGGGATGTGGTGATAGGCGCCCAGCTTGTGGGCCATGGAGTGGTTCAGGCCCAGGAAGGCGTTGGCGAAGGCGAGGCCACCCAGCGTGGAGGCATTGGCCATGTGGTCGCGTGCCTCGACGTCGTTGGGGTTGTCATAGGCGCGCTCGAGGTACTGGAAGACCAGCTTCATGCCGCGAAGGGAGAAGGAGTCGGTGAAGTCGGAGGCCATCATGCTGACGTAGGCCTCGAGGCAGTGCGTCAGGACGTCCACGCCGGACGCGGAGGTCAGGCCCTTGGGCTGGGTCATCATGTTGTCGGTGTCGACGATGGCCATGTTGGGCATGAGCTCGTAGTCGGTGACAGGCCACTTGATGCCGGTCTCGGCGTCCGTGATGATGGCGAACGGCGTGACCTCGGAGCCGGTGCCCGAAGAGGTCGGGATGGCGACAAAGAAGGCCTTCTTGCCCATCTTGGGGAAGGTGTAGACGCGCTTGCGGATGTCCATGAAGTCCATCGACATGTCAGAGAAGTCCTCGTCGGGGTTCTCGTACATGGACCACATGATCTTGCCGGCGTCCATTGCGGAGCCGCCGCCGATGGCGATGATGCAGTCGGGCTCGAAGGCGCGCAGCAGCTCCTCGCCCTTCTGGGCGTCCTGCAGCTTAGGGTCAGGGGAGATGGACCAGAAGCTGGAGTGGGCGATGCCCATCTGGTCCAGCTTCTCCTCGATCTTCTTGGTGAAGCCAGACTTGTACAGGAAGGAGTCGGTCACGATGAAGGCACGCTTCTTGTGGTACACGGTGCCCAGCTCGTCCAGGGCGACGGGCATGCAGCCCTTCTTGAAGTAGACCTTCTCGGGGGTACGCAGCCAAAGCATGTTCTCTCGCCTCTCCGCGACGTACTTGTGGTTGAGCAGGTTGGGCACGCCCACGTTGCCGCAGACGGAGTTGCCGCCCCAGGAGCCGCAGCCAAGGGTCAGCGAAGGGGTCATCTTGAAGTTGTACAGGTCACCAATGCCACCCTGGGAGGCAGGGGTGTTCACGAGGATACGGCAGGTCTTCATGGCCTCTGCGTGCTTTGCCAGCTTCTCGTGCTCGTTGACGTCGCAGTAGATGCCGGAGGTGTGGCCGTAGCCGCCGTCGGCAACCAGGCGCTCGGCCTTTGCCAGTGCGTCGTCGAAGTCGTTGGCGCGATACATCGCCAGGACGGGCGACAGCTTCTCGTGGGCGAACTCCTCGGCAGGCGACACGTCCTCGACCTCGCCGATCAGGATCTTCGTGCCCTCGGGCACGTCGATGCCCATCAGCTTGGCGATGGTGTCGGCGCGCTGGCCGACGACCTTACGGTTGACGGCGCCGTTGACGATGATGGTCTTGCGCGCCTGGTCCAGCTCCTCGGGCTTAAAGAAGTAGCAGCCGCGGCGAGCGAACTCCTCCTTGACCTCGTCGTACACGTCGTTCAGGACGATGACAGAGTTCTCGGAGGCGCAGATCATGCCGTTGTCGAAGGTCTTTGAGTGGATGATCGAGTTGACCGCCATCTTTATGTCGGCGGAGGAGTCGATGACCACGGGGGTGTTGCCGGGGCCGACGCCCAGGGCGGGCTTGCCCGAGCTGTACGCGGCCTTCACCATGCCGGGGCCACCGGTGGCCAGGATGATGTCGGCGTCATGCATGAGCTCGTTGGTCAGCTCCAGCGAGGGGTGCTCGATCCAGTTGATGATGCCCTTGGGCAGGCCAGCTGCCTCGGCGGCGTCACGCACCACGCGGGCGGCCTCGATGGTGCACTTGGCGGCGCGGGGGTGCGGGCTGATGATGATGGCGTTGCGCGTCTTCAGGCAGATGAGGCACTTGAAGATGGCGGTAGACGTGGGGTTGGTGGTGGGGATGACAGCGGCCACGATGCCGATGGGCTCGGCGATGACCTTGTAGCCGTAGGACTTGTCCTCCTCGACGACACCGCAAGTCTTGGTGTTCTTGTACTTGTTGTAGATGTACTCGGAGGCATAGTGGTTCTTTATGACCTTGTCCTCCATGACACCCATGCCGGTCTCGTCGACGGCCATCTGGGCCAGGGGAATGCGCGCCTTGTTGGCGGCCAGAGCAGCCTTGTAGAAGATCTTGTCCACCTGCTCCTGCGTGAACGTGGCGAACTCAGCCTGCGCCTTGCGCATCTGCGCCATGGTCGAGGTCAGGGCGTCGACGCTGTCGATGACCATCTCGTCGATGTCGTCGGTCGTCTTTTCCGACTCTGCCATACTTCCTCCTCTGAACAGAAGTTTCTTTAGAGCCTTACCAGAACGCGGAACCTGTGATTAGGATAACGAATCATCACAATTATTTCGATAATTTTCCAGTGTTTCGTCACGAGTTGAGGAGATTTTTGATGGATTGATGCTGATTCGTAGTCAACTTTCCGTATTTTACAACCGACCGTTGACAGACGGGTTCGGCACGCCCATCGCCAAAACCGCTCCGCTCGCCCACTCGACTACTGCGCCGCGCGCAAGAAGAGCTGCTCCATCTGCTGGACGATGTCCTTCGCGTCACCCGTGCCGCACGTCAGGCGCAAAAGTGTTGAATCAGCAACTCCAGGCTGCGCAAACAGCAGCCCGCACGAGGCTGAGCCCGGCACCCACTCCCCCATGACAGATCGCGCCTCGCTGACCAGCCTGGCCGCCACCTCGGGGTCGTCGGAGCGCAGCCGGAAGTCGACGCAGGGCCCGAATCCGTTGGAGAGCGTGCGCGACGCCACCTCGTAGGTGGGGTCATGTGGCATCCCCGGGTAGTACACACGGCCAACGGCGGGATGGCACGCCAGGTAGAAGGCCAGCACCTGAGCGTTGTCGTTTGCCTGGCGCCGCCTGGCGTCGAAGTCCTGCATGCAGGCGTCCAGCTGGTTCAGCTGCTCGTGCGTCGCCTGGGGCAGATGCTCCAGGCGATGCCAGATGAGCGCGTCGGGTATGCGCGCGTCACGGGATACGCTGACCGCCATGATGCCGCAGTTCTGCCGCTGCATCACGCGGTCCAAGACCTCTAGCGTCACGTGCGCGCCCAGCCTTGATGCAGCGCACCCAAACGACGACGGAAGAGTATTGTCCACCATCAGCAGCTCGCCGGCGTCGCGCGACTGGTGGCCCGCCAGCTTGACGTCAGCGCACCCCAGGGGCACGCCGCCTATGACCGGCACCAGCCTGAAGGGACAGCTGAGCCCCGCGTCGCGCACGAACGAGAGCACGTCGTCCTCCTGCACGATCCACGTGTGGGCCGAGCGCAGCCGGTGCGAGAACCCATGGCGTACGCGCTCCCATGCGGGAATGACGTCTTCGATTCCCGCCGCGCCGCCTTGAACCGGCGGCTTGCCAGACGCGTCAGAGTTGGCATCGCCCATGTGGACCCCTTCGTCTAGAAGGCCCCGCACTGCCACAAAGAGAACCCGTGACAGCCAAGGCCTTGCCTTACGTGCATCGAGCATAATCCGTGAGACATGCTTCGGGCATGGCCCCGCCTGCCAGAGGTCGCTCTTCTTCCACCGCCGCCGGCTTTGGACGCGCGAGCGGCGCCAAGACCTTCTATCCCTCGCGCTGCCCCGTAGTTAGCCCCACCTCACAATGACGCCACCGCGCCAGTGGGTGCAACGCAGACCTGTATACTGGTGTATTTGCAAACGCACAAACATATATGGGGTGGGCCTGTCCCGCCCCTCGAAAGAGGCAACTATGGCAAGGTCAGCTACGGTGGGCAACAGGCTCTACATATATGCCCTGCTGCGCGACCGCATGGGCGTGGGAAAGCAGGAGTTCCTGCCCAAGGTCGAGGCGCTGCTGCAAGACGACAACATATATCCCGAGGACATGGGATACCAGGACGTGCGCCAGATGCTGGCAGACTTCGGCGACTTCGTGACCCTGACGGAGTTCAAGGGTGGGCGCACGTACGTCAGGCTGGTGGCCCGTCCCGACTGGGACACCATCCTGGAGGCGGATGCCGCCGAGGGCACTTCGAAGGCAAAGTCCTCGGGCTCCTCGAAGCCCTGGAAGCATGGCAAGAAGGTCACGAAGTCGGTGCGCCCCGTGCGGCCGCGCCACAAGGCGCCAAAGAAGGCAGCCGCACCGCAGGCAGACGCCAAGGCTTCGGGCAAGGCCGCAGCGGTCGAGGCGCCTGCGGGCACCACGAATCAGGCTGAGGCGGCGTCGCCGCAGCAGGCGGTTGAGGTCCAGAAGCCGGCAACGGTCGAGCAGTCTGTGTCGGCAACGCAGGAGCCCGTGGCGCCTGCGGTCTCCCAGGCGCCGGAGCCCACCACCTCGCAGCAGGAGGCCTCTCCCAACGGCTTGCAGAGCCAGGGCCAGAAGGACACCGACTCCGCTCAGGCTCAGGCGGCCAAGAAGGGCACGGCGGCTCCGGACTCCGTCGGCACGGAGGCACCCGAGGCCGCGCAGTCCAGCCAGACTGACGCACCCGCAGAGCCGCCCGCGGAGCCCACGCTGCCGAAGCACCACCCCATCACCCTGACGGTCGTGACCGAGGACGGCCAGGAGCGCACGCTGGAGGCCACGGCCCCCACCGCACAGAAGTCCCCGGAGCCAGAGGCGCCCCGGGCCCAGGCAGTCACGCAGACGCACGAGGCTGTCTCCGCCGTCGGCCAGCCGGCGTCCGACGAAAGCGCCCAGAGGGCTGCTGCCACGGTGGTGCCGTCTCCCCTGTCTGCCACCCAGCCGCAACAGACTACGCCCGCAGCCGGCAGCACCCCGGCGGCGCCCGCTCCGGCACAGGCGCCCCAGCGGCACGTCACTGCGCAGCCGGACGCCCCCGCCGGCCCGGCACCGGCCCAGCCCGCACCGCAGGAGCAGCCTGCGCAGCAGCCCTGGACCCAACAGGCCCCCGCGCAAACTCCCGTGGCCCAGGATGATCAGGCGGCCTCCATGCCCTTCTTGAACGCCAACGCGTCGGTGCCGTCCAGCCTGCCCACGTCGTTTCTGAAGGAGGTCCACTGCAAGGACGAGCTCTTGAGCGTTCTGACGCGCATGCTGCCGTTTGACGTGGACATGGCCACCATGCTGGAGGAGGACTGGCAGGTGGCGCTGTCCACGGGAACCGCCACCGGCACGCGCAGCAAGGTGGTGTTCCCCATTCGCTACCTGCGCCCCGACGGCACGGCTCACATCGAGCTGACGCTGCGTCGCAGCTCAAAGACGATCGCCGGCAAGCACTGGACGCTGTCGCTGGTTGACGGCGACGACGGTTCGGGCACCCTGCACGAGGCCGCGGGCCTGGAGGGCGCACCGCAGGGCGATGAGGGCGCATGGCAGGACCTCTCGGCCAGCCTCGTGGCGCCGGACCGTCGCGTGAGCCCCCTGCGCGAGCTGGCGCAGTTCTGCAGCATCGGCAGCTGGGACGGCTTTTTGGGCGCGCTCACCAGCATGGCCGCGCCCGAGCGCTGGAACTACCCCGACGAGGGCGTAGGCCAGCGCAGCCGCCTGGGCGTCCTGCGCGAGTACCTGTGCGTCACCTTCCACCGCCTGCAGCAGGAGCACAAGGTGTGCGTCAGCCCCGACGGCAGCTTCTGCGCCATGAACACGGGACTCATGACCCCCATGGTCGAGGACATCCACGCGTGCTTCGTGCCCAACCGCAAGGGCGGCGCCCCGTGGAGCTTCGCTGGCTTCGCTGTGGCCGGCACGGGGGAGCTGGGCAGGAAGATCACGGCCACGTTCGACCCGCTGCCCCAGCCTGCCAGCTACATAGAGTCCCTGGACCAGGTGATGCCCCGCGCGTCGAAGCTCATAGCCCTGGACTACAGAGCCATCATCGGCCGACAGCTGGACCGCCTGCCCCAGGGCTTCCTGAAGGAGCAGCTGGAGCACCACGAGGGAGCCGCCCCGCTGCTGCAGCAGGCGCTGGAGGACACCACGCCCACGCAGCGCGCTGACACCCTGCGCCAGCTGGGCCGCGTCATCATAGGTGACCCTGGGCTGTACCGCCGCATGTGCCTGGCGCTGGACGACGCCGTGGCCATGGCCATGCGCCGTGTCCGCGCCAGCTTCAGGCTGTGTGCTCCGGCGTACGACCCCCAGACGAACCAGGTGGACCTGCTGCTGCCACTGGCGCTGATACAGGACGGCCAGGCGGACTGCGCGCTGGTGCTGGAGCCGCAGCCCTCGGGCAACTACCAGGCCGCGTCGGTGCTGACGCTGCCGCGCGCCTACGCCTGCGCTCGCGTGGTATCGAAGTACCAGCCCGCGTGGCTTCTGCCCTCGGTCGTACTGAAGGCATAGCCTCAGGGTCTCGCCTCTGCGCTTGTTTACACGCTTGCAACGTTTCGGAAACGCCAGCCACTTCGAACGTCATGTCCAAGAAACGTGTTCGCAGCATTTCTCGCGCACCATGGTAGAACGAATAACACATCTGTCGACCAAAGGGCGTCGTCGGGCTCAGCCGGGCGACGCCCACTTCGAGAGCGGTGATCGTAGTTGATACAGACGGTCTATAGCGCCGAGCTCCCCGTAGCCGAGCATCTGGTCATCCAAAAGAACCGCATCCAGGGCAGGTACCGCCGCGGGCCCCGCATCGCCGTGGTCACGGGCATCCACGGCGACGAGCTGGAGGGCCAGTACGTCGCCTTTGAGCTGGCAAAGCAGCTGAATGCGAACCTGGACGCCCTGCGCGGCGTGGTGGACATCTACCCCGCTATCAACCCCTTGGGCATCAACTCCATCCAGCGCGGCGTCCCCATGTTCGACATCGACCTGAACCGCACGTTCCCCGGCGACCCCCAGGGCAACCTGACGCAGTCCCTGGCAGCAGCCGTGGTGGACGACATCAAGGGTGCCGACGTGTGCGTGGACATCCACGCGTCCAACGTGTTCTTGCGCGAGATGCCCCAGATCCGCATCAACGAGCACATGGCGCGCGAGCTTCTGCCCCTGGCGCCACTTTTGAACGTGAACTTCGTCTGGGTGCACGCCTCCTCGACGCAGTTGGAGTCCACGCTGTCCTACGCGCTGAACTCCCAGGGCACGCCGTGCCTGGTGGTCGAGTCGGGCGTGGGCATGCGCATCACGCAAGACTACGGCGTACGCCTGGCCGAGGGCCTGCTGCGCCTGATAGCCCACTTCGGCGGCTGGGAGGGCGGCTTCATCGAGAACCCCCTGCCGCTGGTGGCCCGCGACGCCAACGTGGAGTTCATCAGCTCCGAGGAGCCCGGCATCTTCCTGCCGCGCGCGGAGCACGGCAAGGTGGTCAAGAAGGGCGCGCTCATCGGCGTCATCTGCGACCCTTTGACCGGCACCGTCACGAGCGAGGTCCACAGCAAGACCGGTGGCCTGCTCTTTACCCTGCGCGAGTACCCGGTGGTCTACCCGGGCTCGCTTCTGGCACGCATCCTGGGAGGCAACCAATGAAGAAGCTGACGCTGTTTCGGCTGGAGACCCCGTACCGCGAGCCCATGGTAGTGTACGGCTTCCAGTTTGGCGAGGGCGAGCGCTCCTGCGCCGTCGTGGGGTCGCTGCGCGGAAACGAGGTGCAGCAGGACTACATCTGCGCGAACCTGGTGCAGCGCCTGGATGCTGCCGAGCAGAAGGGGCTCATAAAGGACGGTCACTCCATCCTGGTGATTCCCTGCGCGAACCCCTTCAGCATGAACATCCAGAAGCGCTTCTGGCCCATGGACAACACCGACATCAACCGCATGTTCCCCGGCAACCCCACCGGCGAGACCACGCAGCGCATAGCGGCCGCGCTCCTGAACGTGCTGAAGCGCTACAAGTTCGGCATCCAGCTGTGCAGCTTCTACATGCCGGGCGACTTCGAGCCCCACGTGCGCGTGACGCGCGAGAGCAAGATCTCGCGCGAGTCCCTGGCCATGGCCGACGCCTTCGGCCTGCCTTACGTGGTGGAGAACGAGCCCGACGCCTTCGACACCACCATGCTGAACTACAACTGGCAGGTGTGGGACACGCACGCATTCTCGCTGTACAGCCGCGTCACCGACACCATCGACCCGCAGAGCGCCGAGCTCCTGCAGCGCTCCATCCTGCGCTTCCTGGGCACGCAGGGCATCCTGACGCAGGGCGCGCCGGGCATCACCAAGCCCGAGCACCTGGAGGAGACCCAGCTGGTGAACGTCCGCAGCACCAAGGGCGGGTTCTTCCAGCGCAAGGTGTCCCCCGGCGACCTCGTCCAGAAGGGACAGCCCCTGGCCAACGTGGTCGACACGCTCGACGCGCACGTGCGCGAGACCCTCGTGGCGCCCGTCGAGGGGCACGTGTTCTTCTCGCGCGTGGCACCCCTGGTGCAGCAGGACATCATCTGCTTCCGCATCACCCCCCAGCGCTGACGGCTCTCACGCAGGGAAAGAAGGATTGTTCATTCCTCGATTAGCAGGGGGCGGAGCCGCGCTCACGGCTTCGCCCCCATTTCTTGAAGAAGGACTTCTTGCCGTTGAACAGGGGACGGAGCATCACTCAGAGCTCCGTCCCCACTCGCACTAGTCCCTTTGTCGCGCAAGAAAAAGGGGCGGAGCCGCTAGCGCGCGACTCCGCCCCTTCATCTATCCATGGGCACGAGAAACGAATGAACATTCCTCCATCCCTTGTTCACGCTACTCCTTGCCTTCGACGGGTTCGCCGGGCTGGATGGCGTCGACGCCGTCCTCGCCGGTACGGATGCGCACAGCACGGTCTATCTGGTACTGGAAGATCTTTCCGTCGCCCACCTCGCCGGTCCGCGCCGCCTTCATGATGGCCTCCACGGTGCGGTCGGCCCAGTCCTGCGTGCTGACCACGATCTCGAACTTCACCTTAGGCAGCATGTTTATGCCAACCTGGCTGCCGCGCACGCGGTGCGTGTAGCCCATCTGCGTGCCGCAGCCCATGACCTGGCTCACGGTGATGCCACGCACCTGGATGTCCCTCAGGGCCTCCTTTACGTCCTCGAGCTTCTCCTCGCGAACGATTGCCTCAACCTTTATCATGCCAGCCTCCCAGCTAGTCGTCGAGTCCGTTGAACGAGGGGTACGCGCGCTCGCCATGCTGCGAGATGTCCAGGCCCATGTGCTCCTCGTGGACGCTCACGCGCAGCGAGCCGACGCATGCCTTCACGATGGCAACGCAGATCAGGGTGCCCACGACCGCCAGCGCTATGGTCACCAGTATGGCCACCAGCTGCGCGCCCAGCAACCTGACGTCGCCGAACACCAGGCCGTCAAAGCCCAGTGCGGGGTTCACCTGCTTCGAGGCAAACAGGCCCGTGGCGATGCCGCCCCAGATGCCGCCGATGCCATGGCAGCCGAACGCGTCCAGCGCGTCGTCGTATCCGAGCTTCGGCTTTATGACCGACACCGCAAAGTAGCAGATGGGGCTGGCCAGGCCACCGATGATGATGGCCGCCCACAGCGGCACGTAGCCGCAGCCGGGGGTGATGGCCACCAGGCCGATGACCAGGCCCGTGCAGGCACCCACCAGCGTGGGCTTGCCGCCGTCCGTCAGCACGTCCATCAGTATCCACGTCAGCTCGGCCGAGGCAGCGGAGAGCGCCGTCGTGGCGAAGGCGTGGACCGCCAGGCCATCTGCCGCCAAGGCGCTGCCGGCGTTGAAGCCGAACCAGCCAAACAGCAGCAGCGTCGCGCCGATGGCAACCAGCGGGATGTTGTGCACGCGGTAGTTCACCTGGTCGTAGCCCGCGCGCTTGCCCAGGCAGATGCACAGCACCAGCGCGCTGACGCCCGAGCTGATGTGCACCACGTTGCCGCCGGCGAAGTCGACCGACCCGATGGCAGCCAGGATGCCGCCCTGCCCCCACACCATGTGGGCGATGGGGTAGTACACCACGATGGTCCACAGAAGGATAAAGAGGAACAGTGCCTTGAAGCGCATGCGCCCCGCGATGGCCCCCGTGATCAGGGCGGGCGTGATGATGGCGAACATCATCTGGAACAGGGCATATGCCATGAACGGAATACTTGCCGCATACGGGCCCGCGTCCGAGCCCACGCCGCCCATCATCAGGTAGTCGAACCCGCCGATGATGCCGCCGTGGTCAGATCCAAAGGCCAGCGTAAAGCCGAACACCATCCACATCACGATCTCGAGGCCAATGATGAAGAACGAGGCCATGATGTTGTTCGCTACGTTCTTGCGCCTTCCCAATCCGCCGTAGAAGAATGCGAGGCCTGGCGTCATGAACAACACCAGCGCCGCGCAAATGAGCACGAAGGCAGTATCGCTGCCACTCATGTTTCCACCCCTTTCGAAGATTTCCCTTGCCGAAACTATCTTCAGGGGAAAGCGTTGCGCCACCATGACCCGCGCATTGCCTTACTGGATGCATATCGTTAACCAAGGCGTACTGTTTGGTTGCGAAAGCACGCGCCCATTGTTGCGTTTCGTACCTTGAATGGTTTCCGTTCCGTTACGTCGCAGCTCACGGGACCGGCGAAAAAATTGGCACAATTGTCCTAGCATTGCCCTTCTTGAAACAATCCCTTTGTGCCATCTGTCGGCACGCTGAAGCCCGGCCTGCTGGATGCCCCGCAGCCACGCAGCCGTCGCCAGAAGTTCCAAGGTTTCCTCGCGTTCGCGCCGAATCTACGATCGCGAAGCCACGTTCTCGAAGTCACAATCGCCATTTCTGGACACCGCGCCCCCACAGTGCACAAAGTGAGAAACTATCGGCAGAGGCAGGGCCCATGTCGGGCCTGCCCAGCCCCGCCACCCAAAGGAGACCGCATGCGAGAAGGACGCCTGAACCTCCTGATGTCGCTGTTTGCCGTGTTCAACGACAACGACCGCGACGACACCTCATATGCCCTGGCCCGCTACTTCCTGCAGAACTTCGACCACCTGGACCAGCTGAACATCTACGACGTCATGGACTCGTGCTTCGTGTCGCGCTCGGGCGTCAGGCGCTTCTGCCAGTCCATCGGCTTCGAGAACTTCAGCGAGATAAAGGCCAGCAGCGGCGAGTGGGAGCTCTTTCGGCACTACTTCCTGACCTACCCCCGGCTGGAGGGCGCAGGCTCCCACACCCTGCGCCAGGACTTGGGCACCCTGTACGGACAGATCGACGAGCTCATGGGCACCCACGAGGTCGACGTGGTCCTGGACGCCCTGCACCGCTGCGACCAGCTGGTGCTCTTCTCTGCCGACTCGTCCAGCATGAGCCTGGTGGAGTTCCAGCGCGCCATGGCGCTTGAGGGCAGGATCGTCCAGCTGATAACCGAGTCCAGCCCGGCTGCGGACGCCATCAGGGAGCTGGGCCCCAACGACCTGCTGCTGACGGTCTCGACGTCCGGCGCCTTCGTTCGCAGGCAGCAGGCGCAGGTCCAGGACTCGGGCGCTTTCAAGGTCTACGTCACCGCAACGCAGTCGCCTGAGCTGATGCGGCTGTTTGACACGACCCTGTGCATGGCCCAGGACGTGCAGGACCCCAGCCCCCTGCACAGGATGTACGCCTCGTACGGCGTCGCCTACCTCTTTGACCGGCTGTTCTCGGCATACGCCCACCGCTACGACGCGCAGTTCTCCCTGGACGCGGGCAAGCCGCGCAGGTAGCCCGCCACACGGCTCCCGCCACCACGCCGTGAGTCCGACCGAGCGCCGCGCGACCCCGCTCATAAGCGTCTCGCGCCCATGGGTCAAAAGTTGGAGCGTTCCGTTTGCTGAACCACCCGAGGCATCTGCGATGCAATACCTTACAGTTGCAAGCAGAAAGGCGTCGAGAGGAACGACGATGCAAGCAACGACCACGGTGACGAACGCCATGAACATCAAGAGCTACCTGGACCACATCTACATGGACGACCCGGACCGCATCTTTCTGAAGCTGAACTACATGGGCGAGAAGATCAACGGCCTCGTGGCCCGCTCCGACCACAACGCCCATGCGAAGAGCGATGCCGACCACGACTATGTGACGCTGGAGGTCCCTGACGAGCAGCGTGGAAAGCTGTACTCCCCCGCCGCGGGCAGGCTGGTCTCGCCCGAGCACGTGCCCGCCAACGAGCCCGCGCGCGGCGCCCGCGGCCGCTGCGTGTGCATCCGTCCCAGCCACGGAATGCTGTACGCTCCGGTGACGGGGCGCATCACGGCACAACTGCCCTCCCACAACGCCATCGGCATCATGACCTTCGACGGCGTGCAGATCCTGCTGACGGTGGGCAACGCGCCCCAGAACTACCGCGGCAGCGCGTTTCGCCAGTTGGCATGGCAGAACGACTCCGTGCACCTGGGAGACCCGCTCATAGCATGGGACCGTGGGGTCCTGCGCAAGGAGGGCCAGGACGACCTCGTGGTCATGGCCGTGACGAACCCGAACGACCTGGCCTCGGTCACGCCGCTGCAGCCCAGCATGCCCTGGGCCACCGTGGTGCGCCCAGGAGCTCAGGTCATGAGCGTGGAGTTCCCCAACGCGAACTAGGCTGCAATCCTGCGTCTAGCGGTTCTCGATCGTCGCGATGTTCTTTATCAGCAGCGAGATGTGCCCGTCGGGCTCGTTGATGAACTCCATGTAGTTTGAGTCCATGGAGTACTCCGAGGGGAACGTGATGTCGATGCCCGTGTCGGTGCGGATCTTGTGGTTCTTTGCCAGGCGGTTCGCGACGCCGTGGCGCACCTGGATCTGCTCGGGCAGCTGCTGGTCCGAGATCTCCTCCTCGTAGCGCTCCGCCAGCTGTGGGGCGTCCCTGAACACCTGCTCGCCTATCTTTTGCGGGTCCACGGTCTCGTCCAGGTCCACGCTGTGCAGTACGCAGGCCTTCGCGCGCGATATGGCCTGCGCGGCGTTCTGGCCGTACTCGTCGGCCACCTCGGCCGCCGTCTGCGTGACGGCGTCTATGACCTCGCGGTTGGACGCCTGCGAGCTGCACTGCAGAAAGCCGTTGGGAATCAGCAGGACGTCGGCGTCGGCAATGGAGCGCGGCACGTCCTGGAAGTCTATGGCAAAGGTCTTCAGGTCTATGAGGGCATAGCTCTGCAGCTTTGCCGAGGGGTTCGGCAGGGTGGAGTCATGGCGCACGATGTCGTTCAGGTCGGCGCCGCCCGAGTGCTCGATGGTGTGCATGAAGCTCTGCTTGCGCGGCAGCAGCACCACGGCAAAGCGGTGCTCGGGCTCCACGTCGTAGGCCGCGGCCTCCGACTCCTCGTCGTCGCCCGAGCCATGGCCGTTCTTGTCCTCCTGCTGGGATATCTCGAAGTCAGCCACCAAGAGGTCGCAGGGCGTTATGTCGTCCACCTTGCGCAGCTCCTCCCAGAAGAACTGCGCGATCTCGGTCGAGATGTCGACGAAGCTGAGCTGTCCCGTGACGTAGTGGCGCAGCTCGGGGGCAAAGTTGCTCTGCTCGGAGAACTCGCCGTGCTTGTTCTCGGGGCTGGCGTAGCACGCGCGCAGCCGGCGCTGCACGTAGGACTTCGTCAGCTTCTCGGTCAGGTCGAGCTCAGAGCCCGAGAAGTACTTCGACCCGTCGTCGAAGTCGAAAACGTGCAGAATTGCGTCGTTCACCCTCAGCATGTAACCTGCCTTGCTCCCCTTGGTCTGTCGGACGTACGTATTGTAGCCGCAACGGCGCCCGCTACGAGCGCGGCACCACGATGGGTATGTGGTCCAGCTTGGTGGCGGCCTCTTGTGCCAGGTACACCGTCAGCGTCTCGCCGCTGGTGGGGAAGTCGGCGGTGCCGTCCTCCCCTATGGTCACGCTGCCCTCGTCCCCCAGCACGCAGCGCCAGGTCTGCCCCGCATGCGCTTCTCCCACGCACATGTGCTTCTGCGCCACCTGCCCCTTCGACAGGACCACGGCCACGCCCGGCGTGTGCTTGCGGTCGCCCTCGCGGGTCCATCCCACGACGTTGGGGTCGTCGAAGTAGTCGCGCTGCAGGCCGTAGGAGTAGCGACGGCGAATCTCCATCAACAGCGGCAGCTCCGTCACGGCCGGGATGGCGTCGTTGGCCAGGCCGTACAAATCCGAGAAGAACACGCACGGGTAGCCGGCCTCACGCAGGAGGATGAGCGCGTAGGCCATGGGCTTGAACCACGGCTCCACCGTGGAGGCCAGGGCCTGCTTCGGCTGCGTGTCGTGGTTGTCCACGAACGTGACGGCGTGCACGGGGTCCGCGCCCACCAGCGAGCCGTCCAGGATGTGCGAGAGGTCGGTGTTCTGCAGGTCGATGGAGGCACGGTAGAAGTTGAAGTGCAGCGGCACGTCAAACAGCGACATGGCCTGCTCCTCGCCCAGGTACGCCGTCAGGGCATCCAGGCTGGGCGACCAGTACTCGCCCACGCAGAACAGCTCCTTGCCCGTGGCCTTGCGCATGTCAGCAAGGAAGCGCAGGTAGAACTTACGGCTGATGTGCTTCACGGCGTCCAGGCGCAGGCCGTCCACGTGCGTCACGCGCAGGTACCATTTGCCCCAGGTCTCGATCTGGCGGAAGACCTTCGGGTCGTTCACGTCGACATCGGCGCCCATGAGGTAGTCGTAGTTGCCGTTCTCCTTGTCGACGTCGTCGTCCCAGGACTTGCCGTCCAGAAGCCACACGCCGTTTCGCTGCGTGGCGGCGTCGTAGTCCACGCCCTTGAAGCAGGTGTGGTCCCACGTGAACTTGTCCAGGTGCCCCGCACGCCCCGGGAACGTGAAGCGCGTGGCCGCCTGAATGGTCTCGTGCTCGCCCGTGGGCTCCATGCGGTTGGTGGGGTCCACCGGCGTGGCCAGGACCTCCTCGTTGGCGTCAGAGCCCATGCGGTGGTTCAGCACAACGTCGCCCAGCACGTCGATGCCGGCGTTCTGCAGCGCGCGCACAGCAGCCACGTACTCGCGTCTGCTGCCGTACTTCGTGGTGACGCTGCCGCGCTGGTCGAACTCGCCCAGGTCCCACATGTCGTAGACGCCGTAGCCCACGTCGTTGGCGCCAGCCTGCCCCTTGTACGCAGGGGGCATCCAGATGGACGTTATGCCCTGCTGGGCGAACGACGTCGCGTAGTTTGCCAGGCGGCGCCAGTGCTGGCCGTCGGGAGGAAGGTTCCAAGAGAAGCCCTGCAGCATGGTTCCGTTGATGGCTGTATTGCGCATGGAGTCCCCCATTCGCGAGAGGGCGCGTCCCAAGGCGCGCCCGAGATCTTGATGAAGCCGAAGGGATTTATACCCCGTAGAGCCAGGACCGTCGATCATGCAACCACCTCGACAATCAGCTGAAACAACCGTGGAAGGCTACAGTGACGCCACAAGCGCCTTCAGCTTGTCCAGGCCCTCCAGCAGCCTTCCCGCACCGCTGAGGCCGGAGGCCGCGGAATCCAGCGAGGAGGACATGCTGTCCTTCAGCTGGTTCAGCACGTCCAGGTGCGCCGACCCCAGGGCGTCCACCGAGGCCTTGCTGGTTTGCAGCGCCTGCTGGGCGTCGCTGAGCGACTGCACGAAGGCGGTGACGTCGTTGGGGTTCTGCAGAGCCGTCTGCAGGCTGACGGACCCGCTGACGACCACGCCGTCCGAAGAAAGCTTTTGGTAGGCCTGCGCCACGGGCACCAGTGCACCCTTGCTGGCCTGCTGCAACCCGTCGACCAGCCCCTGCATCACCTGCACGTCGTCCTGCACGTACGGTATCTGCAACGCGAGGTCCCACTGCCAGCCGTTAGACTCCTGCTTCAGCTTCGACACGGTGTCGTTCAGCTTCAGCGCAGTCTTTGCCGCCGCGTCGAAGTCGTGCGTGGACATCTGGCTGCTGAGCTCGGAGTACTGGTTCTTTGCGTCGTTGGCCGTGGAGTACATGCCATAGGCGCTGACGCCCAGGCACACGCCATAGGCCACCACCAACGCCAACAGCGTCAAGAAGATCCAACGAACGACGTGGTGCTCCCTGCGTACCCTATAAGAACCACGGCTTGACTGCATGCATTCCACCCTTCGTCTGTTGCGCGCCCGTTCCAGAGCCCATACGGACGTGGGGCGGGCAAGGCGTACCACATGGTAGCAGGTCCCGACAGAGTCGGCTCAAAACGTCTACAGGTAGCGGTAGCTGACGGTGCGAAGCCCCCACGACTCGGGCAACGAGTATCCAAAGGCCTGGTAGACGGCCGTGGAGAGGTCCAGCCCCCTGCTGCCGCCGCCCAAATCGCCACAGTCCGTCACGCGGGCCACGACGGACATCCCGTTGTACGAGATCTCGATCAGCTGCCCGTAGTGCGCCGCGGGGTTGCCCGTCATGGGCAGAGCCACCGTGGGTACCGAGTCGTCCAGCGGTATGCCCGAGGCGGTTGCCGTGGAGCCGGGAGGGTCGTTGTCGGCGATGGAATAGGCGGACGCCTGGCAGGTGATCCAGCCGTCGGTGGACTCGGTCGTGGGCGTGGCCTTCGCCGCAGCTGCAGCCGCGGCCTGGCGAGCCGCCTCGGCGGCAGCCTCCGCCGCCTGGCGCTCCTGCTCCTCCAGCTGGGCGGCCTTCTGCTCCAGCGACGATATGGTGTCCTGCATCTGCTGGCTCTGCTGGTTCAGCTGGTCCATCTGGGCCTGCTGCTGGTCCTTCGCGTCGGAGATCTGCTGCATCTGGGACGCCAGCTCGTCCTTGTCGTCCTTCAGGCGGTTGACGACCTGCGTCTGCCAGTCGCTGACCTTCTGCGCGTAGTAGATCCTGCTGACCATGTCGTCGATGCTGGAGGACGAGACCATGATGGACAGAAGCGAGGCGCCTCCGTCCTTGTAGTTGCTGACGACGATCTGGCGCAGCACCTCGCGGTCCTGAATCAGCTGCTGCTGTATGTCCATGGACTGCTGGGCCAGGTCGTCTATCTGCGACTGCAGGGCGTCTATGTCCGACTGCTTCTGCTGCACCGAGCTGGTCAGCTGATCCAGCTGGGCCTGGTCCTGCGCTATCTGGGCGCGCACGTCTGCAGACGTCTCGGCCCGGGCGGGCAGCGGCACCATAGTCAGCACCAGCACCAGGGCCAGCGCAACCCTGCCCGCGGCCCCCAGGAA
>JBJEKW010000068.1:0-8306 GCA_051878835.1 Atopobiaceae bacterium
GATTGAAGCCAGGAGATCGCATGCCCTTCTTGGACTAGGAGTCTTGAAGGCGTTAGGCACGCGGCGGAGAAGGACGGGCTGGCCCGAGGCTAGCACTCGGCGTTGCTGACGCCGCGCTTGCGGCCCTTCTTTGGCTGGCCGCTGCGGCTACCCTTGGGGTGCCAGTCGGTGACGCCCGCCAGCTCGCCGTTGTTTGTGACGTTGGCGATGTCGGCCAGGGTCTTTGAGTCCAGGTAACCTGCCGTGACCTTGCCCAGGTCACGCCAGACCGCCACGGTGGGGCAGTGGTCGATGATGGGGCAGATCTCGTCGTTCGTGCAGTCCAGGCACGCCACGGGCGCCAGAGAGCCCTCGGCGGCGCGCAGGATTTGGCCCAGCGTGTACTCCTCGGGCTTGCGCGTCAGGCGGTATCCGCCGCCCTTGCCGCGCTGGCTCTCGACGTATCCCGCCTTGTGCATGAGCGAGATGACCTGCTCCAGGTACTTGCGCGAGATGTTCTGCCTCCTTGAGACGTCTCCCAGGGAAACCCATCCGTCGTGCGTTGCCAGGTCGGCCATCGCGCGCAAGGCGTACTTGCCCTTCGTCGAAAACATTCCTGCCATCTGATCATCCCTCCTCATGCATACAGTTATTGAGTCGTGGCTGAAGTGCACAGGCAAAAGCGCCTAGGCCGTGGGGGCCTTCTGCGCGTCGGCTGCGTCCTCGGTCGTGCTGGCCTGGCCGTCGGCGGTGCCCTTCAGCATCTCGCTGAGGGTGCGCCACGCCAGCTCGGCGCACTTCACGCGCGCGGGCATGTGGTTGACGTCCTTCAGCATGGCGGCCTCGTCCAGGTCCTGCTCCAGCTGGTCCTGGTCGGTCTGCTGACCCGTGACCATGTCCTTGAACTCCTGGCACAGCTTGATAGCCTCCTCGGGGGTCTTGCCCACCATGAGGTCGCTCATCATGTCGGCGGAGGCCATGCTGACGGCGCAGCCGTGTCCGGTGTAGGCGGCCTCGGCTATGGTGCCGTCGTCGGCCATGCGCACCTTCAGGTGCAGCTCATCGCCGCACGAGGGGTTGATGCCGTCGTGCTCGCAGGTACAGTCGCCCATGTCGTACTTGTAGTCAGGATGGGCCACGTGGTCCATGAACTGTGCGTTGTACAGGCTAGTTGCTTCCATGGAAGATGCTCCAGACGTTTTGCAGCCCAGCCACCAGCTGGTCGATGTCATGCTTGTCGTTGTAGAAGGCCACGCTGGCGCGGCAGGTGCTTCTGTAGCCCAGGTAGGCCAGAAGCGGCTGCGCGCAGTGATGGCCGGCACGGATGCACACGTTCGACATGTCCAAGATGCTGGCCACGTCGTGGGGATGGATGCCGTGCACGTCGAACGAGACGGCGCTGATGTGGCGCGCGCCCTCCTTCGGGCCCACCACGGTGACGAAGTCCAAGGACTCCAGCGCCTCGGTCAGGTAGATGGCCAGGAGTCGCTCGCGCTTCTCGATGGCGTCCATGCCCAGGCCCTCGAGGTAGGTGAGGTCGGCGTCAAAGGCGTACGAGCCGGCGGCGTCCTGCGTGCCCGCCTCGAACTTCTGCGGGACGGGTGCCCACACGGCGTCGGTCTCGGTGACCGAGTCGATCATCTCGCCACCGGTCAAGAAGGGCGGCATGGCCTCGAGGAGGTCGTGCTTGCCCCACAGCACGCCGATGCCCATGGGACCGCCCAGCTTGTGGGCGCTGAAGGCCAGGAAGTCGCAGCCCATCTGGCGCACGTCCACCTGCAGGTGCGGCACGCTCTGCGCGCCGTCCACGATGCACAGGGCGCCCACCTCGTGGGCACGCTGGGCGATGGCTGCGATGTCGTTCTGCACTCCCAGTACGTTGGACACCTGGGTCACGCTGACGATCTTTGTGTGCGGGCCGATCTTAGCCTGCAGCTCGTCGGGGGTGATCTGGTAGTCGTCGTTCGTGCGCAGGTACACCAGCTCCGCACCCGTGGCACGGCACACCTGCTGCCAGGGGATCAGGTTGGAGTGGTGCTCCATGATGCTGATGACCACCTGGTCGCCGGGGCCCAGGTGCACGACCTGGGGCACCGTGTGCGCCAGCAGGTTCAGCGACTCGCTGGCGTTGCGCGTGAACACGACGTCGTCGGCCAGGGGCTGGCCGGACTCGTCCAGGGCGCCGATGAAGCGGGCTATGTGGGTGCGGGCGTCGTCGATGGCCTGGGTGGCCTCGACGCTGAGCTTGTACAGGCCGCGCAGCGGGTTGGCGTTCATGGTCTCGTAGAAGCGACGCTGGGCGTCCAGCACCACGCCGGGGCGCTGCGCCGTGGCGGCGCTGTCCAGAAAGACGACCTCGGACTTCTGTGCCAGGAGGGGGAAGTCCTTCCGGTAGGGGTTTGCCTCTATGAGCGACAGCTCCTCGGGAGTTAGGGAAGTGTCCATGGGGCTATGCCTCCTTTGCGGAATCGGACTGGTCCAGCAGCTGCTCCTCGATGTCGAGGCCTGCCAGCAGGTCGTCGGCTATCTCGGCGCCCAGGACCTCCTCGGCGCGCGCCAGCACGGCGTGGCGGGCGGCGGTGGTGGGGGACTGGATGACGGCGTCGTCGAAGATGGCGCGCACGTACAGGTCCTCGATCTCGTCGAAGCTGAGGCCACGGTCCTCGAGGTAGTGGATCTGGTCGGGGCCCACCGAGCCGATGGTAGCCCCGTGGTTGCCCTGAACGTCGTCCTCGTCGCACAGGATGACCGGCACAGTCTTGTTTACGACGTTCTCGCCGCAAACTAGCACGTTCTCGGCCTCGTTGCCCTTCGAGCCCTTCGCGCCGTGGACCAGGTCGATGGTGGCGCGCAGGCTCTTGTGGGCGGAGCCGTCCAGCACGCCGCTCTCGTGGATCTCGGCGCGGGTCTTCTTGCCCAGCTGGCGCACGACGTGGTTGATGTCAAGGGTCTCGTGGCCGCGGGCCAGGTAGCGGGTCCTCAGGTCGATGCGGGCGTTGTCGCCCGACAGGGCCGCGGCAAAGCCGACGGCCGAGGTGGAGCCGCCCAGCAGGAACTGGCGGACGTCCAGCACGGCGTTGTCGTCTGCGTCGATGCCAACGCTCTCCAGGTGGGTATGGTGCTGGCCCACTGCGACGAACTCGTACAGGTGGACGTGGGTGTTGGCCTCGGCCACGATGCGGGTGAGGGCGGCGGAGGTGACGTCGGCATTGGAGTTGCCATGGGCGATGACCACCACGGTGGCGGTGGCACCCTCGCGCACCATGATGCCGGTGTCTGCCACCTGGCCCTTCTGGGCGTCGACGTCGACCACGATGGGCTCGGTGCGCACCGTGTGGGCGGGCACCTCCACGTAGGTGGAGTCGGCGGCCTGGCTGGTGACCCACTGAGTCACCTTGGGGCCCATGCCGGTCTGGATGCGGTCGAACAGCTGGGGGAGGGCAAAGTAGACGTCGCCCTTCCGCGACAGCTTCGGCACCGTGAGGGTGATGTCGTTGGCGCGTAGGTAGTTCCAGGTCTGCGCGGGCGGGGTGTTCACGCGCTCGAGGGTCACGGTGGCCTGTGTGGCCTGTGCTTCGTTTGTGGCCATTAGCCTATGGCTCCTTCCATCTCGAGCTTGATGAGGTTGTTCATCTCGACGGCGTACTCCAGCGGCAGCTCCTTGCTGACGGGGTTGGCGAAGCCGTTCACCACCATGGTGCGGGCCTCCGCCTCGGAGCAGCCGCGGCTCATGAGGTACAGGATGGTGTCGTCCGAGATGCGGCCGATCGTGGCCTCGTGGCCCACGCTGGCCGTGGGGTTGCGCACGTCCATCGCGGGGATGGTGTCGGAGCGGCTGATGTTGTCCAGCATGAGCGACTGGCAGCTGACGGTGCAGCGGGCGTTCTGGGCCTTCGGGCCCACGACGACCGAGCTGCGGAACGTGTTGATGCCGCCGTCCTTGCTGATGGACTTGGTCTCGACGCTGGCGGTGGTGTCGGCGCCGTTCAGGATGACCTTGCAGCCGGTGTCCAGGTCCTGCGTGGCTCCGGCGAACGTGATGCCGGTGAACTCGCAGCTGGAGCGGTCGCCCTGCAGGATGGTCGTGGGGTACAGGTAGCTGACGTGGCTGCCGAAGCTGCCGGACACCCACTCCATCTGGGCGTCCTTGCCCACCTTCGCACGCTTGGTGTTCAGGTTGTACATGTTCTTCGACCAGTTCTCGATCGTGGAGTAGCGCAGGCGCGCGCCGTCCTTCACGTACAGCTCGACGGCACCGGCGTGCAGGTTTGCCTCGTAGTACTTCGGGGCCGAGCAGCCCTCGATGAAGTGCAGGTTGGCGCCGGGCTCCACGATGATCAGCGTGTGCTCGAACTGGCCGGCACCCTGCGCGTTCAGGCGGAAGTAGCTCTGCAGCGGGTACTCCACCGTGACGCCGGCGGGCACGTACACGAACGAGCCGCCGCTCCACACGGCGTAGTGCAGCGCCGCGAACTTGTGGTCGCGCATGGGAATCAGCTTGCCGAAGTACTTGTGCACGACGGGCTCCCACTTCGGATCGTGGAGCGCGTCCTCGATGGTGGTGTAGACGACGCCGTACTTGGCGACCTCCTCGCGCATGTTGTGGTACACGATCTCGGAGTCGTACTGCGCGCCTACTCCCGCCAGGCTCTCGCGCTCGGCCTGCGGGATGCCCAGGCGCTCGAACGTGTCCTTGATGTCCTTCGGCACGTCGTTCCAGTCCTTGGCCTGCTTGGTCTTTGGGCTGACGTAGGTCGAGATGTGGTCCATGTCGAGCCCGGTGATGGACGGACCCCAGTTCGGGGCCATCTGCTTGTCGTGGAACACCTCCAGCGCCTCCAGGCGCATGTCGAGCATCCACTGAGGCTCGTCCTTCTTTGCGCTGATGGCGCGCACGATGTCAGGCGTCAGGCCGTCGGCGTAGCGCTCGTAGCCCTTCTCGGACTTGACGAAGTCGTACAGCGAGCGGTCGACGTCTGCCACCTGGGTCTTCTGCTGTGCCATTATGCATCGCCCCTGGTAAGGCCCTCGGCCTCGGCCTTTTGCTCGAACTGCTCAAAGCCGTGGGCGTCGATGTCGTCAATGAGGGAGGCGGGGCCGTCGGCCACGAGGTTGCCCTTCACCATGACGTGGGTGCGGTCGACGGTCAGCTTCTCGAGGATGCGGGTGTTGTGCGTGATCATGAGCAGCGCGCCGTCGCAGGCCTGGCGGTAGGCCTCGATGCCGCGCGACACCACGGTCAGGGCGTCGACGTCCAGACCCGAGTCGGTCTCGTCCAGGATGGCCAGCTTGGGCTGCAGCAGCAGGAGCTGCAGCATCTCGATCTTTTTCTTCTCGCCGCCCGAGAAGCCCACGTTGAGCTCGCGGGTCAAAAAGCTCTGGTCCATGTCCAGCTGGTCGGCTATCTCGCCGACGCGCTTGCGGAACTGACGGGCCGTCATCTTTAGCTCGGGGCGCTTCTGCGTGATGGTGCGCAGGAAGCTGTACAGGGGCACGCCGGGCACCTCGACGGGCGCCTGGTAGCTCAGGAAGATGCCGGCCAGCGAGCGCTTGTCGGGACCCTCGTGCGTCAGGTCCGCGCCGTCGAAGGTGATGGTGCCGCTGGTAACCTTGTACACGGGGTCGCCCATGATGACGTGGCCCAGGGTGGACTTGCCGGCGCCGTTGGGGCCCATGAGCACGTGGGTCTCGCCGGCACCGACGGTTAGGTTGATATTGTGCAGGATGGGCTTGTCCTCGGTTCCCGCCGAAAGCCCTTCCACGCAAAGCAGCTGGTCTGACATGGCTTCTCTCCTGACGTTGGGGCGCTCCCTTGCGCCTTTGTAGTCGTACCTCGGGCCAGGTTGCGTCCGAGGGGGCCTCTGTGAGGTTGTTTCCATAAATCATACTAAAATCTAGGAATTAAAATGCAAGGCCCAATGTGGGGCATGGCAAACTTTGCACAAGAATGGCCGCGGAAGCCAGCTCGACTGCCGCGGCCACTTGTTGGAACAAGTACATATATATGTGAGAAGGGCGGGCGCGTTGCGAGCTCCTGCGCCGCCAGCTCTAGGCCATCAGCGGGTCCAGGAAGCCAAAGAGCCTCTGGTAGAACTGGTCCGCGTCGGCCAGGCAAGACAGCTGGTGCCCCGCGTGGTCGAAGCTGGCCACCTGGTGCCCCAGCTCGGGTCGGGCCTCGTTGGCCTTGCGCCACAGCTGGACCGAGAAGTACGCCGGCACCAGCGTGTCATGTGCGGAGTGCGCGAACAGCACGGGCACGGCAAGCTCGTCCGCCGAGTCCCAGGGGTTTGCCAGGGCGAAGTCGTATCCGCCCTCGCGGCCGCGCAGGTCCTTGCGGACCAGGTCGATGGCGGGGTGCACGTCGAAGCCCAGGCCGTGGTAGAAGGCGATGGCTGCATTCCAGGCGTCCGTGTAGGCGTTCTCGCTGACGACGGCGCGCACCTGCGAGGGCAGGGTGGCATCGCTGGCGGCCAGAAGCGCCGCCGCGGCGCCCATGGACGTGCCGTGCAGGGCTATGGACACGCGCTCGCCATAGGTCTGCATAATCCAGCAGCACCATGCGATGAGGTCGCGCGAGTCCAGGTATCCCATGCCTATCCAACGTCCCTCGCTGTCGCCGTGGGCGCGCATCTGCACCAGCAGGACGCCGTAGCCCCTCTGGGCGTAGTGGCGTGCGTACAGAAGGCCGTCGGTCCAGGAGCCGTGGTAGTCGTGGGCATAGATGACCCAGTTGCTGCATCCCCTGGCAGGAGGAACCACGCGTCCCGCCAGAAGCGTGCCGTCGGCAGACTTCGTCTGGACGACGCTCATGCCGCCAACCTGGTCCAGCCAGTCGGCTGTGGCCTGGGCCTCGACCTGGCGGGCCGCCTCGATGGAGCGGCGACGTGACTTCGGCAGGGGAGCCAGAAGCATCTGAGCGCGGGCGTCCGCCGGGTCCAGAAGGATGCCGCCCGGCTGGATGCGCCCTGCGGCGGGATTGGTCTGGGATTCCGTCGAGGGCTCGGCAGACGATGCCTGCGCCGCGTTCTGGCTGGCGGTGGGGGAGGGCGCCATGCCGTCGAAGTGGCCGAAGGCGTCCTGCGCATAGCGGGCGCCAACGTTCTTGGCGCCGATGAAGCCCACGACGCATGCCACCACGAACACGATGGTGAGGGGCCACATGCCGATGAAGTACGCCGCCCAAGCCACGAACAGCAGGGCAATCAGCGTGGCGGCAAGGCGCACGAACGGCATGGGCCCCGGCTGCTCGGGCTCTGCCGCCTTGCGCGGCGTGGTGGTGGGCAGGCGGGTGATCCATGCCAGGGAGCGCACTTGGGCGGGTGCCGCCTGGCTGGCCTGACGCAGGGTCTTCGTGGGGGCGGACTGGACTGGCACCTGACGCATGGCGGCTCCTTGGGTTGATTCGTGTGCGTAACCCGCTATGGTACGCCGTTTGTCTCGTATGCCCGGTGCCTTGCCAAAACGTGCACAAACGGGGTTGTGCGCGGCCACATTGGCGCTGCCAGCGGTGCCCTACGGCCGTCGCGTACGCCGCAGCCGGCGGGTGTTGGGCATATATAACCCATTCTGTCTAATTATTCGCAATTTGTTCTACGTTCGTAACTGTAAACACGTATGAACAAGCTGCAATTCTTTTGCATTCGGCGACGTTTACCAATTGCTTGCCGCCGATGGCGACCGCAGCGCGCCAAAACGTGTTCAAATTGTGTTGCGCGTATGTATAATCTATGGCCGGATTTTCGCCAGCCGCTTTCGCTGGCGGACCGTCCAGGCGCCAGCCGGGCGGCCGTTCCAACCATAGGCCCTACAGAAAGGAGCCGATCGATGAAGTACCTTCTGATCGTCAGCCACGGCACCATGGCGCCGGGCGTAAAGAGCGTCCTGGAGATGCTGCTTGGCCCGCGTGACAACGTGCTGGCCTACAGCATGGAGGACGGCGTGGGCGCCGACGAGTTCGTCGCCAACCTGAAAAAGGTCATCGAGCCCATTACCCCCGATGACGAGGTCGTCGTCCTGGGCGACATCATCGGCGGCTCCCCGCTGACGAATACCCTGAACACCCTGACCGAGAAGGGTTTGCTGCCCCACACCATCGCCTTTGGCGGCGTGAACCTGCCCATGGCAATCAGTGCCCTCATGGCCATCGAGGACGGCTTGGATGACGACGCCCTCAAGGCTCAGATACTCAGCGAGTCGAAGGAAGCCATCAAGCTGGTGGAGCTCGACGTCGCTGACGAGGATGAGGACGATCTGTAAGCAAGCAAGAAGTACTGACGCATTGAGAGGAGGACACAAGCAATGATCACGTTCGTTCGCATCGACGACCG
>JBJEKW010000069.1:0-39730 GCA_051878835.1 Atopobiaceae bacterium
GGTCCGACTTCTGCAGAACTTGCTGCAGAACTCCGAGGTGTGGGCGCCCATGGGTCCGACTTCTGCATTCAGGTTTCATGGGTACTGGAGTGGTAACCCTCTGAACTGCGGTTTTGCAAGAGGGGCAAACGGGGCCCCTGCAGAACTGGCAGGTGTGGGCGCCCATGGGTCCGACTTTTGCAGGAGAGTCTGCAGAAGTGGCAGGTGTGAGTGTCCATGCCTGGGGCTGCGGCAGGATTTTGGACTAATCGCACGCAGGAGCACGCCGGCAGGAACCCGTAACAGAGGCATCTGTGCTTCTTGCCCTCAGATGGGAGCGAGAATGCTCGGAGATGCGCAGGAATGTTCAGAAATACGCAGAAATGCTCGGCTGCGCTCGCGAAGATTTGGGAGCACTCGTGAATGCTCGGGTGCGCTCACGAATGCTTGGGGGCACTAGGTGATGTTCGGGAATGCCTGGGGGTGCTCGGGAATGCCTGGGGTGCTCGATGATGCTCGGGAATACCTGGGGGTGCTCGGGAGGGTAGCCGGATTTGCGCGAAAGATGAGCGATACCGCGCGAATGGTGAGCATGAATGCGCGACAGGTGAGCAAGTATGCGCAAGAAATGAGCGAATCTGCGCGAAAATGCTCGAAGTGGCAAAAAATTCTGCGCGATTGTGCTTGCAAATGCGCAGAAGTGCGCAATAATACTCAGTGACAAGCAAAGAAGCGCCCGGCAAGGGCACGGTTGGCAACGGTGGCAACCACAGACGAAGGAGATCACCATGGCAGCGAACACGAAGCCCGCAGGCCCCATCGACGCGGCGGCAGCGGCAAAGGCGGCGTTCAGCGCGGTGGAGGGAAAGCCGTTCCCGAATGACATCTTCACGGCCCCGCAGCTGCGCTGGGCGGTCATCGGCTGCGGCGTCATCGCCAACCAGATGGCCATCTCGCTGTCGCTGGCCGGCCGTCACCTGCACGGTGTTGCCAACCGCACGCACGAGAAGGCCGTCGCCTTCGCCGAGCGCTTCGGTGTCGAGCGCGTCTATGACAGCGTCGAGGACCTCTACGCCGACCTCGACGTGGACGCCGTCTACATCACCACGCCGCACAACACGCACATCCGCTACCTGCGTGGCGCCTTGGCCGCCGGCAAGCACGTGCTGTGCGAGAAGTCCATCACGCTGAACTCGGAGGAGCTGGCGGAGGCTCGCCAGCTGGCCGACGAGCACCACGTGGTCCTGATGGACGCCACCACCATCTTGCACATGCCCCTGTACCAGGAGCTCCTTCGTCGTGCGAAAGCCGGCGAGTTCGGCGGCCCGCTGAACCTGGCCCAGCTGAACTTCGGCAGCTACAAGGAGTACGGCAACCTGAAGAACCGCTTCTACAACCCCAACCTGGCCGGCGGTGCCATGCTGGACATCGGCGTGTACGCCCTCTCGCTCATGAGGCTGTTCATGGAGAGCCAGCCCAACCAGGTCGTCTCGCTGGCGAACCTGGCCAGCACGGGCGTGGACCAGACCAGCGGCATCGTGTGCCGCAACGCCGAGGGGCAGATGGGCGTCCTCTCGCTGTCCATGCACTCGAAGCAGCCCAAGCGCGCGGTCCTGAGCTTCGACAAGTGCTACGTCGAGGTCATGGAGTACCCGCGCGCCGACAAGGCCACCATCGTGTGGACCGCCGACGGCAGCAGGGAAGAAGTGCACGCCGGTACCGAGGGCTATGCGCTGTGCTACGAGATGGCCGACCTCGAGCGTGCTGTCGCCGGCGACAAGCAGGCGGCGTCGCTGATTGACTATGCCTCCGACGTGATGGACATCATGACCCAGCTGCGCCGCGAGTGGGGCGTCGTGTATCCCGAGGAGCGCTAGATGCTGGCGGAGGAGCGGCTGGCCCGCATAGTCCAGATGGTCGAGGCGCAGGGCACGGCAACCGTGTCCGACCTGGCCCAGGCCACCGGCACCTCCGAGTCCACCATCCGTCGCGACCTGGACAAGCTGCAGGAGGCAAATCGCCTGGTAAAGGTGCATGGCGGCGCCACCGCCATGGAGACCGCGCACCTGACGCGCGACCTCACCCTGTCCGAGCGCTACGGCCTGCACGCGGACGAGAAGTTCGCGATCGCGCAGCACGCCGCCTCGCTCATCCAGCCGGACGACTTCGTGTACCTGGACTGCGGCTCGTCGGTCGAGCGCCTGGTAGACCTGATCTCTGTCGCGATGGGCGCCTCCTTTGCCACCAACTCGGCGGAGCACGCCATGAAGCTGGCGGCGAAGGGCGTCGACGTCACGGTCCTGGGGGGTCGCCTGACCGCGGCGACCGCTGCCCTCACCGGACCCGACACCCTGGAGGCCATCGCGCGCTACCACTTTACCCTGGGCTTTTTTGGCTGCAACGGCATTACGCCCCAGGCAGGCTACACCGTCCAGGACCGAGAGGAGGCCGCGGTGAAGGCCGCCGCCCTGGCGCACACCAGCCGACGATGCGTGCTGGCCGACGCCAGCAAACTGGGCCGCGTGAGCCTGATCACGTACGCCCAGCTGGACGAGGCCACGCTGGTCACGGCCGGCAAGGTCCCCGAGGAATGGTCCCAGCGCGACAACGTCGTCGTCGCGTGAGCAGGGGACGGGGGATTGTTCATCCGTCACTCTTCTGAGCGGGGAACCATTGCTCGAGTAGAGGCCATTATTCGCCACTGTCCTTCTTGAGATAAAGAAGAACTTTCCATACATGAAGCGCTGACCACCGTCCGCAAGGAATGGCGGCAGCCACCTAGAAGGACCGGCATCGGCCGGCCCACCACCCAACTTACTTCGGTATCAAGGACGCGGAAGACCCTGCCGTGCCCTAGGGGAAGCTTATGCCGCGAGGTCTGGGGAGCCTCGCACCGGGGCCAGGGAGGCCTTGCAACGGGGTTATCGGTCTTGCGCCAGGGCTTATATGCCTTGCACAGGAGCCAATAAACCCCTGCTACGGGACCCAAGAGCCCCAATCACAGAGAGGAGCACGACCATGGCAGACACCGGAACCAGCGGGGGCGCGGGCTACGACGTCGTAGCAATCACCGCCTGCCCGACCGGCATCGCCCACACCTACATGGCGGCGGAGGCGCTGCAGATGCATGCGGACAAGATGGGCGTCCGCATAAAGGTCGAGACGCAGGGCGCTGGTGGCGCGCAGAACGTCATCACCCCCGAGGACCTGAGGGGCGTGAAGGGCGTCATCATCGCGGCCGACAAGAACGTCGAGCTTGACCGCTTCAAGGGGCTGCCACTGTACAGCTGCTCGGTCTCAAAGGGCATCAGCAACCCGGAAGATCTTATTAACATCATCCTGCAGGGCAAGGCTCCCGTGTACGGTGCCAAGCCCGCGAAGGCGAAGGGCCAGGCCCAGCCTGAGGCCGCGGCGGCCAAGGAGGTCGCCGTCAAGAGCGAAAGCGCTGGTCACAAGGTCTACAAGCACCTGATGAACGGCGTCAGCCACATGCTCCCGTTCGTCGTGGGCGGCGGCATCCTGATGGCCGTCTCGTTCCTGCTGGACCAGCCCGGCCTGGGCACCAGCGCCTACGGCCACAGCACCCCGCTGGCCGCGTTCTTCAACCTGGCGGGTAACCAGGCGTTCAACTTCATGCTGCCCATCCTGGCCGGATACATCGCCATGTCCATCGCCGACAGGCCCGGCCTGGCGCCCGGCTTTGTGGGCGGCTGGATCGCGAAGCAGGGCTTCACGTTTGCCTACCTCAACACCGCCATGGACGCAGACGCGCAGTCCGCGCTCATCTCGGCCGGCTTCCTCGGTGCGCTGCTGGCCGGCTTCGTCGCAGGCTATGTGGTGGTTGGGCTGAAGAAGCTCTTCTCGCACCTGCCCGAGTCCGTGGAGGGCATCAAGCCCATCCTGCTGTACCCGCTTCTGGGCGTGTTCCTGGTGAGCCTCATCATGATGGCCGTCAACCCTGTGATGGCTCTGATCAACCAGGCGCTCACCGGCATGCTGAACGGCATGAGCGGCGTCAGCATGGTGCTTCTGGGCGTGCTCGTGGCCGGCATGCAGGCCACCGACATGGGTGGCCCCATCAACAAGGCTGCCTACGTCTTTGGCACCGCCGCGCTGACCGAGCAGACCCTGCAGGGCAACATGATCATGGCTGCCGTCATGGCCGGTGGCATGGTGCCCCCGCTGGCGATCGCCCTTTGCACGACCTTCTTTAAGAACCGCTGGACCCCCGCCGAGCGCAAGAGCGGCGTCGTGAACTACATCATGGGCCTGTCGTTCATCACCGAGGGCGCCATCCCGTACGCTGCCGCCGACCCGCTGCGCGTGATTCCCGCCTGCATCGCCGGCTCGGCAACCGCCGGTGGCCTGTCCATGGCCTTTGGCTGCGCCTCGCCCGCCCCTCACGGCGGCGCCTGGGTCATCGCGGTTATCACGAACCCGGTGTTCTACCTGGTAGCGCTTGCTGCCGGAGCCGTCGTGGGCTGCCTGGTGCTGGCCGCGCTGAAGAAGCCCCTGCCTCCCGAGGAGAGCGGGCTGCAGAAGTAGCCGCAAACAGCCTTGTCTGTATTCGCCGGACAATCTATTTGAGTAACGAAGTCGGACCCAAGCACGCGTGCGCGCCTGGGTCCGGCCACTTTGTATAGCCGTTCTATCGCGGGGAATCGAGCCAGGACCTGAGTATCTTAGCCAACGCGGCATCCTTTGGCTAAGATACTCGTTCGTTGGCCTGGACAGTGGCAATTGATGAGCATAGGACGGATGAACAAACCTCCGTCCCTTGCTCACATGGATTATCTGGCAGCAATGCGACGAATGCCCTGGAGGCTGGAGGCCTCCTCCAATACGGCGATGAGTTCTGTGGCCTGGTAGAAGACGCCCCGACGTGCGGTGCCCATGCGTGTGAGAATTCCGCGCTCGCAGGCAACGTTAACTAGATTTCTGGCGGCACGGTCGCTGATGCCCAGATGGGTAGCCACATATGAGACATTAACGACAGGCTGCATCACAAGAAGTGCAGACAGCTGATGCGACGCGGATCCTGCTCTGTCGGAGTTCGATTGCTCCCACCTGTCTAACACCTCCTCTACGTCATCTGCGATGCGTTGTCCGATGACCGTGGCAAGCTCTAGAGCATCAGCAACCCTTTCGATGATGGGTTCGTAGTCGCCGTCGTGGTATGCGGCGAGCGAGTTCATGTACGGCTCTACGTCATGCAGAAGGCCCGCGGAGGTTGGAAGGGTCGAATGGAGCAAGACCTCGTCCGACGCTAGCATGCAATGCAGCAGAGCCCTGCCCGTTCGACCATTCCCGTCCGTGAAGGGGTGAATCGTCTCGAACTGGGCGTGGAACAAGGCTGCTTTAGCGATGGGGGGAAGGTCCTCCCTTTGGGAAAACCTCACAAGGTCTTCCAAACAAGCACCGACACGCTCTGGAGAAGGGGGGACATACTCTGCGCCGTGCGGGCTGTACGGTGTGCCGCCAATCCAGACCTGCTCATCTCTCAACCCAGATGCTTCTGCTGTGTCTTGCATAAGGGTGTCATGGATGTCGCAGATTGTCTCAATTGTTATGTCGCTTCCGATGGAAATGGCCCGTCTCATGGCTGCCACATTTCCCGCAACGAGCTTTGCATTGTCAGGAGCTGTCTGAGTCAGCTCCGCAAGGGCGACGTTGCGGACGCTTGATGTGAGGTGCTCTATTTGAGAGCTCGAGGAAGATTCGCTTCGCAGAAGAAGCGCGGGTAGGTCGAATCCACGCGATGCCTGCGTCTGGTCGAAACGAATGACAATGGATTCGACTTCCGTCAACCTCCTACGAATGGAGGCTGACAGGTTTACATCCCTCGTTGCTATGTCAAGAGGGATGGCTGCCTGATACGTGGGCAATATCTTACGTCAGCGGCTCTTCGGTACCAGCGAGAGCTCATCGAAATCTCGCTCCTACCGGCAGCTCTCAAAAGTGATGGCGGGCCACATGCATGTCCTTTCACCGTAGTTCACTTCACTACATACACTCTAACGGAAGTGAAACGAAATTCACTTCCGTTATGTTGGATTGACGGAAGCGAGCACGTGCGGCGCTGGCTGGGGTGAGCCGACGAGAAATGCCAGGCTGTCCTGCAGCATGTACCCTGCAGGGACCTGAGCAGCGCTCCGGCGGGCATGTGATGGCGCAGCATACGTGATGCGGTAATCTACGAGCATGGGCAGCGCGCAACCGGGGAGGCGCCATGCGGATACTTTTGGTCGAGGACAACGCGGACATCGTCCGCAGCTGCCGGTGATCTTCTTGACCGCGTCGGACGACGAGTTCAACACCGTGGCAGGCCTGTCGATGGGTGCCGACGACTACGTCGCGAAGCCCTTCAGGCCGCGCGAGCTGCTGGCGCGCATCCGCACCGTGCTGCGACGCTCGCAGCCTGCCATGCGCGTCCTGCATCTGGGCGACGTTGCCGTGGACCCCGTGCGCGCCCGCGCGACGAATGCTGGTCGCGAGCTGGACCTCTCGGCAGTCGAGTACCGGCTGCTGCTGCTGTTTGCCAGCAACGCCAGTGGCATCGTGACGCGTGACATGATGCGCGAGGCCCTGTGGGAGGACTCGGGCGCCTACGTCGAGGAGAACGCCCTGACGGTCTACATCTGCCGCCTGCGCCGGCGTGGTGTTCGTCCTGGCACTCTCTGTTCTCTACGTCCTGCGTCGCATGAACAAGGGACGGAGCATCGTTCACCAGCCGTCGTTCGTGGGATAGGTACAGAAGGACCTTCCGCACGTGAAGCGGCGCCCGTCATGCTAGACGGGCGCCGCCGCTGTGGGTGAACGGGGGGACGTGAAAATTCCTCCGTCCCCTGTTCATTGGCCGAGAGTGTAGAGGGTGCGGAAGTAGCCGTCAGGGAGGGACATGAGCTCTTGGAAGGTGCCCTTCTCGCACACGCGACCGTCACGCAGCACGAGGATGCCATCAAATTGGCGCAGTTGGCCTGCATCCAGACGATGCGTCACCATGATTCGCGTAGTATTGGTCAGGCCCAGCACCGAATGGGTGACCTGATCGGCGGTCTTTTGGTCCAGGGCCGACGTCGCCTCGTCAAAGAGCAGCACCTTTGAGCCATGCAGCAGGCTACGTGCAATGCATGCCCGCTGTCGCTCGCCGCCCGAAAGGTTCGAGCCTCCCTCGTCGCATGGATAGTCCAGGCCGTGCTGGGCCACAAAGTCGTCCAGGCCTGCCTGGTGCACGACGGAATCCAGAGCCTCCTGCGACACCGGGGCGAACATAGTGATGTTTTGGCGCAATGTCGCATCAAAGAGGAACGTGTCTTGCCGCACCAACGAGACGGTTCGGTAGAGCGACTCCAGGCTGACGTCACGCAGCTCGTGCCCGTCGAAGGCAATCGACCCTGCGTAATCAAGATGAACACCCATGAGGAGCGACAGCAGTGTCGATTTGCCACTGCCCGAGGCTCCAACCACCGCGTAGCAGCCGCCGGTGCCAAACTGTGCGCTCAGATCGGACAGGACGGGATGTCCCTCCTCGTAGCCAAAGGTCACGCCCGACAGTTGGATGCCCTGGGACAGAGTGGCAGGCAGGGAATTGCCGCCGGTACGCTCATGAGCCGCGCCCAGCATGTCTGCCAGCTTGTCCACCAAGCCCAGCGATGCTTTGCGGGCGGCAAAGATGGACGGCAGGTCCTGGATGGGCTGGGCGATGCTGTTCATAAGCTGCGTCGCCATGAGGATGCCGCCCACGGTAATGCCGCCTCCTGACAGGGCCAGCCATGCGCCAAAGAACATCACGGCCAGCTGCGAGATGCTCTGTGCGGTTATGGCCAGGGCAAAGATGCCCTTCTCGGTGCGACGACGCAGGCGCTTACTGGCCTCGAGGGCGTCGTTGGCCGCGCCGAAGCGCTGGCGTGCCGCGTCTTCGGCGCGAAAGCTCTTTATTAGGGGAAAGCCGGAGACCAGGTCATGCACTACGGCCACAAAGCGCCCCGTCGAGTCGGAGACCGTGCGTTGGCGCTGCGAAAGCCTGTTGCCGGACGCCAGGCCAATCAGCAGCGGTACCAGCGCCGATACGATGGCGACCGCCGCCAGAGGCACGCTTTGGAACAGCAGCATGGTGACGGAGCCCACCAATGACACCAGCTCCGTGACCATCGTGAACAGTTTCTCAAGATAGGTTGTCTCGATAGTGGTCACGTCGTTGGTGAGTGCCGACTCGTAGGCGCTAGCACCACCCGCGTCGAAGGCTCCGATGCCTTTGCACAACAGCCGGTCAAAGGCGACGTTGCGGTACTCGCTGACCGCACGGCAAAGAAATGCTGGCAGGGAGGCACGCATGGCGAGTTCGGTCGCCAACTCCAGGGCCACCAACATCGCGACGTCCTGCCCCGCCTGGGCAAGAAGCGCAAGGGACCCTGCCGCCACGGCGTCAAATGCCAGTTTGAGCGCATATGCGAAGACCAGCGTCACGATGGCTTGTGTCAGGTAAAGAGCCACGTTTGCGCAGAACAGCAGGCGGTTGCCACGAAATAGGCTGCCCCACAGCTCGCGCACAAGGGCATCATGGCCTGGTGAGCTCTTTTGGACCTGGTTGTCCATATGAATGACCTCCCGACGATGATTGAAACTTTGTTGTTTGTGCTCTGACGATTCCAAAGCTACACTGCTGCGGAAGGGCAGCTGGCTGTAGGTCAACGCACCTGAACACCCAGCCGAGATACCAGAAAATTTGGCGTATTGGGTGAACAGAGGACGGAGGTTCGTTCGCTCGCTAGGATGAACGGACCTCCGTCCTCTGTTCACGTGAAAGGACACCATGGACGACCAAAGGTTGAGAAGTGCGCTCGATACGTTGCTGGCGGTATCGCCGCGGCACTTGGAGCCGGGCTCAAGCACACTGTTCGTGGCGTACCGTTTGAACGAGGTGCCAAAGATTCCGGCTGTGAGTGCGTTTTACGTGCTTATGACTACGTTCGACGCCCAAGAACCCACGCGACCGCTGCTGGATCGCGAACCATGGCCGGATGACATCATGGTGTGCGCATTTCTGCGCAGGGAACAACTCGACCGTGTGCTCTTGGCGCTGGCGCTCAGTTCGTCCGAGTTTCTCGACACCTTCGTCGAGTATCTGGGGCCAGGACAAACGGGTACAACCGAGATTGCCAAGCAAAACGAGGTGGATCTTCTGATGCTTCAGGAGATCTTCTCAATCATGGTGGTGGCCTATGCCGAGCGCAGACAGGAATGGGAGCTGGCCATAGAGGGGCTGGCATCTTCCTGCATCGCCTTGGCGAGCCCTGCCATACGCGAGCAGAGCGACCGCAGAAGTCCCGACGAGCTGGTGGGTCTGCTGTTGACCGAAATCGCTGCACACCCCGAGAGTGTTACGCTGCACGGCCTGGCCGAGCGCTTCTCGTACAACCCTACGTACCTCTCGGGCCTGTTGCACGAGCAGTGCGGGAAAACCTTCAGCCAGCTGGTTTGCGAGCAGCGCATGCAACGCGCGTACCAGTTGCTGACTGACACGAGGCTGCCCGTGACCAAGGTTGCCGCAATGGTGGGCTACAAAGGCACAAGCAACTTCTACCGTCTGTTTCGGGAGCGCTTCGGCGTGTCGCCGACGTAGGTACGGACCGTCGAGAATCCCGCGTGGAACTCAGGTGAGCCGGCATGAGGATCATCATCTCTCCGGCGAAGCGGATGCGAATAGACACCGATTCCTTCTCCTGCACAGAGCTCCCGGCGTTCATGGAACGAACCCAGAGGCTGAAGGAATGGATCAGCGACCTGACCTACGAGCAGCAGAAGGTCCTCTGGGCATGCAATGACGGGATTGCCCGGCAGAACAGTGAGCGGTTTGCGCACATGGACCTGCGGCAGAACCTCACGCCGGCGATCCTGGCCTTTGACGGCATCCAGTACACCTACATGGCACCGACGGTGTTCGAGGATGGTCAGTACGAGTACGTGCAGGAACACCTGCGCATCCTGTCCGGTTTTTATGGCGTGCTGAAGCCCATGGACGGCGTGGTGCCGTACCGCCTGGAAATGCAGGCAAAGGCAGCCGTTGATCAATATAAGAATCTGTACGACTTCTGGGGGGACGGCCTGTACCGGGAGGTACGGGACGACAGCGGGGTCATCATCAACCTGGCGTCGAAGGAATACTCCAGATGCGTGGAACGCTACCTGCAGCCGGGAGACCGGTTCGTCACGTGCGTCTTTGGCGAGCCGGTGGGCGGCAAGGTCGTCCAGAAGGGCGTGTACGCCAAGATGGCCAGGGGAGAGATGGTGCGTTTCATGGCTGGCATCCATGCCGTCGAACCGGAGCAGATAAAGGCATTCGACTGGAGCGGCTATCGCTTTGATGCCGATCGTTCGTCTGACGTGCGCTATGTCTTCGTGCGCGCGGTATGAACACTCCTCCGTCCCCTGTTCATCGTTGGGGTTGTGCCCTTGTGCTTCTTGAACATTCTGGTGAAGTAGCTGGGGTCCTGGTAACCGCACATCTGCGCGATCTCGGTCACTGTCAGGTCTGTGCTTCTGAGGAGCTCGGTGCTCTTAGCGAGCCTAGTCTGGGTCACGTACTGCATGGGCGTCGATTCCGCGAGTGTGCGGAAGCAGCGCAAGCACTCGCTGGTGCTGATGTGGGCGCTGTAGGCGATGTCCTCCAGTCGGATGGGGTCCATGTAGTGCGCCTCAATATAGGTGAGCATCTGTCGAAGGCGGAGCTCCTCCTTGTGCGAGCGCTTGACATCGTTCGCGCTCACGGTCGCGGGTGCGCTCTCCAGAAGCCAGACGAGGACATCCGTGTAGGCGTTTCGCACCGTGATCTCGTGGTGCTTCGCGTTGGTGGCACCTGCGTCCCAGGCCTGCTCGACCAGGCGCACGACGCGCGCCTGGTCGTCACTGTCCGTATGGATGACGCAGCCGGGCAGGTCGCCTCTGCCAGCCAGGGGTAGCACGTACTTCTGATAGATGGCCGAGTCGCTGCTGGCAATCAGCCTGGCGTTGAAGACACACGCCTTTTGGATGGCGCCATGGCACAGTGGCTCAGCGGAGTGCAGGACGGAGCTGTTGACGAAGTAGGCATCTCCCGCGGTGGCATCGAAAGCGGCGCTGCCGGCCCTTACGTGAAGCGACCCCCTGACCATGTAGGTCAACTCGAACTCCTGGTGCCAGTGCCAGGGCACGGTAACGACGTCCAGGTCATCGTAAAAGAAGGCCGCTGGGAACTCGCGCGTCCCGTACTCCAGCAGCTCCTTGCCGTGCTCGTCGGTTTGGTCAGTCGATGTCTGCAGCATTGGCGATAATCTCCTATATATGTGGCTGATAACTCCTAGTTTAGGCATATACGTGACGATAAAATCCAAATCGTGAAAAGAGTGCTTGAACAAACCTCCGCCCCCCCCCTGTTCACCAGCGAGAAAGGACAAGCAGAAATGAAGGCTGACTACCATCTGCACTGCGAGTTCTCCGATGACTCCACCGAGCCGATGGAGAACCAGGTCGAGCGTGCTATCCAGATAGGTCTCGACGAGCTGTGCTTCACCGACCACGTGGACTACGGCATAAAGCGCGACTGGGACGACCCCAGGGGCATCACGTACCGAGGCGGCGACGGCGTGAACTCCTCCGCGGACGACCAGGAGCCGCTGGCCAACGTCGACTACCCCAGGTACTTCGAAAAGATCCATCGGATGCAGCAGGCGTATGCCGGAAGGGTCAGCGTAAAGGCAGGCCTGGAGTTCGGCATCCAGACCCGCACCCTCGACGACTACCGCAAGCTCTTCTCAACGTATAGCGACGAACTGGACTTCATCCTGCTGTCCATGCACCAGGTGGACAACCAGGAGTTCTGGACCGGCGAGTACTTCCACGGTAGGACGCAGGCAGAATACAACTACGCCTACTACGACGAGATATACAAGGTCCAGCAGCAGTTCAAGGACTACTCCGTGCTGGCGCACCTGGACCTTTTGGCGCGCTACGACCCGGCAGGTCCCTATCCGTTTGACAAGGTGAAGGACCAGGTTGCCGAGATTTTGAAGCTGGCCATTCGCGACGGCAAGGGCATAGAGATAAACACGTCCTCCTGGCACTACGGCCTGGCAGACACCCAGCCGTCGAAGGAGATCTTGCGGCTGTACAAGGACCTGGGCGGCAAGGTCTTCACGTTCGGTTCCGACGCCCACAAGACGGCGTTTCTGGGCGACCACTTTGCCGACGCGCGCAGGATCGTGCGCGACGAGATTGGCCTCACGGAGTTCTGTACCTTCGACCACATGGAGCCGGTGTTCCACAAGATCGAGGACTAGAGTGCGCGGCGTGAACAAACCTCCGTCCCCTGGTCACGCGTCATGAAGGAGTGCAATGGTTTCGCTGCTGCTTGCAGTTATATATCTGTCGTTCATATCGCTGGGCCTGCCGGACTCGCTTCTGGGGAGCGCGTGGCCCGTGATGTATGCGGGCATGCACGCCACGGTGTCGGACGCGGGCACGCTGGCCATGATCATCAGCATCTGCACCATCGTCTCGTCTTTGCTGTCCGACCGCATGATTCACGCGTTTGGCACCGGCAAGGTGACCGCCGTCTCCGTCCTCACGACGGCGGTGGCGCTGTTTGGATTCTCTGCCAGCACCGTATACTGGCATCTGGTGCTGTGGTGCATCCCGTACGGCCTGGGCGCAGGTGCCGTGGACGCCGCCCTGAACAACTATGTGAGCCTTCATTTCAAAGCGCGGCACATGTCGTGGCTGCACTGCATGTGGGGAATCGGCACCAGCACCGGTCCCGTCATCATGGGCGTGGCCATCCAGCACGCCTCCTGGCAGGCGGGGTATCGCATCATCGGCATCATCCAGATTGTGCTGAGCGCGGTCGTGTTTCTGTCGCTGCCGCTTTGGAAGGGCCAGAGGGATGCACGGGCAGAGGAGACGCGCAACGTCGTACCGCTGAAAGACGCCGTCAGGCTGCCTGGTGCCGCCTCGATTCTGATTGCGTTCTTTTGCTACTGCGCCCTAGAAACCTCCACGGGTCTGTGGGCAGCCAGCTGGATGGTCGCGGAGCGCTCGGTCGCTGCGGAGACGGCTGCGTCGTTGGCCTCGCTGTTCTACCTGGGCATCACGGCAGGTAGGGCCATCTCGGGCTTCGTATCGGAGAGGCTGGGCGACCAGAACATGATCCGTGTGGGGGAGGGCATCGCCCTCGCCGGCATCCTGTGTCTGGTTCCGCACGTGGAGACGCTGTCGTTTATTGGCCTCGTCTGCATCGGCCTGGGATGCGCCCCCATCTACCCGTCCATCATCCACTCCACGCCCGCGCGCTTCGGTGCCGAAAACTCCCAGTCGCTGACGGGCATCGAGATGGCCTGCGCCTACGTGGGGAGCACGTTTGGGCCGAAAATCTTTGGAATGCTGTCCGATGCCCTGGGGCTTGGGATCTACCCCGCCTACCTGATCGCGTTTGTGGTCGTGATGTTCCTCATGACCGAAAGGTCCAGCAGACACCTGGCGTAAGAAAAACACCTCCTCCTGACGCTACGGTCTGACAGACATGCAGCTGTCTGCATCCCTCTATTTGCACGCTTTTGGGAGATGGCCAAGGCGGGCCACGCTACCGTCGCGAGGCGTCTATACTATTTCCTTGTACGAAAATGCCCGGTGTATCCGGGCGCGGGAGAAGGAGACCTTTTCGTGGCTACACTTTCCATCAATGACCTCAAGGCTGGCCTTGGCGTAAACATCAAGGGCAAGGACTGCGTGATTCTGGAGGCCCAGCACGTCAAGCCCGGCAAGGGTAACACCTATGTCCGCACCAAGTACCGCGACATCCGCACCGGCCGCGTGAACGAGGAGAACTTCCAGCAGTCCGCGAAGTTCGAGAGCGTCGACATGCGCACCCGCGAGATGCAGTACCTCTACAACGACGGCGACTCCTACTGGTTCATGGACACGGAGACCTACGAGCAGATCCCCGTGGAGAAGGAGCTCATCGGCGACAACGACAAGTACCTGAAGGAGAACGACACCTGCCTGCTGCAGTACGCGAACGACGTCCTGTACGCGGTGCAGCCGCCTACCTTCATTGAGGTCGAGATCACCAAGACCGACCCTGGCTTCAAGGGTGACACCGTCCAGGGCGGCACCAAGCCTGCCACCATCGAGACCGGTGCTACTATCCAGGTCCCGATGTATCTCAACGAGGGCGAGAAGATCAAGGTCGACACCCGCGACGGCAAGTTCGTCGCCCGCGTCTAGGACTTGTCGCAGACACCCTCGCGACATAGCTCAACGCGCACACGCGCCCGCATGGCTACGGCCAGGCGGGCGCGTGTTCTTTTAAGGCGCGCGATTGCTTGCGCAGGCCATTGAGTATGGCTGGCGGTGAGCCTACTACTTGCGGACGACGGAGATGCGCTGCTGGATGTGGTCGCCATGCTCGATCTCGTCGACCATCGCGATTGCGAAGTCGGCATAGCTGATGACGGACTCGCCACGGTCGTTCGTCGTGAGCTCCTCGCCGGCGAGGATATAGGCTCCGGTGCGCTCGCCGTCTGCCTGGAAGTCTGCGGCAGGGGAGACGAAGGTCCACTTCACGTCGCTGCGCTTCCTGAGCTCTGCAAGCTCGTCTGCCTGGGCGGACGCCGTGGGCACGTAGGCCTCGGGGAAGTCCGGGGTCTGGTAGAGCTGGGTCGTGTGCTCGGGGTCGACGTAGAGCGATCCTGCGCCGCCGACGATGAGGAGACGGGTGTCGGTGCCGGAGAGGATATCTGCCAGGTGCTGCGAGGTGGTGGTGTGGAGCGGCAGGGACTCGAGCTTCCAGGCGCCGAAGGCGTCGACCACAGCCTCGAAGCTTGCGAGGTCTTCTGCAGTCAGATCCATGATGTCCTTCTGGACAAAGTGCTGCGAGACGGACTTGCTGGCACTTCTGGCAAATCCGGTGACGTCGAAGCCGCGCTCTACGGCTTCTTTCACGATGAGCTGGCCGTTGCGGCCATTGGATGCGACGACGGCGATCTTTCGGGTGTCGGACATATGCGTCCCTTTCTTCTGTATGGGGCGGCGCCCAGAGGCTCCGCCCGCCTGAGCAGTGCAATGGGTCCAGGAGCTATGGTCCGGTCTAGGCCTCAAGCTCCTGATAGAAGGTCGGAGGCGTCGCGCTGTCGGAGAGCTCGGAGACCTTCGGGAAGATGCACACGAAGTGCTTGGACTGGCTGTGCGTGTCGAATGCTGCCTGGTCCTTCCAGACCTCTACGAACGTGAAGAGGCAGGGGTCGTCGAGGCTGACGTTGATGGTGTAGGAGACATTGCCCTCTTCGGCGCGGGACTTGGCGATGAGCTCCTTTGCCAGAGACAGGAACTCTTCACGTGCGTCTTCCTTGATATGGTTTGAGGCGATGAGCTTCAGCATGATCAGCCCCACTGGATCTCGCCGGTCAGGACCTTTGCGCCGAGGTCGATGACGCCGGTGTTGATGTAGTCCGGATAGGCTTCCCTGAGGGACGCGGCAAGCTCCTCGGACGTCGAAGAAGCCTTGGTGGCATTTGCGGCTTTGAGCAGGTAGTCCTTTGTGGCGGACAGCGCCTTGCCGTCAAACGAGCCGTTGAGGTCGGCGTGGCTTGGAATCACGACAGCCGGGGCAAGGGACTGGAGGGACTCGAGGCGTGCAGCCCATGCCTCGAGCGCCTCTGCGGTTCCGGTGTCAGCCAGGAAGATGTGCAGCTCGTTGAAGGTATCGATGCCGCCGACAAGCAGGCTATCTGCACTATCGAAGAGATTCGTGCGGGATGCATCGTCTCCGACGAGAGCGAACTCGGTGCCGAGGATATCGAGCGTCTCGTCCGAGATTGCCTTCGGCAGCACGACGTTTACCGGTGCTTGGTCGCCGAGCGCACCGTTCCAGACGGCAAGCTTGCCGATAACGGTCTCGGCTATGTGCTTCTGCGTCTCGGCCGTCGAGAGGATCTCGACCTCGGGGAAGGAGCGCAGGATCTGCTCCATTCCGAAGTAGTAGTCGGGGTCGCCGTGCAGGACGAAGGCGCCCTTGAGCTCAAGCTTCTCATCCTTGAGGAAGGAGACGATCTTCAGCGCGGTGGCCTTTGCGAAGCCGGCGTTCACGAGATAGGCTTCTGCGCCCTTCTGGAGGACGACGGCGGTGACGTTGAAGCTGCTGTCGTCCGTGTCGAAGACGGTGATGGTGAACGGACCGGCGGATAGGGTCTTGGTCATGGCAGTGCTCCTTTCAGCGATCTCGCATCAGTCGACGAACTTGAGCGTGCCCTTGTGCAGGAGCTTGGCGCGCTTGCCGCGTTCGCTCTCGTCTGGCCATGTCATGAATGCATACACTTTGCCCTCAGCGAAGTCGGCGACCTGTGAGACGACGAGTCCGGACTCCTCGATCCAGTTGACCATGTAGCGGCCCGAGCCGATCTCGAGCGACGAATAGGGTTCTGTCTCGTGGTCAGGTGCCCCCTCTGCCGTCTTGGAGAGAGCGGTTCAGGCAAGCTCGTCCTTGCTCAGGTACTCGATCACGAAGTGGTAGCCGGTCTCATAGTCGACGTCGACCTTCCTGCCCTTGGTGTATTCATAGATGCTCATGTTGGCTCCCTCTCTAAAGTGGTTTCGATGCGGTGAAGTGTGCCAGGTTCTGGACTAGGTCAGAAACTTGAACTAACATCAGAATACGAAACAGCAAGAAGCCGTCAATCAGGATTTTTCTGGTGACCAGGTCGCTTTGAGGTGACTGGCTGCCTCAGATGGATGCAGGGAAAGGAAACGGCATGGACGTCGGACAGGCAGAAGAGATAACGAGGCGGCAAGGGAAGGAGCTTTTCGGCATCTGCCCCTATGTCACGACACAGACCGTGATCCAAGGAAAGTGGGCCATCCTGATTCTCTATCAGCTCTCGGGAGGGCCGCTGCGCTTCAACGAGCTCCTGCGCAGGATAGAGATAGCCCAGGGCACCCTCTCGAACCAGCTCAAGGCGCTCGAAAAGGAGGGTATGGTCAGCCGCACCGTGAAGACGGACGGTGTCGTATCCGTCGAATATGCGCTCACGCCGATCGGGAAGAAGTTCCAGAAGGTCCTCGATGCTATAGAGGAATGGGGCGATGAGTACATCGACTTCCTGAAGGAGAAAGAGGCCGCTCGCTGAGCCCTCTCTGCTCCTGATGCTCAAGGGCTGCAGCGAGATGCCGCTCTTGCCTGGACCTCAGACCCTGCTTGCCATTCGTGCCTGAGCCTCTGGCTACTTGTCAGGTTCTTGCACGCTTCCCGAAGGGCCTCATACTTTGGAATGACGCGCAAGCAGATTGCCGGCGATATCCTCTCTGAAAAATGCGATACCTGCGCCGCGTCCGGATGGACGCATGGTGCGCATGCCGAGAAGGGATATCAGCATGAAGTATCACGATAAGCGGGGGACCAAGCCTTCCAGAGGGCCTGCGGGCGCCAGATGGGGAAGGACTGCAGCTGCGGGCATGCTTGCCTGCACGCTCGCGTTCGGTGCGGGCACAGCGCTCGTCCTGGGCGGAGCGACAACGGCACGTGCAGAGGAAAGCGATCTAGCGGCTACCATGGTGGGGTCTTCCTCCACCACGACAGATCTGATCGACGGCGGGACGTACGACCTCTCGCACTACAATGGCAGCAGCAAGACGCAGATCCTCAAGATCAAGAATGCGGGCACGTACCATTTTGTGCAGTCAGGCACTGCCACGCCTGCGAATGTGCAGATCAAGGTCGACGCATCCTCCTCCAGCAAGGTGATCATCTGGCTGGATGGGGTGACCATCGACAACACGAACCGAAACCTTTCTGCTGTGAGCATCGAGGGGGACTCCAATGTGGAGATCCACTCCGCGAACGGCTCGAAGAGCACGCTGATCGGCGGTGCAGAGGATGCAGACAGCGATGACGGAGGGGCTGGCGTCTACGTTAACCATGACGCCACAGCCATGTTTGCATCGGATGCGAATATCGTCGCCCAGGGCGGCTGCTTCACGCTGAATGGACAGGTCAAGGGCCTGAGGGCGGCAGGCATCGGCGGGGCTGGATCAGGCCACTCGGATTCCGGCACCCTCGTCTTCGAGGATGGCTGCACCATCGAGGCTACCGGTGCCCAGGGCATCGGCGACAGCTCGTATGGCAAGTACATGAATGGCGGAGCGGGCATCGGCTCGGGCTTTGACGGCGTGTCCGGAAAGATCGTCATCTACGGCGGCACCATCACGGCGACGGGCGGACCCAATGCTGCTGGCATCGGATCTGGCAGCAAGAGCGGCAGCGGCAATGGCGGAAACGTCCAGGCTGACATCAATATCCTGTCTGGCACCATCACTGCGACCGGCGGCACCAATGCTTCGGGCATCGGCACCGGAAATGATGGCGATCTGGATGGCAGCGTCACGATCAGCGGCGGCACGGTCACTGCCAGCGCCGGCAAGGATGCTGCTGCCATCGGCACCGGCGCGAGCGGCACCCTCAAGGAGAACCGGGGCATCTCCATCACCGCTGGTACGGTGAAAGCCTCCGGCGGCTCTGTGGGCATGGGCTTCGGCGCATCGGGCTCTGCGGACAAGGGATCTTTTCTCAAGATTAGCGGCGGCACTGTCTACGTCGATTCCGTCAGCAAGGATTCCGATTTCCGCATCACGATTGTCGGCGGCCTGGTTCCCACCAATCTCGGGGACGGCATCTACAACGAATCGGGGCAGAGCGTCTACTGGATCGAGCTTCCCGTTCCGGACCCCACCGCCGTCGTGACGTACCTGACAAGCAACAGTGACTTTTCCGCCGGAAACGTCCAGCCCGACTCCAACGGCTATGTCTACGTGTACCTTCCGTCCGCCTCGCAGATGTCCGACGAGAACAGGGTGAGCGTCGTCCAGAACGGCACGACGTACGAGTATCACGACAAGCGCACGGAGACCGGAGACATCAAGAACCCCGGCTACCTCAAGATGGACAGCCATGAACTGGGAATCCATGGCGACCCGCTTGTGGCGGGCGGCACGGCGATGGTGTATCTGGAAGACTCTGATCCGCTGCTCGTGGAAGACCCACGCGGTCCCTACTATTCGAGAATGCCCTGGGTCTACACATCCACGGGCGACGTGAAGGTGGACTGGTATACGACCCTGAGCCCCTATTCCCAGGCGCAGATAAGCGCTGCCGCCGATGCTACGGGAGCCTTTACGGTTCACGCCGAGATGGACAAGGATACCAAGGGCTACTGGGCACACACGGGCGGAGCGACCTACCAGGGAGTGATCCAGGCACGTCCTGACCTTGCGATTGCCGACCTCACGAAGCCCTATGACGGTGCCGCTATCACTCCGGATAGCGCAAGGTCCCAGGTAACGACCAACTCCGATGGCCAGCTCACCGTGACGCTCGAGGAGCTCGTGGATGGCAGCTGGAAGAATGTGGCAAGCGCCACCAACGTCGGCCACTACCGTGTGACGGCCGCTGTGGCCGCGACCGATTCCTTCGGTGCCTGGAGCACATCGCAGGAATTCGATATCCTCAAGGCTGCCACTGCTACGAGCGTGTCTGCCACCCGCAACTCCGATGGCACCACGGTTTCGGGCTGGACGCTTACGGCCCAGGTGGGCGGCTTTTTGCCTGGCGAGTCAGAAGGAACGGTCACGTTCGTGAACACGACCAACGGCCTTTCCAACGTGCTCGGCTCCGCTCCGGTAGACGCCAGCGGCAGGGCCACCTTCACCCTCCCCGGCGACGGCGTGACCCCCGGCACCTACCAGGTCACAGCCACCTACGAAGGCAGCTCCAACTACGCCCCGTCCGAGGGGACGCTCACGGGCTTCTCGGATCTGAGTGCGCGCACGGTGACAGGGGATGCTTCCCGAAGGGTCGTGTATGAGAAGGGCCAGACCTTCTCGCTCGATATGGCCACGGACAGCCCTGTCGGTGCAACCGATAAGTGGACCTACAAGGTGGCAGCTGACTCCTACTCCACCTTTGCCAAAGCTGATGGCACGCCTGCTGGTGCCACGGTGACGGTCGATACAAATGGTGTGGTCACGGTCAACCATGCGGGCACAGCTACCATCAAGGTGACCCTCCAGGACGGCTCTGCAGCCAGGACCTATCTGGATGCCGTGTCGTACGTGACGGTCACGGTAGACAAGGCTCCGCTTGTGGTGGCACCCTATGCTGCTGCCGAAGATGGCAGCCCCGTGACGAGCGCCACCTACGGCAGCCTCGACGGGCTCGCTTCGGGCCTCCTCTTCAGCTATGACGGCGGCGTGAGCTGGACTGCCACGGCACCGGACTGGAACGACGGCTTTGCCGGCTCGCTTGCGGCTGGCGAGGTCGATGCGGCGGCGCAGGCCGGCATGTTCGATGTGCCTGCCGTGCAGGTTCCGGGCTCCTTCAGCGTCGATGGGGTCGCGCATGAAGGCTTCTTCTCGCGTGACTACGATGTCTCCTACAGCACTGCCTACCGTCTCAATGTGGCAAAGCGCAAGCTGGTCGTGGTCCTGGACGATGCATGGGGTGTATACGGCGGTGCGGCGCCTGAGATCGGCTGGAGCTACGACGAGGGCGCACAGCCTCTCGATGGCGGCCTGGCGGCGCTCGATACCAAGGACACGGTGTTCCAGGAGAAGCCGGTGCTTGCAATCGATGCTGACGTGACAGGCACGGCAGACTTTGCCTCCATCCCGGTGCACTATGGGGATGATGGTGCGGTAGCAGCATACGTTGGCGCCATCTCCGCGCAGGGCGGCGCATCCGCCAACTACGATGTGGAGTTCAGGAAGGGAGATCTGACCGTCTACCCAGAGAAGCTCACCGATGCCACGAGGATCGCTGTGATGGGCGGAAGCGACTACACCTACGACGGAACGGCACATGGGCCTTCGGCGTATGTGCTGAGCGATGCAGGCAGCACGCTTGCAGCTGACGAGGACTACTCCGTATCTACGGTCGGCAGCACCACTGATGCCGGCACGGTGACGGTCACGTTTGCAGGCACAGGCAACTACAGCGGCACTGTGACAGCCACCTACACCATTGCACCGGCCGAGCTCATGGTGTGGACCCCCAGCGCGAGCAAGGCCTACGATGGAACGCCGCTCACCGCAGATAGTGGCACCACGCTTGAAGGGCTCGTCGCCGGCGAGACGGCAACAGCGAAGGCGACGGGATCTCTGACCGATGCAGATGCCATCTACAACAGCTATGAGATCTCATGGGGCACGGCAAAGGCATCCAACTATATCGTCTATCAGGACCTGGGCACCCTGGAGGTCACGCCGCGCACGCTGACGGTCGCCACGTACTCTGCCAGGAAGCAGTATGACGGAGAGCCGCTCACGGCAGGTGGCTCCATGCAGGGGCTCGTGAAGGGGGAGACCGCCACACTCACGATGACAGGATTGCAGACCGAGGTAGGCTCGAGCGACAACACGTTCGATGTTGCATGGGGGTCGGCGAAGGAGTCCAACTACGAGGTAGATCCGTACCTGGGCACGCTCACGGTGGAGCCCAACACGGCTGCCATCACGGTGAGCGCACCTTCCGGCACCAAGCGGCATGACGGAACGCCGCTTCGGCTGTCTGGTGGCTACAAGGTGTCGGGCCTGCCCCGGGGCTTCACGCTCAAGGCCGAGGTTGCTGGCTCTCAGACAGATGTCGGCAGCTCCGAGAGCACCATTGCCTCGTTTGCCATCTATGATGCTGCAGGAAACGATGTGACTACGTATTTCCCCAATGTGACCAAGCTGGCAGGCATCCTGAAGGTGACCGAGACCGAGGATGCGGACGCGGCGCAGCCTGTCTTTGACGCGACGGGAGCAAGCACGTCGGGTGCATCCGGCTCTACGGAGAAGGCAGATGCATCGGGCAAGGCTTCCGTGTCATCTGCATCCTCCCTTCCCATGACAGGCGAAACGGTCGATACAGCTGTCGCATTGGCGGTGCTTGCCGCAGGTGCTGGTGCCATTACGGTGGCATGCCTCCTGCGTCGCAGGCACATCTAGCAAGATACATGCTGCAAGACCCGGGGCCCGGCGGACATCCGACGGGCCCTTTTTCTGGTGCTGTGCCAGAGCTGCAGCCGGGCACCGGACAGGTCTCATACTTCGGGATGATGTGTGCGCTTTCAGGTCGCGGTACCTTGCCCTTGATACTTGCGGCAGCTGTGCATGGCACCCTTTGATTCAGAAGGCTGGCCGTGCACGATAAGAAGGGAAGCCCATCATGAAGCGTCAAGACATTTCGCGCATGAGCTTGCCCAAGGGTTCCGGGGGCACGAGAGGCCGCTGGATGACGGGAACGCTTGCAGCCATCCTTGCCGGCACGCTCGTCCTGGGCGGCGGTGCAACGGTTGCTTTTGCCGAGAGCGGAACCAACGCCTTGGGCGGCAATGCGGCCTCATCGCCTTCCGGAAGTGGCACATCGCTCTCCGAGAGCCTGCTCGAAGACATGCTGCCGGATACGGCGGTCACGAACATCAGGCAGGATATCGCAAGGGCTCAGGTGAAGGAGGCGGCCCTTGCCGCCCACGCGAGCACAGGCACGGCCATGCTGGCCTCGACAAAGGCGAAAGAGGTGTCGAGGGACCTGTATGGCGGCGACACGATTGACCTTACAGCAGAAGCTTCGGACGCTTCCGTCCTGAATGTCTACAACATCAAGCGCGGCGGCACCTACACGTTCACGGGAAGCGCCTCCAACGTGCAGATCAAGGTCGACTCCTCGTCCTCCGAGGAGGTCTACATCTGGCTCAATGGTGTCCATATTGATAACAGGCAGCTTGCTGATGGCCAGAACGATATGGCACCCATCGCGGTGACTGACAGCTCGCACGTCACGTTCCGGGGAGATCCGGCGAGCGAGAAGAGTACCCTCAATGGACCGCATGCCGCAGCAGGCATCGAGGTGCAGGGAAGCGCACATGCGACCTTTGCCGCTGGTGCCTATATCGAGGCTTGGGGTGGTGACGGAGGCGGCCCCTGTGCGGGAATCGGCGGCTCGTCCGACGGGAAGACGTTTTCCGGCAGCGAGAGCGACAGCGGAGAGCTTGTGTTCGAGGATGGCTGCGATGTCACGGGCCATGGTGACGGCTACCAGGACTCCTACGACTATTGGGATGAGAAGGACAGGCAATTCTATACCTACAATTACGGCCTTGCGGGAGCAGGCATCGGGTCAGCTGCTGATGGCCATGCCCACTCCATCACGATTCTCGGCGGAACGGTCCGAGGATATGCTCCGGCATGGGGAGCTGGCATCGGCTCGGGAACTCCCTGGAATACCGGCAATGGCGGCAACGTCGATTCGATCTGGATCTCCGGAGGCACCGTCGATGCATACGGTGGCAAACATGCTGCAGGCATCGGGGCTGCGGGAAGCGTCCAGAACTGGGAGGCGGGACAGGTCGGCCCCATCACGATCTCGGGCGGCGACGTGACGGCCTATGCTGATGGCAACTACTGGGTTGGCATCGGAGCCGGCGATCACGCCGATCTGCGCGGGAAGATCTCCATCACCGGAGGAACCGTCCATACGGGAGACATTGGTTCCTGTTACGGCGATGTGGACTGCGAGATCGAGATCGGAGGCGGCCGCGTCTACGCTGGCAGCATCGGCTACGGAGGGACCGTAACGGACGACGCCGAGATCCTCATCGACGGCGGCACGGTCCTGGCGTCGGATATCAACTCCCTGAGCGACAAGGGTGCGGGCAAGGTCCGCATCTGGGGAGGATCTGTCAGGACGAAGGTGGACACGGCGCACGGCTACTATCTCTCCAACGAGAATCTTGGTCCCTCTGTCTATCAGGTGAGGCTTGCCGTTCCGGATGGAGCCAACAAGAAGGCAAAGGTCTCCGTCCAGGCTGATGGCATCACGCAGTACTTCACCAATGACATTCAGACAGACGAGAATGGCTATATCTACCTCTACCTCCCCGTGCATGATGGGAAGGAGAATACGGCTGACGTCACAGTCGACGGCATCACCTACCACTACCACGACAAGAACACCACCAAGTCGGATGGTTCCGGCTGGCTGAAGATGGATGGCGGCGTCGTCCAGTTCAAGGACGACCCGGTCTACCTCACGCCTGACGGGACAGCCAAGGTCGCGCTCGATGATGCAGCTATCCAGTGGAAGGGCGCCACCTGGACGTTCTCCGCAGACGGCGCAGCAACGCTTGCAGAGGGGTCCAACCTCTCATCCCCTGGTGCATTCGCCAGCGTCTCGGGCAAGTCTGATACGAAGGCCGGCGACCCCTACACCGTCATCGCAACCATGAAAGGAAGCTCTGCCTCCTACTGGAGCGCAACAGGGACGTCACGCGAGCTGCCCATCTACAACAGCCCGGCCATCAGCCTGCCGGACCTCTCCAAGGACTTCGACGGGGTTCCCATCACCGCTGATGGCATACTCAAGAGTGTGGCCACTCCCTCGGATGGGGCGGTCCATGTGCAGCTCCAGGAGTACAGCTCGTGGTGGGCGACCTACGGCTGGAACGATGTGGATCAGGCCCTGAACGCTGGCGGCCAATCATACGACCCCACGAGCGAGCTCTACCGCGCTATTGTCACGACTGATGCAACGAGCACCTATGCGGCTGGAGGCGTCACCCAGGAGTTCCGCATATACAGGAAGTCGACTACGACCACCATCGCCTCGATCGACGCGGTCACGTCCGATGGAGTGCTTTCTGGCTGGAACGTCACGGTGCAGGTCTCCGGCATCGCCTCTGGGTACCCGGGCGGCAGCGTGACGCTGTATGACACGACAGGTGGCGCGAACACCAAGCTCGGCTCAGCCGATGTGCCAGACAGCGGCACCGTGACCATCTTCGTGGATGCCTCTGCCATCTCCGATCCCTCTTCTTCTGCCATATTGGTAAGCTACGGCGGAGACGATCTCCACTACATCGGCTCAGAGAAGAGCTTTGCCTCGTTGCCTATTCTTCCTGCCATCTCCGTGCCCGACCTCACGAAGACCTACGACGGTGTTGCTATCACCGCAGCCACCGTCAAGCCCCAGGTGAGCACCAACGCTGAGGGCGGCGCAACAGTCAGGATCCAGCAGCAGACAGGCAGCGGCTGGCAGGATGTCTCTTCCGCTGAGGATGCCGGACACTACCGTGTGCTCGCCGAGACCCAGGCATCGACTGCCTACGTTGCTGCCTCCGTCTCGCAGGAGTTCGACATCCTCGAGGCGCCAACAGCCACGTCTGTTTCCGGCGTGAGCGAGACCTCCGACGGCGTGGTCACGGGCTGGACCGTGACTGCCAAGGTGGCAGGGCTCATACCCGGGCATGCAGCTGGCACAATCACGTTCTATGGCACTGCAGACGGTACCGACAAGCAGCTCGGCGCGCCCGTTCCGGTCTCTGCCGATGGCATCGCCACCACTACGATCTCTGCTGACGGTGTCTCATCCGGCACTTACACCGTGAAGGCCGTCTATAGCGGAGCTGCCAACTATGCCAGATCCGAAGGCTCGCTTACGGCCAGCCTGAGCCTGCGTGCCATCTCGGGCACTGCCTCGTATGAGAAGACCCTGGGCGATGCATCCTTCATGCTGGACATGGTCACGGGCACGCCGACCGCAACGGATGTGTGGTCCTACCGGGTGGCTGAAGACTCCTATAGCACCTTTGCCCGCGGGGATGGTACGAGGGCGGAAGCCACAGTCACGGTGTCTCCTGACGGCCAGGTGAGCATCAATCACGCAGGCACTGCGCTCATCGAGGTCACCCTCTCCGATACGAGCGGCACGTATGCAGATCAAACCGTCTATGTGACTGTGACGGTGGACAAGGCTTCCCTCATGGTGGCGCCCTATGCCTATAGGAAAGATCCTGGCACTCCTCTTGTGAGCGCTACCTACGGCAACCTCGATGGGGTGACGTCCGCCCTGAGGTATAGCTATGACAAGGGTGCAAGCTGGGCTGCGACGGCTCCTGCATGGGAGTCCGGCTTTGTGGGCTCGCTTGCTGCCGGTAGCATCGACTCGAGGGCGGGTGCAGGCACGCTCCTGGTCCCGGTCGAGCAGAACGAAGGCACCTTCTATATCGGCAATGAGGCGCACACGGGATTCTTCTCGCGCGACTACGACGTGAGCTACGACAGTTCCTATGCAATCTCGGTGGGGAAGCGTGCGCTGAACGTGACTCTGGGCGATATCAAGGGCACCTACGGTGGCACAGCGCCGGCCTTCGCGTGGACCTACGACCAGAATGCACAGCCACAGGGCGGCGGCCTTGCCTCGTTCGACACAGAGGCAACCGTCTTCCAGGAAATCCCGGCGCTTGGGATCGATGCTGCCGTGACGGGCTCGTCCGACTTCCGCTCGCTTTCCGTCAAGCGCGATGCTGACGGCAATGTGGCTGCCTACGAAGGCGCGGTCTTTGCTACGGGCGGCAGTGCGGCCAACTACGAGGTCACCTTCACGAGGGGCGACCTTACGGTGGAGCCTGAGTCGCTTGCAGATGCTGTGCGCATTTCCGCCCGCGCCGATGCGGCTGCGTTCACCTATAACGGCATGGCCCAGGCGCCCACGACATTTGCCGTCACGGATAGCGGAAGCGAGCTTGCAGAGGGGACAGACTACACGATTGTCCTGCCGGAGAGCTCTGCCGACGCCGGCGACTACGTAGTCACGTTCACGGGCATCGGCAACTACACCGGCACCGCTACGGTCGCCTATAAGATCGCTCCGGCATCGCTTTCCGTCACCACGGCGAGCGCAGCCAAGACCTACGACGGCACGCCTCTTGCCAAGACAGATGGGGCCACGCTCGAAGGCCTTGTCGGAGATGAGACGGCGACGGCCATAGGCATTGGCAGCCAGGTCGATGCCGGCTCGTCCAGCAATGCCTATGGAATCGTATGGGATGGCACCGCCAAGGAAGGCAACTACACGGTCGTCAGCGAGAGCCTGGGCACGCTCACTGTCTCCCGCAGGAACCTGACCATCCATACATCGTCTGCTACCAAGGCCTACGATGGCACGCCTCTTACGGCTCCGGGCAGCCTCGAGGGCCTTGCAGAAGGCGACACCGTGACGTTTGCCACTACCGGCAGCCAGACCGATCCGGGCTCCAGCAAGAATACCTACACCCTTGACTGGGATGGCACGGCCAAGTTCATGAACTACGACGTATGGGAGGATCTGGGCACGCTTACCGTCACGCAGACGTCTGATGAGATTGTCATCACCACCACCGGTGGCACCTTCGAGTATGACGGAAAGCCTCATGGCGCATCCGTCATGGTCTCGCAGCTGCCGGCAGGCTATGCGGTCGCTGAGGCCACGTCCAGCGCTACGGTCACACATGTGTCTGATGGCGAGGTCAGGGCCACCGCCGACAGGCTCAAGATTGTCGATGCTCAGGGAAATGATGTCACGGACAAGCTCAGCATCAGATACGTGGACGGTACGATCTCGATAATCCCGCGCAGGCTCTTCGTCTCCACCGATGGCGGAAGCAAGCGATATGACGGGAAACCGCTTACAGCAGTCAAGGGTGCCAGGCTTCATGGCCTGGTTGCAGGCGAGACTGCCACGGTCACTGCTATGGGCTCCCAGACCGATGCCGGCTCCAGCACCAATACATACCGGATTCAGTGGGGCACGGCGCAGCCTGGCGACTATCAGATATCCGAGGCGCTTGGCACGCTCACGGTCACGGCTTCGGACAGCAGCGACACTGTCGCCGACAACCGCGGATCGGCAAGCACCGTCCCAGCCAGCGGCAATTCAAGCAGCGGCACGCCAACAAGTGGCAGCTCTGCCGCCCGCAGCACTGCGAAGACGGCCACCACGCCTGACACCGGCGACCATACGGCATTCATAGCGATGGCGGGAATCGCTGCCGTAGGGGCGGCTCTGATTGCCGTTGCGCTTCGTCTGCGTTCCAAGAAGAACAGGCGATAGGAGTGCAGACCTGTCGGCTCACATGAGTCTGCAAGACACGGGTGTCCAGGGTTTGCCTTGGACACCCGTTTGTTCGCCGCGAGGGATGCATGCGGGGAGTTTGCTTCGGCCTCCTTATGTATTCCTCTCAGGGCAATATGTACAGCTCATCATTCTCCTGATATCTGGCACGGGCAGAGAGGCCGTCCTATGTTTGCACCTTGGATGATGCAAGCATGTAGCAGGGGCGTCGGCAGGGTACGGCATCTCCCGGAGGGCGAACGACAGACTCTTTGGCGCCTAGAGGCCGAGGCACTGGTTTCCAAACGGCCTTCCCCAGTGCGGCATGGCGTCTCGATTCTCCGCACAGCTCGCTGAATACTGGGGCAATGCCTGCAGCCGCATCCGCAGCAGCGGGAACGGCTCGCCCACGTCGTCCGTCTGGCTGCAGGCAAACATCACGAACCCCATGTGCTTGTAGAAGCCCACGGCCTGTGGCACGTAGCCGCGGATGCGCTCGACGTCGTCCGAAGCCAGGAAGCCGTGTGTGGCCCTGACCGAGCGCTCCCAAACGCCAAGCAGGTCCTCCACCAGTTGCGGAGTCCTGTCTTGTATGTCCACGATGTCCATGTGCCTTCCCATGCTTGCGGCGGATGGTCGCGTGGATGTGAATGTCGCACCGTCCAGATGGCCCGCGCACAGGGGAGGAGCCCGCCGCCATTTGGCGGTGGGCTCCTCTGCTAGTGGGAGCGTGTTCCGACCGATGCGTTTGCTCCTTCTCGCCCGAGGGCGGCGGCACTACGCGGCCTGCTGGCGGAGCATCCAGAGGGTCTTGGAGAGGCTGGCGATCAGCTCGTCGGCCTTGGCGCTGACCAGGTGGTTGGACTCGGCGTCCGCGGCCTCCTTGATGCCGTTGACCTGGTCCAGAATGGTCTGCAGGTCGGTGCGGACGTTTGCGAAGGCGTCCTTGCTGGTGAGGAACTCGTCCTCGCGCTCCTGGATGGTGGCCGTCTGCAGGACCTCGGCCAGCGACGCGATGGGCTTGCCGCCCAGCTGGAGGATGAGCTCCGCGACGTCGTCGATTACGGGTAGCAGCTCGTCGTACAGCGACTCGAGCTGGGTGTGGGCCTGGAAGAAATCGCTTCCGCTGACGTACCAGTGCTGGTTCTGGAGCTTGTGATACTCGACGGTGACGTTGGCGAGAAGGGCGTTGAGCTTGGATTCCATGGTTGGTCCTTCCTGTCGTGTCCTAATTGGTTTTAAAATTAGGACTAATTCTTGTTAGCGGAAGTATACCCACGGAATCAGGTTTTCTAACGAGAATCTTTATCAATAAGAGCTTCATATTTCCTCCACAAGTGAACCGGGGACGGAGTCAACTGGGGAACGGAGTCATAGAGGATTCTCCGTCCCTTGTTCATGCGCCCTCCTGTTCACGCTGCTTTGGGCAAGAAGAGCAGCTCGTCATCCCCTCAATGTCTGGTGACCATCGGACTACCGCCCTACCGTTGCGGTTTGGCAGGCGTATGCAAGTGGCCCGTTGAGTCCAAGAGGGGGGCGGTCGGGTGATGGCTCAAACGATTGCGATACAGATGGCGGGTTTTGCGGTCATGCTGCTCATGGGGTACGGCGCGGCGTATTCGGGGATGGTCACTTGCGAGTCGCTCGACTCGATCATCCTGCTGATCCAGAAGATTTTCTTGCCCTTGATGTTCTTTGATTTCATCTATCGCGGGATGACGCCCGACCTTGTGGCCGATCACGTTCCCATGCTGACCCTCGCTGTGGTGTTCTACGCACTCGTCATCCTGGTGATGCTGGTGGTGGGCAGGGCGCTTGGGCTTGCCGGCGCGAAATCGGCGGCTTTTCGCATGTCGTTTATCTTTGGCAACACCGGCTTCATAGGGCTACCGCTGCTGGTGGCCATCTATCCCCAGACGGGTGCCGCTGACCTGGGCATGTTTGTGGTCATCGACCAGCTGGTGTTCTGGACGTACGGCGTGTCCATTGCGTCGGGGAGCACGAGGAGGCCGACCCTGAGGCAGAGCATCCGGGGCTTCCTGAACCCGAACATCGTGGCCGCGGTGCTTGCCTTTGCGACGATATTGCTACAGGTACAGCTGCCGGCGCCGGCAGCGAAGCTGCTCGACACGCTGGGTGCGGTGGCTAGCCCGCTGTGCATGGTCGCCCTTGGCGCGCAATGCCTCTATGCGCACATCGGGACGGTGCTGAGGTCGCGCGAGCTCTACGTAGGCATCGCGGTCAAGATGATTGCCATGCCCCTTGCGGCATCGCTCTTCGTGCGCGGCCTGCCGATTGCAACCGAGCTTGTCGACTCGTTTCTGATCATGATGTCCATGCCCGCGACGACGCTGGTTCCGCTGGTCGTCCATACGGAGGGCGGCGACGCGGACTACGCTGTGGCCCTGTCGGTGGCAACCATTGCGATCAGCATCGTGACGGTGCCGCTGGTTGCGCTGCTGGCGGGTATCTGACGCTCTCCTCGTGGTAAAGTGATTCTGAAGAAACGGGGGCTGGCGCACGCCGGCTGAGAATGGGCCCATCGCGGCCCTGACCGCAAACCTGATCCGGGTAATGCCGGCGTAGGGACCAGGGCATGTCAGTTCGGGCACCTACGTATAGCGTGGGTGCCTTTTTTGGTGCCCGGAAATGGAGTGAGCATGGACTGCTCGGTCGCCATACAGTTCCTGCCGATGGACGCAAAGGACGACGACGAGGTCTGCCGCGTGGTGGACCAGGTCATCGCCTACATAGCCTCCACGGGGGTCAACTACTACGTGGGCCCCTTCGAGACAGCCATCGAGGGTGACTACGACACCTGCATGGACATTGTGAAGAACTGCCAGCTGGTGGGCGCCAAGGCCGGCTGCAAGAAGATGGCTACCTACGTGAAGATCGACTATCGCCCCCAGGGCGACGTCATGACCACCGAGCACAAGGTGGGGAAGTACCACACCACCGACTCGGCCTTTGCCGACACGGGCACGCGCGAGGCTGCGGCTCAGGCGGCGGGTGCCGCCAAGCTAGCCGCATCCGCCCACGAGGCGGCATAGCGTGGCAGCCCCCTCGAAGGCCCGCCGCGTGGCGGTGCCCCTTCTGACCATAGCCTGCCTTCTGGCGGTCTGGGAGCTCGTGGTGGACGCCGGCCTGGTGCCCAACTTCATGCTGCCCAGCCCCGTGCAGGTGATTGAGGCGCTGGTGACCGACTGGGCGCTGCTGCTGCAGCACTCGGTCACCACGCTGATCGAGTCCGCTCTGGGCCTGGTCATCGGCGTGGCGGTGGGCTTTCTGGTGGCGGTACTCATGGACCGCTTCGAGACCGTGAACCTGGCGCTGAACCCGCTGGTCACCATCAGCCAGACCATCCCCACAGTGGCCATCGCGCCCCTTCTGGTGTTGTGGTTCGGCTACGGCCTTGCTCCTAAGGTCATCCTGATCGTCATCAGCACGTTCTTTCCCATCACGGTGTCTCTGGTCTCGGGCTTTCGCTCGGTCGACCCCGACATGCTGGACCTCATGCGCACCATGAACGCCAGCCGCCTGCAGGTGTTCCTGAACGTGAAGCTGCCCGCGGCCATGAACGAGTTCTTCAGCGGCCTGCGCATCAGCGCCACCTACGCCATCGTGGGCGCGGTCATCGCCGAGTGGCTGGGCGGCTTCTCGGGCCTGGGCGTGTACATGACGCGTGTGCGCAAGTCCTTCTCGTACGACAAGATGTTCGCGGTAATTCTGCTGATCTCGGCCCTGTCTTTGGCGCTCATGAAGCTGGTGGACGCCTTGCAGCGGGCCTGCATGCCCTGGACCAGGGCAAAGGAGGAGAGCAAGTAATGAAGAAGAACGTATCCATGTGGCAGCGTCCCCTGCACACGGCCTCCCTGACCCGCCGCTCGTTCGTGGCAGGCGCCGGCGTGGCGATGGCCGGAGTGGCCCTGGCGGGCTGCGGCTCGTCGCGGGGCTCCGCCTCGAGCTCCAGCTCGGACGACGGCTCCGGCAGCTCCAGCCAGGCCTCCTCGGGCCAGACCACGCAGCTGAGCTTCTGCCTGGACTACACGCCCAACACCAACCACACGGGCATCTATGTGGCGCAGTCGAAGGGCTACTTCAGCGACGAGGGCCTCAGCGTGGACATCATCCAGCCCGGTGACGGCACGGCCGAGCAGGTCATCGGCTCGGGCCAGGCGCAGTTTGGCGTCAGCTACCAGGACTACATCGCCAACAGCCTGGCCTCCGACAGCCCTATGCCCATCGAGGCCCTGGCTGCCGTGATCCAGCACAACACCAGCGGCATCATGAGCCGCAAGGCCGACGGCATCACGCACCCCGCAGCCCTGGAGGGCCACACCTACGCCACGTGGGACATGCCCGTGGAGCAGGCCACGATGAAGCAGGTCGTCACGAAGGACGGCGGCGACTGGAGCAAGGTCAAGCTGGTGCCCTACGAGACCGACGATGACGTTGCCGGCCTGCAGGCAAACATGTACGACGCCGTGTGGGTGTACGAGGGCTGGGCGGTGCAGAACGCCCACCTGCAGAACGTGGACATCAACTACTTCAGCTTCATCGACACGGACGAGACCTTCGACTACTACACCCCGGTCATCGCCGGCAACACCGACTACGTGAAGGCCAACCCCGACATCGCCAAGGCCTTCCTGCGCGCGGTCAAGAAGGGCTACGAGTACTGCGTCGACAATCCCGACGACGCGGCCGACATCCTGTGCCAGGCGGTGCCCGAGCTGGACGCCTCGCTGGTGAAGCAGAGCCAGTCCTACCTGGCCCAGCAGTACACGGCAGACGCCTCCAGCTGGGGCGTCATCGACCCCAGCAGGTGGAGCCGCTTCTACCAGTGGCTGAACGACAACAACCTGCTGGACAAGCAGCTGGACGTGAACGCCGGCTACGACACCCAGTACCTGGAGGCCTAGCGTGCGCGACGAGGCTGGCTCGCAGGAGCGCGGGGTGGAGGCTAGCCCAGCCGTGGGCGCCACGGACGACGTGGCCCTGGAGGCGCGTCACCTGACGCTGTCGTGGGATGGCACCCACGAGGTCGTGCACGACGCGTCTTTGGTGGTGCACGCCGGAGAGGTGGTGTGCATGGTGGGCCGCTCCGGCTGCGGAAAGACCACCATCCTGCATGCCCTGTCGGGCCTGACCCGCCCTCTGAAGGGGCAGGTGTTGCTGCACGGGAAGGACATCACCGGTCAGCCTGGGCACGTCAGCTACATGCTGCAGAAGGACCTGCTTCTGCCCAGCAAGCGCATCATCGACAACGTGACGCTGCCGCTGGTCTTGGCCGGCTTGCCAAAGGCGCAGGCGCGCCAGAAGGCCGAGCCGCTGTTCGAGCGGTTCGGCCTGGCGGGCACCGAGCAGTCGTGGCCCTCCCAGCTGTCGGGCGGCATGCGACAGCGCGCGGCGTTTCTGCGCACGTACCTCATGGGCAACGACGTGTCTCTGCTGGACGAGCCCTTCTCGGCCTTGGACGCGTTCACGCGCGTGCAGATGCGCAGCTGGTACTGCGACATGGCGCACCAGCTGGGCATGGCCACGCTGGCCATCACGCACGACGTGGACGAGGCGGTCAGCATGGCGTCTCGCGTGTATGTGCTGGACGGCACGCCCAGCGCCGGCGTGCCCAGCCACATCGTGGCCCAGATACAGGTGCCACGGCAGGAGGGACAGTCGGCCGCCGAGTTTGCCCTGACCCCAGAGTTCCTGGAGTGCAAGAAGCACCTCCTGGACCTGCTGTCGGGGGAGTGAGCCCGCGCTTAGCCGTCAGTCCGCTCGCTGATGCGCACGTGGACCGTGTCGCCGACGTCCTTTCCGATGGCCCTTCGAATGTCCTTTCGAATCCCGATGACGTAGCAGATGCTGCCATCGGGATTTTTTACGCCCATGTTTACAACGCTGCCGTCGTAGGGCACGCCGTCGAAGGTGGCGTGGACCTTCACGCGCCCGCGGCCGAACTCGGCGCGGACGTCGTAGGGAAAGGTGACGTAGGCGCCGCCCTTGGCTTCGGCGGCCTGGATCTTTTGGTCGTACTCGTAGACCTTCATGAGGGCTCCTTTGCGTGGGGAACGACTGCTGTCATTGTGCGCTAGAATCGCGGCAACTGCTCGGGCGCGGGCAGACGCGGCCGCACGCGGCCGAGCACGGCCAGAAGGAGGCAGCCATGGTCCAGAGCGAGGGCTTCATTCCCTATGCGGGATACCATACGTACTATCGCGTGGCGGGCGACATCCAGCAGAGCCTGCAGGCGGGCAAGCTCCCGCTGCTGGTGCTGCACGGAGGGCCTGGCGCGGCCCACTACTACCTGCAGACGCTGGACGGCATCTGGGAGAGCTACGGGCGCGCGGTCGTGTACTACGACCAGATGAGCTGCGGGCGCAGCAAGACCCCGCCCTTGCCGCAGCTGTGGAGTGAGAAGTTCTTCCTCGACGAGCTGACCTGCGTGCGCAAGGCGCTGGGATTGGACCGCTGCCACATCCTTGGGCAAAGCTGGGGCGGCATGCTGGCCATGATGTACGCCATCGGACAGCCCTGGCACACGAACGGCCACGACGGCATGGCATCCATGGTGGTGGCCAGCTCGCCTGCCAGCATGGACCTGTGGCTGCACGAGGCGCTGAGGCTGCGGCACTACCTGCCCGCCCCCATGGAGGCCGCCCTGGCGCAGGCGGACGAGGACGGCGACTACGACCGTCCCGAGGTGCGCGCAGCCACCGCCGAGTACTACCGGCGGCACGTCAGCCTGGTGCCCGAGAACGAGCGTCCCGCGAACCTGCACAGCCCCGAGCCCGACCCCGTGGGCGACGAGTGCTACCACTTCATGCAGGGCATGAGCGAGTTCGTGGTCACGGGCCGGCTGTCGCACTGGAGTGTGGTCGACCAGCTGCCCAGCATCGACGTCCCAACGCTGGTGACCTCGGGTGCCGCCGACGAGTGCACGCCGCTCATAGCGAAGCAGGTGGCCGACGGCATCCCCGGTGCGCGCTGGGTGCTGTTCCCCGACGGCACTCACTGGGTGCACGGCGAGCAGCCGCAGCTGTACAACGCCACGGTCGAGAAGTTCCTGGAGCAGCACGACTGACGCCAGCGCGTCAACCTGCGTCAGCGTGTCTACCTGCGGCGAAAGGCACAGTTCGGTACGAATTCGCGAAGAAAAACGTACGGAACTGTGCCTCTGGCGGTAACGGACGGTGCGGCGATGGCGATAGGGACACGGTTAGGGGCACAGTTTGACTCGCTTTCGGCAGTGAAAACGAGGCAAACTGTGCCCCTGAAGTAGTGGCAGAACCTGCGATAATGGGTGGCTATGCCAGCTGCAGGAACGCCTTGTAGCCGCGGTAGGCCTCGTAGACGTCCACCTTGCTGGTGACCTCCCAGGGCGCGTGCATGGACAGCACGGGCACGCCGCAGTCGACCACGTGCGTGCAGTACTCGGCCAGGATGTAGGCGATGGTGCCGCCGCCACCCGCGTCCACGCGACCCAGCTCGGCGGTCTGGAAGTGCACGCCGGCGTCGTCCATGCAGCGGCGGATCTTTGCCAGGTACTCGGCGTCGGCGTCGTTGGAGCCGGACTTGCCGCGGGCTCCGGTGTACTTGTTGAACGTGAGGCCATGGCCCAGGTAGCTGCTGTTCTTTGCCTCGAAGCGGTCGGCGAAGGACGGGTCAAAGCCGGCGGACACGTCGCTGGACAGCATGTCGCTGGCCGCCAGGCAGCGGCGCAGCGTCAGCATGGAGTCCTGTCCCGTGGCCAGCGCTATGACCTCCGCCAGCACGTTCTCAAAGAAGCGGCTGGTCATGCCCGTGGAGCCCACGGAGCCGATCTCCTCCTTGTCCACCAGCAGCGTGACGGCCGTGCGGGCGGGAGTCTGGTCCAGCTCCAGCTGCGCGCGCAGGCTGGGGTAGGCGCACGAGCTGTCGTCCTGCCCGTAGCCCAAGATCATGGAGCGGTCGAAGCCCAGGTCGCGCGCGGGGCCCGCGGGAACGACCTCCAGCTCGGCCGAGAGGAAGTCCTCCTCGCTGATGCCGTACTTCTGGGCCAGGATGTCCAGCACGCGCGCCTTCACGGGCGAGTCGGCGTCGGGGGCGTCCTGCGCGTCCGAGGCCTCCAGCTGCAGCGGGCGGTTGCCCACCAGCACGTCCAGCATCTCGCCGTCGATGACGTCGGAGGCGGTCTTTGCCATCTGGTCCTTGGCCAGGTGAATCAAAAGGTCGCTCACGACGAACACGGGGTCGGAGGGGTCCTCGCCCACGGTCACGTTGACCACGCTGCCGTCCTTGCGTGCGACGACGCCGTGGATGGCCAGGGGTATGGTGACCCACTGGTACTTCTTGATGCCGCCATAGTAGTGGGTGTCCAGCGAGGCGAGCTCGTTCTTCTCGTCCAGGGGATTCTGCTTTACGTCCAGGCGAGGGGAGTCCACGTGGGCGCCCAGGATGTTGAGGCCACGCTCCAGGGGCTCGGTGCCCAAGTGCACCAGCATCAGGGTCTTGCCGCGGTTCGAGGCGTACACGCGGTCCCCGGGCTGCAGCTGCTGCCCGCGGGCGATGGCCTCCTCCAGGCTGACGTAGCCCGCCTGGCGGGCCAGCTGGACGGCCTCGGCCGTGAACTCGCGCTCGGTCTTGTTTCTGCTGATGAAGCCCATGTAGTCCTGGCAGAAGTCCTCTACCTGCCGGGCCGTCTGGTCGTCGCAGTCGTTCCATGCGTTCGGTCGCTTCATGCGCGCCCCCTTAGCTGGTTGCTTTCGCTGGCTGGTCACTTAGTTAGCTGGTCGCTTAGTTGGAAGAGCTGGTGGAAGAGGTCGTCGAGCTGTCGGTGCCCGAGGTGGTCCCGCTGGTGCTGGACTTCGAGGACGAGCTGTTCGAGCTGGTGCCGGAGTCCGTGGAGCTGCTGGTGCCGCTGGTGCCCGACGTGCCGGAGTTCGAGGAGCTGCTGTTCGAGCTGGTGCCGGAGTTCGAGCTGCTGCTGCCGGAGTTCGAGGAGCCGCTGTTCGAGCTGGTGGAGCCGCTGCCGCTGGTGCTGGTCCCGCTGTTCGAGCTGGAGGTGCCGGACTTGCTGCTGCCGCTGTTCGAGCTGGTGGAGCTGCCGGTGCCAGACGTCGACGAGCTGGTGCCGGACTTCGAGCTGGAGCTGTCCGTCGACGACTCCTTGCTGTCGTTGCTGGAGCTGTCGGTGCCGGTCTTTGAGCTGTCGGACTGGCTGGTGGTGTCCGTGGGCTGCGTGGGCTGGTCCTCGGTGGGCTTGGCCTCGTCGGACGTCGTGGTGTCCGTGCTGGTGGCGATGATGGGCGTGGTCTTGGTGCCGATGCCCGAGCCCTGCGTGGCCACCGTGATGATGCCGGCGGTGATGAGCACCACCACCAGGGCGCCGATGACCGTGATGATGATGGCGCGCTTCTTTACCACGTCGGAGCGACGCTTGGCCGCGGCGTCGCGCACCTCGTCGGGCGCGATGGGCGTGCCGGTCTCGGCCTCGCCCGTGGCGTCCTCGGTCAGCGAGTAGGAGCCCAGCTGGCTGGAGTCCATGACGCCGTCGATCTGCTGGTTGGCGGAGCTAGACGCGGCGTCGCGCACCTTCTCGGCGGACTTGCTCAGTAGGTGCGTGTACAGCTGCTGCATCAGGGAAGACGCGATGGCGCCCACGGCCACCGTGACGACGGAGCCACCGACGCCAATCTTGGACGAGAGGAACAGCGACGTCACGGCCGACAGCGCCGAGCCAATGGCCACGGGCATGCTGATGGCGGGCTCCTTCTTTTTTGGCGGCTCGGCCTGCACGGCAGCGGGAGCCACGCCGTAGGGCTGCTGTGCGCCGGCGCCGTACGCGGCACCAGAGGCGTAGGGGCTCGCCTGGCCGTACGCCTGGCGAGAAGTGCCATAGGCAGAGGACGAAGTGGCCTGCGTGGAGTCCAGGTTCGACGCGGAGCCGTTGGCGCTGCGGCGCCTGACGACGCGGCGGGGGCGCTGCTGCGCGTTGCCCGCAGGCTGGTAGGCGTTCGTGCGCTGAGCCTGGTATCCGGCGCCGTACACGGTCGTCTGGTCGGGTCGTGCGCTGCCTTGCGTGGCGTTGCCTTGGTATGCCTGCTTCTGCTGTGCGTTGGAGCTGGCGGAGGAGTATGCGTTGCTGACCTGCGTGTGATCCGGATTGTTGAAATGCTCGTTCACTGCGTGATCACCCTTTGGAGTCGATAGCCTTGCACGACCGGAAATCGGTCGTGCCGTGCTTGTGCGCTGGGCGTAAAGCCCAGCCTCTACTGAGTGGAGAACCCAGTCTAGTTTTGCGGGCGTTGGGCCAAGGAAACTTCACGAATTAGGTATGCGCCCCACACAAGCCTGTTGCCATCCAACATGCTTTCCCGCGAGCGTCGTTTCGTATACACAAAGCTGACTTTTCGCACGAAAACCTGCGGCGTCGCAGGATGGGGAGCCGCCATCTGGGACCTGCGCGCGGCCCCGTTCCGGGGCGCGAAAGGTCGTAGCGGGCGGCTAGGGGGCCGTCAGGAGGCGTAGGTACGTTTTAAGGCGCATTATTCGCCATTTACCCGGAATTATTTCGTCCACTTTTCCAGGTTGGCGCTATTATGAAGCTGTAAGTGTAGGCGTTCGATGTTCTGTTATTCGTTCTCAGGAGGTAACACATGCTCGTTAACGCTGCCCACATGCTGCAGTCCGCCGAGGCTGGCCACTATGGTATTGGTGCTTTCAACACCAACAACCTCGAGTGGACCCGCTCGATTCTGACCGCCGCTGAGGAGGAGCAGTCTCCCCTCATCATCCAGTGCACCGCTGGTGCCGCAAAGTGGCAGAAGGGCTTCAAGGTCGTTCATGACGTCCTGGTTGACCTCATGGACGAGATGAACATTACCGTGCCCGTGGCCCTTCACCTCGATCACGGCTCTTACGAGGATTGCTTCAAGGCCATCGACGCTGGCTTCTCTTCCATCATGTATGACGGCTCCCACGAGGAGACCTTCCAGATCAACCTGGACCGTACCGCTGAGCTCGTGAAGCTGGCTCACTCCAAGGGCCTGTCCATCGAGGCCGAGGTTGGCGGCATCGGCGGCACTGAGGACGGCGTCACCTCCGCTGGCGAGCTGGCCGATCCTCAAGAGTGCAAGCAGATCGCCGACCTGGGCGTCGACTTCCTGGCTTGCGGCATCGGCAACATCCACGGCCTGTATCCTGCCGACTGGAAGGGCCTGTCCATGGACCGTCTGGCCGAGATCAAGGCTCTGACGGGCGACCTGCCGCTGGTTCTGCACGGCGGCACCGGCATTCCTACCCCCATGGTGCAGGAGGCCATCTCCCACGGCATCTCGAAGATCAACGTCAACACCGACCTGCAGGTCGTCTTCGCCAAGGCTACCCGCGAGTACATCGAGGCCGGCAAGGACAAGCAGGGCAAGGGCTACGATCCTCGTAAGCTCCTGAAGCCTGGCTTTGACGCCATCGTCGAGCGCACCAAGGAGCTCATCACCGACTTCGGCTCCAACGGCAAGGGCTGGGCATAGGTTTAGGCGCAGCCAACCGGCTGACCAAACGAACTGCTCTGAGGCCACCTTCGGGTGGCCTCTTTTTTGTGCGGCGATACGCTCGTCGACGACCCACTTTCAGCGTCCCACTTCGTTTGGCAGCGCCTCATGTGACGTCCCTCATGCCGACGGAGGCACCATTTAGTACGTTAGCGGCTGCCATAACGTACCGAATGGTGCCTCCGTCATGATGCAGAAAAAGCCCCTCCGCCGCAGATGTGGTGGAGGGGCTCAATAGATTGAAGCCAGGAGATCGCATGCCCTTCTTGGACTAGGAGTCTTGAAGGCGTTA
>JBJEKW010000070.1:0-8121 GCA_051878835.1 Atopobiaceae bacterium
TGCTGCTGCATCTTGGCCAGGTCGCCGGGGGTGGCGCCCATGTTGCGCATCATGTTCTTCATCATGCGGTTGGTCTTGCGGGCGTTCCCGTTGCCCATGAGGCTGCGGACGGATCCCATCATCTTGTCCATCTGCTCCCACTGCTTGTACAGCTGGTTGACCTCCTGCACGGTGCGGCCGGAGCCGGCGGCGATGCGGCGACGCCTGCGCCCGTCGATGATCCTGGGGTTGCGGCGCTCCTCCTTGGTCATGGAGTAGATCATGGACTCAATCAGCGTCAGCTGCGAGTCGCTGACGTTGGCGCCCTGCTGCTGGGCAGCGCGCTCCATGCCGGGCAGCATGCCGATGAGCTTCTTGACGCCGCCCATCTTGCGGATCTGCTGCATCTGGGACAGCATGTCATCCATGGTGAAGCCCTGCGTCAGCATGCGCTGGGCGTCCTCGAGGTCCTTCTCGGACGAGATCTTCTCGGCCTGCTCGATGATGCCGTAGACGTCGCCCATGCCCAGGATGCGCTTGGCCATGCGGTCGGGGTGGAACACCTCGAGCGAGTCGGGCTTCTCGCCCATGCTGACGAACTTGATGGGCTTGCCGGTGACGGCGCGCACCGAGAGTGCGCCGCCGCCACGGGCGTCGCCGTCGAGCTTGGACATGATGACGCCGTCGAAGTCCACGCGCTCGGCGAACTCGGACACCACGTTCACGATGTCCTGGCCGGTCATGGCGTCGACCACCATGAGGATCTGGTCGGGCTTGACCGCGTTCTTGATGTCCACGGCCTCCTGCATCATTTCCTCGTCCACCTGCAGGCGGCCGGCCGTATCCACGATCACGATGTCGCACATGCGGTCGACGGCGGCCTGGATGGACTCGCGCGCCACCTTGACGGCGTCCTTGCCGTCGCCGCGATACACCGGGACGCCGATCTCGTTGCCCAGGGTCTCCAGCTGGTCGGCTGCGGCGGGACGGTGCGTGTCGCAGGCCGCCAGCAGGGGCTTGTGCTTCTGGCCCTTCAGCAGGTAGGCCAGCTTGGACGCTGCCGTGGTCTTGCCGGAGCCCTGCAGGCCCACCAGCATGATGACGTTGGGCGTGCGGTTCTGCGCCAGCACCAGGCCGGAGTCGGTGGTGCCCAGAAGCTCGGTCAGCTGGTCTAGGACGATGCGCACGACGTTCTGCGTCGGGTTCAGGGAGTCCAGGACCTCGGCGTCCAGGCACTTCTCCTTGCACGCGTTCACGAAGTCGCGGACCACGCGGTAGTTGACGTCTGCCTCCAAAAGGGCCAGGCGTATCTCGCGCATTGCGGCGTTGATGTCGTCCTCGGTGAGCTTGCCCTTGCCGCGCAGCTTGTCGAACGTGTCCTGGAGGCGGTCGGAGAGGCTGCTGAATACTGCCATTGGTTACTTCCCTTCGTTCTCGCCCACGAGCGCACGCGAGAATTCGAGCGCGTCGAACGGCTGTAGGTCGTCTATGCCCTCGCCCACACCTATGCGATAGATGGGCAGCTTGAGCTCGTGCGATATGGCCACGGCGATGCCGCCTTTGGCCGTGCCGTCGAGCTTCGTCACGATGAGGCCGTCCAAGTCCAGGGCCTCGTTGAACTCCTTGGCCTGGTTCAGGCCGTTCTGGCCGGTGGTGGCGTCTATGACCAGGACCACGCTGACGGGCATCTGCGAGCGCTTGCGGGTGACGTTGACCACCTTCTGCAGCTCGCGCATGAGCTCGGGGCTGGTGTGCAGGCGGCCGGCGGTGTCGATGAGCACCAGCTCGGAGCCCTCGCGCTCGGCCTGCTCGATGACGTCGTAGCACACGCTGGCCGGGTCGGCGCCGCGCTTGCGCGTGACGACCTCGACGCCGGAGCGCTGGCCCCACACGTCCAGCTGCTCGATGGCGGCCGCACGGAACGTGTCGGCGCCGCCGATGAGCGTGCGGATGCCGTCGGACTTGGCGCGATTGGCTATCTTTCCCACCGTAGTGGTCTTTCCCGCGCCGTTGATGCCCACGAACAGCACCAGGGACGGCAGGCTCCTGAACGGGTCGCGCTCGTTGGGGGCGAACTCCCCCGCCAGGCGCTTCGCCAGGGCCTCGCGCAGCTGGCGGGCGCGGGTCAGGTTCTCGCGCGCGGCCTGCTCGCGCAGGTCGTCGGTCACGCTCATGGCCACCTCGGCGCCCATGTCGCCCATGACCAGGGTGTCCTCGAGGTCGTCCCAGAACGAGTCGTCGACCTCACCACCCATGTAGAAGATTTCGTTGAGTGCCTCCCTGGAGCGGGACAGGCCTCGCTTGAGCCGGTCCTTCAGACCCATTAGGCATCTACCACCTTTCCGGACTTGTCGAGGCGCTGAGACACCACGTGGCTCACGCCGTCAGCCTGCATGGACACGCCGTAGAGCACGTCCGCCTGCTCCATGGTACGACGCTGGTGCGAAATTACGATGAGCTGCGTGTCGCGCTTCAGAAGCTCTATGGCGTTCAAGAGCTTCTGCAGGTTCGCGTAGTCGAGGGCGGCCTCGACCTCGTCGAACACGTAGAACGGCACGGTCCTGGTCTTGTACACGGCAAAGAGGAGCGCCAGGGCCGTGAGCGACTTCTCGCCACCGCTCATGAGCATCATCTTTGTGATCTTCTTGCCCCGGGGCTGTGCCACGATCTCGATGCCGGTCTGGGCGGGGTCGTCCGGGTCGGTCATCTCGATGTGTGCCTGACCGCCGGGGAACAGCATGGCAAAGATCTCCTGGAAGTTGGCGTTCACCTGGTCGAACACCACCAGGAACTGCCGGCGCATCTTTCGGTCGATGGCGGCGTTGATCTTTGTCAGGGACTTGCGTGCGCTCTCGAGGTCGGCCACCTGCTCGTTTATGTAGTCGGCGCGGCGCTTCAGGCGCGTGTACTGCTCCATGGCGACCTCGTTCACGGGGCCGATGCCCTTGAGCTCGCCGTCCAGGCGGGACAGCTGGGCCTCGCTGGCGGCGCGGTCCTTCGGCGCCTCGGTCTGCAGCGCCTGCTCCAGGGGCTCGCCAAGGGCCTCGATGTCGGACACGGCGTTCTCCACCTGCACCTCGATGCGGCCAATGGCCACCTTGGCGTCGCTGGCTGCCGTGCGGGACTTCTCGACCTCCTGGGAGCGCTGGGACACCTCCTGCTTTGCCTGGGCTATGGTCTGGCGCAGCGATGCCGAGTCGGCTTGGGCCAGCCGCGCGCGGTCGCCCAGCAGGGCGTCCACCTGGCGCAGCGCGTCGCGCACGCGCTCGTAGCTCTGGCGCAGCGGCTCCACGCGGCGCAGGCGCACGCGCAGCTCGTCCAGCTGCGCGGGGTCGGCGGCGCTCTTCGCCAGCTGAGCCTCGCGACTGGTCAGCTGGTCGTCGCGGGTGATGAGGTGGTTCTTGCGCTCGGTCACGGCCGCCAGCCGGACTTTCGCCTGCGAGAGACGCTCGTCCGCCTGCGACTCGGCGCGGGAGGCCTCTGAGCGCTCGCCCTGCAGCGACTCCAGCTGGTGCTGCAGGTCGGTGGCGCGCTCCTGCGCCTCCTGGCTGGCCTTGCGGTGGCGAGCCACCTCCTCGCGCGCCTGTGCGGCCTTCGCGCGGGCGGCGTCGCGCTCGCGCTCCACCTGGGTGCGCTGGGCCTGGGCCTTCGACAGCTGGCCCTGCAGACGGCTGATCTCGGACGTGGCCGACGACAGCTCGCCGCGCAGCCTCGCCAGCTCGCCTCGGCCTGCCGCGTCGGCGTCGCGCTTCTGCGAGAGGTCCTTCTCGGCCTGAGCCGTCTGCTCCTGCGCCTTCGCGTAGACGTCCTGGCGGTCGCCCAGGCCCTGGCGCAGCTGGCGGATGCGGCGCTTGCGCTCCAGGGCGCCATGCTCCGCGTTGGACTGCTGTCCCACGTGGATGCGCCCGTCGGGCAAGAAGATCACGCCGGACAGCGTGACGTAGGTGTGGTCGGGGGCCTGGTGGCGGGCGCGCAGCCCGTCCTCGACCGAGTCGACCACGCGCACGCGGCCGAAGAGCCTCGTGGCCAAGGGCATGGCGTCGTCGGGCACCTTCAGGAGGTCCAGCAGGCCCCTTCCGGGCGCGTCGCCCGCCGTGGCGGGGGCGGCGTCCAGCGACAGCACGGTGGCCTGGCCGCTGGCGTTGCGCTGGCCCAGGGCGGCCTCGGCAACCTGCTTCGCGGAGGCGTCATCTGCCACCAGAAGTGCCTGCAGGTCGTCTCCCAGCAGGCGCTCCACGACCTCCTCCAGGTCGGAGGGGGCCTCCACCACGTCGGCCAGCCGGCTGCGCACCAGGCTGCGGACGTCGTTTCGCTTTGTGAGGGACGCCACCAGGGGGCTGGACTTCGCGGCCTGGGCGTCCACCGACTCCAGGGCCGACAGCTGCGCGCGCTCGCGTGCCAGGGTCTCGCGCGCCTGCGACTCCTGCCGCCTGCACGTCTGCACCTGGTCCTGCAGCTGGCGGATGGCCTCCTTCGCGGCATCCGCCGCGGCCTGGGCCTGCTCCAGCTGCGCCGACACCTCGTCGCGATGCGCCTCGCGGTCGCGGATGCGCTCCTGCGCCACGGCCACGGACTCGCTTATCTGGTCCAGGCGGCTCTGGTACAGGCCGTCCTGGGTCTGGGCGTTCTCTATCTGGTCGCGCAGCTTGGCGTAGGCCAGCATCTCCTGGTCGGCCTTGCGCTGGGCGGCCTGCTGGTCGGACTGCATCCGACCCAGGCGCGACCCCAGCTGCTTCCTGCGGTCGCGGGCCTCGCGTGCGGCCGGCCCCAGCTGGTCGCACTGGCGCTTCAGCTGGTCCCACTCGGCGCGCGCAGCCTCCAGGTCGCTGCGCACCTGGGCGTGCTCCTGGCGCACCTGCTGGCCCTCTTGCTCGGCCGCCTGCAGCGCCTGCTGCAGGTCGTTCGCGCGCGAGCGCATGGAGGAGCCCTTCTGGCCCAGCACGCGCAGGTCCGCGTCGATGGACGACAGCATGCCCGACGTGCGCTTGCGCTCCTCGTCCAGGTTCCCCACAAAGAGGCCCTTCTGCTCCAGCAGCACCTGGTAGCGCTCCAGCTCGTCGGACTTCTGCTGCAGCTGCACCTGCGCTATCTGGCAGGCGGCCTCGGCCTCGCGCTGCTGCGTGCTCAGCTGCTGGTGGCGCCTCTGCAGGCCGCGCAGGTCGTCCACGGCCAGCGTCAGCCTGAGCTCGCGAATCTGCCCCTGCAGCTCGTGGGCGCGCTTGGCCTTGTTTACCTGGCGCTCCAGTGGCCTCAGCTGGCGGTTTATCTCGCGGGCGATGTCCTTTGCGCGGTGCAGGTTCTCGTCCATGCTCTTCAGCTTGCGCTCGGAGCGCTCCTTGCGCCGGCGGTGCTTCGAGATGCCCGCGGCCTCCTCTATGAGCTCGCGGCGCTGCTCGGGCCTGCTGGCCAGGACCGAGTCCAGCTTTCCCTGCGAGATGATGGAGTGGGTGTCCTTGCCCATGCCCGAGTCGTGCAGGATGTCGGTGATGTCCAGAAGTCGGCTGGGCGCGCCGTTGATGAGGTACTCGGACTCGCCCGAGCGATACATCCGCCTGGTGATTGCCACCTCGGTGAAGTCCACCGGCAGCTTGTGGTCGGAGTTGTCGAACACCAGCGTGACCTCGGCCACGTTGACGGGCTGCCTGGCGGAGGAGCCCGAGAAGATCACGTCCTCCATGGCCTGGCCGCGCAGCATCTTTGCGCTCTGCTCGCCCAGGACCCACAGAATGGAGTCCGAGATGTTCGATTTTCCGGAGCCGTTGGGTCCCACCACGACGTTCAGGCCGGGGTCGAAGACCATGGTGGTCTTGTCGGCGAACGACTTGAATCCCTTGAGCGTAAGCGACTTTAGGTACACCGCTGTCCCCCTGCGGCTACTGCTGGTCGTCCGCAGGCTGAGCGAGGTCGCCCGTCATGGGGTTCAGCTCGTCCTTCGACTGGTAGCCCAGGTTCTGCAGGGCGTCCAGCGCGGCCTCGCTCTCGGACTCCTTCTTTGAGGAGCCCTTGCCGCGGCCCACGCGCCTGCCGTCCACGAACACGACCGACGTGAACGTGGGCTTGTGCGCGGGACCCTCCTCGCCCACCAGCTTGTACTCGGGGGCGCAGCGCAGGTCGCGCTGCGTGACCTCCTGCAGGCGGGACTTCGGGCTGATGGGCTTCTTTGCGATCTCGGGCTTCATGTAGGGGCGCAGCGTGCGCGACACGAAGTCATGCGTCACGTCGTAGCCCGCGTCCAGGTACAGGGCGCCCACGATGGACTCGTACACGTTCTCCAGGGCGGAGTGCATGCCACGGGCTCCAGTGCCCTTCTCGGACTCGCCAAAGACGATGAGGGGGCCGATGCCAATCTGGTCGGCCACCTTGGACAGGGTGAATCCAGAGACCAAGGACACCTTCAGCGTGGTGAGCTCGCCCTCGTCCATCTGGGGGAACAGCTCGAACAGGTCCGTGGCCACCATGGCGCCCAGGACCGAGTCGCCCAGGAACTCCAGCCTCTCGTAGGAGGCCGAAACGGGCTTGCCCTCGACGGCGGACGGGTGGGTGATGGCGGAAACGATGAGGTTCCTGTCCTCGAAGTGGTGGTTTACGATCTTCTCGGCCTCGGCAACCCTACTTTGCAACTTCAAAACGCTTGGCTCCCAATCATTGCTTGTGTACATGCGGGACCCGGCATGTCCGCGAAACGCATCCCGCGGACATGCCGGGAACCAGGCCCTGCGGAGGGCCTAATCCCTTGTGGACCTACAGCTGCGCCATGATGGCGTCGACGGCGGCACCCACGGTGGTGATGGCCTGGGCGGCGTCCGAGTCGATGGTCAGGCCGAACTCGTCCTCGATGCCCATGACCACCTGCAGCATGTCCAGCGAGTCGGCGTTCAGGTCGGAGAACTTCGTCTGCTCGGTCACCTGGTCGGGGTCCACCTCCAGGGTGTCGACCACGATGTCCTTCACCTTGTTGAATACGTCGTCCCTGCTCATGCGAGGGCCTCCTTGCGTACGCCTGTGGTTTGCGCGGGACGCGCCCGCACGTCTTTCATGCCGCTTTCGATTGTACCCACAAACTACTGCTCGCGAAGCGCCTGGGCTATCTTGTCCACAAGCCCACCGCGCACGGCGGCCGCGCAGGCCAGCGTGCCCGACTGGACGGCGTTCGCGCTGGTGGCGCCGTGGCCTATGAGCACGGGGGACTTCAGGCCCAGAAGCACCGCGCCGCCGTAGGCGTCGCCCGACAGCTCGTGGGCTATGCGCTTCATGGCGGGCTTCAGCAGAAGCGCGCCCAGGGCCGAGCGCTTCGAGTGCGCGACCTCCTCCTTTATGGCGGCAAACATGAACTTCGCCGTGCCCTCCATGGACTTCAGCGCCACGTTGCCGCTGAAGCCGTCGGTCACTATGACGTCGAAGCTGCCGGTCAGCAGGTCCACGCCCTCGGCGTTGCCCACGAACCCGCAGTCGGCCGCCGCCAGCGCCTGATGCTCCTCCACGACCTTCTCGGAGCCCTTCGTCTCCTCGGAGCCGTTGGACAGCAGGGCCACCTTGGCGTCGTCCACGCCCAGGGCCACCTTTGCGTAGGCGCGGCCCATGTGGGCAAACTGCACCAGCATCTCGGGGCGCACGTCTGCGTTGGCTCCCATGTCCAGAAACACCGTGCGGTGGCCGTCCAGCCCCGGCAGCGCCGAGGCCAAAGCCGGACGCTTGATGCCGCGGATGCGGCCCACGCCCATGGTGGCCGCCGCGAATATGGCGCCTGTGGAGCCCGCCGAGAAGAACCCGTCGGCCTCGCCGGCCCTGACAGCGGCCAAGCCGCGCACGATGGAGGAGTCGCGCTTTTCCCGGATGGCCTCGGTGGGGTGCTCGGCCATGCCGATGACCTGGGTGGTCACGAGGGGCTTCGCGCGGTCGGTGCGCTCGCAGAAGGGCGTCACCACGTCGTCATTTCCGGCCACCAGCACCTCCAGCTGGGGGTCGGCGGTCAGCGCCTTCGTTATGCCGTCCAGCACGACCTCGGGCGGCTCGTCTCCGCCCATGGCATCGACGCAGATGCAAGTCATGGAAGCCTCCTTCGCGCTCGCGGCGCCGGGGAGCCGTCTCCCCCGCTCAGCCTGGTGACGCCGCAGCTAGGTTCAGTCTGGTTTGATTATAAAA
>JBJEKW010000071.1:0-1609 GCA_051878835.1 Atopobiaceae bacterium
GCCGGGGCAAGCCCGGCGTCGCTCACGGATTTACACCAACTTTCTCGACGCTACCTCCGTAGCCGCGTCCTCGTACCGCTTGATCGCCTCTACAAAGAGTGTGAAGCCGTCTCCCGTGGAGACGGCGCCCACGAGCGACGTGCTGACCGCGACGTCGAAGGAGGGAGAGGCGATCGTCCGGTCGCCCCAGCTGAGCACGACCTCGCACTCGCAGGATCCCTCGTCGGATGCCATCGCCGCCGGCCAGAAGACGCGGAACCTGCCTGCCGCAGCGTCGACCGCCTCCATTTGCGCACAGCCGCGAGCATGGGTCTGCCGGTGGCGCCACACAAGGTAGAGTTTGGCACCAGTGAGGTCGAGTGCCATGCCGTTGCGCGTCACCGCGAGGAGCATCCCGCGGCCTCGTGCGTCCTGGGGCGAGGCGGTGAGCGCGCCGGACTCCCAGGAGTCGCCAGCGCTCCAGGTCACCTCGCCCAGCTGAGCCTGCAGCCGCGCCCACACGGTGGCCTGCGCGGCGCTGGACACCTGCTGCCCGATGATGTGGTGCACGATGCCCGAGAACAGGCTGCCCTCGTCCATCTGACGGTACACATGGCCCACCGCGTCGATGGCGGCCGCCAACTTCTTGTCGTGAGCCTTGAGGTAGTTGACCTCGGTGTCGCCGTACTCGAAGTAGCGCGTCATGCCCTTCTCTCCTTCATACGGTCGGGATGGCACAGCTTGCACGCGCGAAACCCTGCCGCCTCCGCGTCCTCTGCGGTGGCGAAGTAGCGACAGTTCTTCTGCATGGGAACCCGTGCCCGACAGTCCGGGCGGCAGTAGATGCCCGTGGACGTAACCCCCACAAAGAACACGCCGGCAAACGAGCTGTCGCGCGCCTCCTGCACCTGGTGCATCTGGTCCGGTGTCAGGTCCTCAAACGAGTATTCGGAGCCACGCCCCTCCAGCGCCGCGTTCGGGATGCCCTCCAGGGCCGTTCCCTTGCGAGGCACCTTGAACTCGGGTTTCAAGGCGTGCTCCAGCGTCAGCAGCGCCACCTTTCGCTCGATGCCTCCGGCAAAGCCGGTCAGGCTGCCGTTGGCACCGACCACGCGGTGGCAGGGCACCAGGACGCACAGCGGGTTGTGCCCGACGGCACCTCCCACCGCGCGGGGTGACTGGGGGCGACCCGTCTGGGCTTCCAACCGCTTCGCGATGGCCCCGTACGTCGTGGTCTGCCCGTATGGAATGTCTAGAAGGGCATCGCGCACCAGCAGCTGGAACTCCGTCCCGCGCGCCCCCAGCGGCAGCTCGTGCGGGTCGGGCCTCTGGCCGGCAAAGTAGCGGTCCAGCCACGAGCGCGCCTGCTGCAGCGTGGACAGGTAGTCCCGTCGCACCAAGGTCTCGTCCGCCAGACCATAGCCAAAGTGACGGTCGTTGTCGAACCAGCAGCCGGTGATCTTGTCGCCGTCGCTCGTGACGGTCAGCATCCCCACGATGGGGGAGTGGTATTCCGTGAAGTACATGGCCCTCCTTACGGCATAGTCTGTGGTGGCTGGCCGAGCGTCCCTGAATAAAAGGCCCTTTGACACTTCTGGTGGGTAGCACGCCCAGGGACCGAGGCGCCCGG
>JBJEKW010000072.1:0-1584 GCA_051878835.1 Atopobiaceae bacterium
TGCGGTGCCGCATGAGTCCGGCCTGCGGTGCCGCATGAGTCCGGCCTGCGGTGCCGCATACGGCTAAGCTCGCGCCAGTTTGGCGTAATCCTCCCCAAGTGCCGCTCAAAAAGATATGCTTGTTCCCACGAAGGAGTCTGCAGGGTGCAGGGTGAAGTCTGCAAGGCGCAGAGCGAAGTCTGCAGTGTGCAGTGCCTGTCAGGTGCCATGTTTCCCGGGCGTAGCGCTCGGCTGGCATGATGCTTGCCGGGCATGCCGGGCCGCCGCAATGTCAGGGGAGGACATGCATGAAGGAGCTTGAGGATCGCATTCGCCGCGATGGCGTGGTAAAGAGCAGCCAGGTCCTGAAGGTGGATTCGTTCATCAACCACCAAATGGACGTGGAGCTGTTCCGCGACATGGCGAAAGTCTGGCACAAGGACTTCGCGAATGCCCCCATAAACAAGGTCCTGACCATCGAGGCCAGCGGCATCGGCATCGCGGCGGTCGTCGCCACGGAGTTCGGCGTTCCCGCCGTCTTTGCAAAGAAGAGCCAGAGCATCAACCTGGACGGCGACGTCTACTGCACAAAGATCAAGTCGTTCACGCATGGCCGCGTCTACGACGTCATAGTCTCAAAGAAGTTTCTCGGTCCCGATGACCACGTGCTCATCGTGGATGACTTCCTGGCAAATGGCTGCGCCATGGACGGCCTGCTGGACATCTGCCGCGTGGCCGGTGCCACCGTGGAGGGCATCGGTATAGCCGTCGAGAAGGGCTTCCAGCCTGGCGGCAAGCACCTGCGCGACGAGGGGTACATCGTGGACTCGCTGGCCATCGTCGACTCGATGGATCCCCAGACGAACGAGATTGAGTTCAGGCACTAATGAGCAAGAATCGCGGTGCGGCGGGCTATGGCGCTCGCGGACCCCTGGAGTCGGAGGACCCCGTCGAGTTCCACGCCTGCGCACGAAAGAAGCGCTACGCCACCTCCATCGAGGCAAAGAAGGCCGCCGAGCATGCGTCGAAGCGTCCGGGTGCGCCCAGGCTCTACGTGTACGAGTGCCCGTACTGCTCTGGCTGGCACCTCACGCACCGAAAGCCTCGCAAGTAAAAGCCTTGCAGGCAAACGTCGTGGCATGAATGACGCACCCAGAGCATCGCACCCAGAACGTCTCGCAGAAACGTTGTGCCGGACCTGCATTAGAAAGGGTCCGGCGCACATTTGTCTGTTGGGGTATTTCGTTGGTGCCCTCAAATCCATGCATCCGAAGCGCCGGACGGGCACGTCCGATGCCCGCAAGCTCCACGCCGCCCTCCGATTACGGATAACTACGGGGCATTTCGTGGCATATCTTTCTATTATCTGAATGACCCCGGCGCCAACGAAGTATACTCACTGCGTAACATTGCGTGGCATATATCGCCTCCGGGCTCCCGTTCGTGCCGGTGGGATGCTCCTGGTGGAATACTGCTCACAACCTCTTTCGTTCACCGCCCGCTGTGGAAGGAGGGCTGCCGCATGGGTCGTCGCGACAACTCCATCTTGGAAGTCCTGACAAGAAGGCATCGCGTGGACGTGGCCAGCCTGGCCGAGACGCTGGG
>JBJEKW010000073.1:0-29820 GCA_051878835.1 Atopobiaceae bacterium
CGGCGTTCTGCTGGCGGAAGCGCTGGCGCAGCTGGGGGTTGGGGATGTAGATGTTTGACACCTGCAGGCCCGCCAGGTTGAAGGTCTTGCTGGCGGAGGTGCAGATGACGCAGCGATTCAGCACCTCCGGCCCCAGGGTGGCCACGCTGGTGTGGTGGTGGCCCTCCAGCGCGAAGTCGGCGTGTATCTCGTCGGACACCACCACGACGTCGTGGCGGGCGCAGATGTCCAGCATCTGGCGCAGTTGGTCGGCGGTCCATGCCAGTCCCACGGGGTTGTGTGGGTTGCACAGCAGGAACAGCCGCACGTGCTCCCGCTGCACGGCCCGCTCGAAGGCCTGGGGGTCAAACGAGTAGCTGGCGGTGTCCGCGTGGTAGTCCAGCGGGGCGTTCACCATGCGTCGCCCGTTGTCCTGGATGACCTCGGCAAAGGGGTAGTACACGGGCTGCTGCAGGAGCACCGCCTCGCCGGGCTGCGCGTAGGCGCGCACGGCGCAGGCCAGCGCGTACACCACGCCGGGCGTCACGGTGCACCACTGCGCCCGCGGCGTCCAGCCGTGGTGGCGCTGCATCCAGGAGGCGACCGCCTGGTGGTAGCCCTCGGTGGGCTCGGTGTAGCCGAACACGCCGCGGCGCACGCGCTCCTGGAGGGCGTCCGTGATGAAGTCGGGCGTGGCGAAGTCCATGTCGGCCACCCACAGGGGCAGAAGGTCGGGTGACTTGCCGCGCTGCACGGCGCAGTCGTACTTCAGGCAGCCGGTGCCCCTGCGGTCGATCGGCTGGTCAAAGTCGTATATCTGACTCATGCTCTTCTCCTATGCCAGCGCCTGCTGCAGGTCGGCGATCAGGTCCTTCGGGTCCTCCAGGCCCACGGACAGCCTCAGCAGGCAGCCGTCGATGCCCTTCTGCGCCAGCTCGTCGGCGGGGACGTCGGCGTGCGTCTGGGTCAGCGGGTAGGTGATTAGCGACTCGGCCCCGCCCAGGCTCTCGGCAAACAGTATCAGGTGCACGTTCTCCAGCACGCGGCGCGCGGTCTCGGGCGTGTCCACGCGGAAGGTGATCATGCCACCGAAGCCCGTGCCCTGCTGCAGGCACAGCTGGTGGTCGGGGTTGTCGGGCAGGCCGGTGTAGGTGACCTGGGTCACCTTGGGGTGCCCCTGCAGCCACTGGGCTATGGCCAGCGCGCTCTTCTGGTGGCGCTCCATGCGCAGCGGCAGGGTCTTCAGGCCGCGGGCCACCAGCCATGCGTCGAAGGGCGAAAGCCCGGAGCCGATGGTTTTTATGAGGTAGCGCAGCTGGTCGGACACGTCCTGGCGAGACGTCACCACAAAGCCGCACACGACGTCGTTGTGGCCGCACAGGTACTTCGTGCCGCTGTGCACCACCACGTCCGCGCCCAGCTTCAGCGGGTTGCAGAAGTAGGGGGTCAGGAAGGTGTTGTCCACCACCAGCAGGGCGTCGTTGTCGTGGGCCAGCTGGGCCAGGCGGCGGATGTCCGACACCACCATCAGCGGGTTCGTGGGGCTCTCGACGTAGATGGCCTTGGTGGCGGGCGTGATGAGGCGTGCCACGGCGTCCAGGTCGGACGTGTCGACCGACTGCACCTTGACGCCGTTCTTCCTGGTGACGGCGTCAAACAGCCTGATGGACCCGCCGTAGAGATCCCACGAGGTCACGATTTCGTCGCCCGGGCGGAACAGCTCCATCAGGCAGGCGATGGCGGCCATGCCGGACGAGAAGGCCAGACAGTCGACGCCTCCCTCGAGGTCGCGCACCGTGTCCTCCAGCGCCTCGCGCGTGGGGTTCTGCAGGCGCGAGTAGTCGTAGTCGCCGTGGCTGCCGTTGGTGCCCAGGCTGTCGTGCGCGTACGAGGCGGTCATGTACAGGGGCATCACCAGGCTGCCGACGGGGTCGGCAAAGCGGGTCTGGGTGTGGATGCAGCGAGTGGAAAAGTCCATGGTGTGCCCCCTGTAGGCTCGTATGGGGTGGCGGCATCGGTTGAATGCCGCTCGTGTGACGCCCCTGCGCGTCTGTGGCTATAGAGTAAATAGATATTCTTTCTGGCTGTCAACGGAGAAGAAAATACCAGGTAGAACGTATAATCCATAGCAGGTAGATGGGAATTGAAATACCTGCAGTTCTTCTTACAATATCTATAATATAGATAGCTAACCATCCAAAATGTGACGTTCGGCAGCCGAGGGGCCACCAGAGTCTCCACACGTTCGTGGGACACTGTTGGGAACGTGCCCGGCGGGGCATGGGCCGGACGTCCACATGGGAGGCGCGCATGAACCTGAGGCAGCTAGGCTATTTCGTGGCCATAGCGGAGGAGCACCAGCTGACCGCGGCGGCGCGCAGGCTGCACATCTCGCAGCCGCCGCTGTCCTACGAGCTGGCGTCGCTGGAGCGCGAGCTGGGCGTGACGCTGGTGGACCGCGGGCCGCGCGGCGTCACCCTGACCGAGGCGGGCGAGGTCCTGTACAAGCGCTCGCTGGCCATCCTGGACATGGTGGGCACCACCGAGCGCGAGGTGGAGGGCTTCGGCAAGGGGCAGCGCGGGACGCTGACCGTGGGCATCATCTCGTCCTCGGGCGGGCAGGTGCCCAACGACGCCATGAGGGCGTTCACGCAGGACTACCCCTCCGTGCGCTTCCGCCTGCGCGAGGGCAACACCTACGAGGTGCTGGACCTGCTGCGCAAGGGGGCCGTCGACGTGGGCGTGGTGCGCACGCCGTTCGACCAGTCGGGGCTCGAGCTGGTGTATCTGGACCCCGAGCCCATGGTGGCGCTGATGCCCGAAGGCTTCGTGTGCGGCAGCGACCCCGACGTGGTGCGGATCAGCGAGCTCTCCGGCGTGCCCGTCGTGCTGTACCGCCGCTTCGAGCGCATCGTGGAGGAGTGCTTCCTCGACGCCGACGCGGAGCTGTTTGCCTCGTGCGTGAACGACGACGCGCGCACAACGAGCGTCTGGGCAAAGAAGGGCATGGGCGTGGGCCTGGTGCCCCAGTCGTTTTTGTCCATGGTGGCGCTGGACGGCGTCACGGTGAAGCGCGTGGACGAGAAGCGCCTGGTCACGCGCATGTGCATCGCCTGGCCCAAGGGCAGGCGCCTGAGCTCGCTGGCCCAGAGGTTCGTGCAGATGTTCGAGCCGGCGCAGAAGGACGGGCCTGGCAAGAAGGGCGAAACCGTAGAGGCGGGCTCGGTGGCGCAGAAGGGCGAGCCTGGCAAGAAGGACGAGCCAGCAAAGGCAAGCGCTACTGATCAAGGTGGCGAGCCTCAGCAGGACGGCGGGACAGCGGAAGGCGAATGACCTGAGCAGGCGGCGGAGTTGCGGAAGTCGGATGACCTGTGCAGGATGGCGGGCCCACGCAGGGCAGCGAAGCTGCGGAAGACGCCCCGACGGCCAAGTAAGTACGGCCCGAATAGTAAAAGCCCCTCGCGACGCTGCGTCACGAGGGGCTGTTTTTCGAATCTGTGGCGGCGGTTGGGCCGTCGAGAGAGTTGCGCTTCTTGACCGATCCGGCGTTTTACGGATGGCGGGGGCTGAGTTGGGCTACTCGTCCGAGTCGGACTTCGAGGAAGAGCCGTCCTCGGAATCGTCGGTGCCCTCCATGCCCTCGCGGACGTTGCGGACGGTCTTGCCCAGCGCGGAGCCCAGCTTCGGGAGGTTCTTCGGCCCGAAGATCAGGACGGCGACAACGAGGATTACCAGGACTTCCATGGGACCAAGGTTCATGATGGTCTTCCTTTCTGACGGCGGGCCCCTGCGCCGGTGCGGCCTCGAAGCCTAGCTGATGCTGCGTCTGTTTGCCTTTACGCTAGACTCGACGGAGGGATTAGTAAAATACATCTTTCGGTGATGAACCATTCAAAGGATGTATGTTGTTCAAACGACCTGGTGACGGGTGCTGTGTTGGACCCGTGCTGGGCAGCAATTCGACAGAAGTGGGCAGGGTTTGGGGGCAGCGGATGCATCGCGTGGGAGACCTGGTTGTTGCGGACGTGGATGGCCAGACGCTTTTGGGCCGCGTCGAGAGCGTGGTGGACGGCGCGCTGCAGGACGGCCAGTCCGTGTACGACGTGGCGTTCGAGCGCATGACCCTGCACGGCATGCTGGACAGTGAGCTTGCGCCGGCGACATCGGAGCAGGTCGGGGCCGTGCTGCTGGGACTGCAGTCCGGCGAGGGCCTGTTGGGGATGATGGGGCAGGTCGCAGATGGGACGCCGGGTCAGGCCACGGACGAGGCGGCAGGCCAGGCTAACGCCCCGCAGGTGGACCTTGGCGGCAGAGCAAAGGTCGCGCACGGCCAGACCGAGCTGCTTCGCGACGCCTATCTGCGGAGTCGTTACCTCGAGCTTCTGGGCGAGACGGCTTTGCGGCCGAGCGCTTCCGGGGAAAGCTCCGGGGAATCGAACCACGTCGACGATTCGAGCGCTTCTATCTCTTCGGACGTGCTCAGCCAGGTGGAGCCGTGGGAGGGACTGCCCGCGAAGGGGGCAAGGGTTCGCTTCGCGGTCGGTGCTGGAGGCGCGGCGGATATGCATGTCTCGACGGATTCTGCGCGTTCAGCCATCCCACACCCAGTCAGCCCTTATTTCTACGGCGTCATGGACGGGGCCTGGGAGTCGCCCGCGGGAGAGCGCTTTGCCAGTGTGAAGGTGCTGGGCGGCACCTGCCTTGTGCCCCCGGAGCAGCTGGAGGCGTGTCCCGAGTCGCAGAGCCAGTCGGCTCGGTTCGCGGTGGGGGAGCGGGCGCGCTACGTCAGCGAGGGGCACGCGGACGATCCCGAGTTCGAGGGGACGGTGGTCTCGGTGGCCCTGCGACCCACGAACGAGTGGGCCTACGACCTGCAGTTTGATGACGGATACACCCTGGAGCAGCTGGGTGCGGACGAGCTGGTGAAGGCGTAGGGGCGCGTGGCGCCCACCGGACCACCACCCGAACCGTCGCCCGGACTGCCCCTCGACCCACTCCGTATCGCCCAAACCACCTTCTAAACCACCTCCACTACCTTGTCGCGCGCAAACCTGTCGGGTGCGGGTACCCGCAGCAGCCACGTTTGCGCACGGGCCTGCAGAAGTGGCAGGTGTGAGCGCCCACAGGTCCGACTTCTGCATTCAGGTGCCTCAAATTTCGGAGGGACAAGCCGCTCACCTGGGGTTTTGTGGGAGATGCAAGACGGACCCCTGCAGAAGTGACAGGCGTGAGCGCCCACAGGTCCGACTTCTGCAGAAATGTCTGCAGAAGTGGCTGGCGTGGGCGCCCATACCCCCTAGTTCTGCGTTCAGGATTCTCCGGCTTTGGGTCGATGAAGCCTTGGCCTCGACTAATGCAAGAAGGGGGTTTCGGGTCGGAGTCTCGGAGTGGCGTTGCTGAACGGCGTTTCGGGATGGCGCTACGGCGCGGAGCTTCGGAGTGGCGTTTCACGCGGGCGTTCGGAACCCCTGCGTGGGGTTGCTTCAGGCGGCTGCAAAGGTGGGATTCATCGCGCGCTTCCGAACTGAATCAAGCTGCTGTTGCCGAGGATCTGTGGACTGCCCGTCGGCTCGCGAGTCCTCTCGTTCAGCGTATTTGCAAGGTATAGAATGTAGCCCCAACGCCCGAGTGCCCGCTGCGGCGCCGGGTGTGCTGCGAGCCGCACGTAGGCCAGGCCATGCACGCGTTGTTTCACGCGGGATGCCTCAAGCGCATCGTTTCGATTGCGATGTTGAGAAGACCATCTCGCTCGCGGGATGCGTGTGCGGGATGCATGCGAGAGATCCATGCGCGAGATGCCTGCCCGATGCGCCCATGCGCGGTGCTTGCACGAGCCACCTGCGCATGGCGCCCGCATGAGTCACCCGCAGCGAAGCGCATCATCAAAAGAACCCGGCCCGCACGCAGGCCCCAACGAAACACAAACGAACCACCAATGCACCTTGTGGCAGCTTTGCCACGGAAACGCGAGGAATCATGAAGCGCAGCACCGCAAGCCACATGGCTTCGACGTCTGGCAAGCACTCGACCGCAAATCTTGGAACCTGGGCCATGCCTGCGCGGGGCGGGATGCCCCAAGGCAATGAGCAAGGTGGTAGCGGCGCGACGGGTGGCAATGGCGCGAAGCCCGCCAAGCGCCATCATCGCGGGCCCATCATCGCCCTGGTGATCGTCTTGGTCCTGCTGGCCTCGGCGTATGGCGGTGGCGTGTACTACTTCCAGAGTCACTTCTTGCCCAACACGACGGCGAACGGGTACGACGTGTCGCTCCAGACGTCAGACCAGCTGCAGCAGGACGTGCAGTCGAGCGCGGCCCAGTACACCTTGCAGGCCACAGCCGGCCAGTTCCAGCACGCCTTCACCTCGGACGAGCTGGGCCTCAGCGTCGACGCCTCCTCGGTGGCCTCCTCGGCCATGCAGCAGTCTGCCAGACTGGCCACGCGCTGGCCGCTGGAGCTGACGAAGTCGCACGTCTACCAGGCTGACGAGGGCACCGCGGTGGACCAGGACAAGCTGCAGGCCAGCGTGACCCAGTCTGTGGACGACTACAACTCCAGTGCCACCCTGCCCCAGGACGCCACGGTGGGCTACGACGACCAGCAGGGCAGCTTCGTCGTGAACCCCGAGGTCGCAGGCACGGCCGTGGTGGCGGACGTCGTGAGCTCCGCCGTGCAGCAGGGCGCCCTTGCGCTGCAGCCCAGCGTGGCGTGTGACGACTCGGCCATCGTGGCCCCCAACCTGACGTCCTCCGACGCCGGCCTGGCCGCAGCCGCCAACAAGGCCAACCAGATGCTGCAGCTGCAGATTCCCCTGACTGAGGACGGCCAACAGAAGCTGACCGTGAACCGCGACCAGATCCTGAACTGGATCAGCATCGACGACCAGCATCAGGTCAGCGTGGACACGGGCGCCATCTCGACGTACGTAAAGAAGACCGTGGCCCCTGCCTGCGCAAAGAGCGACGACACGCATACCTACTCGGTAGACCGCAAGAAGCTGACACAGTCCATCGCCGACGGCGTGAACGACCTGTCGAACGCCAGCATCGAGGTGCCCCTGGTGAGCAAGGAGAAGGCCAAGCAGGCGGACACCACCCAGACGACGCAGACGAACTGGGACGGCTCTGGCCGCTACCTGGACGTGGACATCTCGAATCAGTACGCGCGCCTGTACGACGAGCAGGGCAACGTTTTGTGGGAGACGTCCGTCGTCACGGGCAACACCAGCGAGGGCCGCTCCACGCCCACGGGCACGTACTCCATCAACGCAAAGACGCGTGACATGACGCTGACGGGCTCCGACGAGAACGGCGACGGCAAGCCCGACTACACGAGCCACGTGGACTACTGGATGCCCTTCATCGGCAACTCCTACGGCTTCCACGACGCTACCTGGCGCAGCAACTTCGGCGGCAGCATCTACAAGAGCTCGGGCTCGCACGGCTGCGTGAACCTGCCCTACGCGAAGGCCCAGCAGCTGTTCAGCCTGGTAAACGTGGGTGACCGCGTGGTCATCCACAAGTAGTGGGAGGACCCATGGAGCAGGGAAGGCTGTCGCACAAGGACTACGCCCGCCTGGCGCAGCAAAGCGACCGGCAGATCGAGAAGAGCTGCCACGTCGAGGCGTTCCACGCCAGCGGACCGGGCGGCCAGGGCGTGAACACGGCCGACTCCGCGGTCAGGATGGTGCATGTGCCCACGGGCATCACGGTGGTCAGCCGCGAGTCCCGCAGCCAGTACCAGAACCGTCAGCTGTGCCTGCAGAAGCTGCGCCAGGAGTTCAGCCGCCGCGCCAAGGTGCCGAAGCACCGCCGCAAGACCCGCCCCAGCAAGGCCCAAAGGCAGAAGCGTCTGGACCAGAAGCGCATCCGCTCGCAGGTCAAGCGCCTGCGCCAACGGCCGCTGGACTAGTCCGCGCCGCGACGAAGCTGCTGTCACGACCCGGTGCCGCCCCCCCAAGAGGCCTCTACGTCGCCCAGCCGCCGCACGCTACCGCAAAGAGCAAATCGAATTCGGGCGAAACCCCGCCGACGCCTCTGCGTCGGCGGGGTTTCTTCGACGTAACGGGTGCTAAATGCCTGCTACGTATGCAACTGAACCATATGTGAAGGTGATAATCTCATAGGTATGAAAGCGCTGCGGCGCCAGGGTGCGCCGCCTGTATGTGAGGGGACCCCATGGTTAGCGAGCTGGTATTGGTCAGACACGCAAGTCCCGACTACTCCGCCGAGGTGGCGGACCTCGAAAGGCCGCTGACCCGCGCCGGCCTGCGCTCCATCACGGACGCCATGCCGCGCGAGCTCTCGCTCCTGGGCAGGCCCGAGCACCTCAGCGTGTGGACCAGCCCCGCGGTCCGCGCGCGCCAGACGGCCGAGGTCGTGGCGCGCGCGCTGGACTACCCCACGTCAAAGATCGACGTCCATCCCGAGCTGTACGCCCAGGACGAGAACGCGTTTCGCCAGGCGCTGGAGTCCGCGGACGGCTGCGTCGTGGCTGTGGGACACGTGCCCTTCATCGAGAACGTGTTCGCCTCCCTCAGCGGCTGCCACATGAAGGTCCAGAAGGGCTCGGCCATGTGCTTCTCGTTCGAGGACGACACCTTGGAGCACGCTCGGCTGGAATGGTACGTGCAGGGTCCCGACGCCGCCAAGTGGGAGACGCTGCTGATCGTGGGCGACACGCTGTCGAGCCAGGCGCATCGCGTGCAGGCGTGCCTGGACGACCTGCTGAAGCACCCGCACGACGTCGAGAGGCTGCACGACTTCCGCGTGTCTCTGCGCACGGCCCGCTCGCTCGTGGCGTTCGTGCGCCCGTTCCAGAAGCGCAGGCAGAACCTCTCCATCGACATGCTGCTGAGCGACCTGCAGCACGCCACGTCCTTCTTGCGCGAGCTCGACGGGCTGTGCGACGCGGCGGCAAAGGCCAGCAAGTCGACCGAGAACCTGACGCTGGTGGCGGCGTGCCAGCAGGCGCGCGACAACGAGCGCACCAGGCTCCTGGCGTACCTGCGCCGCAGGGACACCCAGCGCAAGGTGGCCGAGGCCCTGCACGGCATGCGAAACCTGAAGTGGCGCTCGGGCGCCGAGTCGTCCGGCGTCAGCAGCCGCGAGTTCTGCGACGAGTTCGACCGCCTGCTGGACTCGTGCCGGCACGACTACCTGACCGTCGACTTCAACGACGACGAGAACACGCACGCCCTGCGCAAGCTCATCAAGCGCCTGCGCTACGTGTCCGAGAACTACGCCGAGCTGCTGGGCCAGGAGCGTGCCTCCTCGATGAAGGAGGCAAAGAAGGCCCAGACCCGCCTGGGCGACCTGTGCGACGCCAGGGTGAACCTGCACCTGATCGAGACCCTGGACGCGCGCGGAGCGTTCGTCGGCGCAGAGGAGGACCGCGACGCCTTCGTGGCGCGCGAGCGCAAGTGCGAGGACGACATCCTGACCGAGCTGGCCGCCGAGAGGACCGTGCTTTTGGCACGCGACCGCCAAAAGCACCTCCAGTAGAGAAGTTCGCACTTCTTGCCCATCCTCCTTGCACGAATGCTGCGGGCGAGCGCTGGCTGGCGGCTAGACCTGCGCGGCGACGTTCTGCGCGTTGGAGGCGATGTCGTTGGCCACATAGGTGAACGTGCCCGTGACCAGCAGGATGGCCATGATGACCAGGAACACGATCAGCAGGCAGAAGTAGGAGCGCGTGAAGTTCCTGCGGTTGATGTTCTTGTCGGACAGGGAGAACACAATCAGGAAGATGAGGCCCACCACGGGAATGGCGTACAGGATGGACAGTCCGAAGTAGGCCCAGGGGCTCAGGGGCTCGAACTCGTGGGGCATGTTGATGCCGGTGAAGCCGGTGCCTCCGTTGTTGAACGAGGGGGTGGTAGACGCGGGTGCCGGGTTGATGGTGGGCTTCGAGCCCTTGCCGGTGCTCATATGTGATGCCATGGTGGTTCCTTTCTGCTGCGTTTGGCCCTCGCCGAAACGGCTGGGCGGGTTCGTTTGGCTCCAGTCTAGCAGCTTGGGGCCACCCGTACGAATGGCCATCCACCGCCAAAAACAGACAATTCGTCTGGTATGCAAACAAAAAGTAAACACTCTGGGCCCATGATGTTCACAGCGCCTACATTGTGTGCCGCCATCTGCCGCCCAATCCCACCAATTCGTCGCCCAGTAAGCAAATTGGCATGATTTTAGACGCAGGATGTCGGTCTAACGCTTTGTTTTTGGAGCGTCTCGCTGGGGAGCGAGGGGCGAAAGAAGGAGAGTGGTTATGGCCCGTTTGTACCTTATGGAACGCAGCCAGACGCAGGCGGTCATCGACAGCCTGCACGAGGCATTGGGCAGAAGGCTGGCGGTCAGCTCGCTGGCGCCGTGCCCGGTGGAGTTCACACGCGCGTACGTGTCCATGTGCGCGACGCAGAGCTGCGGAAAGTGCACGCCGTGCAGGGTCGGCCTCAGGGTCCTGGAGGACCTGATGACCGACGTGCTGGAGAATCGCGCCACGCCGCAGACGCTGGAGCTCATTGAGTCCACCGCGCGTACCATCTACAACTCGGCGGACTGCGCCATTGGCTACGAGGCGGGTGAGATGGCGCTCATAGCCATCCAGGGCTTCAGGGACGACTTCGTCCACCATGTGCAGCACCACAGCTGCGGCTTCTCGCAGAGCCAGCTGGTGCCGTGCGTCTCGGGCTGCCCCGCGGGCGTGGACATCCCGGGCTACATCTCGCTGGTCGAGGCGGGTCGCTACACCGACGCCGTCCGCCTGATTCGCAAGGACAACCCGCTGCCCCTGGTGTGCGGACTCATCTGCGAGCACCCGTGCGAGATGCACTGTCGCCGCGGCATGGTGGACGACCCCATGAACATCCGCGGCCTGAAGCGCTTTGCCGTGGAGCACATGGAGCACGACTACCGCCCGAACAAGGCGGCTGCCACGGGCAAGCGCGTGGCCATCATAGGCGGTGGCCCGGCTGGCCTCTCGGCTGCGTACTACCTGGCCATCATGGGCCACGAGCCCACCATCTTTGAGGCGAGGCACCACCTGGGTGGCATGCTGCGCTACGGCATTCCCAACTACCGCCTGCCGCACGAGCAGCTGGAGAGCGAGATTCGCTGGCTTCTGGACTGCGGCATCAAGGTGCAGACCGACACCTACGTGACCGACCTGGACCAGCTGCGCACCGAGCACGATGCCGTCTACATAGCCATCGGCGCTCACAACGACCGCAAGCTGGGGCTGCCGGGCGAGGACGCGAAGGGCGTCATCTCGGCCGTGCGCATGCTGCGGCGCATGGGCGACGACAACCCGCCCGACTTCGCGGGCAAGCGCGTGTGCGTGGTGGGTGGCGGCAACGTGGCCATGGACGTGGCGCGCACCTCGGTGCGCCTGGGGGCCAGCAAGGTCACCATCGTGTATCGCCGCCGCATCGCCGACATGACCGCCCAGGCCGAGGAGATTGCCGGCGCGCAGGCAGAGGGCTGCGAGGTCCTGGAGCTGCACGCGCCGAAGGCCATCCTTACCAACGAGAAGAACGAGGTCGTAGGCCTGGCGACCACCCCGCAGATCATCGGCGGCGTGGTGAACGGCCGTCCGGCCCCGCGCCCCGCCGACGCGCAGGAGTACGACATCGACTGCGACATCGTGGCCGTGGCCATTGGCCAGGCCATCGACTCGAAGCCCTTCGAGGACCTTGGCGTGGCCTGCAAGCGCGGCCGCATCGTGGTGGACCCGCAGGGCAAGGTGCCCGGATTCGACAACGTGTGGTCGGGCGGCGACTGCCAGACCGGCCCCGCCACGGTCATCCGCGCCATCAACGCGGGCAAGGTCGCCGCGGGCAACATCGACGTCTACCTGGGCTACGAGCACAAGATAGAGCTGCCCGTGGAGCTGCCGCCCGTGCAGTTCAAGGGCAAGGTCTCGTGCGCGCGCTGCCAGATGACCGAGCGCGAGGCCTGCGAGCGCAAGCACGACTTCGACCTGATGGAGCGCGGGCTGACGCCCGAGGAGGCCCACCAGGAGGCATCGCGCTGCCTGCGTTGCGATCACTTTGGATTTGGCGCGTTCCGCGGAGGGAGGGTCTTCGAATGGTAAGGGCCGAGATAGACAGCATAGACGTCGAGGTGCCCGAGCACACCACCATCCTGGAGGCGGCGCTCAGCGTGGGCATCCACATACCCACCCTGTGCTACCTCAAGGACATAAACGAGATCGGCGCCTGTCGCGTGTGCGTGGTGGAGGTCGCCGGCCTGGACCAGCTGGTGGCGGCGTGCAACAACGTCGTCCTGGACGGCATGGTCATACACACGAACACCCCGCGCGTGCGAGAGGCGCGCAGGCGCAACGTGCAGCTCCTCCTGTCCCAGCATCGCTCCGAGTGCACCAGCTGCGTCCGTGGAGGCAACTGCTCGCTGGCGGCCCTCGCGCACGGCTTTGGCATCACGAGCCAGCCGTTCCAGCGGCGCCTGCCGCACTTTGAGTGGCCGCAGGACTTCCCGCTGGTGCGCGACAACACGAAGTGCATCAACTGCCTGCGCTGCATCCAGGTGTGCGACAAGGTGCAGGAGTGCAGCGTCTGGGACCTCACGAACCGCTCTTCTCACACGGCCGTGGGCGTCAGCGGCGCGCGCACCATCCAGCAGAGCGATTGCACCCTGTGCGGCCAGTGCATCACGCACTGCCCCACGGGCGCGCTCAGCGCCCGCGACGACACCGACCGCGTGTGGGATGCCCTTGCCGACCCGAAAAAGATCGTCGTCGTGCAGATGGCCCCCGCGGTGCGCACGTCGTGGGGCGAGCCCTTCGGCGTCCCTCCCGAGGTCGCCACGGTCAAGCGCCTGGTCATGGCCCTGCGCCTGATGGGCGTGCACTACGTGTTTGACACCGACTTCGGCGCCGACCTCACCATCATGGAGGAGGCCAGCGAGCTTCTGGACCGCATGGCGCACCCTAGCCACGGCCCGCTGCCTATATTCACCAGCTGCTGCCCGGGCTGGGTGCGCTACCTGAAGGGGCACTACCCGGAGTTCACGGCGAACCTCTCGACCAGCAAGTCGCCGCACCAGATGTTCGGCGCCGTGGTAAAGAGCTACTTCGCGCAGAAGATCGGCGTGGACCCCAGCCGCCTGTTCGTGGTGTCCATCATGCCCTGCGTGGCAAAGAAGGCCGAGTGCGCGCTGCCAAACCTGAACGACGCCTGCGGCGACCCCGACGTGGACGTGGTGCTGACAGTGCGCGAGTTCGACCGCATGGTGTCCGAGGAGCACATAGACATAGCCTCGCTGCCCGAGGCCGAGTTCGACAGCCCGCTGGGCGAGTCCACGGGCGCGGCCACCATATTCGGCTCCACGGGCGGCGTCATGGAGGCAGCGCTGCGCACCGCCTACCACTCCGTCACGGGCCAGGCGCCCACGCCCGACGCCTTCAGCGACGTGCGCGGCATGCGTGGCTGGAAGGAGGCCACCTACCAGCTGGGGGACGCCCAGGTCAGGGTGGCCGTGACGAACGGCCTCGCCAACACCCATCGCCTGATGGAGGCCATCAAGTCCGGAGAGGTCCACTACGACTTCGTCGAGGTCATGGCCTGCCCGGGCGGGTGCGCCGGCGGTGGCGGCCAGCCCATCCACGACGGCCAGGAGCTGGCACAGCAGCGCGGAGAGGTGCTGTGGAACCTCGACCGGAACTCCCAGAAGCGCAACTCCTACGAGAACCAGCAGATCCAGACGCTCTATTCCGAGTACCTGGGGCAGCCGCTCTCGGAGCGCGCCGAGCATCTGCTGCACACCGACCACTTCGGCTGGCAGATGCCGCTGGCCCCCGGCGTCAAGGCTCCGGACGGCATTTCCGAGGTCCTGAGCGAGACGTAGCCCTGGCCGAGGTGCGTTGTCTAGCCTAAGCGCAGCGGCTGTCGAGGCACACCCTCTGACCTGCGGTTCATTGCAGCAACACAAATGAAAGCCGGCGCCTTCGCGGATGCGAGGACGCCGGTTCTTCTTGCCTGAAATTCTGGATTCGAGCTGCGGAGCCAGTCGCTCTGCACCGCTGCGCTAGTCGTCCGAGACGACGTTGGAGTAGGCGGTCTTTGCGCTGATGCCGGGCAGGGCGCCTATCTTTCCCGCCAGCGAGGAGATTTCGTCCTGGGGAGCGTCGACGGCGATGCTGATGATGTTGATGTTGCGCTTGTGGTAGGGGATGCCCATGCGCCCGATGATCCAGCGGCCGTACTCGTGCAAGAGCTCGTTCAGCCGCTCCACCGAGTCGGTGTCCTCGACCACGATTCCAATGACAGCCACCCTCGAAGCCATGGTTCCTCCTTTTGTTGCCGCCCGGGCCGTGCGCCCTTCTGGCAATAGGGTAGCAAATGGCGGCCGGCGTCCGCCGTCCAATGCGGCAGACGCATCGCATGGCCGTGGTCTAGACTATGACGGTCATTGTTTTGGGTGGGGCGCGCCGTTGTAGTGCGTCCCAAGGGGGGATTCATATGAAGAAGATCGAACTTACCAGGCGCCAGTTCCTGGGCGCCATCGGCGCCACCGTGGCTGCCGGCTCACTGGCGGCGTGCGGCTCGTCGACGGGCAACGGCTCCGGCCAGGACTCCAGCCAGGGCACGACGCAAGACGCGTCACAGAAGGTGGACCTGCGCGTGGCGGCGGCATCCGGCCCCACGGCCATGGGCCTGGTAAACATGATGAACGACACCACCGGCGTCGTGCAGGTGGGCGCAGACCCCGCGGACGAGTCTGACGACCAGAAGTCCTACGACGACGCGGGCGTGCACTACGTGTACACCATCAGCTCGACACCCGACGAGATCGTGGCGAAGGTCGTCGCCGGCGAGACTGACATCGCCTGCGTCCCGTCGAACGTGGCGTCGGTCCTGTACAACAAGACCAACGGCAACGTGCAGGTCATCGACATCAACACGCTGGGCGTCCTCAGCGTGGTCACGGGCGACTCCAGCATCAAGTCGTTCACCGACCTGGCCGGGCACACCGTCTACATCAGCGGCAAGGGTGCCAGTCCCGAGTACACGATGAACTACCTCATGAACAAAGCTGGCATCGCCGACAAGGTGACGCTGGAGTTCATGGACGAGCACGCCGAGGTGGCCGCGCAGCTGGCGAACGACGCCAACTCCATCGGCATCCTGCCGCAGCCGTTCACGACGGCCACCATCGCAAAGAACAGCGCCGTGCAGAGCGTCATCAGCCTGAACGACGTGTGGGACCAGTACGCCGAGAACGGCGCCAAGTTCGTCATGGGCGTCGCCGTGGTAAACAAGGACTACGCGAACCAGAACCCCGACGCCGTCAGCGACTTCCTGCAGAAGCACGAGGCCTCGATCAACGCCATCAACTCCGACCCCCAGGCGGGCGGAGGGCTGGTGGCGCAGGCGGGCGTCGTCGCCAGCGCCCAGATAGCGACCAAGGCCATCCCCAACTGCTCCATGACCTTCATCCAGGGCTCCAGCATGAAGGAGGGCCTGTCGGGCTACCTGCAGGTGCTCTACGACGCCGACCCGTCCTCGGTGGGCGGCAACATGCCGGGCGACGACTTCTACTACGGGGCATAGCTCATGAAAGTAGGGCTCCGGCATGTGCCGGGGCCCTTCCCCTTGCCGTGCTATGTGGCCGTGCGCTGGCGAGCGGGGGCGTGCGTTGCGGCGCTCACCGGGGCCGAGCGGTCCAGGCGGTTGATGCGGGCCATCTCGTCGGGCTCCAGCTGGAAGTCGAGCGCGTCAAGCCCCTGCAGCACGCTGTCGGGGTCGGGCGACTTCGGGATGGCGACGCAGCCAGACTGCAGGAGCCAGCGCAGGATCGCCGCCACGTTCGAGACGCCGTACTTTGCGCCGAGCTCCCAGAAGGTGTTGTCGTCCAGCATGGTGCGGTTGCCGCCGCCCAGAAGCAGGCTGGCAACGAACTGCAGGTCCTGGGTCTGGCACAGCTGGCGCAGCGCCTGGCTCTGGTTGTAGGGCTGGCACTCCGCCTCGATCACCTGCGGGCGCACACGAGCCATGTCCAGGACGGTCTGGACCTCGTCGGGCTGGAAGTACGCCAGGCCAATGCTGCGCACCTTGCCCTCCTCGACGGCGTCCTCCAGGGCCCTCCAGGCGCTGCGGTAGTCGCCGCCAGGCTGGTGCAGCAGCACCTGATCTATGTAGTCGCAGCCCAGGCGCTGTAGCGCGCCGTCAAGAGCCTGCGTGGTGCGGCTGTACGGGTCGTCGCCTGCGGGGTAGTCGCGGGGCCAGATCTTCGTGATCAGGAACGCGTCCGCTCGCTCGACGCCGCTGCGGCGCAGCGCGGAGCCCACCGCCTCCTCGTTTCCGTAGGCGCTGGCGGTGTCGATGAGGCGATAGCCCCGGCGCAGCGCCTGCGCCACGCTGGACTCGCACTCGCCCGAAGTCATCATGAACGTGCTCATGCCGAGCGCGGGCATCTGAATGCCATTGTTTAGCGTTATGGTCTGCATGGCAGCCTCCCTAGCCGCCCGTCTGGTTGGCGGGCGTCGTCGTGGTGGGCGAACTCCCGCTTGCCAATGGTATGCGGCGTCCGTCCACCACATAGGTTCGCCGTTGGGGCCGCGCGTGTAAAATACGCCTTGGGTATCATCACTATAAGTTGCGGCTATAAGGAGTGGTCATGGACCTCGTTCAGCTGCGCTACCTGTGCGAGGTTGTGGAGCAGGGCAGCGTCACGGCGGCGGCCGCGTGCCTGCATGTGTCGCAACCGGCCATCAGCTCCATGCTTCGAAAGCTGGAGGCGGAGGTGGGCGGGCCGCTGTTCGACCGCTCGCACAACCGCATGCAGCTGAACGACCTGGGCGAGGTGGCCTATCGGCATGCCCTCCAGGCGCTGGCCGACGTCGATTCCATGGAAGAAGAGCTGCGTCGGAAGGTGGCGGGGGAGACCACGTTGCGCGTGGCCTTCTGCGACTCCAGCTCGATGTGGTACTGCGTGCCGCGCTTCTCGCTGGTGTACCCAAAGATCAGGCTGGAGACCAGCGTGTTCTCCAGCAAGGCCGAGTGCCGGAGAATCGCGCTGTCGCAGCGGGTGGACGCGCTGGTGACCAACGGCGCGTTCGAGTATCGCGGGTGGACGTCGATGCCCCTGGTGTCTGACATCGTCACGGTGTCGGTGGTGCCGGACGACCCCTTGGCCAGCCACACGTTCGTCACCCTGTCTGAGCTGCGCGACCGTCCCATTCTGCTGTTCGTCTCGAAGGGCAGCATGCTAGCGCGCGGCGAGGACCTGTGGCGCTCGCGCGGCATTCAGGTCGAGGTGTACGACGACTACTTTCTGTTTGCCCAGAGGCTGCACGACACCGAGGCGCGCGCGTTCTCGTCGCTGCTGGCGCAGACGTACCGGCGTGGCGACGGCGAGGACCGCGTGCAGATACCCGTGGACGAGCCCGACATGCGCACGGACTACTGGCTGTCGTACCCCGACGGCGAGGGCGACCGAGCGACGCCGCTGATCGAGTCGGCTCGCTTCGTGCAAAAGAGCGAGTAGGGGATCGTCGTCGGGCAACGCCGTCAGGCAACTCCACCAGGTCGGGCGGCACCTGATTCGGCCAGGTGGCATCTGATTCGGCCAGGTGGCATCTAATTCAACGGGCGGCCCGAGCGCATGCAATTCTCCACCGCAATAGCTTCGGGGTGGTGGGACCTACCTCTGGTACAGCGTCAGGTGCACGTTCGGATTGTCGAAGGCCGCGCGGCCCACCACTAGGCAGAGCTCGTCGAAGAACTTGTGGCGCCTCGGGCTGACGTCGTCGCGGTAGCGGGTGATGTCAAAGCGCGTGCTCTCGCTCACCTGAGCCAGGCTCTGGGCCAGGGCGTCCAGCGACGGTGATGTCGAATCGCCCTTTGGCGTCATGCCTTCAGCTGACGCCGCATCCCCGCTGGTTGTCTGGGCGCCGGGGGTCAGGTCCAGGTGGAGCTTCTTTGTTATGAGTTCAAGAATCTCCTGGTCAGAGCCATTGAATGTCTCGCGGAGCTTCACGGTTGCCATGCGTCCTCCTGTGCGTGCTCGATGCTCGTGCGTATGCGATGCTGGGGTGTGCAGAACCATCCTGTCGGGATTGGTCCGACGGCGTCACGTCGCTGCGTCAATGTTCCCACAACGATTCACGGCCGTCAGCCGCCAGCTTGAACCGACCGCGACTTGTCCATGCGATTCCACCGCCAGATGACATCGTCGGTCGCTGGCGCACTGCCGTGAGGCTGGGACTGGCCAGCGTGCTCACCCGCTGCTCACCCACACCTGCCACTTCTGCAGGGGCTTCTGCAGAAGTTGGACCTTCGGGCGCTCATACCTCGGACCTTTGCAGGGGCTTCTGCAGAAGTTGGACCTTCGGGCGCTCATACCTCGGACCTTTGCAGGGGGTTTCTGCAGAAGTGGGACCTATGGGCGCCCACCCCTGCCACTTCTGCAGGGGCCCAGTTAGCCCTTCTCGAAGAAGCCCAGGTCAGGGGCTTGCTCCCGAGCTAGCAGGGATTCCTGAATGCAGAAGTCGGACCTGTGGGTGCCCGCCCCTCGACCTTTTGCAGGGAGTTCTGCAGAAGTGGGACCTGTGGGCGCCCACACCTGGCTTCTCTGCAGGTGGCTTGGCGCAGGTTCCGTCTCTCGGCATCATGAGTCGAGCTACTGCGGCACGGATTGCAATCACGGGGTGCGGGTAAGGATGCGAGCGTGGATTTGCGAGTGCTGGGATGCGAACGTTGACGGAGCAATCGCGGGGATGCAAACGTTAGCGGTGCGAGCATGGGAATGCAAGTGGGGGAGCGCGGACTTGGAGGCACAGACGTGGGGTGCAAGCTTAGCGGGTCGTGATGGCGCGGGCATGAGGCGTCCGGGGCTCTGATGTGTAAGCCCCATGGTGAAAAAGATTCTCAAACGGAATTTTTCATTCAAAAAAATGATGCCATTCTTGTCCAAGTGGGGAGTATTTTGCCAGGTAGTTGGGGGTGCGACGGGCAAAGCTGGCAAATTTGGTGAGAGTCTCATGGCATGCTCCAGGCAAGTTTCGTGCAAGTGCGACCTGTCATCGTGGAACGCATGGCTTACTACCTATCGCATATGACGGCTCTATGGACCCTTGGCGCGCTGGCGGCGCAGCGCGGGAGGCCCACGCTTGGCGGACTTCAGTCCGGCGCGGGCTCGAGTACTGCTGGACGTCCCCAGAAACCCAACGCGGGCTCGGGCGCTGCTGGACGTCCCCAGAAAACAAACGCGGGCTCGGGCGCTACCGGGCGCACTCAAAAATCCAAGGCGACTGCAAGCGCTGCCGGACGAATCCAGGACTCGCCGTCGCGGCAATCGAGTATCGCACGGCAATCGAGCATCGCACGGCAGTCGGGCATCGTGACAGCGCGAACGCTAACCGACGACGATTTCGATTGGCTGAAGTACTCGCGTGCCAAGTCGCTGGACGACGCATCAATAGCTTCGAGCGGAGCCGAGCGCGACCTCTTTCCGGTGCTGAGCTCCATATTGGGCTGCGATGCGCATGGCATCCAGGTTGACGTGCTCGTCTCCCCGCAGGAATCAAGGCATCGATCGGCTTTTCTGGTGCCCCGCCAGTGGAAGACCCAGCTGCCGCCGGGATCGTTCATCTGGCTGACCCCGGAGCTTCGCGTGAACTCGCCGGAATTTTGCTTTCTGCAGATGGCAGGACAGCTGCCCATGGACGAGCTGATTCAGCTGGGCTATTCGATTTGCGGGACGTATCAGCCGGCTAACATCTCCAAGGGTTTCGTCGAAAGATGTGCGCTGACCACGGCCGACCGCCTGGACCGATACCTGAAAAATGCAGCTCCAAATACGCCCGGCATAGAAAAGGCCCGCAAAGCGCTGGCGCACATCATCGACGGATCGAATTCGCCCCTGGAGACCTGCGGCGCGATGGAGCTGGTGCTTCCCGGTGTACTGGGCGGCTTGCAGGTGGCGCACCCGATTTTGAACGCCCGGATCGACTTGAGCCCAGAGGCACAACAGCTCTCGGGACTGAGCTGGTGCGTTGTCGATGCCTTGTGGCCCAATGCGAACTTTGCGCTGGAACTTCTGGGTGCTGAGTATCACGCCGATGCCACCAGGGACACAAAACGGCTGCTCGGTCTTGAACACGATGGGTTTGTCGTCCGAGAGCTGACCGCGGAACAGGTACGCCAGCCAAGTCACATGGCTGAAATCGCGCGACAGATAAAAATCAGCATTGGCCTGCAACCTAGCTATCGACCCCCGAGCGACCGAGTCCTGCAAAGGCGAGAAGATCTTACGGGCAGCTTGTTTCCGCCGGGCCAGCGTGGGCCTGGGGGAGAAATTGTGTATCCCAAGCCTGAGTGGGCCTTGCCGGGAAACTTTGCCGTCTGCATTGAAGAAGAACACAAGCACTCGCAGCTCATCAGAAGGCGCCGGCCGTAGGCATCGACGTTACCAGGCGTGCGAGCTGCAGAAGTGGGAGGAGCGGGCGCCCATACCTGGCTATTCAGCAGATGCCGCTGCAGAAGTCCCACCTGTGGGCGCCCACACCTGGGACTTCTGCAGAAGGTCGATTTGCGGCTCTTGTAAATGCCCAGTTCAGGGGCTTGCCTCGGGGTCTTCGAGGATTTCTGAATGCAAAAGGGGGACCTTCGGGCGCCCATACCTGTCACTTCTGCAGGTGCTTCTGCAGAAGTCGGACCTGTGGGCGCCCACCCCTGCCACTTCTGCAGGGGCCCAGTTAGCCCTTCTCGAAGAAGCCCAGGTCAAAGGCTTGCCCACGAGCTAGCGGGGATTCCTGAATGCAGAAGTCGGACCTGTGGGCGCCCACACCTGCCACTTCTGCAGCGCGTGTCGGACATGTCCTGGCGGGGCTGGTGGAGAAGACCACATTCCAGGTATTATCCGCGCAAAAAAGGGACGGCCTCCAAAGAGGTCGTCCCGTTGCCCGCTGATATGCAGCGCAGCGTTGATGAGCTATTTGATGCGAGCAGCTAGATCCGCGCAGTGGACTGAATTGGGCGCTGCACCGCGTTACTCTGCGCCGTGCCGCGCCGCTGCGGCACTGAATGGGGTACTGTGCTGCGCTGTGTCGCGCGCGTGGTGAGCTTACGCCTCGACCTCGAGCAGGGTGATCTCGAAGTTCAGGGCCTTGCCCGCCAGCTCGTGGTTGGCGTCCAGGGTGATGGTCTTCTCGTCCTTGGCCGAGACCTTCACCGGGAAGGGCTGGCCGCCAGGGCCTGCCAGGTAGACGGTCTGGCCCTCCTTGCAGTTCTCCGCGCCGGGCAGCGCCTCCAGCGGGAAGGTGCGCACGTTGGCCTCGTCGCGCTCGCCGTAGGCGTCCTTGGGCTCCAGGTGGACGTTCACGGTCTGGCCGACCTCCATGTCGCGCACGGCGGCGTCAAAGCCGGGAATCATCTGGCCGGCCATGCACTGGAACTCCAGCGGCTGGTTGCGGTCGTAGCTGGAGTCGAACTTCGTGCCGTCGTCCAGGGTGCCGGTGTAGTGGACCTTGACCTTCTTGCCCTCGTTGCTCATGGGGTCTCCTTTGGGATCGAGCGAGTAATGGCTAGTCTGACGTCGCGCCGCGTGATGCTCGGAAGCCGACCGACGTTGTGGTGCAGCAGCTGAAAGCACAGTGTCGCGTTGCGCAATGACCGAATCGTACCCCTAGCGCATGAGTCTAAGCCGCGCTTCACATAATTTGGATGCGGGACGCCGTTTTGGCGCGGGACGTCTGCCAGGATGAGGGGCGCCCGCCACTTGGATGCGGGACGCCCGCCGGCGGGGCAGGTTGAGCGGGCGCACCCTTCGCGATACCATGGGACCCGTCCGTCTGGGCCGTGTGCCATGGGAGGCAGCATGTCGCAGGAGCGAAAGTACGAGGGCTACGTCGGCGTCTTTGACTCGGGCGTCGGTGGCATCAGCGTGTTGAAGGAGCTGGTGCGCGAGCTGCCGCACGAGAACTTCGTCTTCTTCGGAGACTCGGCGAATGCCCCCTATGGCGAGAAGACCCCCTCGCAGGTGCGCGCGCTGTCGCAGGCCATCGTGGACCGCATGCTGGCGCAGGGCTGCAAGGCCATCGTCATCGCCTGCAACACCGCAACCTCCGCAGCCGCCCAGATGCTGCGCGACGAGTATCCCGACATCCCCATCGTGGGCGTGGAGCCCGCGCTGAAGCCCGCGGTGCTGGCGCCCAAGCACGACCACGTGCTGGTCATGGCCACGCCCATCACCGTGCGCCTGGACAAGTACCGCCACCTGCTGGCCCGCTGGGACCGCGACTCCGACGTCATCTCGGTCCCGTGCGCCGGCCTGGCCGCCCGTATCGAGAAGGGCAACCTGGACGAGCCCGACCTCATCGAGCTTTTGGAGTGGCTGGTGGGCGACTATCGCGGCAAGGTGGACTCCGTGGTCCTGGGCTGCACCCACTACCCGTTCATAAAGCCGCAGATTCACAAGGTGCTGGGTGACGACGTGCCGTTCTTTGACGGCGGCGCAGGCACCGCGCGCCAGACCAGGCGCCTGCTGCAGGAGAAGGACATCCTGAACGCGTCGGACGCGCCGGGCAACGTGGTCCTGACCACCAGCAAGGACACGCCGGAGGAGCATGCCCTGTACCAGTGGTTCTTCCAGAGGAACATCGAGGGCTAAGCAGCCAGGCCGCCGCTACAGCAGCCTGACCGAGGCTGCCTCGCAGTCGTCGACGAACTCCTTGGGGCACTCGTCGTCCGACACCACGGTGTCCACCTCGTCCAGGCGGCACACGGGGAAGGTCAGCTGACGGCCCACCTTGCTGGAGTCCATCAGCACTACGGTCTGCGTGGCGTTCTCGCACACGGAGCGCTTCAGCACGGCCTCGTCGTCCGAGCCGCACGTGAAGCCGTTGCCCCGCGCATATCCCGTGACGCCGATGAAGGCCTGGTCAAAGCTGAGCGACCCCACGCGCTTTATGGCGCTGCCGCCCGTGGTGCACAGGGAGTACGTGTTCAGCCGGCCTCCCACCAGGTAGGTGGACGCCTGCTGCAGTCGTGCCAGCTTCGTCGCCACGGTAAGCGAGTTCGTGAAGATCAGGAGCCGCATGTCGGGCAGGGCGTCTGCCAGCTCGGTCGCGGTCGAGCCGGAGTCCATGTAGATGGTGGTGTCCGGCCGCACCAGCTGTGCGGCCTTGCGTGCAATCTCCAGCTTCTCCGTGGAGTGGCGGGCGGCGCGGTTGTCCAGAAGGTCGTCGGTCCCGATGGCGAACCCCACGGACTTGGCGCCGCCGTGCACGCGGATGATCAGGCGCTGGGCGTCCAGGGTCTTCAGGTCTGTGCGCAACGTAGTCTCGCTGACGTCCGGGAACGTCCGCTTCAGCTGAGTCAGAGAGACACAGCCCTCCTGGTTTACCAGCGAGACTATCCGGTCGCGCCTCTGGTCCATGTCCATGATGTCTGGCCCCTCCGAGCGAAGTTCGGTCATGGTTTCCCGTCCTCTACATAGTAGCCTCGAAAAACGTCCGTACGCATGGCCTCATTTCGTCTGGGCGTTTGCCTACGCCGCATCCACCGAACAGCGTTTGGATGGATTGACGCGCTACGTAGAATCTTGCGTAGCTAGTGGAGAAGGGCATCGGTTATCAGCGCGCAAAGAAGGACCTTGGAGAAGGGCATTAAATCGGCAACAAAAAAGGACCGCCACCCGAAGGTGACGGTCCTTTGTGCTGTGCGGAGTACGAACGAGGTAGGGCAGAGCCTACTTGTTCATGGCCTCCTCGACGGCGACGGCGCAAGCCACGGTGGCACCGACCATGGGGTTGTTGCCCATGCCGATGAGGCCCATCATGTCAACGTGCGCAGGCACGGAGGAGGAGCCGGCGAACTGGGCGTCGGAGTGCATACGGCCCATGGTGTCGGTCATGCCGTAGGAAGCGGGGCCGGCGGCCATGTTGTCGGGGTGCAGGGTACGGCCAGTGCCGCCACCGGAAGCGACGGAGAAGTACTTCTTGCCAGCGGCAAGGCGCTCCTTCTTGTACGTGCCAGCAACGGGGTGCTGGAAGCGCGTCGGGTTGGTGGAGTTGCCGGTGATCGAGATGTCGACGTTCTCGTGCCACATGATGGCAACGCCCTCGCGGACGTCGTCGGCGCCGTAGCAGTTGACCTTGGCGCGCGGGCCATCAGAGTACGGAATCTTCTCGACGATCTTCAGCTCGCTGGTGTAGTAGTCGAACTGAGTCTTCACGTAGGTGAAGCCGTTGATGCGGGCGATGATCTGGGCGGCGTCCTTGCCGAGGCCGTTCAGGATAACGCGCAGGGGCTTCTTGCGGGCCTTGTTGGCGTTGTTGGCGATGCCGATGGCGCCCTCAGCGGCTGCGAAGGACTCGTGGCCAGCCAGGAAGGCGAAGCACTCGGTGTCCTCGCCCAGCAGCATGGCGCCCAGGTTGCCGTGGCCCAGGCCGACCTTGCGCTCGTCGGCAACGGAGCCGGGGACGCAGAAGGCCTGCAGGCCCTCGCCGATGGCGGAGGCAGCCTCAGGAGCGGTCTTCACGCCCTTCTTGATGGCGATAGCGCAGCCGGCGGTGTAGGCCCAAGCGGCGTTCTCAAAGGCGATGGACTGAACGCCGAACACGATGTCGCGAGCGTTGACGCCCTTGTCCAGGCAAATCTTCTCGGCATCCTCAAGTCCGTTGATGCCGTAGCTGTCGAGCACCTTGTTGATCTTGTCGATGCGGCGCTCGTAACCCTCAAACGTAACTGCCATGGTGTGATTCAGCCTCCTCTTCTGTTACTCGTGGACGGGGAACTTGGACTCGGGGTCGTGAGTCTCCTCGTCGGTGCGAGGATCGATGAACTTCGCGGCCTGATCCCACTGGCCGAAGTGGCCCATGGCCTTCTGGACGGCCTCCTTGGGATCGACACCTGCCTTCACGGCGTCGGTGAACTTGCCGAGGTTCAGGAACTCGAAGCCCACGATCTCGTCGTTCTTGTTGATGGCCATGCGGGTGACATAGCCCTGGGTCAGCTCGAGGTAACGAGCGCCCTTGGCCTTGGTGCCGTACATGGTGCCGACCATGGAGCGCAGGCCCTTGCCGAGGTCGTCGAGGCCGGTGCCGATGGGCAGGCCGCCCTCGGAGAATGCGGTCTGGGTGCGGCCGTAGACGATCTGCAGGAACAGGGAACGCATGGCGACGTTGATGGCGTCGCAGACCAGGTCGGTGTTCAGGCACTCGAGGATGGTCTTGCCGGGGAGGATCTCGGCGGCCATGGCGGCGGAGTGGGTCATGCCGGAGCAGCCGATGGTCTCGATCAGGCACTCCTCGACGACGCCCTCCTTCACGTTCAGGCTCAGCTTGCAGGCGCCCTGCTGGGGAGCGCACCAGCCCACACCATGCGTGTAGCCGGAGATGTCCGTGATCTGCTTGGCCTGGACCCACTTACCCTCCTCGGGAATGGGTGCAGGTCCGTGGTATGCGCCCTTGGCGACGGGGCACATCTTCTCCACTTCTGCGGAATACTGCATGAATTCTCCTCTCCAACAAATCCCGTGGCCGCGGCGCGACCACATCGATCTGTACTGCCAACAACTGACGCGCCATCCCCACGGCGCGTAAGGCGGGGGTCCAGACACTCAAAAACGGACCCACCCGAAAATGAATAATAGCGGCGCATCGGCGGCATGACAACGAGAATTGCGCATGGAGTCGTGCGAGCGCCGCGATTGCGTCGGGCGTGCGGTCGGGTGGCGCGCCACCACGCCCACGCTGCGAGAAGTTCGCGGCGTAATGGTTCGCACGCTGAAGCGCGGGCGGCGGGGCCGCTTGGCTAGAATGGAAAAACACACGAGCCAATGACCCGGCCTGCAGCCGGGCGAAGGGTGGGATTTCCATGTTCAAGCAGACGACGAACAGGCGCGTGGCCGCCTTCCTGGCCGACGGGTGCGAGGAGGTCGAGGCGCTGGCGGTTCTGGACGTGCTGTACCGCAGCGGCGTCCCCTGCGACACCGTGTCCATCACGAGCAAGCGCGACATCGTCTCGTCCCACGAGATTCACGTGACCTGCGACAAGACCATCGACCAGCTGAACTTCGACGACTACGACGTTTTGTTCCTGCCCGGCGGCATGCCCGGCACCACCAACCTGGCGGCACGCGAGCCGCTGGTCAGCCAGGTGGACCGCTTTGCCGCGGGTGCGGGCATCGTGGCGGCCATCTGCGCCGCGCCGGGCGTGGTCCTGGCGCGCAGGGGCCTTCTGAAGGGTCGCCGCGCCACGGCAAACCCGAACTTCCAGCACGAGATCACCGAGAACGGCGGCACGCTGGTGGCGGACCAGCCGGTAGTGCGCGACGGCAACATCTTTACCAGCCAGGGCATGGGCACGGCCATCTACCTGGGCCTGGAGCTTGTGAGCGAGCTGGTGAGCCCGCAGGCTGCCGAGGACGTGAAGCCGCGCATCGTGTTCTGGGGCTAGGTTGGGAGCCGAGCAAACGCGCGGTGCACGTCAGCTGCCTGGCTGGGTGTATCGCGCCATGCTGCTGGGGGCGGCCCTCCTGTGGGGCGGCTCCTTCGTGGTCATCAAGGGCGCGCTGGACGACGTGCCGCCGGCCTGGCTCATGGGCGTGCGCTTTACCCTGGCCGGCGTGGTCATGGCGCTGCTGTCCCGCCGCAGGGTCAGCCAGAACCTGGACGGCAGCCACTGGTTTGCGGCGCTGGTCATAGGCGTGCTGTCGGGCCTGGGCTACCTCATCCAGAACATCGGCCTTACCGACACGACCCCGGGCCGCAACGCATTCCTGACCGCCACGTACAGCGTCATGGTGCCCTTCATGGCGTGGGGCATCTCGCGCGTGAGGCCCCGGGCGTCCAACGTGGTGGCGGCGCTGGTGGCGCTGACGGGCGTGGGCCTGCTCTCCCTGCCGGGGGAGGGCCTGGGCCTGGGATGGGGCGACGGGCTGACGCTCTTCTCGGCGGTGTTCTACGCGGCCGAGATAGCGCTGTGGCCCCACCTGGCCTCCGGGCACGACGTCATCACCCTGACGACGGCGCAGTTCTTCGTGATGGGGGCGCTGTGCCTGGTCGTGGGCGTGGTTGCGGAGCCCGTGCCGCAGGCGCAGGTCCTGGCGTCGGGTGCGTTCTGGGCACAGCTGGCCTACCTGGTCTTGCTGTCGTCGTGCGCGTGCACGCTGGCGCAAAACGTCGGTCAGAACCATGTGCCGTCGGCCCAGGCGGCGCTGCTGCTGTCGCTGGAGAGCGTGTTCGGCGTGATGTTCAGCGTGATCTTCTACGGCGAGCAGGTCACGGTCCAGCTGGCCATCGGGTTTGCCCTGGTGTTCGTGGCGGTCTTGATGAGCGAGGTGCCACCCAGCGTGCTGGCCCAGAACCTGCGGGCCCGCAGGGCGAGGCAGGCGGCCGACGCGCAGGGGCGCAAGGAATAGGCCCAAAAGGTCTACGAGTATTTGGTCTACGAAGCAGGAGGTCCACATGAGCAGTGAGGCAAGCGCCGTCGCGAAGGCGGCGGATCTGCCGTTCCAGGCGGTCTTCTCGGACATCGACGGCACGCTGGTGGACGCAAACCACCACCCCATGCCGCAGACGGCCCCCACGGTGCAGCGCCTGACGCAGATGGGCGTGCCGTTCGTGCTGGTGTCGTCGCGCGCGACGGGAGGCATCACCTGCATTCACCGCCAGCTGGGGTTCCACGGCCCCTACGTGGCCTATGGCGGAGCCCTCATCCGCGACGAGGACGGACATGACCTGTACAGCAAGACCATCGACATCGACTCCGCCTGCCAGATAAAGGACTATCTCACGAGCCAGCTGCCGCAGGTGTTCGCCTGCACGTACGGCTTTGACACGTGGATCGTCGACACGCGCGAGGACCCGCGCGTGAAGCAGGAGGAGTTCTTCATCCAGGACCAGGCCGTCGAGTCCTCCGACGTGCGCGGCACGTTCGGCCAGCGGGGCGTGCACAAGTTCATGCTGATGGGCGAGCCCGACGCCATCCTGCAGGCCGAGCGGGAGGTAAAGAAGCGCTTCCCCCAGCTGGCGGTCGTGCGCTCCCGCGCCGAGCTGTGCGAGATCTCGGCCGGCGGCGTGCGCAAGAGCGAGGGCGTGCGCATGATGTGCCAGCACCTGGGCGTGGACCCCGCCCGCTGCCTGGCGTTCGGCGACGGGCTGAACGACCTCGACATGATGGGCGCCGTGGGCACCTCCTACGCCATGGCAAACGCGGAGCCCCAGGTGAAGGAGGCCGCGACCCACGTGGCGCGCTGGTCAAACGTGCAGAACGGCGTCGGCCGCACCCTGGAGGAGCTGCTGCAGGGGCGCTAGGCGCAGGCGCCGCCGGGCAAGAAGGACCGCTTGGACCGCACGCAGGCGATGCAAACGCGCTAAGCTAGAAGGCTCAGGGGCGCGCGCACGGGTCGCGCCCCGGCTGGGGCGAGGGCGGTGCGTCGCGTGATCTCGGAAGCTACTCTGAGGGGGCTGTGCAGCCCAGCGGTCATGAGCCGCGCATACTACGTTGCGGAGCGTGGGGTGCGCCTGCATGGGCGCACCTGCGCATACGACAGTGGCCGCACCATTCTGTCGGCAGACATCGACGGCACGTACAGCTACAGCGGCCGCTACCACACCAGCGTCACCCTGGACGAGGACAACGACCGCGTCCTGTCCTACCGCTGCACCTGCCCGGCGGCCCAGAAGTACGAGGGCCCCTGCAAGCATGCCATCGCCCTGGTGCTGGACTTCAACGAGAACCCCCACGACTACGACGGCTACAGCGAGACGAGCCACGTCACCACGTCCAAAAGCATAGCCCGCTACCTGCAGCGCCATGCCCAGCGCCACATCGAGGCCGTCGGCGCCCAGACCGAGGGCCGCACGGGCACGGTGCGGCTGGAGCTGACGCTGAGCTACTCCACGGGCTTCGACGCCCGGTTCCAGGTGGCCGGCGAGCGCGGGGCGTACGTGGTGAAGAACCTGGGCGACTTCGTGGACGCGGTCACGACGCAGAGCTACCACAAGTACGGCAAGCGCCTGGCCTTCACCCACGCCAGGGACGCCTTCGCACCCGACTCCGTGCCCCTGGTGGACTTCGTCGTGCGCGCCGTGCGCAACCGCCGCTCGTATGCCCTGGAGCGCGTGGCCGGCCGCGTGGGCATGGGCTCCTATCACACCGCCCTGCGCGACCTCAGGCTGTCGTCTCCCGAGCTGGAGGAGCTCCTGGACATCTGCGAGGGCCACCAGGTCATGTTTGAGGACCGCGCCCAGAGGGGCACGGCCCAGCCCGACCGCGCGCGCAGGCTGCAGGTGCTGTCGGGCGACCCGCCCGTCTCGCTGGAGCTGGTGCAGGTGGGTGGCGGCGGCTCGTACGAGCTCGTGCGCCACGGCAACGTGCGCATGGCGCTTTCGGGCGGCATCTGCCTGGCATGGGACGACGCGCACCTGTGGAGGTGCACGTCCAAGCTGGCGCCCGTGGCGGACTTCCTGGCCTCGGCCTATGGTGACCCCTCCGACCACCTGCTCATTGGCGAGCACGACGTGAGGGCGTTCTGCGCCCAGGCGCTGCCGGCGCTGGAGTCGGCGGTCAGCGTGAGCGCGCCGCCCCAGCTGGACCAGCTGCGCCCGCAGCCCTGCCAGCTGGAGTTCTACCTGGATGCCACGCAGAAGGGGGCCACGTGCCTGGCCGTGGCGCGCTACGGCCAGAAGCGCCTGGCGCTGATGGGCGACCGTGGTGCAGCCGAGCGCGACCTCATGCGTGACGCGGCCACCGAAGGCGCGGGCCGCGCCGTGGTCACACGCTACTTCCCCATGACGGACGGGGGCAGGCTGGCTATGGGCGGCCGCTCGGACGACGCGCTGGCAACCATCGTGTACGAGGGCGTCCCGGAGCTGC
>JBJEKW010000073.1:29920-38268 GCA_051878835.1 Atopobiaceae bacterium
GGCCGCTCGGACGACGCGCTGGCAACCATCGTGTACGAGGGCGTCCCGGAGCTGCGGCGGGTGGGAAAGGTCTTTCTTACCCCGGCGTTCGAGGCCCTGAGGTCGCATGCGCACCCCAGCGTGCGCATGGGCGTATCGGTGAAGTCGAACCTGGTCAGCCTGACCCTGCAGACCACGGGCGTGGCCGCGGGCGAGCTGCACGCGCTCCTGGCCAGCTACCGGCTAAAGAAGCGCTACCACCGCCTGCGCGACGGCTCCATCCTGGACCTGAGCCAGCTGGACCTGGACAAGGTCAGCCAGGTGGCGGACGAGCTGGGGCTGAGCGCCGACCAGCTGGACGCGGGCCGCGCGAACATACCCTCGTACAAGGCGTTCCTGCTGGACAACATCATGGACGACCAGCAGAAGGACGCCTCGTTCGAGGACTACGTCCAGGGCTTCAGGTCGGTGGACCCCACGGTGTACCAGGTGCCGCAGGGGCTGGCCGCCACGCTGCGCCCGTACCAGGTGAGCGGCTACCAGTGGCTGAGCGCCCTGTGCGACATGGGCTTCGGCGGCATCCTGGCAGACGAGATGGGCCTGGGAAAGAGCGTGCAGCTGATATCGCTGCTGCTGGCGCGTCTGGGCGACGCCCGCAAGGTGGGGCCGTCGCTCATCGTGTGCCCGGCCTCGCTGGTGTACAACTGGCAGGCCGAGTTCGCGAAGTTCGCGCCCGGCATGCGCGTGCGCGTGGTGGCGGGCACGGCGCCCGAGCGCCACGACCTGCGCGCCCAGGGCGACGTGGACGTGCTCATCACCAGCTACGACCTGCTGCGTCGCGACATCCAGGAGTACGCGCCCATGCCCCTGTGGGCCGCCGTCCTGGACGAGGCACAGTACATAAAGAACCATGAGACGCTGGCAGCCCGAGCCGTGAAGCTGCTGAACGCACGGCACCGCTTTGCACTGTCGGGCACGCCCATCGAGAACCGCCTGTCCGAGCTGTGGAGCATATTTGACTTTTTGATGCCGGGACTTCTGGGCTCGTACGAGCGCTTCCGCGACCGCTACGAGCGCCCCATCGTGGATGGGCACGACGAGGCGGCCTCCGCCAGGCTGCGCGCCGCGGTCGGCCCGTTCATCCTGCGCAGGCTCAAGAAGGACGTCCTGGTGGATCTGCCCGACAAGCTGGAGCAGGTGGTGTACGCCCGCATGGGAGAGGAGCAGTCGCGCCTGTACGCCGCCAGCGTGGAGGAGCTGCGCGAGTCCTTGGGCAAGCAGTCGAACGAGGAGTTCGGCCGCTCTCGCATGCAGGTCCTGGCGGCGCTGACGCGCCTGAGGGAGATCTGCTGCGACCCCAGGCTGGTCTTCGACGGCTACGACGGCGGTTCGTGCAAGCTGGACGCCATCATGGAGCTGGTGGAGCAGGCCGTGGACTCCAACGCAAAGATGCTGATCTTCTCGCAGTTCACGAGCTACCTGGACCTCATGGCCGAGGAGCTGGACCGCAGGCAGGTGTCCTACTACACCATCACGGGAGCCACGCCGAAGCGTCGCCGACTGGATTTGGTGAACGCCTTCAACTCGGACGACACACCGGTGTTCCTGATCTCGCTGAAGGCGGGCGGCACGGGCCTCAACCTGACGGGTGCCAGCATCGTGCTGCACGCAGACCCCTGGTGGAACGCGGCGGCGCAGGACCAGGCGACCGACCGTGCGCACCGCATAGGCCAGACAAAGAACGTCACGGTGTACCGCGTCATCGCGAAGGGCACCGTGGAGGAGCGCATCCTGGAGCTGCAGGACGCAAAGAGCGCCCTGGCAGACGAGGTGGTGGGTACCGGTGCCGGCATGTCCCTGGGCCGCCTGACGAAGGACGACCTGGTGGCGTTGTTGGGATAGTATGAAGATGCTACCTGCCCGCGAGGTGCCTTGAATAGCGCATCGGGCATGAGGGTACACATCAATACATGCACTATTCGAGCGCCGCGCGTCCCCCTGGGTCGCGCGGCTTCGCATTACGTGGAGGAGGCAGCCATGCTATTTCAAACGAACGACAACAACGTGGTATTCCTGGACGACAGAGGCGAGGTCAAGGGCAAGGTCGAGTTTTCCGACCTGGATGACCAGACCGTGGACATCGACTCGGTGTACGTTGCCCCCTCTGAGCGCGGGTACGGCCTGGCCAGCCGCCTGATGGGCGCCGCTGCTCGCCACCTGCGCTTCGCGGGAAAGAAAGTCAAGGCCACTTGTCCCTACGCGCAGAAGTGGTTCGGCGACCACGCCGAGTACGCCGACATGCTGGCATAGGCTTCGCAGCGGCAGGGTAGTTCGTCTGGAGATGGGGTCGAGCGAGTGCTCGACCCCTTTTTTGTTGCAAGAGGGTTTGGCCCTGGTGGCTACTGCGGGGTCTTCGCCATGCATCTGCTATGGTGTGCCGCGCAACGCGGCTCTGCCACAAGGTGGTGCCGCGGCAATCATCCGGGAGGTTTTGCATGGTCATTTGGGGCGCCCTCGCCAACGGCATCGAGGCCAGCCTGGGAGGCATTCTGGGCCTTCTGTTCAAGAAGCACGTCAGCCAGCGCCTGGCCGACTTCCTCATGGCGGGGCAGGGCCTGGCGGTGCTGCTGGTGGCGGTGCAGGGCATGGTCGAGGGTGGCAGCGTGGTGTGCGTAGTCGTGTGCATGGCCCTGGGCGGCGTGCTGGGCTACTGGCTGGACATCGACGCCCTGGTACACCGATTCGGCGACTCCGTCGAGCGCAGGATCCGCCGTCGCTTCCAGGACTCCGCTGCTCTGGGCGACTTCTCGGAGGGCTTCGTCAGTGCGACGCTGTTCATCTGCGTAGGGGCCATGGCCGTGGTGGGCTCGCTGGAGGCGGGCCTGCGTGGCGACTTCTCGACGCTCGTCTCGAAGGGCCTCATCGACATGGTGGTCTGCATGACTATGGCGTCCACGCTGGGCGTGGGCGTGCCCTTCGCGGGCATCGTGGTGTTTGCCTATGAGGCGGTGATGTCCCTGGCGGCTGGCGCCGTGTCGCCCTTCCTGGGGGATGCCGTCGTGACGAACCTGGTTGTGACGGGGTCGCTTCTGCTTTTGGCCATGGGCCTGAACATGCTGAAGCTCACAAACATCAAAGTTGCAAACTACTTGCCGGCGGCCTTCCTGCCCATAGCCGTCATGCCGCTGATGGGCGTGCTGGGAATGGCCGTCTAGGAATCCAGATTCGCAAGGCGGGGCAGGGGGCAGGTTGCGTGGCGGCCTGCCCAATGTGTTTAGGACGCAGCCCGACTGCCCTTCTTGCCCTGCGCTTTTCCGGAACGATGCGGGAATGTTTCCAGTTGGCAAAGCGATTCGTCGCAGGTGGGGCGTTGTGCCAAAGTAGCATCCACGCACCCAATACCCGGTGCGTTGGCAAGGAGGAAGCCGCAATGTCTATCCACGTAGCTGCATACGCAGGTGTCGCCAGGCGCTCGTACAGCGCCGCCATCCTTGTGCGTCAGCAGCTGCTGCTAGGCGGCTTTGACCTACAGCTACTACTAGCTAGGTAGCTGCGTAGCGCTTGCCATTTGGCCGTCCGTGTGGTGGCGGCCCCAGTCAAGTCTGCATCCCGTTTTTCGCGCGCCGGGCGGCATTGCCGCGCAGGTCGCGCGCCCTTCACCAGCACCAATCGGTTCGTTGCCCAACTGGCCGCCCCCGTTTTTGCAGGGTAGTGGCACAGTAGCGCTTAGCCAGGTAGCGGGTTTCCCGCCCGACGAGAGGACGCATCATGACTCGAAAGATCGACATCTTTGACACCACCCTGCGCGACGGCGAGCAGTCTCCCGGCGCCTCCATGAACACCGAGGAGAAGCTCATCATTGCCCAGGAGCTCCTGCGCATGCACGTCGACGTGATCGAGGCGGGCTTCCCGATATCGAGCCCCGGTGACTTCCGCTCGGTACAGGAGATCGGCCGCCTGGCCGGCGACGACGCCGTGGTAGTGGGCCTGACGCGAGCGGTGGACAAGGACATCGACCGCGCCGCCGAGGCCCTGAAGACCGCCAAGCGCCCGCGCATCCACACCGGACTGGGCGTCAGCCCCCAGCACCTGCGCGAGAAGCTCCGCATCACGGAGGACGAGTGCATCGAGCGCGCCATCCACTGCGTCAAGTACGCCAAGAAGTACGTGGACGACGTCGAGTTCTACGCAGAGGACGCCGGCCGTGCCGACCAGGACTTCCTCATCCGCGTGATCCAGGCCGCCGTGAACGCCGGCGCCACCGTGGTGAACATCCCCGACACCACCGGCTACCAGCTGCCCGAGGACTTCGGGCGCCGCATCAAGAGCCTGGCCGACAACGTCATCGGCATCGAGAACGTGAAGATCTCGGTCCACACGCACAACGACCTGGGCATGGCCACTGCGCTGGCCCTGGAGGGCGTGAAGAACGGCGCCCGCCAGGTGGAGTGCACCATCAACGGCCTGGGCGAGCGCGCCGGCAACACCGCGCTCGAGGAGGTCGTCATGGCGCTGAAGATGCACGGCGACGAGCTGGACGGCCACACCGACGTCGTGACGACCGAGCTTACGCGCGCCAGCCACCTGGTCAGCCGCATCACGGGCATGAGCGTCCAGGCAAACAAGGCCATCGTGGGCGCCAACGCCTTCGCGCACTCCTCGGGCATCCACCAGGACGGCGTGCTGAAGGCCCGCGACACCTACGAGATCATCGACCCCGCTGACGTGGGCGCCGCCGGCTCCGAGATCATCCTGAGCGCCCGCTCCGGCCACGCCGCCCTGAAGCACCGCCTGGCCGAGCTGGGCTACACCTTCCCCGACGAGGAGTTCGACGACGTCTACAACCGCTTCCTCGAGATCGCGGACCAAAAGAAGGAGGTCTACGACGAGGACCTGGAGTCCATGGTGCAGGAGCGCCAGCGCGAGGTCAGCGCCGTCTACACGCTGGATGCGCTGCAGGTGACCTGCGGCGACCCGCTGGTGCCCACCGCCACGGCCACCATCACCGACGAGGTCGGTGCCAAGCACGTGGTCGCCGCCACCGGCACGGGCCCCGTGGACGCCGCCTACAAGGCCATAGACGAGGTCGTCGCCATCCACGGCGACCTGCAGGAGTTCTCCGTCAAGGCCATCACGCGCGGCATCGACGCCATCGGCGAGGTCACGGTGCGCATCGTGGCCGAGGACGGAAAGGTGTTCACCGGCCGCGGCTCCGACAACGACATCGTCGTGTCCAGCGCGAAGGCCTACGTCAACGCCATCAACCGCATGATCACGACCCAGCGCTCCCGCGCCGGCCAGCCCGTGGCCGCCCAGCAGGAGTAGCGCCTCCAGACAAACCTTCGACAGACAGGAGGGCGTCACATGCCCAGACCCATGACCATGGCAGAGAAGATCCTCGCCGCGCACGCAGGGCTCGACGAGGTGGTCCCCGGACAGCTGATCGAGTGCGACCTGGACGGCGTGCTGGCCAACGACATCACCGCTCCCATCGCCATAAAGACCGTGCGCGAGATAGGCGCCGGCGTCTTTGACCCGACGAAGATCTTCCTCGTGCCCGACCACTACTCGCCGAACAAGGACATCAAGTCGGCCGAGCAGACCAAGGTCACCCGCGACTTCGCCCACCAGATGGGCATCACGCACTACTACGAGCAGGGGTGCATGGGCATCGAGCACGCCCTCCTGCCCGAGAAGGGCATCGTGGGCCCCGGCGACCTCATCATCGGCGCCGACTCGCACACCTGCACCTACGGCGGCGTGGGCGCCTTCAGCACGGGCGTCGGATCCACCGACGCGGGCGTGGGCATGGCCACGGGCCGCGCCTGGTTCAAGGTCCCCGAGACCATCCGCTTCGAGATAGACGGCCAGCTGCCCCAGGGCGCCTCGGCCAAGGACATCATCCTGTACGTCATCGGTCAGATCGGCGTGGACGGCGCCCTGTACTGCGCCATGGAGTTCGCCGGGTCCACCATCCGCGACCTGTCGGTCGAGGGGCGCCTCACCATTGCGAACATGGCCATCGAGGCCGGCGGCAAGGCGGGCCTGTTCGAGGTGGATGACACGGCGCGCACGTGGCTGGAGGGCCGCAACGAGCGCCCGTACACCGAGTACCACTCCGACCCCGACGCCACGTACAAGAAGGTCATAAAGATCGACGCCGCCGACATCGTGCCGCAGGTCTCCTGGCCGCACCTGCCCAGCAACACCCACCCCGTGGCCGAGTCGCGCGACATCACCATCGACCAGGCGGTCATCGGCTCGTGCACGAACGGCCGCATCGAGGACATGCGCGCCGCTGCCGAGGTGCTGCGCGGCCGCACCGTGAACCCCAACGTTCGCTGCATCGTGATTCCCGCCACGCAGGGCGTGTGGCTGCAGTGCGTGCACGAGGGCCTCATGGACGTGTTCATCAACGCGCACTGCGTGGTGTCCACGCCCACCTGCGGCCCCTGCCTGGGCGGCTACATGGGCATCCTGGCCGCGGGCGAGAGGTGCGTCAGCTCGACGAACAGGAACTTCGTCGGGCGCATGGGCGACCCGACGTCCGAGGTCTATCTGGCAAGCCCCGCCGTCGCCGCCGCATCGGCGGTCGCCGGCCACATCGCGCTGCCGTCCGACCTGTAAGCCCAAGGCACCCGCGCCGGCGCCCCAGCGTAGAGCCGCTGGCGCGGTTTGCCCTTCTTGACCTGCGCTTTTGACCGGGGGCCGGCACGACTCCCCGGAACCCCAGAAAGGACTCTCCATGCAGTTCAGAGGAAACGTCTTTCGGTACGGGCGCGACGTGGACACCGACGTCATCATCCCCGCCCGCTACCTCAACACGTCCGATCCCGCCGAGCTGGCCAAGCACTGCCTCGAGGACCTGGACAAGACCTTCGTGAAGCGCGTGCAGCCGGGCGACATCATCGTGGCCGACGAGAACTTCGGCTGTGGCAGCTCGCGCGAGCATGCCCCCGTGGCCATCAAGGCCGCCGGCGTCTCCTGCGTCATCGCAAAGAGCTTCGCCCGCATCTTCTACCGCAACGCCATCAACATCGGCCTGCCCATCATGGAGTGCCCCGAGGCCTGCGATGCCATCAGCGACGGCGACGTCGTGAAGGTTGACGCCGACACGGGCACCATCACGGACGAGACCACCGGCGCCACGTTCCACGCCCAGCCCTTCCCGCCCTTCATCCAGGAGATCATCAACGAGGGTGGCCTGGTCGCCAGGACAAAGAAGCTGCTGGCGCAGCAGAAGGAGGCATAGCATGGCGCAGAAGAGCTACCGCATCGTGACCCTGCCCGGTGACGGCATCGGTCCCGAGATCATGGCGCAGGCCAAGCGCATGCTGGAGGCCGTGGGCCAGGCCTACGACGTCGAGTTCCAGTGCGAGGACCACCTGATTGGTGGCGCCGCCATCGACGCCACCCGCGCGGCTGGCACCGAGGTCAGCGCGCTGCCGCCCGAGACCCTGGACGCAGCACGCAAGGCCGATGCGGTCCTTCTGGCCGCAGTGGGCGGCCCGAAGTGGAACGACACGACGCCCGGCGCCGTCCGTCCCGAGCAGGGGCTTTTGGCCATCCGCAAGCAGCTGGGCCTGTACCTGAACCTGCGCCCCGTGCGCATCTACTCCGCACTGAGGGACGCGTCGCCCCTGAGGCCCGACCGCCTGGACGGCGTGGACCTGGTGATCGTGCGCGAGCTGACGGGCGGCCTGTACTTCGGTACCCACGACCGCCAGCACGACGTGCCCGGCGCGGGCGTGGACGGCGCCGCGGGCGACAAGGCCGTGGATTCCATGGAGTACTCGGAGTACGAGATCGAGCGCGTGGTCCGCTGGGCCTTCGACGCGGCCAAGCGCAGGCGCGGCCACGTGTCGTCGGTCGACAAGGCCAACGTGCTGGAGACCAGCCGCCTGTGGCGCGAGGTGGCGCACCGCGTGGCAAAGGACTACCCCGACGTGCGCGAGGACGACGTGCTGGTGGACAACTGCGCCATGCAGCTCGTGAACAACCCCGCCCAGTTCGACGTGCTCGTGACCGAGAACACCTTCGGTGACATCCTTTCGGATGAGGCGTCCATGCTTACCGGTTCTTTGGGCATGCTGGCATCGGCCTCCCTTGGTACGGGTACCGCGCTGTACGAGCCCAGCCACGGCTCGGCCCCTGACATCGCCGGCAAGGGCATCGCGAACCCCATAGCCCAGGTGCTTTCGGTGGAGCTCATGCTGCGCTACAGCTTCCAAATGGACGACGCGGCAGATGCGGTGGCCAAGGCCGTCGAGCAGGTGCTTAACGACGGTTGGCGTACGCCGGATCTGGCCGACGCCTCCACGCCCGACGACCGCCGTGTGGGCACGCAGGACATGGGCACGCAGCTGGTC
>JBJEKW010000074.1:0-7793 GCA_051878835.1 Atopobiaceae bacterium
CGAGCAGTTGTGATATCAGGGATTGGGGCGCCCCAATCAGATAGATAGCCCTTCTCAAACGCCCCAATCAGTGCGTTTTCGTTGGCTTTACGACAAAAATCGACCGATTGGGGCGTGGCACTCTCCGGTTAACGTGCATCAAACACCCCAATCGGTGCGTTTTCGTAAGTTTGCTTGTGATAACTACTAGATTGGGGCGGCAGGGTCGATTGGCCAGGCTGTTAACTGCCAGCTCCCAGACTAGCCACGCCTTTGCCACAGCACCCAGATCCGGCGAATGGCATTGGATCGACGCCCAGATCCGACGGCATCCTATTATCGACGCTCAGACCTGGCGATATCAGTATCCTCGACGCCCAGGCCTAGAGTTTGCGAGTACCAACCTGGGCCTATTTCCAGAAGTGGGCACCCAGACCTGGATTATTGAAATCTTTATGTCTTTCAGCCTCACAAAGCGCCTGGTAGACGAGTTGACCTTTTTAGAGGCTCTCCGGGAGGGCCTGACATCTCCGGGTCTGGGCACCCAGAGCTGGAGATTGGCAAGCGGAAGGCCCCCGCAAACTCCGGGTCTGGGTATCTGTAACTCCGGAACTGGGCGTCGGCTGCCAGACACAACTGTAGGTCCGTGATGTTCACCGCGTCGGTGGCTTGCCTAGCCCACCCCGCCTGGAGTCCCAGCCCGAAACGAAAGGAATACTGCAGAGAAAGGCACAGATCGGTACGTCTTTGGCGAGAAAAACGTACCAATCCGTGCCTTTGGGTGCGCGACTCGTGCCTCTGGGTGCACGGCTCGTACCTGTAGGTGCGTAATCCGCACCTGTGGGCGCGGGGTGCCGCGAGGCGTATCAGTCCTCGCGCTCGGCGTCCTGGTCGAAGTCGTCCTTCTCGAAGTCGTCCTTCTCGAGGCTGTCCTGCTCGAAGTCGTCCTCGTCCATGTGGTCCAGGGCATAGCGCACCTGGTACGGGTCGACCTCGTTGCGGACCTCGCCGCGCACGGTGTGCTCGCCGAAGTGCGGGTCGCCGGAGTTGTCCACCCACAGCAGGATGCCCGTGTCGCCGGGCAGGTCGACCGAAAGCCAGTCGCCCTGCAGGCGAACGCCGCAGGTGTCCAGGCCCTGCGCCACGCGACCGTCCACGTCGCGGATGCTGTCGGCGTGGGCACGACCCGGATCGCTTTCGACTGGGGAAACCCGGTCGGCGGGAGCGCTCGCCGCCCGCTCCGGGTCAGCGCCGGCACCCAGGCCGCAGCCGTCCTGGTCGGGGGTGTTGCCGCCGAACCGCTGCCAGTCGGTGTTCAGCAGCACGCGCACCGCTCGCGCGCCGGGCAGGCGCATGCCGACGTCAGCCTGCGGGGCCTCCCCCACGTTCAGCACGCAGACCAGCCGCTCGTTGCCCGCGGTCCTCTGGAACGCATAGATCAGCCGCTGGCTCTGGTCGGCAATCAGCCACTCGAAGCCGTCGGGGTTGTAGTCGCGCGCCCACAGCGCGCTGAACGCCGTGTAGACGTGGTTCAGCTCGCGCATGTAGCGGTAGAACGCCGCATGGTCGCCGCCGTCGCCCATCTGCCCCCAGTCCTGCTGACGCGACTCGTCCCACTCGCGCGCCTGCGCCCACTCGGAGCCCATGAAGTTCAGCTTCTTTCCGGGGTGGCAGATCATGTAGAGGTAGAAGGTGCGCGCCTCGCGCAGCTGGCGCGGCCAGGGGCCGAACATCTTTTTCACCACGGTGGACTTGCCATACACGTTCTCGTCGTGCGACAGCGATATCAGCCAGTGCTCGCTGGGGAAGTAGTTCATCGAGAACGTGATGTCGTGGTAGTGGTCGCGACGCTCGAAGTCCTGCTTGCGAAAGAAGTCCGTCGTGTCGTGCATCCACCCCATGTCCCACTTGTAGTCGAAGCCAACACCGCCGGCCGCGGGGTCGCCCGTGACCGAGGGAAACACCGAGGAGTCCTCGGCTATCAGCAGGCAGCCCGGGTGGCGGGCATGGAGCCCCTGGTTGAAGGAGCGCACGAACTTGATGGCGCCCTCGTTGCGCCCGCGCGACTCGTCGCCCTGCCAATACAGCAGGCGGCTGACCGCGTCCAGGCGCAGCCCGTCGAAGTGGAACTCCGACAGCCACCAGTCCGCGTTGGACTTCAGGAAGCTCTGCACCTCGGGGCGCGACAGCATGAAGTTGCAGCTGCCCCACTCCGACATGCCCACGTCGGGGCGCGGGTACTCGTACAGGGCGGTGCCGTCGAAGTTGGCCAGGCCGTAGGGGTCCGAGGCAAAGTGCACGGGCACGAAGTCCAGGATGACGCCGAGGCCGGCCTGGTGCAGTCGGTCCACCAGGGCCTTCAGCTGCACCGCCGTGCCGTAGCGGCTGGTGGGGGCAAAGAAGCCCGTGTTCTGGTAGCCCCAGCTCTCGTCCAGCGGGTGCTCCGAGATGGGCATGAACTCCACGTGGGTGTAGCCCGCGTCGCGCACGTGGCCTATGAGCTGGTCGGCTATCTCGTCGTAGCGGTACCAGTCGGTCTTTCTGGTGCCGCGCTTGCGCCACGAGCCCAGGTGCAGCTCGTACACGTTCAGCGGGCGGTCCTTCAGCGTGGAGGTCCGGGCGGCCATCCACTCCTGGTCGTGGAACTGGTAGTCCAGGCTGCGCACGATGGAGCGGTGGCGCGGACGCAGGTCCATGCCGAAGCCGTAGGGGTCGCAGTGCGTGGTCCACGTGCCGTCCCACGAGAGTATCTGCAGCTCATAGGGGGTGTCGGGACCCACGCCACGCACGCGCGCCTCCCACATGGTGCCGTCACCGGCGCGCCTCATGGCCTCCTGGCGGCCGTAGGGCAAAAGCACGCGCACCGCCTGCGCGCTGGGGGCATACGCCCTGAAGACCGTGCCGTCGCCCTCCAGGTGGGCGCCCAGGTAGCGGTAGGCGTCATAGCACCGGCCGGCGTGGAAGTCAAAGAAGTCCAGCCCGAAGTCAGCCTTGCCCATCTGGGCATCCCCCCTCTATTCGAGTCACAAGTCTACCTATCCTAGACTATTCGGCCCGTGCGCGCCAAGGCCATCCGCCGGGCAAGAAGGGCATCGGCTGGCCCGCGCCAGCTGGCCAATGCCGGCGCGCCGTCATATGCGTCAGTCCACGCTCTTCAGGCTCTCCACCATGCTGACGCGGTCCAGCTTCGGCCGCATCATCAGCACGATGACCAGGGTGAACACCATGGTCAGGGCAAACGAGATCGCAAAGCTGGCGGGGTGGATCACCCGGCCGAACATGACGTAGTCCACCTCGGCGGCGTTGATGACGAAGCCCTCCAGGAGGACGCCCAGGAACATGCCAACCAAGTCGCCGATGGCGGCCAGCAGGATGACCTCGCGGAATATGTAAGCGTACACCTCGCGCGGCGTGAAGCCCAGCACCTTCAGGCTGGCAATCTCGCGGATGCGCTCCGAGATGTTGATGTTCGTCAGGTTGAACAGCACGATGGCCGCCAGCAGCGCCGCCGACACGATCAGCACCACGACCACCATGTTCACCACCGACAGGGTCTCCTCGTACATATGGATGGTCTGGTTCACGAACGACACGGTGGACACGCCGTCCATCTGGCGCAGGTCGCTGGCGGCCTGGCTGTAGAAGTCCTGGCTCCCCGACGTGGTCGCCCACAAGGTCAAGAAGCGCGGCGTGCTGGAGTCCACCTGCGACCAGGCCTTGCGGCCCACGTAGATCACGTTGCCCACGTAGTTCTCGCAGACGCCCGTCACGGTGAGCTCGCATCCGTCGCCCGTCGCGTTGCCGATCTCGTCCTGCGCGTACAGGCTCACCTTGTCGCCCACGCCGACGCCCAGGAGCCGCGCGGTCTTCTCGGCCAGCACCACGGACTGGTCGTCGAAGGGCAGCCGGTCGTGGGTCTGGCGGTCGCGCAGCGTCACGGCACTGGCAAGGTCGGATGAGCTGCGTGGCACCTCCACGCTGACGCGCAGGGTGCCGTCGTAGGCATCGCTACCCGCCTGCATGTTCTCGGTCTGCAGGCGCACCACGTTCGTCACCTGGTCGGAGTCCCTGAGGTAGGACTCGGCGGCCAGCACCTGGTTGTCGGTGGCGTCGTCTGACAGCCCCACCGTGGTGTCGTAGTGCACGATGGGCCCGAACTGCCCGTCGATGATGTCCCAGATGGAGTCGTGCAGGCCAAAGCCCGTCAGCAGCAGGGCCGAGCAGCCCGCGATGCCCACCACGGTCATGAACAGCCTGCGCTTGTAGCGAAAGATGTTCCTGCACGTGACCTTCCACGAGAAGGACATCCTGCTCCACAGCGGCCTCACGTGCTCCAGCAGGATCCTCTTGCCGGGCTTGGGGGCGCGCGGCAGCATCAGGGTGGCGGGCGTCTCGCGCAAGGACGACAGGACCGCCAGCCACGTGGCCAGAAGCGTCAGGCCCACGCCCAGGCCGCCGGCGCCCAGGGCGACGCCCAGATTCACCGGCAGCGGGAAGCTCAGCAGCGGTATGGGATAGATGACCGAGTACGCCGACGTCACGATGATGGGCAGCACCTGGCACAGCACGGCTATGCCCACGACGGCACCCACCACGCCCGCCAGCGCGGCGTAGGCCAGGTACTTCCCGGCGATGGCGCCCGTGCCGTAGCCCAGGGCCTTCAGCGTGCCTATGAGCTGGCGGTCGTCCTCCACCATGCGCGTCATGGTGGTCAGCGCCACAAGTGCCGCGACCAGGAAGAACACCAGCGGGAACACCGAGGCTATGTGGTCCATGCGCTCGCTGTCGGCCTGATAAGCGGCGCAGCCCTCGCTCTGCGTACGGTCGAGGACGTACACCTTCGGCGTCTCCAGGGCGTCCACCTGCGCCTGCGCGTCGTCTATCTGCGCCTGGGCGTCGTCCAGCTGGCGCTGGGCATCGGCGGCCTTTTGGTCGTAGGTGGCCTGGCCCTGGTCCAGCTGCTCCTGTGCCTGCTGCAGCTGCGTCAGCGAGTCGTCCAGGGTCTGGCGCGCCTGCGCCAGCTGGGCCTCGGTCTGGGCCAGCTGCCCGTAGGCCTGCTGCGCCTTCTGGTCTAGCTGGGCCTGGCCCTGCGCCAGCTGCTGCGCGCCGTCCTCATAGGCGTCCCATCCGGCGTCCAGCTGGGCCCTCCCCTGGTCCAGCGTCTGCTTCGATGACTCCAGCTGCTGGATGGCCGTGCGGGCCTGGGCTATCTGCTGCTGGCCCGACTGCGCCGCGGCGTCAATGGCGGACTGGGCCTGGTCCAGGCTGTCCGCTTGGATGCCCTTCTGGGACAGCGAGTCCAGCAGGGTCTGCGTCTGCTGGTCTATCTGCGCCTGGGCGTCGGCCTTGCCCCGGTCCAGCTGGGACTGTTTTTGCTGCAGCTGGGACTGCTGGTCCTGCAGCTGCTGGCGGGCGGCAGCTATCTGCTGCAGCGCCGCGTCCACGTCGCCCAGCTGCTGTTGCTGCTGCACCAGCTGGTCTGCCTGCTGCTTCATGGCCTGCAGGGCCTCCAGCTGCTGGTCGGTGGCGCCGGCCTGCATCGCCGCGTCGATGGCCTGCTGGAGCGCGCCGCTTGCGCCCTGCGCGTCGTCGGCCTGGATGCCCAGCGCAGCGGCCGCCTGCAGCAGCTGCGTCTGGGCGTCGGCCAGCTGCAACTGGGCGTCCTTCAGCTGCTGCTCCTTCTGGTCCAGCTGGTCCAGGCCCTCCGTTATCTGCTTCTGACCCTTGTCTATCTGGTCCTGTGCCTGGGAGGTCTGCTCGTCCAGCTGCGACTGGACGTCCTGGATGGCCTTGATGCCCGCCTTGGCCTGCTGGGACATGGACTCCAGCTGCTGCTCCTGGGCGTCCAGCGCGCTCGAGGCCTCGTCGACGGAGCTGGCACCTAGCCTGCCAAGAAGCTCCGCCATGCCCTGCCGGTACTGGTCGAGTCCGGACTGGTAGCTCTTCTCACCCGCCAGGAGGGTCTGCAGTGACTGTCGCAGGGTCTGGGCGTTGGAGTCGATGCTGGCCTGGCCCTCGGCTATCTGGCGCAGGGCCTCGGCCCTGCCCTGTTGGTATTGGGACACGCCCGCCTGGTAGCTCTGGACGCCCGACTGGTACTGGGCGCGCCCGTCCTCTATCTGCAGGCGCGCCTGGTCCAGCTGCGCCTTTGCCTGGTCCAGCTGGGACTGGGCGTCGGCGCGGTTGGTCTGGAGTTCGGCCTTGGCGTCGTCGATCTTCTGCTGGGCGGAGGAGCGCAGGTCCTCCAGGCGCGCCTGCGCCAGCTCGCCGGACTGCTCCCGCAGGCGGTCCTCCACCTGGCCCACCTTCTGCTGATAGGAGTCCGAGCCGCTCTGGAGCTCGCTGGCACCATCCACCTGCAGGTACAGCTGGGTGTAGGGAACCGAGTCTGCGAACGTGCCCACCGGCACATAGAGGTACTGCTCTATGCTGCCCGAGCCCAGGTTCGTCGAGCCGAAGCTGCCGCTGTAGGGGTACTCGGGGCTGCTGACCGTGCCCACCACCGTCAGCGTGGTGGTCGTCGTGAGGTCGTCCAGGTCCTTCTGTGCCGAGACCAGCGTCACGGTGTCGCCCACGCCGATGTTGCCCACCAGCTTGTCGGCGCTGATGACGCACTCGTCGGACGACTGGGGCCAGCGGCCGCTGACCAGGCGCGGCCGGTTCAGGTACGACGAATCGTCGGAGTCCACCTGGTTGTCGGACACCTGCGTCGAGGCGGCCGCCGCGTCGCAGTCGATGGAGGTCATGCGAACGGCCACCTGCTGGTCGCCCATGGAGGCCATGGCATCGATGGACTTTGCCGGCATGACCGCGCTGATGCCATCGATCTGCTGCACGCGCTCGACGTCCGCGTCCTCGAAGCCGGACGTGCTTATCAGCCTGAGGTCGTACAGGGCGCAGCCGTCGTAGTAGGAGTCGGCCGACTGGCGCATGCCGGGCCCGCACATCAGAAGGCCCGCAAAGAAGCCGCAGCCCAGGGCCACAATTCCCAGAATGGCCAAGAAGCGCCCCAGCGAGCCGCGGATGCCACGCAGCACCTCGAGGACGAATGCGTTCCTATGTCCGCTATGGCTACGATTCGACTTCATGGCCGCCTACCACTCGACGTCCATGGCGTCCGCGGGATGCGGGTTCGTCTGCACGCTTTGGGCGCGTCCCTCGCGGATGCGGATCACGCGGTCTGCTATCTGCGTGAACGCCTGGTTGTGCGTCACGATGGCCACCGTGCGGCCCGTCTGGTAACAGGTGTTCTGCAACAGCTTCAGGATCTGCTTTCCCGTGAGGTAGTCCAGGGCGCCCGTGGGCTCGTCGCACAGCAGGAGCTTCGGGTTCTTTGCGAGGGCGCGCGCGATGGCCACGCGCTGCTGCTCGCCTCCCGACAGCTGGGCCGGAAAGTTGTCCTTTCGGTCGCGCAGGCCCACCTGGTCCAGGACCTCGTCGGCGGGCAGGGGGTCCTTGCAAATCTGGCTGGCCAGCTCGACGTTCTCGCGCGCGGTCAGGTTCTGCACCAGGTTGTAGAACTGAAAGACGAAGCCGATGTCGTAGCGGCGGTACAGCGTGAGCTCCTTCGGCGTGAACGAGCTGACCTGCTGCCCGTCCAGCACGATGGTCCCCGACGTGCAAGAGTCCATGCCGCCCAGCATGTTCAGCACCGTGGTCTTGCCGGCGCCCGATGGGCCCACGATGACCACGAGCTCGCCGCGCTCGATGTCGAAGGTCATGCCGTCGACGGCGCGGACCTCCACATCACCCATGTGGTAGATCTTGCAGACGTCCCTGAACTCAACGAAGGCCATTCGTACCTGCCGTTTCTT
>JBJEKW010000075.1:0-7589 GCA_051878835.1 Atopobiaceae bacterium
TGAAGGGCGACGGCTTCCGCATGTTCGTCGAGCGTGGCCAGCACGTGAAGGCGGGGCAGGTCCTGATGACCTTCGACCGCGACAAGATCGCAAAGGCCGGCTATAAGGACATCGTCATTACCGTCATCACCAACTCCGACGGCTTCAGCTCGGTGGACACCCATGAGCCCGGCGAGGTCCAGGCTGGCCAGCAGGTCTTCAAGCTCACGAAGTAGATTTCTTTGGGTGAAGCCCGATTCGTCCGAGCGCCTAGGCGCGGTGGCTGGATGCCCGCTCTGGTAGGTTGGACGGTCGCATCTGGTGGCCGTCGTCAGGCCTCGGATGTGGGATTGTGATTTTGGTTGGACATGTGGCACGGTGGTGCACGACGGCTTCGTCGCGTGCCGCCGTGCCTTCTTGTGCATGGGCTGGCACGGCGCATGGCCATCTCGTGATGAATGGGCTTCGAACGAACTTCTGTAAAGGGCGGTCTTTGCATGGCACAAGACGGATACCAGACGCTGGCGGACGGCTACGAGGCCGTCTTTGAGTTCGAGGACAGGCGCAGCAGGTTCATAGCCCAGCTGGTCCATGCCAAGGGCCAGAAGGGGTGCGAGAAGTTCATCGAGGAGGTGCGGGCGCGCCACCACGACGCCCGGCACAACGTGCCCGCATGGGTTCTGAGCGACGGGCGGGAGCGCTGCTCGGATGACGGCGAGCCCTCCCGCACCGCCGGCATGCCCACGTTGGACGTTTTGCGTGGCGCGGGTCTGGCCGACGTGTGCTGCGTGGTGACCCGCTACTTCGGCGGCGTGAAGCTGGGTCCGGGAGGCCTCGTGCGCGCCTACACCGCGGCGACGCAGGGAGCCGTGCAGAGGGCCGCAGACGACGGAAAGGTCGTGGCCATGACGCAGGTTACGCGGGTGACCTGCGTGGTGCCCTATGCCGCCTACGGACGCGTGCGTCGCATGGCCACCGACGCGGGCGCACATCCGCGCGACGCCATCTTCTCGGAGGACGTGCAGCTGACCTGCGACTTTCTGTCCGGGCACGAGAAGCCCTTCTTGGACGCCATGGAGGAGCTGTTCGCGGGACAGCAGGTGTGCACGGTGGGGGAGCCGCGCTTCGCCCAGTTCTAGCCGGTGCCAGGCGGCCGATGCCTCGTGCGGGTGACCGAGGCGCCGGTCGGATGCCGGCAACGCCCCCACGGGACAATCTCACAGGCAACCCTCATGCTGACGGGGGCACAGTCTGACTCGCTTTCGCAAGGAAAGGCAAGGCAGGCTGTGCCCCCGTCTTTGGGATGGCACCCCAAGGGGTGGCGCAGATGGCTTGGGCGGCGCCCCGGGCGATGGCACCCCAAGGGATGGCGCCGGTGCGCCTAGATGCGCACGCCACCCTGGCGCATGGCATCGGCAAACGCCGCTGCGTCGCCGTCGTAGTGCCAGGACAGCATGCCGGCTGCTCGTGCGCCCTCGCAGTTGTCGGCGTTGTCGTCGACGAACAGGCAGTCCTGTGGCCGCAGTGCGTAGCGCTCGCACAGCACCTGGTAGATCAGGGGGTCGGGCTTCATGATCCTCTCGAACGCAGACACCACGAAGCCGTCCATCACGTCCATGGAGGGTATGCGGCCCTTCACCTTCCACCAGCGCGTGCCCGCGTTGGACAGAAGGTAGCAGCCGTAGCCGGCGTGGTGCAGCTGTCGCACGACGGCGTTCATGGCGTCGAAGGGCACCTGGTGCTGCTCCCACTCCACAAAGCCCCTGTGCATGGGTTCCCACAGGCGCTCAGGCACTTCGTGACGGGCTTTGCGCTCCACGGTGGACTCACTGACCACGCCCGCGTCCAGAAGCGGCCACAGGGGGCTGCGGTACAGCGCCTGCTCTATGAGCTTCGCGTCCGCGTCGTCCTCCACGTACAGGTGCGAGAAGTGCCCGGGGTCGAAGTCCATCAGGACCCCACCCATGTCAAAGACGAAGTTCCTCACCCGGGACAGGTCGACGCCCTGCGTGCCCGTGGTCTTCTGCGCCGCACCGCTTTCCATGGCTACCTCCTCATGGCGCCCAGGGCATGGCCCATGGCGCTCCAGGGCTCCACGTCCTCGGCGGGGAGCTCGTCCCACATCCGCAAGACGTCGGCGGGCACGAACTCGCGGCGCACGCACACCTCGCCGCCGTACAGGTGGAACCAGTCGGCCGAGATCACCAGGTAGCCGTCCTTGCAGGCGTCCTTGCCCCAGGAGTTCTCGACGCGCCATGCGACGGGCTTGCCGTCGTCGTCCAGCTCGACGCCCTGGAAGGTCATGGCGTGGGTCAAAGAGCTCTCGCGCAGGTCGTACATGTCCGCGCGCTCCATGTCCAGCTGCACGTCAAAGACGCCCTCGTAGTCCATGGTGTCCAGAGCGATGACGCCGGGGAAGTCCTCGATGCCGCGCGGGAACTGCTGCATGACGTCGCAGGACATCTCGCAGGGGACGCCGGCCTTCAGCGAGGCCACGGCCGCGTCGTCCAGCACGTGGGGCTCGACGTTCAGGAAGCGCAGGGGCTTGCCGTCCAGCACGCTGTCCTGGCGCAGCAGGTGGTAGGCGTGGCCGAACGGGCGGGTCTTGCCGGGGATGGACACCAGCTCGACGTAGTCGTCCGGGTCGAAGGGCACGTAGCGCTCGCAGAACTGGCGCGGCGTGATGTTGCGATCGCGCAGGATGCGGCGGGGCTTGTCGTCCTTCTTGTCCTCGTCGGAGCCCTTCTGGCCGTCCTTGGGGTCGCCACCCTGCTCGAACAGCTTGTCGGCGGGCACCTTGGCGTCCTTGCCCACGACGATCTCGAAGTCGAAGGTCGCGGGGGGCTCGCCCAGGCACACGGCCAGGATGCGGTAGAAGCCCTCCAGCATCTCCTGCTTTTGTGCCCTCAGCTGGTCGTCGGTGGCTCCCTCGGCGTGCATGCGGCGCAGGATGCCGGCGTCGCGGCGCGCCAGCCTCTGCAGCTGGGCGTCCATCTGGGTGGAGTCCTTGCTGCAGGCGGTCTCGGGCATGGCGTCCTTCGGCACGAGGCCCCACTTGCGGATCAGGTTCATGGCGTAGGGGTAGTAGCCGCCGTCGCCCAGGCAGTCCTCCAGCTCCTCGGTGAGGGCGCGGTCGTCGAACGGGCGGTCGGCCAGGGCGATCATGTTCTCGAGGAAGGAGTTGGCCTTCTCGAGCTTGTCGTAGAACATGCCGAACGACTGCGAGAACTCGAAGCTGTCCACGTCCAGCAGCTTCATCGTGGCCGCGCGCGCCACGTTGAACGACGAGAACATCCAGCAGCGGCCGGAGTGGCGCTGGTTCGTGACCTCGCCGGTCTTGGGGCGGCTGACGCTGAAGGTGTCGTGATAGGTGCGCAGCGTCGACACGTTGCGCGCGGCCTTCATGACGTTGTCGGAGGTCACGGAGTTACGTGCGATGCGGTTTGCGCGGCTGCTGACGAACTCGTCGCGCTGGCCTGCGGCCCAGTCGGGTGAGACGAAGGCGCTGTCTGCCATGTTCTTCTTCCTTTCGTTGGGAGGGCTCGGATGGACCGAGCCCCGGAGTTGTTTTCCTTGCGTCCGCGATGTGCCGGGGGAGCCTGCATCACTCTGACTTACCCCGACGGCACCAGGCGCCTGGTGGGCAAGAAGCGCCTGCCGCTAGCGGACGACGGCCAGGGAGCCCATGGGGTCCCACGGAGCCAGCACCTTGGGGTCCTCGGTCTCGTAGGTGTGGCGCTCGTCGTCGGTGAGGTACTTCTTGTCTACGACGACCTGGTAGACGTACTCGGAGAACCAGGCGTCGCTCATGGTGTCGAAGCCGTCGCGGCCGTGGTCCTTGCCCCAGGAGTTCTCGACCTTCCACAGCGTGGGCTTGCCCTCGCTGTCCAGGCGCACGCCCTCCAGCACCATGGCGTGGGTCATGAGGCTCTCGCCGTAGTCCAGGCGCTCGGCCTTGTTCATGCCGGACTCCACCGGCAGGCCCAGCAGGCCGTCCACGTCGCGGGCGTCCAGGTCCATGATGCCGTCGTCGGCCAGGTAGCTCTGGCCCACGTCGCAGCCGAACCACACGGGCAGGTTGTCCCTCAGCTGGGCTATGGCCACGCGCTTCAGCTCGTCGGGCGGCAGGTTCAGGTAGCGCACGCCGTGGTCCTCGACCACGTTGCCCAGGCGGCTGACCGTGTAGGTGTGGCCGAAGGGCTTGTCGGCCGTGGGGGCGCTGATCAGCGAGACGTAGTCGTCCAGCTGCATGCCCACCGCCTCGTCAAAGAAGCGCTGGGGCGTGTAGGTGCCCGACAGCACCAGCTTGTCGTCCTTGTCGTGCAGGCGCACCTCGAAGGACCTGGGCGGCTCGCCCAGGCAGATGGCCAGCAGGCGGTACACCTGGTCCATCATCTGGCTGCGCATGGCCTCCAGCTTGTCCGCGGGGGTACCGGCCTGGTGCGCCTGGCGCAGGCGCTTGGCGCACCCGCGCAGAAAGCGCGTCAGCGTCTCGTCCATGGCGCGCGTGTTTCTGGAGTTGGCGGTTTCGGGCATGGCCTCCTTGGGCACCACGCCGTACTTGCGCACCAGGCTCTTGAACATGTCCCACTGGCCGCCGTCGCCGATGGGGTCGCTCAGCAGGTAGGCCATCAGGCGGCCGTCCAGCGGCTCGTCCAGGGTGTCCAGGATGTTCCCCAGGAACCAGTTGCTCTTCTCGAGCTTGTCCCAGAACAGCGGGTAGGTCTGCGAGAGCTCGAAGGTCTTCAGGTTGTACTTGTGCATGGTGCGGTAGCGCATGGTGTTCAGGCTGGCGAACATCCAGCAGCGACCGGAGCGCTCCTGGTTGCAGCGGTCGCCCTGGGTCACCTCGACGTCGAACTGCAGGCTGTTGCGGCCCACCGCCTCGGGCACGCGGGCTGCCTTGTACAGGCCCTCGCTGGTGGAGGCGTTCTTTGCCACCAGGTTGGCGCGCTCGGAAGCGAAGTCCTCGTGGGCGCGCTGCAGGTCGGCTGCCACGATGGCGTGCGTGTCTTCCATCGTTCTCCCTTCGTACGTAACTCATAGTTAACACAAGTGAGTCTACCACGCCGCCCGGGGACGGCCTCGCCCAGGTGAGCTCCGCGTGTGCCGCGCAAGGATATACTCGAGGCAGGGACCGCCGCGGATGGCGTGGCCCCGCAAGCCAAGGAGCATCATGGTACCCACCACCCACGACCGCATGGAACTGCCCGCCTACGCCAGGCGCGTGCTCGAGGTGCTGGAGGGCGCCGGGTACGAGGCGTGGGTCGTAGGCGGCTGGGTGCGAGACGCGCTGCGCGGCATGCCCGGCCACGACGTGGACGTGACCACGTCCGCCCTGTGGCAACAGACCGAGAAGTGCCTGACCGACGCCGGGATCACCGTGCACGAGACGGGCACGAAGCACGGCACCGTGACCGCGGTCCTGGACGGCAAGCCCGTCGAGATAACGACGTACCGCGTCGAGGGGAAGTACACCGACCACCGCCACCCCGACCAGGTGCGCTTCGTGACCGACGTCAGGCAGGATTTGGCCAGGCGCGACTTCACGGTGAACGCCATGGCGTGGCATCCCGACCGCGGCCTCATGGACCCGTTCGACGGCAGGCGTGACCTGCGGCTGGGCGTCATCCGCGCGGTGGGGGAGCCTCGCGAGCGCTTCCGGGAGGACGCCCTGCGCATCCTGCGCGCCGTCCGCTTTGCCGCGCGCATGGGCTTTGCTGTGGAGCCGCGCACCCAGGAGGCCCTGGTGCAGCTGGCGCCCACGCTGGACACCGTGGCGCGCGAGCGCATAGGGGCCGAGATGGACGGCATCGTGCGCAGCGGGCGCGTGGGGTGGGCCCTCATGGAGGAGCCCGAGGTCATGTGCCAGGCCATTCCCCAGCTGGGCGCCATGCGCGGCTTCCAACAGCACAGCCCCTACCACGTGTACGACGTCTACGAGCACACGGCGCACGTGTGCCGTGCCGTGCAGGCGTTCTCGGGTGGGCTGGCCGCCCCCGAGCTGCAGTGGGCGGCCCTTCTGCACGACGTGGGCAAGCCCGACACCTTCGTGATGGACGAGCACGGCCAGGGGCACTTCTACGGGCACCCGAAGGTGGGCGCGCAGATGGCGCGCTCCATAATGCGTGGCCTGTCGCTGCCCCAGGACCTCGTGGAGCCGGTGACCCTACTGGTGCGCTACCACGACCACGTGGTGTGGCCCACGCACCGCTCCATGCGCAGGACCATGATGAAGTTCACGCGCGGCTGTCCCGGCAGGGAGCCGGCGCTGGTCTACGAGCTTCTGGACCTGAAGCGCTCGGACGCCGTGTCGAAGGCACCCGCGGCGTTCGCCTTCGCGCACCAGCTGGACGAGGTGGCGCAGGTGCTGGCCGACGAGGTAACGCGCGGTCCGGTGTTTCGCACCAGCCAGCTGGCCGTCTCGGGTGCCGACGTCATGGCCGCCTGCGACCTGAGGCCCGGCCCCCAGGTGGGGCAGGTCCTGCAGGGCCTTCTGACCGCCGTCGTGGACGGGGACGTGGCAAACGAGCCCCGGGCCCTCCTGGCGCTGGCGCGCTCGCTGAGGGACCAGGGACAGGGACGTTAGACCTTGGGGCTCCCCGCGATCAGACTTGCCGCTGCTTCTGGGCATGGCCTTCTTGCCAAACACGATGCCGTATCCGCGTCCGCGCCGTCCGGCTGGGATGCCGCTCGCCCGAGGGTTTATCTAACTGCTGAGCGTGCGGGGTATGATGTCCGTGGAATGAGGCACAACTGAATCATGCATTGCGGGAGGAGCGTCACATGGCTGGTCTCCATTGCACCGACTGTCTTTTCTCCAGGATTTCGCTTAGCCAGAAGAACGGGGAGTACTACGGCGTCTGCACGAAGGGCTACACGCTGAACAGCCGCTATCCGCACGAGTGCGAACTTCCCAGCTTCGCGAAGCTGCCCGAGTCGCTGTATCCCACGGTGGACCCCTACGGCAAGCGCTACCTGGGAAAGGACTGGATTTGCCCCGAATTCCGGAAGCGCACCCGAGACGAGCGCATCTCGCACGGTGACGCCTCTTGGACCTAGCGGGGGAGTCCTTCTTCACAGTTCCTCCCCAAGTGGGCACCAATTCAAATTTTCCTAAATTGGTGCTTGCATTGGAGGCGCGGCTCCTGTATTGTATCTTCTCGCGTTGAGGAACGCAGGAACCAATTGGGCCTTCGTCTAATGGTAGGACAGCAGATTCTGGTTCTGTCAGTGGGGGTTCGACTCCCTCAGGCCCAGCCATTGTTCCTTTACGCTTGGTTTGGCCCCGTCGTCTAGCGGTTTAGGACGCCGCCCTCTCAAGGCGGAGATCACCAGTTCGAATCTGGTCGGGGCTACCACGTTTCTTCGGGTCATTACGTGGACCCTTCACATATGGCCCCGTCGTCTAGCGGTTTAGGACGCCGCCCTCTCAAGGCGGAGATCACCAGTTCGAATCTGGTCGGGGCTACCAAACGTACAGCCTGCCTACACGGCAGGCTTTTTCTTTAGCTCGGGTTTATGCCCTGCAAGAAGAGCCGCCGGCCTCCAAGGTGGGGACCGGCGGCTCGTTTGCTGCCTTTGGTTTGTTGGGCGAGCTGGCTTGAGGC
>JBJEKW010000076.1:0-7427 GCA_051878835.1 Atopobiaceae bacterium
GTGCCCGTGGGAGGCCTACCACCAGCAGGCGTTGCACTTGCTCTGAAAATTCAAGTAGCGAAAACGAGTCAAGCTGTGCCCCTGACCTGCAAAAAGGTGCCCCTGACGTGCGCAACTGCATCCCCGATGCGTAAAAGTCGGGGCGCCCGTTGCCGGACGCCCCGCCGCGATGACTATGCAATGACTACGCTACGCGATGAACTCCAGGAACGCGTCAGCCTGCGCGGCCAGTGCGGCCTCGTCCTCGGCCGAGAGGGTCAGCGTGCCCGTGCCCCAGGACTCGCCGGACAGCGCGATGCCGGTCTCGGGCTCGCGCATGACCTTGGCACCCACGAACTCCAGCAGGGGGTCCAGCGCGGCGCGCATCTCGGCGGTGGCGGTGCGTCCGCCGGCGCCCGATACGGTGGCCTTCATGCTGCCGGAGACGGCAGTGTCGCGGCCCTTTCCAGGCAGGGGACGGCTGAGCCAGTCGACCAGGTTCTTCACGTGGCCGGGGAACGACGCGTTGTACTGCGGGCTCACGAACCAGACGCCGTCGGCGTTGCGCACCTGCTCGCGCACTGCGGCGACCTCAGGCTGCTCGGGGTTCTCCAGGTCCTGGTTCATCAGCGGCAGCTTCGAGTAGTCCAGCACGCTGACGTTCGCACGACCGTCCAGCAGCTGCTGTACGCGCGCTGCCAGCTGCTGGTTGAAGCCGTTCTTGCGCAGGGTGCCGACGACCAAGAGTACGTTCTTCTGTGCCATGGTGCTTCTCCTTCGTTAGTTCTTCTTGCCTGTTTGTCGTTATGCGCTTGGCATGCCGGAGTTGACGCACGGCATGCCGACCAGCCTATTTGCCCAGCCCGAACGCGTAGCTGGTCATCGAGATGGACCCCAGGTTCTGCACGTCGTTGAAGACCTCCGGCGCCTCGCCCTCCGACGCTCCCAGCACCGTCAGCAGCGGCAGATAGTGGTCGGGGGTGGGTACGGCGTAGCGCGCGTGGGGCAGGCGCTCGTAGGCGATGACCTTCTGGTCGTCGCGGGCCTCGACCGACGCGCGCACGGCGCGGTCGAACGCCAGGTTCTGCGGCGTGCCGTCGGGGTTGTCCCAGTCAGCCTGGGCCAGGTTGTGCACCACGTTGCCGCTGCCCAGAATCACGAAGCCCTCGTCGCGCAGGGGAGCCAGCCGGCGTCCCACCTCGTAGGCGTGCTGCGCATCGCTGAGGCCGTCCACGCTGAGCTCGACCACAGGGATGTCGGCCTGTGGCAGCATGTGGTGCAGCGGGGTCCAGACGCCGTGGTCGATGCCCCAGGTGTCGTCCACCTGCACGTCGTCGCCCAGAAGCTCCAGCACGCGCTGGGTCAGCCGCGCGTCACCCTTCGGCCGATACTTGATGGCGTACAGCTCGGGCGGGAAGCCGTACATGTCGTTGACCTGGCGCGGGTTGGGGTCGCTTTGCACCAGCGTTCCCCGGGTGTACCAGTGCGCCGATACGGCCAGTATGGCCTCGGGCTTGCCGGCGGCCAGCCTGTGGCCAACCTGGCGCAAGCCGCGTGCCACCTCGTCGTCTCGCAGTGCCATCATGGGGTCGCCGTGCCCCACGAAAATGGCAGGCTGTCGCTGAGTGGTCATGCTCGCACCTCCTATGCGGTCGGCGTTCCAACGTCGGGCCTTTGGGCGCTCCGGTCCATCCATGATGGCTCCAGTCGTTCCTGACTGCCTGGGCCGCTTCTGGTGGTCCGGGCTGCCCCCGGTCGTCCAAGTCGCTTCCGGTCGTCCTGACCACCCCGGTCGTCCGAGCCGTTGCCATCCGTTCCGTAACGTCCCAAAGTTGTTGCGCCGAACTTGGTAGTAATCTTGTACCATGGACACCATACGAGAAGACCTCGCCGCGCAACAGTGCGATTTTTCGCAATACTAGGTACGTTTCGCAATACTTGCCTGGTACAGGCGCCAAACTTGCCGCCGTTCGCCGCCGGCATCTGAAGGAAGAAGAACCTTTCATGAGAAAGCCAACGCCCGACCAGTTTGGGGCCTGCCCCTACGTCACCGCGCAGAAGTTGCTGCAGGGAAAGTGGAGCATCCTGGTGATGCACCACCTGAGCTCCGGCCCCCGTCGGTTCAACGAGCTGCAGCGTCTGATGCCCAACCTGACGCACTCCACTCTCTCGTCTCAGCTGAAGCTGCTGGAGGGGGAGGGTCTCGTCGTGCGCACGGTCTACCCCGAGGTGCCGCTGCGCGTGGAGTACTCGCTCACGGACATCGGCGCCGCGTTCCATCCCGTGCTCGACTGCATCGAGACGTGGGGAAACGAGTACATTCAGTATCTGGGGAAGCGCGAGGCGGCAACCACCGCGACAGCCACCACGATGGCGTCTGCGTAGCCAGCTCGCCCGGCATCCTGCCCCGGCTACGGGTAGCCTCACTGCACCGCGCAGCCGCCCAACGGCCCGTCCGGCATCCTGCCCGTCTGTGCCACCCCGCCCTTAGCCTTCCACCCTCAAAGGGGGAGTCGCCATGTACAGTCCCTTCTTGGACGCGCAGGGCCAGCCGAAGCCGCTGGCCGACGTGGAGTACGCCGACCTGGAGCAGCTCCGCGGGCAGGAGGAGGGCTTCGCCCTCGAGTTCAAGCAGACCTTTGGCGACGGGGTCCGGCGAAAGATCCCAAAGATCGTGGCATCCTTCGCTAACTCCCGAGGTGGTTGGCTGATTATCGGCATAGAGGATGGCTCGGGCGTGGTCCGGCCGGTGCCCCGCGGGACCGCCGACTGCAGCCAGGTCATCGGCGAGCTATGTCGCCGGCACGTCTCGCCCGCACCGCGCTTCGACGCCCGCTTTGTGGCCGACCCCGCTGACCCCGACCGCGGCGTGGTCGTGGTGCAGGTGTACGAGGGCGACTTCCCGCCCTACGTCGCCGACGGCGTGGTCGAGATCCGAGAGGGCTCCACGTCGGGCCCCGCCGCCGGCACCGCGCTGGTGGACCTCTACGACAAGGCCACCCGCAGAGGCGCCGAGGTGCGCCGGTTCTGCAGCCGCTCCGTGTACTATCCCATGGTCGACGTGCCGTTGGGCAGCTCCGTGCAAGGTCAGCCCATCTACGACCTGTACCTTTTTCGCATGGGGATGCCGTCGCGCCAGACCCCGGTGCCGCCCCGTCCTGTGATCAACCAGCACGCTGGGGCCATGAAGCAGGTGTTCTCCTATCGCGGCATGGGCTGCCGCGTCCAGCATGCGCACGACAGCCTGGTGTTTCGCGTGCCCGCCCACGACGAGGCCACACGTCCGCACTCGGCCATCGAGCTGTTTCCCGACGACTCCATGAAGCTGTCCGTGCCCGCCGTGGTCCTGACCGGAGACGAACGCGCGCAGGCCATGGCCACCCTGAGCCAGCACGCGTACTTCCCTCCGTCACCGGCCGCGCTGCTGATAGACGCCCGCGCCACGCTGCGCAGGGTCAGCAGCATGGCGGCGCTCCTGGACGCCTACGTAAAGGAGAGGTCGCTGTCCTGGCAGCAGTACGCCGTCGCCTACGAGCTGGAGGGCATGGCAGGCGTCACGCTGTGGAGCGACGACCCCACCTATCTGCACTATTGCGCGCACCACGGCGTGCTCAGCTGCGCCACCACCGACTGCATCAGCCGCATTCGCTACCTGGACGACGGTGCGCACGACATGTTCCGCGCCCGCCAGTTCGCGGGGAGCCACTTCTTTGAGGCGTGCGGCCTGCCGCTGGGCTCGCCCGACCCCGAGGACAACGAGCTGGTGGACGCCCTCCTGCGCACCGGTCGTGGCTAAGAAGTGCTTCCAGCCCGTTGACTAAGGCTCCACCAGATGTCGCCGCACGCGCTCCAGCGCGGGGCGACTGCACCCGCACTCCAGCAGGTAGTCCTCGACCGAGCCGTACGCCTGGACCACTCGGTCGTACACGGTGCCCATGAGCTGGCACAACGTGACCAGCGACTCGTCCACCCCGGTCGTGTCCGCCCCCAGGGCCACCCTCTGCACGTCTGCCGACGGGCCAAACGAATAGCCGTAGTCAGCCACGATGACCTGGCGGTCCACCTGGGCCAGCCCCAGCAGCAGCATCGACACGACGCCGGTCCTGTCCATGCCCGCCGCGCAGTGGAACAGCACGCACGACCCCTTTTGCGCGTGCGAGAAGAACCTGAATATCCTTCGGATGGCACGGTGGTTGCCCAGCATCTTCAGGTAGCCGTTTGCCAAGAAGTCCATGAGCTCGTCGTCGGAGTTCACCGGCGCCAGCTGGGGGTCGTGGAGGTTCGTGTCGTGCAGGGGTGCGTTCAGGTAGCGAATGCCGCGCAGGTAGGTGAGGGCGTCGGGGTGCTCCTCGACCTCGGACGTGCTGCGCAGGTCCACCACGCGCTGCAGGTTCATGTTGCGCAGCTGCTCCAGGTCGCCGGCGCTGATGCCGCCGGTGTTTCCCGAGCGCAAGAAGCGGCCGAACTGCGTCATGCCGTTTGGAGTGGGGTATCCGCCCAGGTCGCGGCAGTTTTCGCACGAGCTCAGCACGCGCTGGCCGTGGTTCTGCAAGACCAGCCGAGCAAGCGTGGGCTGGTTGTCCATCGAGCCATGGCCCGGTTGGTTGTGATTCGTTACCTGACCAGGGCCCACCACCTTGCCATGGTTCGCCGCCTGATCGTGAGCTATCGGGCTACTTTGCCCATCGCCACGCTGCTGGTATGTGATTGTGTCAGTTGAATTCTTCATCATGGGGCACATTCTATGTTGTACCTGTTCAAACGACATTGCGTTGTCGGTAGACGTCACGGTTCAGTTAAGGCGCGGTGCCACGGCGGACGGTGTCCTTGCTTAGTGGGCATGCGCCGCCAGGCGCTATGCCTCGCGGAAGGGTGGAAGGCCAGGCTGGCGACATCGTCGAACGCGCCGCAGGGAAATATGCGTTGTGGGCTATGGAATCGCGTCCATGAGGTGGGGGAGGCGCGTCCATGAAGCGGCGGAAATGTGTCCGTGAGACAAAGCTACGGAGTCACCTCGTGAAAAATGACTGAGAATGCGACTTGGGGAGGTCATTTTCCGAGTCCTCGAGTATCAAGTCCCATTTTTCGTTTCGTATGCAATTAGATATGCTTACGATTCATAAGAAAATGGCCACTGGATACTCGGTCGGTCCGAAAAACACCTCCCCAATTCGCCATCTCAGTCGTTTTCCAACGAGTGACTCATTAGAGAGTGCCCCGGAGCATCGAAAATTCAGTATACCTTCAGTGACAAAGCGTAAATTGCGCGCCGGAACCGGATTTTCCGGCGGCTACTGTGCCACCCTAGTCCCCGTCTTCCTCGTCGTCGCGCGGCCGGTTCACGAAGGCGGTGTAGGCGGCGTTTGCCTCCTCGCTGCGGATGCGCTCGATCCAGGTGGCCCGCTCCTCCAGCAGCGCGACTGCCTCGTCGCCGACCTCTGCCATGCTTTGGGGACGGGCCGACACCAGGTAGCTGGACATGCGCTCCATGGTCTTTGGGCTGCGCAGGAACTGCGCCAGCGCTTCGCCGAACTCCTCGGGAAATCCCGCGGCCATCGCCGAGCGGATCAGTCGCCTGCGCGCCGTGCTGTAGTCCACGTCCATGATGCCCCCCTATGTATCTGTGCGCCTCGTGCATCTGGCTGAACGCCAAGTCGTCCGCACGGGCCAACCATGGTAGCGCATCGAGCCTTCGGCTTGCCGAGTCATGACAAAGGGGCGACCGTCCCAGTCGGTCGCCCCCATTTCGCCTGGTTCATGCGTTACGCGCTGCCCGCACTGGCAATCGTGCCTGCCGCGTCAAGGCTAACCCGGCGCTACGCCTTCGCCACGTGCGTCCGACGGTCCAGCCGCACGGTGAGCGCTGCCAGCGCGCAGGCCACCACCGACAGCATCGCCCCGACCAGGCCGACGCTCTGAATGCCCGGCCCTGCCACCACGGCTCCGCCGACCGCCGTGCCGAACGAGATGCCTATGTTGAACGACATCGGCTCCAGCGAGCTGGCCAGGGTCATGGCCTTCGGGTGCCTCCTGCGCGCGGTCCGCATGAATAGCGACACGCACGGCACGGATGCCAGATACATCAGCAGCGCCACGCAGAACACCAGCGTCAGGGCGGGCACGGTCGCCGACCCCGCCAGGTACAGCCCCAGCAGCGTCAGACCCTGCGCGATGAAGGTCACCACCAGTGCCTTTATGCCGAACCTGGCATCGAGCCACCCACCCAGCAGGTTCGACACGAACGTCACCGCGCCGTAGGCCATCAGCGTGGTGCTGATCTGCAGTGTCTGCATGCCCAGGATGTTCTCAAGGTAGGGCGTCACGTAGCCGTAGAACACGTAGGTCGATCCCACGCCGAACACAAATATGAGCATGGCCGTCAGCACGGCCGGCTCGGTGAAGATCCGTGCCTGCTCGCCGAACGTGGCCGGCTCGTCGGTGGCGCCCTTGCGCGGCAGTACCGCCACCAGCGCGGCACAGGTGGCCACGGACAGCACCAACGTGCCGTACATGGCGACGTGCCAGTTCAAGGTATCGGCGATAATCTTTCCCACCGAGGTCACGATGATCATGGCCACCGAGTACGACGCGTAGACCACGGACAGCACCATGGACGCCTTGCGCGCCGGAACCAGCTCAGGAATGAACGTCAGGCCCACGGCCAGCAGCGCCCCCGACACCGAGCCAATGACGATGCGCGAGACTAGCAGCACGCCGAAGCTCTGCGCCAGCGCGCTCACCAGGTTGCCCACGCAGAAGATCAGGCAGTACGCCACCAGCAGCTGGAAGCGCTTGAAGCGCCCGGTCGACAGCGCCAGTACGGGTGTCATGACGGCATAGGGGAGCGCGAACATGCTGATGAGCTGGCCCGCGGTCGAAAGCGAGACGCCCAGCGCGTCGGCCAGGTCGCTCTCGATGCCGATGACCACGAACTCCGAGCATCCCAGCGAGAAGCCCAAAAGCACCAGCAGCGCCACGCACACCTTCGCGCGCAGCGGACTCATGCGCGCGGGCGTGGCGACAGCCCCCGATGCCGTAGCGGCGGGTGTGGCGACAGACCCCGCTACTGCGGCGGCGGGCGCAGAATTGGTTTCGACGGCGGTCGAATTGGAACTCAAAGCAAGCCCTTCTTTCATTGGTGCGTGTACCTGCACGTTTGCCGCATGCCAGCCGGCGCACGGCCCGTGCTAGGTTAACACGCCACATCGGCCCGTCCACCTCCTGCTCAGACGCGACACAAGCCCAGTCACGACACAGGCTCAGTCGCGACGCAGGCTCGGTCGCGACACAGACTCGGTCGTGCCACGAGAGCCTGCGCGCAAGGATGACCATCTTTGCGCGCAAAATGCCGAGAAAATCGCATCCTTGCGCGCACCTGCGAACAAGGATGCGATTTCGTCACTTGAATTCCCATTGCTAGTGCAACGGCAAAACACGAGGTAGCGGCC
>JBJEKW010000077.1:0-5934 GCA_051878835.1 Atopobiaceae bacterium
TCCACGCAGATCGGCTCGGGCAGCGCTTCCGACGCCTTCTGGCTTCTGAGCGGCGTCGACTCCGACACGCTGAGCGCCAGCAGCCAGACGGGCTCCTCGTCCGAGGGCCAGCCCAGCACTTCCACCGACGACCAGCTTGGTGCCACGAACGGCTCCGGCAACAGCTCCGACGCCGCGACGCGCACGCTGCCCATCTGGCCCATCATCGGCATGGCCGCAGGTGCCATCGCGCTGATCTGGGCGCTGCTGCGCCGCCGCAACAACCAGGACCAGAAGGAGGCCAGGTAGAGCATGGACCAGCCCACAAGCAAGCTGCCTACCCAGAAACCATCGCAGACCCCGCCGAGCCCGTACGACGAGCAGGCGACCACCGACACCGAGCGCCGGGGCTCCCACAACACCGCCCGCGTGGTCGTGGGCGTGCTGGCTGCCCTGCTGATAGCCTTCTGCGCCTGGTCCATGAGCCAGTACGTCCAGGGCAAGGACCCCCTGGCCATCTTTGGCTCCGGCATGCAGACCACGCAGGCGTCGCAGACCTCCGGCGACGCCAGCGACAGCTCGCAGGACAACGGCACGGACCAGGCGGCCGCGACCTCCTCCGACAGCACCACCATCACGAAGGACGACGTCGTCGCGGCCATCGGCTCGCTGACCTTCGACGGGCAGGACGTGTCGTGCCCCGCAGACGACGTCCGCGTGGTGCTGAGGCAGTCATCGGGCATCTGGGTCGAGCAGGTGTCGACCGACGACGCCACCACCATGGTCCAGAAGACCGCGCAACGCGAGGCGGCGCTGTGCAACTGGGCCTACGACCATGGCGTCGATGCCATCGGGGTCACCTGGATCGTGGAGGACTCCTATGGCTACACCCGCATGGTCGTGATTGCGCTTCCGTCTGACATGCCCCAGTCCGGCTCCACGAGCGATTTGCTGCAGCACACGGCCTACGCCATCGACTACACCGACTACCACGCGCTGGACGCCAGCATCAGCATCGCCCAGACTCAGGGCGACACCCCCGATGCTCCCGACGGCACGGCTGTGCAGATAGCCACGACGCAGGAGGCGAAGAGCGCCCAGGACCAGCAGGAGCAGAAGGGCGTATCGGCCCAGTCGGCATCGAGCGGCCAGACATCCTCCGGCGACGCATCGGCCACCGGAGATGACGGCTCGAAGTCGGCCGGCGGCTCGGGCGGCAACGCCACAGCCCAACCCTCCAACAACGGTGGCAACACCAACAAAAACGATGTCGCCACGACCGTCTCGGTCACGGTGGACGGCTCAGCCGCGGGCGGCAGCTCGTACACGCGCTCCGTCAGCTGGTCGCAGGGCATGACCGCCTATGACGCGCTGGTGGCGTCAGGCGCCAACGTGAACTCGCGCGGCACCATGTACGGCGTCTACGTCAGTGCCATCGACGGCCTGGCCGAGTTCGACCACGGCGGACAGTCCGGCTGGGTCTACTCGGTCAACGGATCGGAGCCCGGCTACACCGCGGGCAAGTACGTCCTGAGCGCCGGGGACTCCGTTGTGTGGACGTACGTGAACGTGACAGAATAAGGGCATGAACCAGCAGCCCCGACATACGAGCTTCGACTCAATGCACCCGATCGTGCCCACCATCTACTTCGTGGGCACGATCGGGCTTGTTATGTTCGCGCTCCAACCCGTGCTGGTGGTGCTGGGTCTTCTGGGCGGCCTGGCCTGCTCCGTCGCGTATCGGGGCTGGCGGGCGACCGTCCGCGGCCTGCGCTGGCAGCTCCCCCTGGCCGCGCTCATCTGCCTGGCAAATCCGCTCTTCTCGGCCTCCGGCTCAACGGTGCTGTGGCGCTGGGGCGGTTTCGCGGTGTACGCGGAGTCCCTGGCCTACGGCGCCATGATGGGCTGCCTCATGATCTCGACGGTCCTGTGGTTCGAGTGCGCCTCGGTGGCCCTGACGCAAGACAAGGTGCTGGCCGTGGGCGGCCGGGCGCTGCCCACCGTGTCGCTCATGGTTTCGATGGCAGCCCAGCTGGTGCCCCAGCTGGTGCGGCGCGGGCACACGGTGTCGGACGCCATGCGCGCCTGCACGGCGGCCACCGCGCCGGCGGGCCAGAAGGACCAGGCTGGCGGCGAGGCCAATCCCAGCGAGGTCATCCCCAACGACGAGGACCACCGCCCCAGCGCGCGTCTGCGCCGACGCGTGGCGCCCCACGCCCGGCTGTGGGACGTGATCATGGGCTGGGCGCTGGAGGATTCCATCGAGCGGGCGGACGCCATGCGCGCCCGCGGCTGGGGCGTGCTGGACCCGCGTCGCAGGACCTCATACGTCGCGTACCGTCTGCGCCGCTCGGACGTGGCCTGGGTGGTGGGACTGGTGGCTGCCATCGTGGCCTGTGCCGTCCTGGCGGCCGTGGCCTGCGGGCAGTGGCGCTTCTATCCCACGATGCCCCGGCTGGTGGCCTGGTGGGGCTATGCGCCCTTCGCGGCGCTGGTGGCGCTGCCTTCGGTGGCCCAGGGCCTGCAGTACCTGCAATGGAGGAACGTATGACGCAAGGTAGAGATAGCCAGGGCCCGGCCGAGGGATGGACGCCGGTTGCGGGGCAGACTTCGGCTGAGCCACAGGTCCCGGCCCTGCAGCTGGACCACGTCAGGTTCAGCTACCCCGAGGGCCCCGGCGCCGGCGAGGACGTGCTGCGCGACGCGAGCCTGTGCGTGCCCCAGGGAGCCTTTGCTCTGCTGGTAGGCGGCACGGGCTCCGGCAAGACGACGCTTCTGCGCCTGTGCAAGCCCGAGCTGGCTCCCGCGGGGCGGCTGGACGGACGCATCCTGGCCTTCGGGCGCCCCATGAGCCAACTGTCACCCCAGGAGTCGGCCAGCCAGGTGGGCTATGTGTTCCAGAGCCCCGACAACCAGATAGTCTGCGATACGGTGTGGCACGAGATGGCGTTCGGCCTGGAGAACCTGGGCGTGGACCCCGCGCAGATGCGCCGCCGCGTGGCCGAGACCAGCTACTTCTTTGGCATGGGGCCGTGGTTCCACCGCCCGTGCGCCGAGCTGTCGGGTGGCCAGAGGCAGGTCCTGGCGCTGGCTGCCACGCTGGTGCTGCATCCGCGGCTGCTTCTGCTGGACGAGCCCACCTCCATGCTGGACCCCATTGCCGAGAAGGGCTTCCTCTCGCTGCTGTTCCGCGTGAACCGCGAGTTGGGCTGCACCGTGGTTGTGGCCACGCACGCGCCCGCGCCCATGGTGGACGTAGCCACGATGGCGTTCAGGGTGTCGGGCGGCCAGGTACACCAGGTGGAGCTGGAGGGCCTGCGCCAGCGCCCGTCCCTTCTGGTCCAGAAAGACGAGCCCTCCTCTGACGCTGGCCCGGCTTCCGCCACACAGCCGGGCGCCGTCCATGTGGCTGCAGCTCAGGCTGCTCCTCTTGCTAGCCCCTCCGTGCGGCAGGCGTCTGGTCAGTCGGCACCCTGCATCCGCATGAAGGACTGCTGGCAGCGCTACCAGCCCAAGTCCGACTGGGTGCTGTGCGGCTGCGACCTCGAGGTCGGCACCGGCGAGGTCCGCGCGCTCGTTGGCGGCAACGGCTGCGGCAAGTCCACGCTCCTCGGCGTCGTCGCCGGCGTGCGGAAGTTCCAGCGCGGACGCTTGCGGAACGCCAGCGCGCGCCGCCAGGTCATGCTGCCCCAGAACCCGAAGGCGCTCTTCTCGACCGACGAGGTGGGGAAGGAGCTGCTGGAGTGGTCGCGCTCGTGCGGGTATGGCAGCTCAGACGCCCAAGCCATGCTGCGGCGCTTTGGCATGGACCCCGATGCGCTGTGGCTGCGTCACCCCTACGATCTGTCGGGCGGCCAGCAGCAGCTGCTGGCGCTGGCGAAGCTGCTTCTGGCCCAGCCGCAGCTGCTATTGCTGGACGAGCCCACGAAGGGCCTGGACCTGGAGGCGCGCCGGGAGGTCGCGCGGGCCGTGCGTGCCATGCGGGCCCAGGGGCGCACGGTGGTCGTGGCAACGCACGACCTGCAATTTGCCCATCAGGTGTGCGACAGCGTGTCTTTGCTGTTTGACGGGCAGGTCAGCTGCACCCTGCCCTCGCAGGAGTTCTTCCGCACCAGCTGGGTCTGGCGCGACCAGTAGGCCGCGGGGTGCCAGCCAGGTACGACCCATAAACGAAAGGCGGCCGGGATGCGTGCGAGCGTCCCGGCCGCCTGTTCTTCTTGACCTTTTGTTGTGTAGCGCCACTGACCCAGGGGGCGGGCAAATGGTGGCTGTTCCTAGAACTGCAGGAACGGCTCGTCGTCGATGCCGTGGTCGGCGATCTCCTCGTCGGCCACCACGCTGTCCACGTCCAGGTCGTCCATGTCCTCGGCGTCCTCGTCGTCGTGCCAGCCGTAGGCCGCCATGTCGTCGGTGTCCAGGTCGTTCTCGGGCAGTGCGCTCGTGATCGAGCATAGCCCGTCCGCCGCGGGCACGATTTTCTCCCACTGGACCAGGACGGGGTCCTTCGGCGAGCCGTCGAACTCCACCAGGGAGTCCAGGAAGATCTTGTGAGCGCCATCCAAAAGGTCGGAGCTCTTGCGGATGTCCTCGAACATGTCTGCGAACTTCTCCAGGGCCTTCTGGGGATTCTTTGCCTTTACCACCGCGGGCATGAGGACGAAGTTATCCTTCGTGTCGTTGCTGTCGTTGTAGCTGAAGTTGCCTATGTAGAGCATGAGGCCTCCTTTGATTGGGCGTGCCGATGCTATGGTTACTGTAACCGTATGGGTGCCTGCGCGGGCGCACTGCTCCGCGGGCGGACGACCACTTTGGAGGCATATGAGAAGGGCTGGCGCGATTGCGCGCGTCATGCGGGCGCTGGAGCCCGTGATGCTGGTGGCCGTCCCGGTGTGCCTGGTGTCGTGCGCCGTTGCAAACGTGGAGGCGGCCGGCGGACTGACGCTGTTGGTGGTGGCGTGCGCCGTGTGCCTGGTGCTGGCCAACTTCGAGGCATCGAAGCCGGCGTTGCGGCAGATCATGCCGACGGTGACCCTGGCCGGCCTGGCTGCGGCGGGGCGCATCCTGTTTGCCCCGATTCCTGACGTGAAGCCGGTGTCGGCCATCGCCATCGTGGGCGGGGCCACGCTGGGCAGGCGCTGCGGCTTCATGGTGGGGGCGCTGGGCGCGCTGGTGTCGAACTTCTTCTTTGGGCAGGGGGCGTGGACTCCCTGGCAGATGTATGGCTGGGGCATGGTCGGCTACGTGGCCGGCCTGCTGGCGCAGGCGGGGCTGTTCGGGCCGCTGCCCGGGTCGGAGGGGGAGCGACAGGCCGCGCGTGGCGAGCGGTCGGCCGCCGCATGCGGTGACGCCGGGCGGGCCGTGGCTGCCGGGCATTCCACCGGGCAGTCCCAGCCTGCCGATGACGATTCGCGCGCAGGCTGCGACCTTGCTGCCAGCGGCTCTTTGACTGAGGCCCAGCCTATCGCCGACCCGCACGCGAGAGCCTCTCGGCTCGCTACCGACAAGCATGCGAATGCCGAGCCGAGCGCCGACCCGCACGCGAGAGCCCACATGGCAGTGCTCATGTGCTGGGGATTCATGTCGGCCATGATGTACGGCCTGCTGCTGAACGGCTGGTACGTCATCGCCTACGTGCGGCCCATCACGTGGGCCACCGTGATTGCAGCGTACGCCGCGGGATTCGGCCTGGATTGCGTGCATGGGGTGTCGACCATGGCGTTCTTGGCGCTGGTCTGGCGCCCGTGGGGTCGAGCCATTGCCCGCGTGGTCAGGAAATACGGCCTCGCATAGCTCCCTCTCTCCTCCCGCGCGCAAACGTGGCCGCTGCGGGTACCCGAACCTGCCACCCTTGCAGGATTGCCTGGCAAGGGCTCGACCTTCGGGTACCCGCGGCTGCCACCCTTGCAGGATTTCCGACAAGGGTCCGAGGGGTGGGTACCCACGGCGGCCACCCCT
>JBJEKW010000077.1:6034-7486 GCA_051878835.1 Atopobiaceae bacterium
CGACTCTGCACCCGGAAGTGCACACAACCCACTTCTGGGTACCCAGACCTGGTGACTCTGCACTCCAGCGGGTCCCTGCATGAGGAGCACGGCTCATCTACCTGGGCATTCATGAGAGGGCACTTCCAAGCCGGTGCAGACTCACCGGCTGTGGGTACCCAGACCCGTCTACTCTGCACCCAGTCGTGCACACTACCCAGGTTTGGGTACCCGAACCTGTCGAGTCTGCACTTAAGCGGGTCGTGAAGCAGCGGCGAGCGCGTCTTGCATGTGGCACTTGAGGTTGCTGGGCAAGAAAAACAAGGCTAATCGGCTTCGTCGGCAATGGGTGGCCGCCTGACGGTCCCACCGAGCGGCCCCACCGGGTGGTTCCCGAGTGAGTCCTACCAGGTAGTCACATCGGGTAGTCACATCAGGTATCCCAACGGGCGGCCCCACCGGGTGATTCCCGAGCGGGTCTCACCGAGCGGCCACGTCGGGTAGTCCCACCGGGTGGCACCGCGGGTCTGCCGAGGCGGAGGCGCCACCAGCTCGCACATCACCGTCCCAGCGGTTTGGGAACCATGCAGTAAAGTGTGCAAAGCCTTGCGATACGAACGATGCGGTCCACCATATAATGGCAGGATGAACATGCCATTTTTGTGAGGCGTCACCTCATCAGAGCCGCGGGCGCCTCCGGAGGGGGTGCTTTGTGGTGCAGGCGAACGATAGGCGTCGCACGCCAACCGACAGGCCGTCTAGCAGGCCTTCCGGCACACCGTCGGGCAGGACGGGGTCGTCCGCGTACGTCCGTGGCGGGGGTGCGCCATCGTCACCGTCCAAGGGTCGACCCCATCAGCGTACGGGCGAGCTGCCTCGCATAGACGGCGCCCGCTACCTGGACAGCACTGGTCCCCTTCCCAAGACATCCGAGCTCCAGAAGCGCCTGCGCGCAGATGAGCGCGCCGACGAGGCCGCAGAGCAGCCTCGCGCAACGCGCATCCCAGAGCCACTGCACAAGCGCCCTCGTGATGCCAGCGGCAGGACCATGGGACTGCCGCGCATCGACGCCAAGCAGATTCGAGCAGAGGAACGCGCACAGGCCAGGCAGGCCGAGCAGGACGCGCAGGGCTCGCTATGCTCCAGGCTGGGCTTTGGTTCTCACGGGCATGCGGCTGGCGAAACCCAGCAGCGCTCCAGCTCTGACGAGACGCGCCGCCTGAATGCTCGGGCCACCCGTTCCGTCGGTGCTGACGGAACGGGCGCTGCGGATCGCATGGGCTCTACGAGCAGGACCGCGGCGCTCGCGTCCGGCACTTGCGCAAATTCGGCCCGCATGCGCGGAGGCTCTTCTCGCAATCGCTATGATGGCGCGCAGGCGCAGATGCGTGTCGGCTCGTCGCAGCGCCGACAGTCCGCACATGCGCATCGCGCGGGGGACTCCGTGGCCATGCGTTGCGAGGACCTGTCGCG
>JBJEKW010000077.1:7586-30856 GCA_051878835.1 Atopobiaceae bacterium
GCGCGAGCAGATGCGCGAGCAAGCCCGCGAGCAGGGCTACGCGTCTGGCGGCACCGTCGCCCAGGAGCGCACGGGCCAGATTCGCGCGAACCAGCGCCGCTCCGGGCAGGGCTATCCGGCCGAGCGCCACGCGGGCCGTACCCGCACCGACCAGGGCCGCACGGCTCAGTGCCGCGTCGACCAGGCCTACGCCAACCGTGCCCGTTCTAACCAAGGCCGTCCCGGACAGCCTGGCTCTGCCCGTTCCCAGCGCGGCGGAAGGCCCAGCCGCCAGCAGTCCCTGCCCCTGCCGGTGATGGTGGGCATCGGGTTCGTGGCGCTGGCCGTGGTCCTGGTGCTGGTGGCATGGGGCTGCTCCAGCATGGCAGCGCAGCAGGCCCAAGAGCAGGCGCAGCAGGAGCAGGCCCAGGAGCAGACGCAGGAGGAGACCCTGCCCACCGACCTCAGTGGCGTGACGGAGGGCACCTACTACATCGAGCTCTCGGGCGTCCAGTCCTCTGAGCTCGTGCTGTCGGCAACGGGCGCCGAGGACGCCGACGCCTACACCGTGGTCCAGCTGGGTACGATGGGCTATGGCGCCTCGAAGCAGCGGCTGAAGCTGACCATCGTGGACTCCGACAGCTGCACGCTCTCGACGGAGGCCGGCCTGTATCTGGATGCCGGCGACCCCACGGCCAGTGCGGGGCTGCGCCTGTACGCCAACCAGGCCAACGACTCCGATGGCCAGAAGTGGCAGATCCAAAGCGCCAGCGGCGGGTATCGCATCGTCAGCAAGTCCACGGGCCGCGCAATCGAGGCGTCCTCGACCGAGCTGGGCGCCGAGCTGGTGACCGGCGACGTCGACGACTCCAAGGCCTCGCAGGTGTTCCGCTTTGTCCAGACGAACCCGTCGGACAGCACCGGCAGCTCTACCGGCTCTGACGGTAGCTCCACCAACGGTGGATCCGGCTCGTCCGACTCGAGCTCCGACTCATCCAGCCAGGGCAGTTCCGACTAGACTGTTCAACGACTAGGCCACACGGAAAGAAGGGCATGCTTTGTTGGGGCACGACACAGATGAACGACACGCGGCCCCAGCCAAGGCCCGGGGCTCGAGGTCCGCGCAGAACGCCGACCCCACGCGGGGCACGAATCCCTCGCAGGCCAAGAAGCCCGCGCACGACGCGAGATTCGCGCGGCACGCGAAGCCAGCGCACCTGCGCGAAGACCAGCGCAGCCACCGTGGCAGGTTCATCGCACCGCTGGTGGTTGCCCTGGTGGTCATCCTGGCGGTGACCCTCGCGGCGACCTTCGTCCCAGGCTTCAATGGCCCTTCTTCCCTGACCAAATGGGTTCGCTCGCTGACGGGCTCAGGCGAGCAGGCGTCTGCCGGCTCGAGGAACCGTCCCGCGGACGGCGCCTTGGGCGAGGACGCGTCCAGCGAGGGCGCGGACGCCAGCTCCGACGGCTCGAGCTCCACATCGACCGACGACACCGGCAGTACCGGTTCCGGCGACGCGCAGGCCTCCATCGACCTGGAGCATCCCGACGCCTCGACCTTCTACAAGATGGTCCAGGCCGGCCAGGTGTCCTCCATCCGGCTGATCGGCGACTCCATCACGGAGGGCTACCTGACCGACGGCTACACGTATGTGGCCGACGGGTCCAACGGAGCCCAGGTGGTGTACGACATCGCGGGACAGACCAGCTACGAGCCCACGACGACGGCAATCGACTGGGCCAACGAGTTTCGCGACTGGGCCACCAACCACGGCGTTGCGACGTTCGTGAACGCGGGCGTGGGCGGAAAACAGATGAGCGACCTGGCCTCCGACGTGGACGGCTGGGCACGGGGCGATGCCGACGTCATCTTTGTCTGCCTGGGCACGAACGACGCCGCGTACGGCACGGCGGAGCAGTACCGCCAGGCGTGCGAGACGGCCCTTCCGGCGCTGCAGAGCCGCTGCAAGCTGCTGGTGGTCATGTCTCCCATCACCGACCTGCGCTGGCAGAACGGCACGTACCCCATCACGACGCCCATCAGCCAGATGGCGGCGGTGCTGCAGGAGGTGTGCCAGGAGCACGACATCGTGTACCTGGACATGCAGAACGCGGTCAGCGCAGATAACTTCAACGCGGACGGCCTGCACCCCACCAGCGCTGGGTCCACGCAGATTTGGGAGTCGCTGCGCCAGCAGCTGTCGCTGGACGCGTAGGCACGCAAGGCCGGCGTGGCGCGCGGGTGCCAGGTTCCTGCTATCGTCGTCCGCGCAACGCCGTGTGCAGGGTCTCTACAAAACCAGCATGACCCCTCGACAGAATCGGCCAATTTTTGTAACATGCGTATGTTTGGCCCCAAGGTTCTCCCAAGTCGGAGCGGCTTCTGGTGTGGCACCTGCACGGCCATCTAGCAGCAAGTCAAAGTGCCCCAGCGGCATGCTGAGCGGACGGCGAGGGAGCCGTGTCCCGTGCGCAGCATTCCAGCAGGCAAGAAGGAGATGTGCATGTCCGGACACTCTAAGTGGGCAACCACGAAGCACAAGAAGGCAGCTATCGACGCCAAGCGCTCTGCGCTCTTCTCCAAGCACTCGCGCAACATCACCGTTGCGGCCCGTACCGGCGGCGATCCCAACCCCGACAACAACGCCTCGCTGGCCGCCGCTATCGCGCGTGCCCGCATGGTCTCCATGCCCAACGCAAAGATTCAGGCTGCCATCGACAAGGCCTTCGGCACCGGCGCGGAGGCCGTCGTGTACAAGGAGGTCACCTACGAGGGCTACGGCCCCGCTGGCATCGCCCTGTACGTCGAGTGCCTGACCGACAACCTCAACCGCACGGCTGCCGACGTCCGTTCCGCCTTCACGCACGCTGGTGGCAACCTGGGCACCTCCGGCTCCGTCGCCTTCCAGTTCGAGCGCAAGGGCGCCATCGCCGTCGAGAAGGTCATCGTCTCCGACGAGAAGAAGGTCCCCGACAAGGAGAACGCCGTCGACGAGGACGAGTTCATGATGGCCGTCGCCGAGGCCGGCGGCGAGGACTACAAGGACGAGGGCGACGAGTGGATCGTCACCACCGCATACGACCAGCTGCAGTCCGTGCAGAAGGGCCTGGAGGACCAGGGCATCATCGTTAAGGGCTCCGAGCTCACCATGATCCCGACCAACCCCACCGAGGTCGACCTGGCCGACGCAAAGAAGGTCCAGCGTCTGATCGACCGCCTGGAGGAGCTGGACGACGTGCAGAACGTCTACAGCACCATGACCTACAGCGACGAGGTCGCCGAGGCCCTGGAGAACGACGAGGACTAGTCCTCGGGGCGGCCGGGTTTCGACCTGGCGGTTCTTCTTGCATAGCGCAATGCCACGGGGCGCCGTCTTTGGACGGCGTCCCGTTTTGGTCGGGATGCAGGGGGCACTACACAAACGCCATGCGTGTGAGGTAATGTTTTGGTACACGCAGCAGAAGGGAAGCACATGGCAGCAAGGGGCAGGACCAGCATCGCGGCCGTAAAGTCGCTCGTGCGCAGGGGCGACGAGGCACTGGCGGCGCAGGATTGGGACGGGGCCGTCGACTACTACGATCGCGCGCTCGACTCCGACGAGGGCAATGCCGACCTGCTGCTGAGGCTGTTCCTGGCCAACCATCACCTTTTGAACGTGGACGAGCTGCAGGGCGTCGCCCACCAGATAGTGGAGGAGACCCCCAGCCAGAAGACCCCGCTGGCCCGCGTGCTCTACGACGAGGCCCTGGAGGGCTACGTGGCCGAGGACGACCTGGTGCGGCTGCTGCACATGGGCCCGCTGCCCCAGCCCGTGCCCGCTCCCCAGCCAGACGAGGCTCCGGAGGACCAGTCTGACGCTGAGGCCGCTCCGGTTTCAGAGGATGCAGACGGCCAGCTGGCAGCGGATGACGGCCTGGTTGCGCCTGATGGCGCGCGCGCCGCAGAGGTTGGCCAGCACGATGCGGTCCAGCCTGCGACCCTGCAGTCCGAGGCGTCCCCGTCTGACGCCCGGGCCGACGAACCCATCGATGGAGCTGCGACTCAGCGGAATGATGCGGCCCACACCACGGTGGATGCGCCCGAAGGCGCGCAGGCCCCAGACGCGGCTGCCCAGAGCCAGGCGTCGTCCGCGCCGACCGCGGCCCCGTCTGCAAACGACGCGGCGCAGCCTGCCGCCGAGGCGCCGAACCCCGTCGACCCCTCCGTTCCCGCCTGCCCGTACCAGGAGCGCCTGACGAACCTGCGCCTCTCGCGCGACGCGTTCGAGCGCACGTTCGAAGACGAGCTGTGGCGGGCCGCCTACGAGGACGGCGGGCTCGAGCAGCGCCGCCACATGGAGCGCGCGCACGCCGACGCGGACGCCGTACTTGGCCAGGCCTTCAGCCAGGAGCGCCAGCTGCTGGCTTCCATGTGCCAGCGCGCCCGCGTGCGCGTGCCGCGCATCCAGCGCATCACGAAGGCGGCGCTGCAGTCGTGCGACCAGGCGCTGGACGCGTTTCGCTCCGACTCGGGCAACCGCCGCCAGGAGGTCTCGAACGAGTTCTCGTACCTGGGCGGCAACCTGCGCACCGCGCAGGCCACGCTGTGGGTGGGTGTCGCGCTCGTGGTCATCAGCGTGGTGCTGCTGGGCATGGCCATCATCCCGCACGGCGCCTCGGTGCAGAACAACACATTCGCGGCCTATCCGGAGTACTTCGTGCCTCTGGGCATCCTGGTGGGCCTGGTGGGCGTGGTGCTGCTGGTGCTGAGGTCGCTCCTGGTGCGCTCCAACCGCAACGCCATGGACCAGCAGCAGGCCAGCACCGGCGCCACCGACACGTCCATCCTGCGCGACGCCGACCTGCTGGACTCAAAGGTCGCCGCGGTGCGTGCGCGCTGCCATGCGCTGGAGGGCTTTGCGCTGGACGCCTCCGACGACGACTTCGAGGCGGCCTGCGCCGACCTGGACTCCGCCGTGAAGGCGCTGGGCCAGTAGGCCCTTCCTGCCCACGCGGGCCAGAAGAACATGCCAAGAAGAACACGCTTCTAGCAGCAAAAACATGGCCCCGCGGCGATGCCCGCGGGGCCTTTCTCGTGAGGGGCGCATCTGTCGAAGGCTCGGCGTTTGGCCGGGGGCCAACACCCTTGGGACCCTACTGCTGCTGCACCTGCACCAGCTGCGAGCCCTTTGTGTCGTAGTCGCCCATGCGGACGCTGCGGATGGCGGGGTCGTCGTAGGTGCTCCAGTAGTAGGTGTCGCTGGCGGCGCTGAAGCATCCGGTATAGATGGTCTTCTCGAACGCGCCGTCCGCCATGGCCGCGCAGCCGTCCACCATGGCGACGCCGCCCAGGCTGTGGAAGGCGCGGCTGACGCTTTGGGCCTCGGTCTTCTGCTGCGGGTAGTTGGCGTTGATGTAGGCTATGCGCACGAAGCGCGACGTGGAGTAGTAGTCGCCGGGGATGCCGCGCATGAGCGAGCCCGAGCCAAAGGGCAGGAGCTTCGCCTGCGTCCACGTGGCGCCGTCGGCGGGAAAGGCCGAGCTGGCGCCGATGTAGTTGCGCAGGTTCTCCAGATGCCAGCCAAAGCCGGGCTGGTTCGTCAGCACGTCGGGCGTGTCGTCGTACACGTGCATGCCGTCGGCGCGGTACTCGACCACGATGGACTGGTGGGCGTCCGCCACGATCCAGTGCAGCATGCTGACGGGCAGGTTCGGGTTCACGGGCGTGCCCACGATGGCCACCTGTGCCAGGGCGTCCTTCACCTGCTGCACGGTCTCGTGCCCGGCGCACACCCACAGCGGGAACTCGTAGCTGGTGACGTTGGTCTTTACCTGGACGGGCTCGGGGGCGTAGCTGGCGTAGCCCGGGAAGTTGAGCCCGGCCACGGCCAGGCCCGCGTCGTTTCCGCAGTCGAAGTACAGGGGCACGGGCACGCCCTTGGCGTCATCCTGCACGATGCCCATGCCGATGATGGGATGCGCCACATGGGTGGTGGCACCAAAGGGCGAGCTGGGCTGGTAGCCCGTAGGCGTTATGACCACGTGCTCGCCGTAGCTGAAGGTCCAGTCAAGGTTTCGTGCCAGGTACGAGTTTCCGGACGCGTCGGTAAAGTGAACTGCGGTGCACATGCGCTTCTCCTTTGGATGGGTAGTCCGAGTGGACACTGACGTTCCTACCCTCGACGCCGCGCGACACGAGCGATGGCTTTCGTTTGGGCAAAAATACGAAAGCCCAATCCGTCGACGGCGCACCTATGCCCTCCAACTGCGGCGTTGTGGTGTGCGTCTGCCGGGAGGCTCCAGGCACAACGTTGCTGATGCTAGTATGAATGACGTATGCGAACACACCCTACCCTTGGGAGCCACGATGAAGGGAATCATCCTGGCGGGAGGCTCTGGAACGCGCCTGTACCCGCTGACCACGGTCACCAGCAAGCAGCTGCTGCCCGTGTACGACAAGCCGATGGTCTACTACCCGCTGTCGACGCTCATGCTGGCCGGCATCAGGGACATCCTGATCATCTCGACCCCGCGCGACCTGCCGAACTTCCGGCGCCTGCTGCGCGACGGGTCCGACTTCGGCATCAGCCTGAGCTACGCCGAGCAGCCCGAGCCCAACGGCCTGGCGCAGGCCTTCGTCATCGGCGCCGACTTCATCGGCGGCGAGCCGTGCGCGCTCGTGCTGGGCGACAACATCTTCTACGGCAACGGCCTCACGCGGCTGCTGCGCCGCGCGGTGCGCTCGGCGCAGGGCGGCCGCTCCACGGTGTTCGGCTACCGCGTGGACGACCCCGAGCGCTTCGGCGTGGTGGAGTTCGACCGCGACTACAACGCCATCTCCATCGAGGAGAAGCCCGCCCACCCAAAGAGCAACTACGCCGTCACGGGCCTGTACTTCTACGACTCGCGCGTCACGCAGCTGGCGCGGCAGGTGCGCCCCTCGGCCCGTGGCGAGTACGAGATCACCGACCTCAACCGCCTGTACCTGGAGGACGGCACGCTGGACGTGTGCACCCTTGGCCGCGGCTTCGCGTGGCTGGACACCGGCACCATGGAGTCGCTGTACGAGGCGGGCGAGTTCGTGCGCACGGTCGAGCGCGCGCAGGACCTGCCCGTCAGCGTGCCAGAGGAGATAGCCTTCGAGAACGGCTGGGTCTCCCGCGAGCGCCTGCTGGAGTGCGCCGCCCGCTACGGCAAGAGCACGTACGGCCAGCACCTGAAGGAGGTGGCCGAGGGCAAGATCGTCCCCGACCGACACGGCGAGGGCATGGAGGACTAGCGCATGGAATTCGAGAAGGACCTCAAGGTCGAGGCCACGGGCATCGAGGGCCTGAAGGTCGTGGAGCTCTCCGTCCACGGCGACTCCCGCGGCTGGTTCAAGGAGAACTGGCAGAGGGCAAAGATGGTGGCCCTGGGCATCCCCGACCTCCACGTGGTGCAGAACAACATCAGCTTCAACGCCAACCGCGGCGTCACCCGCGGCATCCACGCGGAGCCCTGGGACAAGTTCATCAGCGTGGCCACGGGCTCGGTCTTCGGCGCCTGGGTCGACCTGCGCGCCGGCAGCGCCACGTATGGCAAGGTGTTCACCACCACCCTGGACCCATCGCGCGCCATCTTTGTCCCGCGCGGCGTGGGCAACTCGTTCCAGGCCCTCGAGGACGGCACCGCCTACACCTACCTGGTGGACGCCCACTGGTCCGCCGAGCTAAAGAAGACCTACACCTTCGTGAACCTGGCCGACCCCGCGCTGGGCATCCAGTGGCCCATCCCGCTGGACCAGGCCACGCTGTCCGAGGCCGACCAGCACCATCCCTTCCTGGCAGACGTCGTCCCCATGCAGCCCAAGCGCACGCTGGTGACCGGCTGCAACGGCCAGCTGGGCCGCGCGGTGCGCAGGCTGGCCCAGGAGCGCGGCCTCGCGGGCGGCATGGACTTCTGCGACATCGACACCTTCGACATGGGCGACCCCGCGCAGTACGACCAGTACGACTGGGACCTGTACGGCACGGTCATCAACTGCGGCGCCTACACCGCGGTCGACCGCGCCGAGACCCCCGAGGGCCGCGTGGCCTGCTGGCACGCCAACGCCACGGGGCCGGCCCTGCTGGCGCGCAACTGCGCCCAGCACGGCATCACGCTGGTGCACATCAGCAGCGACTACGTGTTCGACGGCACGCGCGAGCCCCACGACGAGGCCGAGCCCTTCTCGCCCCTCTCGGTGTACGGACAGTCGAAGGCCGCGGGCGACCTGGCCGTGGCGGGCTGCCCCAGCCACTACATCCTGCGCAGCTCCTGGGTCATCGGCGACGGGCACAACTTCGCAAAGACCATGGCGGCGCTCTCCGACCGCGTGGCGGACCCCGACGACAAGCTGGACCACGTCACCGTGGTGAACGACCAGCTGGGTCGCCTGACCTTCACCGACCAGATGGCCGCCGCCATCCTGCACCTGCTGGGCAGCCGCGCGCCCTTCGGCACGTACGACATGACCGGCTCGGGCGCCATCCGCAGCTGGGCCGACATCGCGCGCGCGGTGTTCCAGCAGCGCAACGGCAACGGCGACGCCGTGGTGCCCGTCACCACCGCCGACTACTACGCCCAGGCGAAGGGGCCCGTGGCCCCGCGCCCCGTGCACTCCGCGCTGGACCTGTCAAAGCTGGAGGCCGCCGGGTTCACCCCGCGCGACTGGGAGGATCAGCTGTCCGAGTACGTGGCCTCGCTGCCTCGCTAGGGCAGGACGCAACACCACTTCTACGGGAGGTTTCACATGAGCGAGGCTTTCGAGCCGCACAACATCATCGTCACCGGAGGCTGTGGCTTCATCGGGTCCAACTTCGTGCACTACGTCGTGAACAACCACCCCGGCGTGCACGTGACCGTGCTGGACAAGCTGACCTACGCCGGCAACCCCCGCAACATCGAGGGGCTGCCCGCCGACCGCGTCGAGCTGGTCGTGGGCGACATCTGCGACGCCAAGCTTCTGGACCGCATCGTCCCCGGCCACGACGCCATCGTGCACTACGCCGCCGAGTCGCACAACGACAACTCCATCGCCAACCCCGAGCCGTTCCTGCGCACGAACGTCGAGGGCACGTACCGCCTGCTGGAGGCCTGCAGGAAGTACGACCTGCGCTTCCACCACATCAGCACCGACGAGGTCTACGGCGATTTGGCCCTGGACGAGCCGCGTCGCTTCCAGCCGGACGACCCGTACCGCCCGTCCAGCCCCTACAGCTCGACGAAGGCGTCGTCCGACCTTCTGGTGCGCGCGTGGCACCGCACGTACGGCCTGCGCACCACCATCAGCAACTGCTCGAACAACTACGGCCCCTACCAGCACGTCGAGAAGTTCATCCCGCGCCAGATCACGAACATCCTGTGCGGCATCAGGCCAAAGCTGTACGGCGACGGCAAGAACGTGCGCGACTGGATCCACACCGAGGACCACTCGCGTGCGGTCTGGGACATCCTGACGAAGGGCCGCATCGGCGAGACCTACCTCATCGGCGCCAACGGCGAGCGCTCGAACATCGACGTGCTCCACGCCATCCTGGAGCGCATGGGGAAGGACCCCGACGACTTCGACTGGGTGCGCGACCGTCCCGGCCACGACCGCCGCTACGCCATCGACCCGACCAAGCTGGAGACCGAGCTGGGCTGGAAGCCCGTCCACACGGACTTCTCGTCCGGCCTGGACCAGACCATCGCGTGGTACCGCGAGCACGAGGACTGGTGGCGTCCCGCAAAGGAGGCCACCGAGGCCAAGTACGCAAAGCAGGGCCAGTAGGCTCTCTGTCCGGAACGTCGGGGGCGTCGCCGCGGGCGGCGCCCCTTCGCATGAACGCGCGGCAGGACCCAAAGGAGCACCCGTTGTCAGCAGATACGCAGCACGCGCAAGAGGGCAAGAAGAACCCGCCGGTCGTGGCCCAGCCTGAGTCACGGCTCCAGCCCTGGCGCGACCCCGCCCTCGCCGGCGACTTCGAGCCCTTTCCCTACCAGGTGCGCGACCGCACGCCCCTGGGACGCTACGTTATCGAGCGCGCGTACCTGCGGACGCCGCAGGGCCTCTCGCCCTACTCGGTCGTGCGCTGCCAGCCCTGCGTGTGCGTGCTCGTGGCGGTGGGCAGGCGCGCCCTGCTGGTGAGGCAGTACCGCTACGCAGTCGACTCCTGGCAAGACGAGCTGGTGGCCGGAGGGATCGAGGACGAGGAGAGCCCCGTGCAAGCCGCCCTGCGCGAGCTGCGGGAGGAGACGGGCTACCTCGTGAATGACCCTGGGCGGCAGGTCGCGGAGCTGGGGTCCTTCTTTCCCTCGGCGGGCAGCTCGGACGAGATCATGCACCTGGTGGCTGTGCGCCTGCCCGAGGGCGCACGCCCCGGCAGCACCGACTTCGACCGCGGGGAGCGCACGCAGCTGGTGCTCTTGGGCCGAGCGCAGATGGAGCGGCGCATGGCGCAGGGGAGCCTGGTGCACTCGGCCATCTATGTGGCGTGGGAGCGCATGCGGCTGAGGGGCCTTCTGGACGAGTGGTTCGGGGCGGGCGAGTAGCTGCAGGCCGCCGCATAGCCGCCTGCCGGCGACAGCTTCACGGCAATGGCGTGGAGCCTTTGGCCTGGGGGTGGCGCACCTTGCGTCCATACGACTAATATTTAAGCTGTATGTGGCTCGCCACGTGGGCCACCATGCACGTTGACTCTTGCTTTTGCCATGCTGCGCGGGCCTCCCGCGTCAGGGAGGTTCCACATATGCACCAGGACATGACGAAGGAGGGCGCCGAGCAGATACTGGGCGTCCCCGCAAAGTACGACCGGGAAGCGCTAAAGAGGGCCTACACCAACCTGGCGCGCACGTACCACCCCGACATGGCCGCGAAGCGCGGCATCTCGCCCGCCCAGGCGCAGGCAAAGATGGTCCAGGTAAACAAGGCCTACCAGTTCCTGCGCGGCCAGTTCGAGGGATCGAACGCCAACCGCGTGGTCGTGCGCGGCACCTGGGAGACTGCAGCAGCGGCGTCGGGCATCGAGAGCGGCTTCGCGGGCGTCGACTGGCGCAAGTCGTACGGCACCCACAACTACGGCACCTACGCCAACTCCTCGTCGTGGAACTCCGACGTCACTGCCAACGACGACCACTTCTGGGACTTTGCCGACGAGGGCGCGCAGGCCGCCGACCAGAAGGTGCCCGTCACGCCCCGCACCATACTCCTGGGCCCCGTCGTGTTCCGCGTGCTGTTCGTAGCGCTGTTTGCCTACGTGTGGTGGCGGCAGTTCCCCCTGGTGAACGACAACATGGCGCGCTACGCCGTGCAGCTGGACCCGAACGCGCCCGACCTGCTGGGCATTGCGCACCTGCTGGCGGGGCTCATCTACCCCACGTACCTTCTGGTGTACGAGATCTTTGCGGGCTATCTGTCTAACCTGGTGCGAGAGGTGCTGAACGCCGGCTTCTCGTGGCTGGTGCGGCGCTACTACGACCTGCGCCCGAAGTCGGCCAGCTATGGCTGCACCCTGAGCAAGCTGCTGAAGAACCAGCTGTGGACGCTTTTGCTGATACCCATCGTGGTCTGGCTGGCCGGGCAGTGCCTCGCCGCCTCGGGACCCACGCAGATAGTTCTGGGCGTCCTGGCCGCCGCCCTGGGCGTGGACGCCTTGGCCGCGGTGGTGCACGGCGGCTTCGTGAACGTGTGGACCGGTGCTGTGGCCGAGCGCGTGGAGGATGCGTACCTCATCGTGAGGCAGCATCTCCTGGAGCGCTGCAACCAGTGGAACTCCCGCTAGCGGGCTAGCGGGGTAGCCGTTTCACATACGAGCGCAGGGGAGGCCTCGCACATGAGCAACGACACACGTGGTTCCGACGGACGCGTCCCGCGCACCGTGCGCAGAGAGGGCTCCTCGGACGTGCTGAGGTTTCAGCCTCGGCAGGACCGCGGGGCATATGTCCCCAGCTCGCAAAACCCCTACGACGGCTACGACGCCATAGACACCGCCGACAATCCCTACGACGGCTACGACGCCATAGATTCCGATGCGTCCGACGAGCCCCAGCCCGCCCGGCACCGAGCACCCCGACAGCCCCAGGTGCGCGCCGGCAGGCAGCCGCAGGCATCCCAGCAGCCCTATCGCCAGGTGTCCGCAGCCCCCGAGCCCTACGACGGCTATGACTACGACCGCGGTGGCTACTCCATGGGCGCAAACACGCCCACCGACGGCCGCTGGACGGGAGACGAGCCGACGCCCTACGTCGACGCCTCCTACGGCCAGCCCGCCCAGCCCTCCTCGAACGGTCGCATCCTGCGCCGTCGTCGGACGCCACAGGCTGGCCAGCCCGTCTCGTCCTACGACGAGGCGGCGTGGAACCAGGCGTACGGCTATGGCGGCAACGGCTATGGGGCTCCCGTGGGCGGCGGCGAGGGCGGCGGCTCGCGAAAGCCGCGGCACCACCTGCGCCATCGCGGGCTCATCATCCTGGCGGCCATCATCGCCGTGGTGGTGGGCGTGTATGCTGTGGTCTTCAGCCCCATCGACCAGAAGCTTGCCTTCTCGGAGAGTGCGTCGGAGGGTCTGTCGCAGCTGCTGTCCTGGCACATCCCCTGCACGCCGTACTACGTGCTGGCCCTGGGCTCTGACGCCCGCGACGGCGACACGGTGTCGCGCACCGACACCATGATCCTGGCGCGCATCGACCCCATAGCCAGCAAGGTCACCATGGTCAGCATCCCGCGCGACACCATGGTGCAGATAGAGGGCCACGGCACGCAAAAGATCAACGCCGCCTACGCGTTCGGCGGGGCGGCGGGCGCGGTCCAGGCCGTGCACGAGCTTACCGGTGCGTCCATCAGCGACGTGGCCGTGGTGAACTTCGACGGCATCGCCGGCATCGTGGACTACCTGGGTGGCATCACGGTGAACGTGCCGGTGGCCGTGAACGACCCCAACTATACGGGGCTGGTCATGTCGGCGGGCGAGCACACCATGGACGGCAACACCGCCATGCTGTTCTCGCGCGTGCGCCACGGCTTTGCCAACGGCGACTTCCAGCGCCAGGAGGACCAGCGCCTGGTCCTGGAGGCCATCCTGAGCAAGTGCCTCTCGATGAACGTGACGCAGCTTCCCGGCCTGGCCGACACCTTGGGCGACCTCGTCAGCACAAACATGAAGTGCTACAGCCTGATTCCGCTGATGGGCCGCTTCATGATCACGCACCCCACCATATATTCATGCTCCATACCGGGCTCCAGCCAGACCATCGGCGGCGTCAGCTACGTCGTCACGGACTCCTCGCAGATACAGACCATCATGGCGCGCGTGGACTCCGGCGCCGACCCCAACGTGGATCCCTCCGCTGCCACCTCATAGACGGGTTTTTAGAAAAACGTCCCGTCTTGGGGGTATCCTCTTTTCATGCATAGGCATCGACAGAGGAAGATGGTTGCTCATGGGCTGGTTCAAGAGATTGTGCCTGTTCGTGTTTGGGCTTGCGGGGATCCTTGCCCTGGCGGCTTTGCTGCTGCCGTGGTACGGGCCCTATACCCAGGAGGCCACCAGTCTCTTGCTGGGTGAGCCCAGCTACCAGCTGGCCGTCACCATCGTGGTGGGCATCTTGGCGCTTGGCGTGCTCATCTGCTTCCTGCGCTCGCTCTTCTCGCCCAGGAACCGCAAGTCCATCACCGTGTCCAGGCTGGACGGCGGCCAGGTCACGGTCACCCGCAAGGCCATAGCGTCACAGACCAGGCACATCATCGAGCGCGACGGCACCTGCATCGCGGCAAAGACGCATGTCCGCGTGCGCAAGCGCTCGGTGCGCGTGCGTGCCCGCGTCACGCCGAAGCATGCCCTGAACGTGGTCCAGAAGGGCCAGCAGCTGCATGGCGAGCTGGAGGAGGGCCTGGCAGGCGTCTGCGGCGACACGCTGAAGGACGTCAGCCTGGTATTCACCGACCCGCAGGACTTCAAGGAGCCCCAGCAGGAGGCCTCGCTGGACTACTCCACGGATTACGGCAGCCCCTCGTACGAGTACTCGTATCAGAGCGAAGGCGACGTCGCGCAGCAGGAGTCCGAGCCCACGCACGTGCTGCAACCCGCTGAGTCCCCGCAGGAGGAGCCCGACCCGACCGAGGAGCTCTCCAGCGGCATCACCGTTCGCCTCCACTCGACGCGTGGGCAGGCGACGGAGGATAGTTCGTCCCAGAATGCCGGTGAGCCAGCCACGGACGTCTCCGCCGCCGACGCTTCCGCCTCCGGCGTCGAGTCCACGGCTGGCGTTGCCACCGACGTCCATCCCGCCTCGGACGAGTCGGGCGTGGCCCAGGCTGACACCCAGGCCACGGAGCCTGCCGCCGATGTCCAGCCCGCAGGCGCGGAGCCCGTCGACGACCAGCCATCCGAGCCCACCCACGAGGACCAGGGTCGCACCACCCTCGTGGACGACCAGCCGGGTGGCAATGGCGGCGATGCGCTCGCAACTGCCCAGGACACCGCTTCCGACTCCCAGAATGGCGGCGCCCCGTCCTCCGACGATGCTGTGGCCGGCGACGACGCTGCAACCGCCGACGACGTGACGAACGCCGACAGCTCTGAGGCCACCGAGGAATCGGCAACGTCAGCCGTCTCCGTCGACCAGTCGGCCGAGCCCGCCGCCACGCCTGAGCCAGACCCGAAGGAGGGTGAGAACTAATGTCCCAACAGAACGGCTTTCCCAAGCCCCGGGTCGAAAGCGAAGACTCCACCGACCGTACCGAGCGCGTCGAGTCCGCCCCGCAGCAGGGCGTCGATTCCGCACGCAACAGTCAGCGGGCCACCAGCCAGGCCACCCCGCCCTCGGACGGCGACGGCAATGCCAACCACACGGTGCACTTCTCGCAAGCGGTCAGCTCTGCCCGCTCCTGGGTAGCCCGGACCTTCCCCGGACATGAGAATGCGGTGCTTTTTGGGTTCTTGGGGTTCCTTGTGGCCCTGCTGGTCTTCATCATCGGCTTCTGGCAGACGCTCTTCATCGCCCTGGTGGTGCTGGTGGGCGTTGCCATAGGCCAAAAGCTGGACGGCGACCCAAAGATCATCAACGCGGTCCGTAGGTTCGTCCGCGAGAACCGCAACTAGCAAGGCCGGGTGGCTCTGGGCGAGTCTCGGAGCAACATCCGGCGCCGGAGCGGCACTCGGCCGCACGTTTCCACGGCCCGCTGGAGGGCCGCCCGACACAGACCAACCAAGGAGCGCTTGCGCTCGGGGAGGAGTTCACATGGCCACAGCAGCATCCGACCAGCAGAAGCAGACGGACGCCACGCAGGACCCCGCTGAGGAGCCCACGTCGCAAGACATAGTCGCCGACGACGAAGACCTTGACTCGGAGGATTCTCTCACCTTCTCCAACGGCGTCATCGAGAAGATCGTTGCCATCGCCATGCGCGACGTCCCCGGCGTCGTGGGCATGAAGGGCGGCTGGCTGAACTCGGTGCAGGAGGCGTTCGGACAGGCCGACCCGCGCAAGGGCGTTTCGGTCGAGGTCACGCCCGACAGCTCGGTGCGCGTGAACATCAGCGTGCTCATGGAGTACGGCGCCTACGCACCGAAGGTGTTCGAGGACGTAAAGAAGACCGTGGTGAAGCAGGTCACGGGCATGACCGGCCTGGAGATCGCCGGCGTGAACCTGCGCATCGAGGACGTGCTGACGCCCGAGGAGTACAACTCCAGGAAGAACGAGGAGTCACACCCGGCACAGGGCGCTCAGCTGCCCGAGGGCGACTCGCAGGCCGCGCAGCAGCCGCAGGCGCCCGCCGCTGCACAGTCCACCTCGACACAGAAGGAAGCATAGGCACATGGGAGTCAGATCTGCGCTGGGCGTCGGGCTGGGTAGGCTGACGCACTGGGGGCTGCACAGCGTGCTGCATCGCAACGCGTCGCAGCTACCGGGACGTGTGGCCCTGGGACTGGATCCCAACATCATCGCCCAGCTGTCAAAGAAGCTGAGCAAGGGCGCCATCGTGGTGTGCGGCACCAACGGAAAGACCACGACGAACAACGTGCTGGCCTCGGCGGTGGAGGCGGCGGGCAACCGCGTGCTGTGCAACCGTGCCGGCGCCAACATGGCACCGGGCGTGGCGGCGGCCCTTTTGCCCGGCAGCAGCGCCGACTGGGCCGTCATCGAGGCCGACGAGCTCAGCACCGTGAACATCCTGCCGGGCCTGCGCCCGCGCTACCTGGTGCTGCTGAACCTCTTTCGCGACCAGCTGGACCGCGCCGGCGAGATAGACCGCGTGCAGGACACCATCGCTCGCGCGCTGGCCAGCTCTCCGCAGACCACGCTCTTGGTGTGCGGCGACGATCCCATCAGCATGGGCGTGGCCCTGAAGGCACGGAAGTCCGGCACGAAGGTGCTGGCCTTCGGCATAGGCGAGGACCTGCACCTGCCGCCCGACCGCGTGCCCGAGGGCGCGTTCTGCCAGGTGTGCGGCGCCGAGCTGACCTATGACTACCGCGCCTACGCGCAGCTGGGCGCCTTCCGCTGCCCCAACGGCGATTTCTCCAGGCCCCACCTGGACTTCTGCGCCACCGGCGTGCGCGTCACGCGCACGGGCGTCGAGTTCGATGTCACGGGCATGGGCATAGACGGCAAGGTCCACCTGAAGGCCGACTTCGGCGGCGTGTACATGGTGTACAACCTGCTGGCAGCCTTCGCCGCAGCGTCCATGACGGGCGTGGACGGCGCCACGTTCCAGCGCGTGCTGGACGGCTACCATCCGCAGAACGGCCGCCTGCAGCACTTCGACGTGGACGGCCGCGAGGTGGTGCTCAACCTCGCAAAGAACCCCACCGGCTTCAACCAGAATCTGTCGCTTCTGCTGCAGGACACGCGCCCCAAGGCCACCTACCTGGTCATCAACGACAACTTCAACGACGGCAAGGACATCTCGTGGATCTGGGACGTCGACTTCGAGCGCCTGGCGGGCGAGGGTGACGACCTGCACGTGTTTGCCGGCGGCACCCGCGCGAACGACCTGCAGGTGCGCCTGAAGTACGCCGGCATAAAGGCCGACATCTGCCAGAACGTCGAGGAGGCCCTCAAGGCGGTGGACGACCTGCCAAAGGAGCGTCCGCTGTACGTCCTGACCAACTACAGCGCGCTGTGGCCCGCGAAGGCCGAGCTCGAAAGGATGGGAAAGCGGCATGACTAGCTCATCGGCAACAAACGCGCCCCGTCCGGAGCGCTCGCTCAGGATAGCCCACCTGTACCCGGAGCTTCTGAACCTGTACGGCGACTCGGGCAACATCCTGGTGCTGCGCAAGCGCATGGAGTGGCGCGGCATCCGCCCGGACGTCTACGAGGTGCACGTGGGCGACACGCCCAGCTTTGCAGGCGTCGACATCGCCTTCATCGGCGGCGGCTCCGACCGCGAGCAGAAGATCGTCTGCGACTTCCTGCTGCAGCAGAAGCACGAGCTGAAGGCGTTCGTCGAGGACGGCGGCGTCTTGGGCGCGGTGTGCGGCGGCTACCAGCTGCTGGGCGAGAGCTACCTCATGGGAGACGAGCGCGTCCCCGGCCTGGAGCTGGTCGACCTCTACACCGACCGCGGCACGCCGCGCATCATCGGAAACATCGCCATCCAGAGCGAGGTCTCGCCGCAGCCCATCGTGGGCTACGAGAACCACGGCGGGCGCACGCACCTGGGCGACGGCGTGCAGCCGCTGGGGAAGGTGCTGTACGGCCACGGCAACGACGGTCAGTCCGGCTACGAGGGCTGCCTGTACAAGAACGTGCTGGGCACCTACATCCACGGTCCGCTGCTGCCAAAGAACCCCGGCGTGGCCGACTGGCTCATCTCGCGCGCCATGCAGCGCAAGTACGGACAGGACGTCGAGCCGCTGGAGCCCCTGGACGACCAGGAGGAGCTGGCTGCCAACCGCGTCATGTACGAGCGCCTCATGGCAGGCGAGGTGCAGGAGGGCTAGCGCTTCTTGGCCAATGAAGCCCAGCTCAAAGCGGCAGTGCGTTAGCATGGTCAGACGGGCAGCCCGGCGGGGTCGTCAGGGAAAGAATATCAATCGCAAGAAGAGCCGCCACACCAGAGGAACGACCCAAGGTGACGGTGCATGCAGGCGGGGCCGGTGGCCCCACGAGGCAAGGGGGCCGCAATGGCTAGGGTCATCGTGTTCGGCAGCCTAAACATGGACCTCTCGATGGTGTGCGGTCGCATGCCGCGCGCCGGCGAGACGGTGCTGGGCTCGGGCTTCTTTACCAACCCCGGAGGCAAGGGCGCCAACCAGGCCGTGGCCGCCGCCCGCTCGGGAGCTGCCACGCTGATGGTCGGCCGCGTGGGCGACGACGCCTTCGGACAGCGCCTGACCGACGGCCTGCGGCTGTCGGGCGTCGACTGCGCGGAGGTGCAGACCGAGTCCGGCTACGCCACGGGCACGGCCATAATCGTGCGCAGCGAGGGACAGAACCGCATCATCGTGGACCCGGGTGCCAACCATGCGCTGGATGCGGCCGCCGCCCGGCAGATCCTGCAGAAGCTGGCACAGCCTGGAGACGTCCTCCTGACGCAGCTGGAGTGCGACCTGGACGCCACGTTTGCGGTCATAGACCTGGCGCACCAGATGGGGCTGTACACCATACTGAACGCCGCACCCGCGCACGAGCTGCCCGACAGCGTGTATGGGGCGCTCGACCTGTTGTGCGTGAACGAGACCGAGTGCGACTCCCTGTGCGGCGTCTATCCCGCGGACCGCTGGCGCGCCCGCGAGGCGCTGGACTGCTTCACGCAGCACGGCGTGCGCAACACGGTCATCACCCTGGGCAAGAAGGGCTCCGTCACCCTGGCAGACCGCAGGGTCGTGCGCGTGCCCGCCTACAAGGTGCCCGCCGTGGACTCCACGGGTGCGGGCGACGCGTACCTGGGCGTGCTGGCGGGCAGGCTGTGCGACGGCTCCTCCCTGATCGAGGGCATGCGCTACGCCACGGCAGCCTCGGCCCTTGCCGTGCAGAAGGCGGGAGCCCAGCAGTCCATGCCCACCCAGGCACAGATCCAGGAGTTCATCGCCGTGCACGGCCTGGACGCCCAGGAGGATGCCGCCCAGAAGGAGGCCTGGGAGCAGAAGAACCTCTTGGATGACTCCGCCCAGGGCGACGACGAGGGCGCGCAGTCTTGACGCGGGCAAAGATAAACTACTTCGAATGGTGCCGCGCGCTGGGTGCGCTGGCGGTCGTGCTCATGCACACGCTCATCCAGATGAGCGCACATGTGCTGCCGGTGGTGACGCCTGAGCGCATGGCGGCCTACGAGCTGGTGGAGGTGCTGCTGACCCGTTGGGCCGTGCCGGTGTTCCTGATGATCTCGGGAGCGCTCCTGCTGAGCCCGCAGAAGCACATGAGGCCGCACTACGTGTGGCACTACGCCAGCAGGATGCTGTTCGTGCTGGCCACCTTCGGCACGGCCTTTGCCGCCATGGAGCTCTACGTCGACGGGACGCCCGTGGGCTGGGGCCTGCTGTGGCTGGCGGTCCTGCGCGTGCTGACGGCGCAGACCTGGGACCACCTGTGGTACCTCTATGCGCTGCTGGGGCTGTACGTGCTCCTGCCTGCGCTTCGTTGGGTGGTGGCACATCTTAGGCAGCGTGGGCTGGCCACGCTGATCCTGGAGTTGGCCGCCGTCACCATGGTGGTTCCCTTCTGCACGTCGGTCGCCCAGGGCGACCTCCCCGTGGCGGGCGAGCTCGTGACGCAGTACGCCCCATCGGTCACGTACTTCCTGGCAGGCTACTACGCCCACAACTACCTGCGGTGGAATCGCATCACGGCCGCGTGCGGCGGACTGGCGCTGGCCTGCGCCACGGGTCTTGCGGTGGCCTGCGCCTTCGCGGGTGCGCAGTCGGGCATGTACTACCTGCCCTACAGCCCGCTGTGCGCGCTGTTCTCGCTGGCGTTCTTCCTGTGGGCCAGGCATGCGCTGGACGACCGGCCCATCGCCGACCATCCCGCCTTCGCGTGCGTGGCACGGTACAGCTTCGGCGTGTACGTGACGCACGTGCTCTTCTTGCACCTGGCCGTGCGGTTCATTGACTTCGCCGCGCTGCCGGCCTTCGTGGCCGAGGCGCTGCTGTTCTGCATCGCACTGGCCTGCGCGCTGGCGTTCTCGTGGGCGCTCCACCGCATCCCGGTGTTTCGTCGCTTCATGTAGGCGTGCGGGCAGAGCCCAGGGCAAGAAAAACGATACGCGTCCGGATGCGTGACATCCGGGCGCGTAGTTTTCCCTCTGCGGGCTGGCCTGCGGCCTGATTGAACGACGGTTACGCTACAGGTTGGTTTCGCTACAGGCTTATCTGCGGATACGTGTTGTCGTAGTCGGTCTTGTAGCGGTTGGTGCCGTGCACGTTGTCCTGTTGTATGGGCTCCAGAATCTCGTCCTGGTGGGCGGAGGGGTCGCTGTACTGCACGTCGGTGGTCCAGGCGTCAGCTATAACGCTGATGCGGTGGTAGCAGTCGTTGTAGCACTGCTGCAGCAGGGAGAACTGCGTCGCGTACGCGGAGTTTTGAGGCATGCTGAGGCTGTAGAGGTTGGCAATCTGGGCCTCCAGCTCGTATTGGAGACCAGTTGCGTCGTCGGAGTAGCCGGAACGCGTAGACGCACTTGCCGAGAGGTAGTTGTTGTTGAAGTTGGTCGCGGCATTGCGGATGCGGCGGTCGTAATCGGACAGCGCGTTGTAGTAGCTCACCAGCGTGCTGTGGAACTGCTGATCGGCGGCATCCTGCGCGGACTTCTGGGCATTGGCCTTCGCCTGGGCAGCTGCGGCCGCATCGGCCTGGGCCTGGGCGGCCTGGTTCGCCTGCTGCTGTGCCGCATCGGCCTGCTGTTGGGCCGCGTCGGCCTGGGCCTTTGCGTCGCTGGCGTCCTGCTGGGCCTGGGCCACGGCCTGGTCGGACTGCTGCTGTTGCTGATCTTGCTGTTGCTGGAATTGCGCCTGCTGCTGCGGACTCACCACAAAGTGGAACACCAGCGCGGCGGCAACGGCTCCCGCGGCCACGCAGCCCGCCACGAGTCCAATCAACTTGGCGCGGCTGTGGCTGCTGGGATGGTGGGAAGGCTGCTGGTGGTCGGTTCCGGCGTACTGTGGCACCGAAGGCATCGGGGCCAGCTCCTGGGTGCCCTGGATGCCCGTGCCTCCTCCCATCATGCCACCTGCCTCGGGGTTCACGGCATTGACCTGCGTGGCGTCCGCTCCCGCGGCGACAATTCTTGCACCGCAGTTGGTGCAGAACAGCTGGTCCGGTGTAATGGGAGCCCCGCAGTTGGGACAGTAGCTAGGCGTTGGCATGGAGTGCCTCTCGACGAGATGTGTTGACGGTGCGCGACGTTCATTCTACTGCGGGAAACATTAACGTTTGCTGACCGGTGCGTCATGTGACCTGCGCGCAATACCATTTACATCGAGACGGGGCCGTTTCTTCAGGACGTGCAGGAGGCTCCCGCCAGGTCCAGAAGGGCGAACGAGCCAACGAGGGCTGGCGGCATCAAGGGACATGCTTGGCAAGAAGAGCTTGGTGAAACACTAGACTCGGTAAAAAAGTGGGGACACGCTCGAATGGCGTGTCCCCACAGGGTTTTCTTGCCTATGTCTTGCGCGGCTCGTTGCAGGGGGCGCGGCGCGTTGGCCCGCAGCCCGGCGCGTCCTTCTTAGCCCAGCTCGGGGTAGAGCGGGTGCTTTGCCAGCATCTGAGCGACCTCGGCCTTGATGGGTGCCAGCGCGTCCTGGTCGTCGTGCTCGATGGCAAAGACGGTCATGCCGATGAGCTCGCCCACGCGCTCGCACTCGGCCTCGTCGAAGCCGCGGGTCGTGATGGCGGCGGAGCCTACGCGGATGCCGCTGGTCACGAAGGGGGAGCGCTTCTCGTTCGGGATGGTGTTCTTGTTTACCGTGATGCCCACGGACTCCAGCGCCTGCTCGGCGTCGCGGCCGCTGACGTTCTGTGCGGCGGTCAGGTCCACCAGCAGCAGGTGGTTGTCGGTGCCGCCCGTGACCAGGCGCAGGCCCTTGGACTCCATGCCGCGGCCCAGTGCCTTCGCGTTCACCAGCACGTTCTGGATGTAGGTCTTGAACTCGGGCTTCAGCGCCTCGCCGAAGGCCACGGCCTTGCCGGCGATAATGTGCTCCAGCGGGCCGCCCTGCGTGCCGGGGAACACCGAGGAGTTGATGCGCTTGGTGTAGTCGGGGTTGTTCCACAGGATGATGCCGCCGCGCGTGCCGCGCAGGGTCTTGTGCGTGGTGGAGGTGGTGACGTCCGCCACGGGCACCGGGCTGGGGTGCAGGCCCGCAGCCACGATGCCGGCGATGTGGGCCATGTCCACCATCAGGACGGCGCCGTTGTCGTGCGCTATCTGGGCGAAGCGCGCGAAGTCGATGATGCGCGGGTAGGCGGAGGCTCCGGCGATGATCAGCTTGGGCTTGTGGGCCTCGGCCTTCGCGGCCACGTCGTCGAAGTCGATGCGCTCGGTCTCGGGGTTCAGGCCGTAGCTGACCACGTTGAACAGCTTGCCCGAGAAGTTCACGGGCGAGCCGTGCGTCAGGTGGCCGCCGTTGCTGAGGTCCATGCCCATGATGGTGTCGCCGGGCTTCGCGAAGGCGGTCTCGACGGCGTAGTTGGCCTGCGCGCCGGAGTGCGGCTGCACGTTGGCGTACGCCGCGCCGAACAGCTTCTTCACGCGGTCGCGGGCCAGGTTCTCCACCTTGTCGACGGCCCAGCAGCCGCCGTAGTAGCGATGCCCAGGCAGACCCTCCGCGTACTTGTTTGTCAGGACCGTGCCGACGGCCTCCATGACCGCGGGCGAGACGAAGTTCTCGGAGGCGATGAGCTCGATGGAGTCGCGCTGGCGGCCCAGCTCCTGGTCGATGCAGGAGGCCAGTTCGGGGTCCTGTGCGCGAAGCGTTGCGATTCTGTCTGCCATGTGTACCAGCCTTTCGTCTGTCGTAGGGCCGGTTCGCCGGGGTCGAGCGCGTGCGCCCACCGTGGTCGCGCCGCGTGTTGCAGCCCCAACGGCCCAGATGGCTTGCATAATATCCCAGGATTTCAGTGTTTCCTCAACGGTTCGCGAGACGGTACCGTTTTGAAATCTGATGGGGTGCGCTTGGAAACCTACGGCATACGTCGCCGCACGACGCCAGCGGCTCGCCCGCGGCGTCACTCCACGGCACCGGGAGACGCCCCACGCTTCGCGGGGGTGCCGGCCCTACCAGCTGGCCTTCGCGATGTTGTCCTGGATGTGGCGGCAGCTGGCCTGCCACTTCTGCACCTCGGAGTCCGACATCTGCGGCACGATGACC
>JBJEKW010000077.1:30956-36814 GCA_051878835.1 Atopobiaceae bacterium
GCAGCTGGCCTGCCACTTCTGCACCTCGGAGTCCGACATCTGCGGCACGATGACCTTCTGCACGCCGGTGCGGCCGATGACGCAGGGGAGCGAGGCAAAGTTGCCGCTCATGCCATACACGTCGTCTACCAGCGTGGACACGGGGGTCACCAGATGCGTGTCGTGCACGATGGCGGCCACGATGGCCACGGTGCCGTTGGCGATGGAGTACTCGGTGCAGAACTTGCCCTTCATGGTGATGTATCCGCCGCGAACGGCCTCCTGCTCCAGGGCGTCCCTGTCGAAGCGCACGCCCAGCTGCTCCTGGACCTCGTCGGGCGTCAGGCAGCCGAACGACACGTGCGACCACAGCGCGAACTCCGAGAGCCCGTGCTCGCCCAGCATCCAGGCGTTCACGCTGGCCTGGTCCAGTCCCGTGGCGCGGCTGAGGGCGTGCTTGAAGCGGGCGGAGTCCAGCGTGGTGCCCGTGCCTATGACGCGACGGGGGTCACAGCCGGCCAGCTGCCAGATCTCCGTGGCGATGACGTCGTTGGGGTTCGAGACGCTGACCCAGATGCCCTTGAAGCCGGCGTCCTCGATGCGGCGCACGAACTTCTTCGGCTCAGCCACCGTCACGGTCAGCTCGGCGTCGCGGTTGGTGCGAGACGCGTCCACGTGGCCTGCGGCGTTCACGATGATGTCGCAGCCGGCCAGCTCCTCGTAGCGGTCGTCGCACTCGTGCACGCGCGCCGTGTGCAGCGGATAGAAGCTCATCGCGTCCAGAAGGTCGTTCACCTGCGCGTGGCACAGGTCCACGTTTACGTCGCTCAGGTACAGCTCGGTGGCGAGCCCCTGGTATAGCAGGGCGTTCGCGACGTGCGCGCCCACGTGGTTGCAGCCGATTATGCCAATCTTTGATACGAGTGCCATGGTTCTTCTCTCCTTGATTTTCAATAGCGCCCTTGTGATTGCGGTTCTACAGCAGCCGTCGCAAGAGGTCCAACAGCTCCTCCGAGTTCGTCACGGTCCAGTCCGGCGCGGCATCGGGCGAGGGGGTGGCCCGCTGGTCGGCGGGTACCAGGCTGTCGCGGTGGTGGAACCACACCACGGGCATGCCTGCGGCCTTGGCACCCACCACGTCGCTGGCCATGGAGTCGCCCACGTACAGGCAGCGCTCCGGCGACGTCTGCATGCGCTCGCAAGCTACCCGGAAGATTGCCGGGTCGGGCTTCGCCACGCCCAGCTCGTCGCTGATGAACACCTGGTCAGCTCCGACCCAGCGGTCCATGTGCAGGATGCGCAGCTTGTCGCGCTGACGCGGCCCGCGCCCGTTCGAGATGACCCCGACCTTGGCGTGCCAGCTGCACAGGTCCAGCACCCGCCCCATGCCGGGGTACAGGCTCATGGCCTCCCCGCTGGTGGTGGCATATATGTGCTGGAGCTGCCGGGCCGTCGGCACGTCGATGGTCACGCCCGCGTCGGCCAGGGTCTGTTGCATGCGCCGGACGTACATGGCGTCGGTGGGTCGCTTGCCGGCTGCCAGGGTGGCGAACACCTCTTCACTGTGCCTGCGGCTGCTGGCAAACAGCTGGTCGTCCGTGGCGGGAACCTGCCCCACCACGGTGCGCACTGCGTAGCAAAAGGGCTGCGCCTGGTCGTACAGCGTGTCGTCTATGTCAAAGAAGACCACATCCATGCCTTGCGCAATCCTTTCCCTATGCCGGCGGTCGGCGCGTGCCCTGTCGTCCGATGTCCTGTCACCCGATGTCGTACCGTCCGGTCTTGAACGCAGGTCCGCCAAGCGGCTCCCGCATGTATCTACCTACCCAATAGTAGGGCCCTGCTGGCGACTGCCTACCCGCAATTGCCCACCGGCGATTCCTCAAGCACTGTTGCCTGCCGGCGATTGCTTGCAGGCAATTACGCGCAGGCAATTGCCCGCCGGCAATTGGCCACAAGAAAGCTGCCCTTCTTGCACCATGTTGGCAAGAAGGGCAGCCGGTAGTTGGGACTTTCATCTGCAGACGAAGCGCTGCTGGCATATCGCGTTTGGTGCGACGCGAGCAGCCTCGCCGGGGCGAAGCGCTGGCATGCCGTGCTGAGGCGTCGTGCGGGCGACGTGCTAGGGACGCGCTAGGGACGTGCTAGTGACGTGTTAGTGACGTGCTAGGGATGTGCTAGTGACGCACCTCGAACGGCGTGTCCTCTCCGCGCGAGAAGGCCAGAAGCGCGCTTGACGAGTTGAAGATCATGGCGCGCACGTCCTCGGCGGTGTAGAAGGCCATGTGCGGCGACACGATCACGTTCGGGAAGGTCATCAGGATGCTGCGGTCGCGGTTGGCCAGCACGTCTCGGCTGCGGTCCAGGTAGTACAGGCCAGTTTCGTGCTCGATGGTGTCCAGCGCCGCAGCGCCCACCTTGCCCGACTCGACCGCGTCTATGAGGGCCTGGGTGTCAATCAGCATGCCGCGTGCGGCGTTCACCACCACGACGCCGTCCTTCATCTGCGCGAACGCCTTGGCGTCCAGCATGTGGTAGTTCTGCTGCATGCCGGGCGCGTGCAGAGTGATGGCATCTGACTGCTGCAGCAGCGTGTCCAGGTCGACGTAGGTGGCATACTTCCGCACGTCGTCGTTGGGGTAGGGGTCATAGGCCAAGATCTTGCAGCCAAAGCCGCTCAGGTGGCGCACCACCGTGGAGCCGATGCGGCCTGTGCCGATGACGCCCACCGTGGAGGTCGAGATGTCCTTGCCCAGCTTGCCGTACAGGCCGAAGTCCTGGGCCGCCGACTCGCGAGCCAACAGCTTCACCTTGCGCTGGGCCATCAGCATCAGCATGATGGCGTAGTTGGCCACACCCTCGGGCGGATATGGCGCATTCGCCACGCGCATGCCGATTTCGTAGGCATGCTTCACGTCTATGTGCTCGTAGCCGATGGTGCGGGTGGCAAGGTACTTCACGCCGAGTGCCTTGAACGCGTCCAGCATCTGGGCGGGGACGGGGTTGGTGATGATGCACACCGCATCGTGACCGGCGGCCAGCTTGATGTTGTCCGCGGTCGGGTAGTCGCTCGTCCACTCGAACTCGAAGCCCATCTGCTGGGCGGCTTCCTGCAGGTAGCCCAGCTCGTCGTACTCGCGCAGGGCATAGGCAAACAGCTTCATGTGCGCTTCCTTCCTTGTGCTCTCGTGCTGGCGGCGCGGTGCAGGGGCTTCACCGCGCGCGGCGCTCTTGCTGCTGACAGGCACCGGACCAGCGGCTTTATCCTACCGACCAAGCAAGCGGAGCATGGAACCTGCAGACCTTTGTATTCCAGATTTCATGGAGCGAGTCGGACGGTGCTCTGCGCCTCCTTTGCGCAAACGTGGCCGCTGCGGGTACCCATCCCAGCCAGGTTTGCGCGGCTCTCAGGAGCCGGGTCGGGGCGCTGCCATAAAACCCCAGTTCAGAGGCCTAGCATCAAGCGCCGGCCTGGCGGCCCCAGCACCTCGTGCGCAGACGTGGCCGCTGCGGGTACCCACCCCCGACAGGTTTGCGCGGAGGCAAAAGTCCCGATTGGGGCGCCACAGCAAAAGCCCAGGTAGATGGCTTGTGGCAAGAGGCCTCCAGCCTCGGGGGCGAGTGCCGTGCGCAGACGTGGCCGCCGCGGGTACCCGCTCCAGCCAGGTTTGCGCAGCGTCGACCCAGTGTGTCCTTATTGGATGCGCGAATCTCCGAGGTTACAATGTTGCAGAGACAATAGCATTTGACCATCGAGAGATCCTTGCCGGGAAAGTCTCAGGTCACCCCAGCAAGATTGGAGCAACATGTCCATCATCACGACCGTCCTGGCGGTGCTCGTGGCCGCTGAGTTCCTCTTTATCATGTACCTCGAAACGTTCGCGACCACGTCGGAGCGCACCTCGCAGGTGTTTGGCATGAGCGTCGACGAGCTGTCGCGCGACTCGGTACGCACCCTCTTTATGAACCAGGGCGTCTACAACGGCCTTCTGGCCGTGCTCATTCTGGTGGCGGTCTTCGCGTTCGTCAGCAAGGCGGCCGTGGTGGCGCTGATGCTGTACATCATCGCCGTGGCGGCGTACGGCTCGTTCACCAGCAACCCGAAGATCATCCTGATGCAGGGCGGTCTCGCCATCCTGTGCCTGCTGAGCTGCCTCCTCTAAAGAAGGGCAGTCTGGTTGAGCCCACATGAGGGCGGCAAGAAAGGCTGTTGGGTCGAGCCGGCAAAAAATATTGCTAGAGAAGAAGGGCGTGCGGCCGTCGGGTCGCACGCCCTTCTTGATGACTCGTCTGCGTAAGTTCGAGCAAGCGTTTACGCCGAATCGGGATGTGCTTCGGATGGTGCGCTTCAGATGGATCTTACCTTGCCACGCTGCTGACGCGCTGCAGCTCGAAGCGCCACTTTTGGGTGGCGTCGGGGTACTTCTGCCGGTCGACGGGCGAGAGGAACATCTTCTTTGGCCTGATCCACAGCGAGCCGTCGCCGTACAGCTTGCGGTAGACCACGTACTCCTCGCCGTTCTCGGAGTTGCGCGCCACGTCCTCCACCAGGTAGCAGTTACCCTTGAAGTGCCGGTAGATGCCGTGGATCTGCAGCGTGCGCCCGGCTGCGGAGGCCAGGGGAGACTCGGCCGAGACGGCTGCGAAAGGCTGCGCGCCCTTTGCGCCGGTGCCCTTTGCGCCTGTGGGCTTCGCGACAACGGGCTTGCTGGCAGCAGGCTGGGACTCCGCCGACGGGGGAGCGACCGGCTTCGCGGCTGCGGGCTGCGGCGCAGGAACCGCAGCGGTCGACGGGGCCAGGTGAGACGGGGTGGGCTTGTGCAGTTTCAGCGGTGCGGACTGCTGGCCATGCGCTTCCTTTGCTGGAGCCTGCGCGCCCTCGGTCTCTGCCGGCGCCCCTGCCAGCTCCTTGGTCTTTGCCTCCGCGTCCTTCTTTGCAGCTTTCTGCTGCCTGTCGATGGCCTTCGCGATGACCTTCTGGACGCGCTTCTTGCACTTGCCGCACTTCGAGCCCGCGCCGGTCTGGCGCCGCACCTCCTCGTACGTGGTCGCACCTGCGGCAACGGCTGCCTCGATGTCGGCCTTGGTGACGTGCTTGCACCCGCACACGACGTCCTTCTTTGACATGGGAGCGCTCCCTTCGCTGGCACAATACTGGCCGGTCCCTAGCCAAGCCCGATGGGTGCGGTGGCACCTTCTGGCTTCAGGCCGGGGAATACCCCTCTGACTTCCCGCCCGGGGAATACAAAAGCCACCCCAAGGGGAATATTCGAAAAGTGTACAACGCGACCAAGGGAGAAATTCATGCACGCTGCCGTCCGGTACTTTTCGCGCTCTGGAAACACCAAGCTCGTCGCCGACGCCATCGCTGACGCCGCTCACACCCAGGCCGTCTCGGTCGACGGGCCAGACGCTGCGCTGTCCGAGCACGTTGACGTGCTGTTCATTGGCGGTGCGCTCTATGCCTACGGGCTCGACAAGCACCTGCGGGACTACGTGCGCTCGCTCGACGCCTCGCAGGTGGGGAAGGCGGTCGTGTTCTCGTCGGCGTGGCTGTCGCGCCATGCTCTGGACATCCTGCGAAACGAGCTTGGCGCCCGTGGCATCCAGGTGGAGGAGCGCGACTTCTTTGTGAAGAACAAGGCCAACGCCGACCAGCTGGAGCAAGCCCGCCAGTTCGCGCGCTCGTTCCTGTAGCGCTGGCGCTACGCCAGCCGTCCATGTGACAGCGCGGCAGCCGTCCGCTGCCATCAATGCAAGGGCCATGCGGGTGTACAGTCTCAGGTGCACAATTTCAGGGGCACAGTTTGCCTTGCTTTCGTCACTTGAATTCCCATTGCTAGTGCAACGGCAAAACACGAGGTAGCGGCCCATGGGGA
>JBJEKW010000078.1:0-36679 GCA_051878835.1 Atopobiaceae bacterium
CTCGGCACAGGCCTCACTGGCCTGTGCTACCCACTAGAAATGCGGAAGAGCCGAATAAAAGACGAATCACGTATTCCAGGCCAATATACTAGCCCAGAGGACCGATGTCCTCCAGGAATCCGTGGAATCCCAGGCGCTCGAGCACCATGCCAAAGCGCTCGTTCCCCTTGGCGTTGCTACAGTACCATTCCAAGGTCTTGTCCAGCAGCGCAAAGATGTCCTGGCGCTTTATGAGCACGGGGTAGCGGTCGGCCATCCTGCTGTTTCGGCCCCACGTGCCGCCCAGGTATATCTGGAAGCGTGTCGGGGCGTCTGCATTGAAGACGTGGAACGGGCACTTGTTGCGACAGATGCCGCAGGTCCTGCAGGCGTCGGGGTCCACATGGACCTTTCCGTCCACGAACGCGACGGCCTTCGAGGGGCAGTGCCGCTGTACCTGGCAGACGCGACAGCTGTGGCACCGCGTCGCGTCGTAGTCGGGCACGATGTGGCCCTCTATGCCGAAGTCGTTCAGGGACGGCTTCATGCAGCTGTTGGGACAGCCGCCCACGCTGATCTTGAAGCGGTTCGGCAGCTTCCGATCGACCCATCCCAGCGTGTACCTCTGGTTTATCTGGCGTGCCAGCTCAAGCGTGTCGTACGTGCCCTTGACGCAGTACGTGCCCATGCAGGACGTGACGGTGCGAATGCGAGGGCCGGACAGGCCCCTCCTGAGGCCTGCCCGGTCGGCGATGTCCTTGATCTGCTCCACGTCTGTTGGGTCTATGCCCACGACCTCTGCGGAGAGGCGGCTCGATATGACCACCCTGCCGTTGCCAAACTGCTGCGCAAGCTGTCCCAGGACGATCATCTGCTGTGCGCTGAACGCACCGCCGCCAGACGAGAAGCGCACCGACAGCTTGTCGGAGTCTCGCACGGCAAAGAAGCCGTCCTGCTTTAGCCTCAGACGCTCTTTCTCGTTCATGCTGCCTACTTCGCGAAGTACTTGTTTGCCTTCCCATAGCTGAACGTGCAGGCCAGAATCTCGTCGGGCCTGCCGGCCTTGATGGCGCGGGCGGCACCGATGACCTTGCCTGCAATGTAGCGCACGGGGCCCGAGCCCACGCTGAGCCTGCGCACGCCCAGCTGCTGCAGGCGGTCGAAGTCGTGGAACTTGCCGTTCAGGATGGTGTTTAGCGGTGCGTGGATGCCCTCGACCAGCCCCTTGACCGTGGCCTCGTCCATGGGGCCGGGGACAAACACGCAGTCGGCGCCGGCCTCGGCAAAGGCGTTGCCACGCTCGATGGCAATCCGCATCATCTGCTCGGGGGTGCCCACGCTCAGCCAGTAGGCGCAGGTGCGGGCATTGATCACGAAGTTCACGCCCATCTGCTGCTTCAGCTCCACGAGGGCGCGGATCTTTGCCAACTGCAGGTCCATGGGCGACAGCTTGTGCTCGGGGTCGGCCTCGGGTACGCCGTCCTCGATGTTGAAGCCCACGGCACCGGCCTCCACCAGGCGGCGAGCGTTCTTCTGCACCTGCTCGGGGTCCTCGGCGTAGCCACGCTCGAAGTCTGCCGACACCGGGATGTCCACGCGGCGTACGGTGTTGGACACGACCTGCACCAGGTCGTCCAGCGTGATGTCCTCGCCGTCGGGGTAGCCCAGGGCATACGCGACGCCGGCGCTGGACGTTGCCACGCAGTCGAAGCCCTCCTTCTGGTACACGTAGGCGCTGCCCGCGTCCCATGAGTTCGGGATTACGAACATGCCCTCCTTCTGGTGCATCTGCTGGAAGAGCTCTGCCTTCTGCTCCTGGTTGGTGTTCGCCATGGTGTGCCTCCTGCCTCGGCTTCCCTTTGTAAGTTCGAATATATGCGGTAAACAGTAGCACGAACAGCTCATAATAGCTTCTGTACCGTAGGTAAAGACTACGCTAGGGGAGAAGGGTGCCATGACGTTGACGCAGCTCGAATACTTTTGTGCCGTATGCCGCCACGGCAGTATAGCCAAGGCGGCGGAGGAGCTCTATGTCTCGCACCCGACCGTCTCCGTGGCCATCAAGTCGCTCGAAAGCGAGTTCTCGTTGCAGCTGCTTGCGCGCTCGGGCAACCGCGTGACGCCCACCCGCGACGGGATGGCCTTCTATCGCATGGCACTTGGCCTCCTGCAGCGCCGCGACCAGATGTACGCGGACTTCGCCAAGCGGCCCGAGAGCAGCTACCGCGTCCACGTGGGCATCCCGCCCATCCGCTCCACGGTGCTGTTCCCGCGGCTGCTCGAGGAGTTCCGCAGCACGTCGGACGTCCCCGTGGTGCTGCACGAGTACAGTACCCGTCGCTCGCTGGCCAGGCTGGAGTCGGGCGACCTCGACTGCTGCCTGGTGAACGCGGAGGACGAGGCCCTGGGCTCCTACGAGCACGTGGCGCTGCTCCGGGATCGCTTCGTGCTCGCCGTGTCGGGCGAGTCCCCGCTGGGTGGGCGCTCGTACGTGACCGCGCGCGACCTGCGCGACGTCCCCCTGATCCTGCAGAACGGCGACTCCGCGCTCAACGAGGCCGTCATGCAGGCGTTCTCCAAGGAGGGCATCAGGCCAGACGTGCTCATGTACTCGAGCCAGGTCTCGACGACCCGCGACTTCGTGAGCCGGGGGCTGGCGGCGGCGTTTCTCTACAAGACCATGCTCCCGCAGGACGGCGCCCCGGGCCCGTTCGATGCGGGCGAGGAGGGCACGGTCATCCCCGTCGCGTTCCGGCCAGCGATTCGCAGCACGTTCGCGCTCGCGTGGCCGCGGGGCGGCTATGTGAACCGCAACGTCCGGGCCTGGATCGAGTTCGTGCGGGGCGCGTTCGCGCGATAGGCCGCTCCCCGTCGTGCGTCTGGCAAGCTAGTCCGTACCAGCCACCTGCTTCGCCTCGCGCACCAGCTGGCGCAGGTTGCGCTCGAAGCGCTCGCGGTCCTCGTTGGTGAACGCCGCCGGCCCCTTTGTGCGGCCGCCAGCGCGACGGACCTTCTTTTCCTCGTGGCGAATGAACATCATGGAGTCTATGGTCAGCGGGTTGTACACGCGTCCGCGCACGCCGATGGCGCGGGCACCGCGTCCCAGCACGATGTCCGCTAGGCCAATGTCTTGCGTCACCACCACGTCGTCGGGCGTCAGCCTCTGGACGATGGCGAAGTCGGCGGAGTCCGCACCCACTCCCACCTGCAGCGTATTGACCCAGAAGCCACGGTCCGGATGCTCGGGGTCGCGTGGTTCTCGCCGATCCGTCGCGCGGACGGAACGCTCCAGGTTCTGGGTCGAGTTGCCGGCGATAACGCAAGGGATGCCCTCACTGCGTGCCACGGCCAGCGCCTCGCGGGTCACGGGACAGGCGTCCGCATCGATGTAGAGCACGGTCATGGTGCCTCCTGAGCTTGATGTTTTCTGCAAAACACTTCGAGGTCTGAAAACGCCTAGCTCGAAGGGGTGCCAAGCTCGCTATACAGCTCTTCGGTGGTCACCAGGCGCAGGTCATCGCGAGCTGCCGCTTTCTGCTGCGTTGCGAGGCTGGTGCTGTTTTTCGAGAAGAGTATGAGGTATGTCTGGCGAAATCCCCTGAGCAAGGCGGAACGATGCTCCAACGTCTGTATGGCGCTGCTCTCGTTGAAGGAGTTGCGCCACTTGCACTCGCCCACAAGCAGCTTGTGCTCGATGCCGTTGGTTGCAATCACATCGATGTCTGCTTGTTCATGCTCGGTGGGGTCAGTGCCCCACCACTGTCCGAATTCCAAGGCGGCAAAGGGCAGCTGGCCCGCGGTGTTTTGTCTGCGTACCCATTGAAGGCAGACGCCTTCGAACTGCTTTCCCACGTAGGTGTCAAAGGCCTGCCCCTGTGTGGCGTACTTCGAGACCACTTCGCCCGCGCCCTCCTCGATGCTGCCGAGGTACTTGCTGACAAAGCGATACCAATACGCAAAGAAGGGGTCCTTGATGTGCCAGCGCGCATCTCTGGAGGAGGTGCCTCCGCCCAGGGGAATCGATTTCTCGATGATACCGAGGTCGCACAGTATCCTGAGGTATCTGCCGATGGAGTTCTGGTTTACGCCCGCCTGCTGCGCTATGCGTGAGGCAGTCGTGGCACCAGACCCAATGGCATCGAGCGTCGAGTTGTATAGGGCGGGTTCCTGCAGTTCCTCGCGCAGCAGCATCAGCGGTTCCTCGTACAGCATGCCCAACCGGTCGAAGCATAGGTCGCGGACATTGGCCGCGTATCCTCTGTCGGGTTCCAGCTGTGCCAGGTAGTAGGGGGTTCCGCCAAAGGTGGCGTAGTATTCCACCAACTCCTCGGGACGTACTCCAGGCAGCATCCTGGCTGCGTCCAGATAGTCAAAGGGTAGCAGCTTTATCTGCATGGTCCTGCGGCCAAACAGGGGGCTCTTGCTTCCCAATACCTCGGTCTCCATGAATCCCTCGTTGCTGCCGCAGAGGACTATCTTTGCGCCCGTTTGCATGAAGCCGTGGTCGATGGCAATCTGCAATGCGGACGGCAGAGAAGGGTCTGCCTCGGCTGCATAGGGAAACTCGTCGAACACAAAGACGAAGGGGTCCGAGGCCTCCCAGCTGGCTGCCTTCTGCGCGACAAACGTGATGGCATCGTGCCATGATCCAAAGGCGGGTAGGGAATCCGGCATGTGAAAGAACGCGTACGCCGCGGCGCTAAATAGCTCCAGATTCTGCCGCGTAGTCTTCTGCTGTGCAGTAAAGAAGAGCGTGGGCTTGTCCTTGGCGAACTCGTCGATGAGCGATGTTTTTCCCACGCGGCGTCGGCCATAGATGACCGCCATCTGGAAACTGTCCTTATGGTACATGCGCTCGAGTGCGTCGAGCTCCTTCTCGCGTGCGACGAACACGGTGCCTCCCGTTCTTGTGCGATGTCCAGTCACGTACTACATAGTACCGTACTATATCGTACCGTACTATGTAGTACGTGACTGGGGTTTTGGAGGGCCAGAAGAACTGTCCTTCTTGCTCTGATGCGTTGCGTGCCGAGCCGCTGGGCGAGAAGGGCATCCCCGTGGCAGACGCATCCTGCTGCTTTGCGATGAACGATGCTATGTGTGATGACAGGGCGTCTGCTTTGTGCACGTGACGCCTCCACCCAAGGCGAAGGGGGCTCATCGTGAAGTTCTTCATCGACACCGTGAATCTGGATGAGATAAAGACCGCTAAGTCCTGGGGCGTGCTCTCGGGCGTGACCACCAACCCCTCGCTCTATGCAAAGACTGGCGGGAAGCTGGCTGACTTCGAGGGCCATATGGTGAAGATCTGCAAGGTCTGCGAGGGACTGCCGGTGTCCGCGGAGTCGCAGGCAAAGACGACGGAGGACATGGTAGCAGACGGCAGGCGCCTGGCTGCCCTAGCGCCGAACATCGTGATTAAGCTCCCCATCTGCGAGGAGAGTCTGCCCGCCACGCACACGCTGGCGCAGGAGGGCATCCGCGTGAACATGACGCTGGTATTCAGCGCGCCGCAGGCGCTTTTGGCGGCACGCGCCGGAGCCCGCTACATCAGCCCGTTCATCGGCCGCTTCGACGACATCGCAGACGATGGCGTAGCCCAGCTGGCCCAGGTGATTCAGTGCGTAAAGAACTACACGTACGGCTGGTGGGATGGCGAGGGAGGGCCCGAGATCATTGCGGCTTCGGTGCGCTCCGCGAACCACGTGACGCAGGCGGCCCTTCTGGGCGCAGACATCGCTACCGTGCCCTTTGCGACGCTGCGGAAGTGCATCCGCCATCCGTTGACGACGGAGGGCAGAACCAAGTTCGACGCCGACTGGGCCAAGGTGACCGGAGGCCAGGCATAGCCGACGGCGCCCTGCGGGGTCTCTTGATGCTTGGGGTAGCGAAGCCTGCGCCTGGAATCGGACGATGGTACGACGGTAATGGGGGACGGGTCGCCTGAATAGCGGGAGACCCGCCCCCTCTTTGTCAGGGATGCGCATGAGCCTGCGATAGTGGGACCAGCTCAATTGTGCACACAGCGTGTGCACAATTGGGAATGCGCGATAGAACTGCTGCATCTGATAGAGATTTCTCCTGCTATAGGAGCTACCGAATTCTGACATTAGGCGTTCGGAAAGATAGGCGACCAAATGCTTGCCGTACTCGGCCCTGTCTCCGGTTGCCTCGGCAATCTGCCTGCCTATCTCCCAGTAGGCCCCCACCATGGCGGGATTGACCGCTCGCTCCACGTGCGAGCGTGCTTCCTCGAGGGTTGTTCTAACTGATGCATAGACCCTCTCGTCCGATGTGTGCGCTTTTACTTCATGCGGTCCGTTCCGGCCAGGGGCTTCTCGCCCGGGCGAGCCTTCGGCCCCACGAGCTGGTGTGGTTCGTAGAGCTCGTCGAGGAAGTCGACGTCCTCGGGTGTCAGCTTCACGTCGAGTGCGCGCACCGCGTCATCGACGCGGCTGGGCTTGCTGGAGCCGACAATCGGCGCGGCCACGCCCTTCGCCCAGTGCCATGCGAGGGCGACGTCTGCCATGGGGACGCCCAGACGCTCGGCCAGCTGGTGCACGCGCTCGATCACGGGCATGTCGATCTGGCGGTCGTGGTCGTACTTGTTTCTCATCGTGTTGTCCGTCGTGGAGCGTGTGGAGTCGGAGTCCCACGTCGGACGCGTCAGGTGACCGGAGGCAAGCGGGCTGTACGGCGTGATGCTGACGCCGTACTGGCGGCAGACGGGAATCATCTCACGCTCGTCCTCGCGGTAGAGCAGGTTGTAGTGGCACTGCATGCTGCTGAAGCGGGTCCGGCCGTTCTGGTCGGCTGCGACCTGCATGTTGTGGAACTGATAGGCATACATGGCGCTGGCACCGAGGGCACGGACCTTGCCAGCCTTGACAAGCTCGTCGAGCGTTCCCATGGTCTCCTCGATCGGCGTGTCGTAGTCGAAGCGGTGGATGATGTAGAGGTCCAGGTAGTCGGTGCCCAGGCGCTTGAGCGTACCGTCGATTTCGCGCAAGATCGCCTCGCGGGAAAGGCAGCCCTCGTTGAAGTAGACCTTGCTTGCCAGCACCACGTCCTCGCGCCTGACGCCTAGGTTCTTCAGCGACTGGCCGATGAACTCCTCGCTCGTGCCATGCGCGTAGACGTTGGCGGTGTCGATGAAGTTGATGCCGTTGTCGAGCGCCTCCTTGATGACCGCTTGGGTCGCGGGCTGGTCGATGACCCACTGGTGGAAGTCGGGAAACACCTTGCCAAAGCTCATGCCGCCGATGCAGATGCGGCTGATTCTGATGTCCGTCTGGCCAAGATTCGTGTACTCCATGGGGCTCCTCTCCCTTGTCTGTATCTAGTCTACGGGCGAGTGCCAGCCATGTGAAATACCTCTTGCGGTGCCTTTGACATGTCAATGATGAATTGCAAGATATGGAGACGCCTTCCAATGGCAGTAAATTCGCAGTAGAATCGCAGTATTAACTAATAGTTGCGTGGGAGAGGAGCTTCCATGCCTGCGGTAACTTCCCTTAGTGACTTCAACAGGAACCAAAGCGAAGCCATCGATCTGCTGAACAAGACGCAGGAACCTTTGTACCTTACCCGCAATGGCAAAGCGGCCGTCGTCGTTATGAATGCAGAAGCATTTGACCGTGCGATGTCCCTCAAGGATGAGGTTCGGCAGAGGGAAATGGCTGTTTATGATGGTCTAATGCGTGGCTACCAGGATGTTCTTGATGGCAAAACGAGTCCTGCTGCCGATGCAATTTCGCGTATACGCTCAAAGAGGGGCTGGAAGTAATGATTTCCGGACGTTCGGAGGAGCTCGAGCGCGGACCTTTTGACGTCCTCCTCTCTGATTGGGCGGAGACCTTTCTGGGCGAGAATGTTCTTTTGGAACGAACGCTGATCAGGATAGCCGAGGCGCTTCAGTTACTGGGGGCTTATCCGTTTGCGGGGTCCGACTATTGCCCCGACTATCCTGCTGCGCGACCTCCGTTTCCGTGCCGCCACATGCATGTGTCTGACACGCCTTTCACGCTGTACTACGTAGTTGACGAGGACGCCCGAACGGTTACCGTCTTTGACGTGGAGTGGAGCTCTGGAGACCCAAGCATGAGGTTCCGAAATATCTAGTCAGCTAGGCGTTCCTTCCCAGCTGGAGTGCCTGCTCCACCTCGGGATGGCCCTTCACGGTGCCGTCCAAGGTGGTGCCACCGGCAAAGACGGTGCCCTTGAGCTGTGCCTTGTTGAACACCTTCAGCCACCCGCGCAAACCACCGATGGCGTGCTCGGGGGTATCGGGCGACGTAGCCTCGGCGGTGGTCAGCAAATAGACGTCACGGAAGTTGTAGTCGATCGTGTACAGGCAGTTCGTGCGATCCAACAGCGTCTTCATCTGGCCGCTCATCTCGTAGTAGTAGATGGGCGTGGCGAATGCCACGACGTCGGCCTGGTGAATTTTCTGCACGACCTCCTCCGCGTCGTCGTGGTTCACGACGCAGCTCTTGGTCTTCAGGCAGCCCCAGCAGCCAATGCAAAAGCCGATCTTCTTGCCCGCCAGCAGCACGAACTCGACGTCGTTTCCCACCTCGCGCGCGCCGTCCGCAAACGCCTGCGCCAGGATGTTCGAGTTTCCGTGCAGCCGGGGGCTCGTGCCCACTACCAGCACTTTCTTTGCCATGGTGCCTCTCCTTCGTCACGTTCTTCTTGCCCTCATGCGCGGGGTCCTATGCCTGCATGCCCCACCTGGGGTTTCTGAACATTGCCCGGCCGACGCCGATGAGGTCGGCCACCCCGTCATCCAACAGCCGTCGCGCCTGGTCGGGCGTGCGCACGCCACCCGTCAGCATCACGGGCGTGTGGATGGCCTCGCGCACCGCCGTCGACATGTCGGCGAACCACCCCGGATCGCTGTGGCCGCGGCGCATGTACACGTTGAACCCGCCAGAGAGGTCCACCGGGTCGACGCCCTCGGCTTCCAGGATCTGCGCTGCCTGCACCGCGTCGGCGATGGTGCTGCCGCTCTCCATGTAGTCGCTGCCACTCAGCCGGACGGAGACGGGAAAGTCATCGCCCACGGCCGCGTGCACCTTGCGCGCGGTCTCCACTAGGAACCGCGTGCGGCTCTCCACACTCTGAGGGCAGTACGCGTCGGTCCTGAAGTTGGTGAGGGGCGAGAAGAACTGGTTCAGCAGGTAGCCGTGGGCGGAGTGGATTTCCACGCCGTCGTAGCCGGCCTCGCGCACGCGCCGCCGCGGCGAACTCGTGATTTAGCGATATGACAATATAAATTCGAGGCGACCGGACGAGTCGCAACGTCCGGTCGCCCGTCTCATATATATATGAGGGAATCAGAAGACGCGGTTCGTGCGCTCCCCGTAGCCCTCCCAGCCCTCGCCATAGGGCTCGCGTGCCGCAATACTGCGGGCAAGCTTCAGGATCTGGAACGTCTTGTCGTCGAGGGTGGGAAGCTTGGCTTCGGCGATGGCGTCGCGACAGAGGTCCTGGAAACCTGTGGCGCTCTCTGCCATGAGGTTCCATGCGTAGTCACCGGTGCCCGAGGCCACCTCGCGGCCGTCCGCAAAGAGCCACCAGTAGGAGGGATTGCGCCAGTCCTTGCCCGCCCAGTCGAGGTTGAGCTGCAGGATATGGGGCGTACCGTTCACCGCGAGCTCCGTTTCGAGGGCCTGTACGCTGAACTGCATCTGGTAGCCGAGGTTTGCCGCTATCAGGCCCGCCGTCGCACCGCTTATCCTCGAAAGGTACTTGATGCGCTCTGGCTCGGACCTCAGGCCGAAGTAGCTCTTCGGTTTCGCATCGTGCTGGGACAGTTCGTCCATGTGGACTCCTTTCATCGCTGTTGGCGGGACCACCTTGCCTCTTGGCAGGTTGGTGCCGGGATCATCGAGCCAACTCTCTACCCCGGCTCTGGATAAAAGCCGTGCGCTCGCAAGCGCTGGAACCAGCTTAGCAGTTCGTGCGTTCTGGAACGCCGTCCGCCTCGTGGTGTGGGGGAGATGTGACGAGGAAAATCTGCCAGATGATGTATTGACATATCTTCCGCAAGTCCGTGGACGACCTGCGCCAGATCAAGGCTCACGGCATCGACGAGGTCATGATTGGCATCGAGACCGGCGACGACGAGGCGCTCGAGTTCGTGAACAAGGGCTACACCGCCGCCGACATCGTGCGCGAGTGCCACAAGCTGGACGAGGCTGGCTTCACGTACCGCATGATCTACCTGGGCGGCCTTCTGGGCGCGGGCAAGCTGGCCGAGAGCGCCAAGCGCAGCGCCGAGGTCCTGAACCAGATTCACCCCTACTACATGATTTATACCAACGTTGCCGTGCTGCCCGGCACGCAGCTGTTCGACCAGAAGCTGTCCGGCGAGTTCACCGAGGCCACCGAGAAGGAGCGCCTGCAGGAGATGAGGGAGCTCATCAACGACCTGGACATCGACATCACCGTGGACTCCGGCACCGCAGCCAGCAGCATCTTCCTGAAGGCGCACCTGCCCGAGGACAAGAGGGAGGCCGTCGCCGCCCTGGACAAGGTCATCGCGAACTTCTCTGACAGGGAGGAGAAGGCCCTGCACGCCCGTCGCGCCTCCATGCTGTCGGTGTAAGCGCTGCGCGAACGGCCGCACTTCTTAAAAACGTACGCATCAATCTGGGCCCGATTCGGTGGCGGCGTTTGGGGAGAACCTCAATGTGGCCATGGTGCTGGGCATGGCGCTGATCGTCGTCGGCGTGGTGATCGTGAACGTCTTTGGCGCCGCCCACTAGTGACGCGTCCGGATATCGAGCGCCTGAGGCCGCAGGTCATTTGACCTGCGGCCTTTGCGTTAAGATGCCCTCGCGTGATCGTCAGCCTTATGCGAACGCATAAATACCATTGCGCCACGTGAATTCTTCTGCGAACGCATAAATCTATAACGAGAGGAGCTATACTTATGCGAACGCATAAGTATAGGAGGACGCATGAGGCAGATCTTCTCGACGAGTGACCTTGGCAAGGCGATTCGCGTACGTCGTCGCGAGCTGGGTTACACCCAATCCGAGCTTGCCGACATGCTGGGAATCGGGGTCACCTACATATCCAACATCGAGAATGGCAAGGAGACGGCCGAAATCGGGAAAGCGCTGCGCATCGTCCAAATGCTGGGGATGGACCTGTTCGTCGAGAGGAGGGGTCGTGGCTAGTCTCGAAGTCCTTCGCGTTGAAGGGACGCGGGCAGTTCGAGTTGGCACGATCGAGCGAAAGGAGAGGGGGCAAGAGTCCTTCGCTTACTCGGAGTCTTATCTGGAGCGTTCGGACGCCCCTCTGTCGCAGTCCCTTCCGCTTGGCAGCAGGAAGTTCACGGCGGATGAGATGCGCCCCTATTTTGAGGGGCTCCTAGCCGAGGGTGCTGCTCGCGAGGAGCTGGCGGCGAAGGTTGGCGTACCTTTGGGAGATTACCTCTCGCTGCTGGCTGTCGTAGGGCTAGACTGCATCGGCGACGTGGTAGTCCGTCCCCTGTCAGGCCCGGGCATTGCCGAGATGGCGTGGGACGAGGGCTCTTACGAGGAGGCATCCCTCTCGGACATTGGCCTGGACGTCTCGAGTCCGTCGGCAATGGCAAGGCGAAGCGAGGAGTCACGGTTATCGCTTTCTGGTACCCAGGGAAAGATTGGTCTTGCCCATCTACCTGGCGAGCCTATGGACAGGGGTTGGCTGATTCCCGAGGGAGGCGCCGCCTCCACGCACATCCTGAAGGTCAGCTCGATGTCGAGAATCACAGAGTTTGAACTTGTGTGCATGCGTGCCGCGGCACGTTGTGGCATTAACGTGCCCGATGTCGGAGTATTGGGGCACGGGAGACTTATGTATTGGGTAAAGCGCTTTGACCGCTCGTCAAGCCTCGAGAGTGGTGCGCTGAAAGTTGTTCGCTTGCACCAGGAGGACTGTGCCCAGGCGTTCGGAGTTACGTCTGCCGCCAAGTACGCAGAGCTTGAGGGCGGAACGTATGCATGCCTGGCAAGCATGCTGGCACGCACGTCCGACAATCCCCTTGGGGACATCGACCAGCTTGCGCGGATCGTCGTCTTCAACTATCTGGTGGGCAATTGCGACAACCACCTCAAGAACCTCTCGCTCATATACGAGGGCGGCATTCCGCGGCTTGCACCCGCGTATGACATCGTGTGCACGACGTTCTTTGAGCGCTTTTCCCGCGAGATGGGCGCGAGACTCGGCTCGACGAGGCGGATTGACGACGTTGGGCCGGCAGACTTCGAAACGCTGGCAAGGGAACTGGGACTCGGCATCCGACGGATGAGGAGCATCTGCTCAGAACTCGCGAGCTCCCTCGTCCCCGCGTTACTGGATTCTGGGGAGGAATGGGCAGATGTGTCGGAAGCCATTCCGTTTTCGGCGGAGGACGTTGCTGACGACGCATCCGAGCGCAGATTGATAGTTGAGAGATTCGCAAATGGGATGAATGGCAAATGAGCGAAGGAAATCGTCGCGAACAGTTGCGAGAGAAGAGCATGAGGGATGGCGCCCCCACCTGCATCCGCGTGCGCGGGGCGAGGGTGCACAACCTGAAGAACGTCGACGTGGACGTCCCGCTGGGGCGGCTGGTGGGCATAGCCGGCGTGTCCGGGTCGGGCAAGTCCAGCCTGGCGCTGGGCGTGCTGTACGCGGAGGGCAGCCGTCGCTACCTGGAGGCGCTCTCCACCTACACGCGCAGGCGCATCACGCAGTCCGCGCGGGCCGACGTCGACCTGGTGGAGCACGTGCCGGCGGCGCTGGCACTGCGCCAACGCCCTGCCGTACCTGGGGTTCGTTCGACGTTTGGCACCGCGACGGAGCTCCTCAACGGGCTGCGCCTGCTCTTCTCGCGCGTGGGGTCGTACACGTGCCCCAACGGGCACCGCTGCCCGCCCACCATGAACGTAGCGCTGCAGAAGCCCATCGTGTGTCCCGTCTGTGGGGCGCAGTTCTACGGCCGCGGGGCCGAGGACCTGGCCTTCAACAGCGATGGCGCCTGCCCCACCTGCGGCGGCACGGGCACCATGCGCGTGGTGGACGAGTCCACCTTGGTGCCGGACGAGACCAAGTCCATAGACGGCGGTGCCGTGGTGGTGTGGGGCACGCTCATGTGGTCGCTCATGAAGGACGTGTGCCGCCAGATGGGCGTGCGCACGGACGTGCCCTTCAACCAGCTGACGCCCCAGGAGCGCGAGATCGTGTTCCACGGGCCCGCCGAGAAGCGCCACATCGTGGTGCACAACAAGGGGACGGACACGGCGACTGAGCTGGACTTCACGTACTACTCGGCCGTGGCGGCGGTGGAAAACGCGCTTGCCAAGGCCAAGACCGCCCTCAAGCGCATCGCGCGCTTCCTGAAGGAGGGCCCGTGCCCGGACTGCCACGGCACGCGCCTTTCCGCCGCGGCGCGCGACCCGCAGGTGTGCGGCATCAACCTGGCACAGGCCACGCAGATGACCCTGGACCAGCTGGCCGCGTGGCTGCCTGGCGTGGAGCGGACCCTGCCTGACGAGGTGGCACCCATGGCGCACCAGATCGTTGCATCCATGGCCGAGCCCATAGCGCGCCTGCAGCAGCTGGGCCTGGGCTACCTGAGTCTGGACCGCGCCAGCAACACCCTGTCCAACGGCGAACTGCAGCGCGTGCAGCTGGCGCGTGCCGTGCGCAACCGCACCACGGGCGTGCTGTACGTGCTGGACGAGCCCTCCATCGGCCTGCATCCGGCCAACGTGGACGGCCTTCTGGGCGTGGTGGACGACCTTCTGGTGGACGGCAACTCCGTGGTGCTGGTGGACCACGACGTGCGCGTGCTGCGCCACGCCGACCATCTGATCGAGATTGGTCCCGGTTCGGGTGTCAAGGGTGGCACCGTCGTGGCGCAGGGCAGCGTGCAGGATGTCGAGAAAAACAACGCCTCGCGCATCGCTCCCTTCCTGAGCGGTAGCCGCACCGTGCGCGTGAGGGAGCGCTGTGGGGCGGATACCCTCTTTGACCAGGGGCGCATTCATCTGCAGACGAACCGGATCCACACGGTGAAGCCGCTTTCTGTGGACGTGCCGCTGGGCCGCATGACCGCCGTCACGGGTGTGTCGGGCTCGGGAAAGACCACGCTGGTGCTGGAGGCTCTGGTGCCGGCGCTGCGTGCCGTCGCCGCAGGCGAGGCTCTGCCCGCGCAGGTGCGTGCCTGCGATGCCGCTGGCATCAGCCGCGTGGAGCTCATAGACTCCACGCCCATCGGTGCCAACGTGCGCTCCACGGTGGCCACCTACTCCGGTGTGATGGACGACCTGCGTCGCGCCTTCGCAAAGACGCCGGACGCGCGCAATCGGGGCCTGAAGGCGGGCGACTTCTCGTACAACACGGGGTCGCTTCGCTGCCCAACCTGCGACGGCACGGGCACCATTTCGCTGGACGTGCAGTTTTTGCCCGACGTGGAGATCACCTGCCCCGACTGCCACGGCTCGCGCTATGCGGACGCCGCCTGGCACGTGCTGCGCCCGGTGCGCCGCGGCAAGGCCAAGGCGAAGCCCAATGAGGCGGCCGCCGAGTCCGAGGCCGGCATCTCTTTGCCACGGCTGATGGAGCTGACGGTGGACCAGGCGCTGGGGTGCCTGGGGAGCCTGTGCAGCGTGGCCCGCCGGCTGCAGGTGCTCAGCGACATCGGCCTGGGCTACCTGACGCTGGGGGAGGCCACGCCCGCGCTCTCGGGCGGAGAGGCGCAGCGCCTGAAGCTGGCCAGCCAGGTGGGACGCGACCAGACCGGTGCGCTCTACGTGTTCGACGAGCCGTCTATCGGCCTGCATCCCCTGGACGTCGAGGTGCTGCTAGGCGTGCTGCAGGGTCTCATACAGAACGGTGCCACGGTGGTGGTCATCGAGCATGACCTGGACATGATATCGAACGCGGACTACGTCGTGGACCTGGGTCCCGGTGGGGGAGAGGCCGGCGGCCGCATCGTGTGCGCCGGCACGCCCGAGCAGGTGTGCGCCTGTCCCGAATCCGTCACGGGCCGCTACCTGGCCCAGGAGCTGGGCGTCCCGCGACCCGACAACCCAATAGCCGCACTCGCATAATCGGGCAAGAAGGACTGACCGATCCATGGGCACTTTGTACGAGATTGCATCGACTCCGGCGGCATACGCCACCAGGCCCGCATTGCGTGGCGATGCCATGTTTGCGGGCGAGCCCGTCTGCATACCGTTTGGTTCCGGCAGGCTGCAGCACTGCGTGCTGTGGCAGCCGGCGCACCTGACCCATGAGGTGCCCGTCTTTTGGTTCCACGGCGGCGGCTTCGTGGTGGGGACGCCGGAGTCCATGATCGATGCCGCCCGCGTGTACTGCAGCCAGGGGTACCGCTTCGTGTCGGTGGGCTTTCGCCTGGTGCCGGCCTCGAAGTTCCCCGCGCAGGTGGACGACGCCTACGACGGGGTGAACGCTGCGCTGACGTGGCTGGCCCAGCATGGCTGTGCCGCCCCGAAGGTCGTGGTCGGCGGCAGCTCCGCAGGGGGCCAGCTGGCCTGCCTGCTGGGCTACTCGGGCGCGTTGGCGCAGAAATACGGCTTTGACCAGCGGCGTGTTGCCGGCGTGGTCAGCAGCGCCGCCATTGTGGACGCCGACGACCTGGAGATGAGGCCGTTGCACACGGCGCGCGCCAGGCGGGCGTGCGTGGACCTTCCGTGCAACATGCGTGACCGCGAGGCGCTGCATCGAGCGCTCTTGCCCTTCTCGCCCATGGCGTTGGTGAGTGGGGAGGGCTCTGATGGTGGCGACAGGTGGCTGCCTCCGTTCTTCTCGATTGAGGGAAGGTGCGACACGCTGAGCCCCTATGAGCACCAGATGGCGTTTGCGAGGGCACTCGACCAGGCGGCGGGCTGTCCGATTGCCCACATGGAGGTCATGGACGACCCGCGCTGGCAGCACATGATTGGCACGGTCACGATCTATCGGCACGACCCGCAGGCGTTTCCGCCGCTCGTGAGGCTGTTCCGGTGGTTGGACTCGATTGTGCGGCAGGATTAGTCGTCATCTTCTAGTTTGTCATGCGGTCGCATTATGGGGACCGCAGTACAGAGGCAACCCTGTTTTGCGTGCCTCGGCATCCTCTGTGCCCTGCCTGTATACATGGGAGTTGGGCCCCATGTAGTGGTCCAGGGTGACAAGGATTACGTCGCGGTCATCGAAGGCTGATTATCTTTCCCCAGTCCGGGTACAATCTGGGTAACTAAAGGAGGTAATCATGGCAACGACAGCACTGCGTACTGCGGAGGGCAAGTATCGCACCGACGCCGAGACTAAGGAACGGGCGGCAGAGATTTTTGCACACTGGGGCTTGAGCCTCTCTGATGCAATCAACGTGTTCCTCGTTAAGTCGGTGGAGGTTGGCGGCCTACCCTTTGAGATGCGCATTGAGGCCCCCGCCTACGAGACCATCTCGAGGCATGCCTACAAGCCAGCTCTCAACGTAGACGGCATTGCCGTCCTGCCTGCTGAATGGGATGACGATGAGTGACGCCTTGCCGCGAATCTGGGAGGTCTGGCACGCGAGGTTCGACTTCGAGGGCGGACGGGGCTACAAATATCGCCCCGTGATTGTCGTGGGCGTGCGATCGAATGGATCGCTCATGATGATGGTAACGAGCGCGACAAATAAGCTTCACCTAGAGCACGATTACCTCCTGCGAGATTGGCAACAGGCAGGACTCGATAAGCCCTCGATTGCGCGTGTCGACCGCATTGCTGAGATTCCCCCGCATTACGTTGGAACGGCTGGCAGGATTGGCATGCTCTCTGAGCATGACATCGCAGCTATCGCTAGGCTGCTGAACGATATCGTCAACAGCGAATCGACGGACATCCAATGACATGAATAGGCGAGTGACATGCATCTGACACATGTCACTCGCCTGCAGCCATCGTCTTTGTGCTGAGGCTGTGCGCCCCCTGCACAATCATTAGGCTTTGCAGTTGAGGCAGTATCCGTGGCCCACGGCGACGAACTTGGGCGACAGCTGCAGCAGGTCACGTTGCAGCTGGGCGCGCAGGCCTTCGTTGGGCACGCGCTGGGAGTCGATGGCGTTTACCTCGTCCGCCCAGCTGGCATCCATCATCTGGCCCACGCCGTTGCCAAAGCGAAGGAACAGGTCGGCGCTGTAGAACAGTCCGCGCTTCTGGTCCAGCGCCAGGATGCCCATCTGGTCGTGGACCTCGGCGGGATAGTCAACGAAGCGCAGGTCAAGGCCGTTCTGCTGCAGAACCTGTCCGCCCTGCACGGGCACGATTGGGCCGTCGTAGCCCCAGCCCGGCAGCTCGCGCGCCGCCAGCTGGCCGCAGATGACCTTCATGCCCGGGAAAGCCTGATGCGGCTGGAACACGCCGCCCGCCTCGTCGGACTCCATGTGGCTCACCACCACGTAGTCCAGGTCGCGGCCACCCAGCACCTCGCGGATCTGCGGAATGATGGCCTTCGCCTGCTGCGCCGTGCCCGCGGCAAACAGGACGCTGGGCTGGGCGGCTAGCAGGTACTGATGGATGGTGAAGTCCATGGGCGGGATGTAGATTGAGAACTGGTAGAGGTCGTCTGCGAGCTTGTTCATGAGTGCTCCTTCTGCGCCGGTGTCAATGCGTCTTCGCTTAGTCGTTTGCAACACCTGTTGCTTTAGACTATAGGCAGGGTCAAGAGGGACGAGGGTGAGCCCGCAACACATCGGGCCAGGTGTTGCTTTACTGGGCAGATAATTGCAGCGGCAATGAGACCGATGGGCTCGACTAGGCCCAAAGGGGATTCGGGAGGCGACCGCAATGCGCAAGGCTGGCATGACCGAGGAGTCTATCGAGTCGGTGGTCACCGACGCGCTGCTGCGGCTTCTGGAAAGCGAGCGCTTCTCGCAGGTGACGGTGTCGCAGGTCGCGCGCGAGGCTGGAATCGATCGCACCACGTTCTACCGGCACTTTTCTGGCAAGGAAGACGTCGTGCAGCGCTTCTATGCCAGCTATCTGCACGACTTTGTAGACAGGTTCCGCCACAGCGGATTGACCGACCTGGGGTCCTACCTTTTGCTGATGTTCCAGGTCACGCTGTCGTACAAGCCGCAGATGCTGGCGCTACATCATGCCGGCGCCTCGCACCTGCTGCTGCCCGCACTGACGGAGGCCTTTGGCTCCAAAAGGGTGTCAGCTTCCACCGATCCGCGCCTTCGCTACGCCATCGCCTACCACGTGGGCGGCATCTACAACGACATGCTGCTGTGGTTCGACCGCGACATGGCCGAGACTCCCCAGCAGATGCGCGACGTCGCGCTCGCGGTGCGTCCCGAGGGCGCGTTCACGCTGCTGGACTTCTGACGCCGCTGCGATACCCGCAATGGCCTGCGCAGAGGCGCGTGAATAACAGACTTTCGAGTAACTTACTCAAGAGTCTGCTGGCAGCTATGCATTTCGCAGCTCAGGACGACGCACCTCGCCCCCTACATCCTCATCTGCGGCGCCGTCTCCTTCGTGCTCGATGTGGCATACATCGCGCTGCTGGCTCGGCGCAAGCGCGACGAGGCAGCCGGGATGGCCCCTTAGTGTCATCGGGAGGATTGGCGAATGGCAGAAAACCTCGACCTAGGTACCCTAACCCTGGTACCTGACCAAAAGGTAACAGAGTATATTACTGATGGACCAGTTCTATAATAGACTCAGTCTAAGTTTAGACAGAGTCTATTATAGAACGGAGTGCCAATGCCAATTATTCAGCGTGATTCGTATGTTGACCGGCTCATGGCAAAGCGCCGCAACGGACGTGTGAAGGTCATCACGGGCATCAGGCGTTGCGGCAAGTCCGTTCTTCTCTTCCACCTTTTCAAAGACCGACTTCTAGCTGAGGGAGTCCCTGCTGACCACATCATTGAGGTCGCACTCGACCGCAGGGGAAGCGAGGCCCTCCGAAACCCTAACCTCCTGTACGATCACGTCCTGGCCCGCGTTCGGGACGACGGCCAGTACTACGTATTCATCGACGAGATTCAGCTCTCCTATCGGGTGAAGAGGGATGACGTCGATGAGCGGTCCGTGGCGCCCGAGGACAGGGACCTCCTATACACGACCTTCTACGATGTCCTCAACGACCTTCTCTCCCGTGACAACTTGGACGTCTATGTGACTGGCTCGAACTCACGCATGCTGTCCTCCGACATCGTTACCAACTTTCGCGATCGCGGCAGCGAGATTCGCGTGTCTCCACTCAGCTTCAGCGAGTATCACGCATACAAGCATGGCGAGAAGGGCGATGACTGGGCAGACTACCTGCTCTGGGGCGGAATGCCCACTGCGGTGTTGGAGGAGGACGAGTCCGAACGCAGGCGTTACCTCTCCGGTCTATTTGATACGGTCTATCGTGCAGACATCATCGAACGCTACCACGTACGCAATGCCTACGTGCTCGACGCGCTGGTCAACGAGCTTGCGTCCTCCGTCGGTTCGCTGACCAACCCCGCTCGTCTTACCAAGTCGCTCAACAGCCAGATGCACGCACGCACCACTGAGCCCACCGTCGCAAAGTGCCTCGGGGCCCTATCGGATGCCTTTCTGTTTTCCGAGGCCAAGCGATGGGACGTGAAGGGCAAGCGCTACTTCGAGTTTCCTTCCAAGTGGTATGCCACGGACCTTGGACTTCGTAACGCTCGACTTGGCTTCAGGCAGTTCGAGCGCAACCACCTCATGGAAAACGCGATATACAACGAGCTGACGCACCGCGGCTATCCCGTCGACGTTGGTACGGTAAAGATGACCAGCACGCGCAACGGCAAGACGACCCAGACGACGGGGGAGATTGACTTTGTGGTCAACCTGGGAGACCGTCAGGTCTACATCCAATCCGCGCTGACGGTCGACGACCCGGAGAAACGGACCCAGGAGATCCGGCCACTGGCCAAGAGTGGCGACTTCAGCGAGAAGATCGTGGTCGTGGATGGCAACCAGCGTCCCTGGGTCGACGACAAGGGCATCAGGTACGTCGGGGTCATACCCTTCATGCTGGATCCTGGTCTGCTATAGGACCGTGCGCGATACGCCTTGTCAGTTATCTACCCGCATGCGAAAGACCTGCGCGAAGCTTGATGGTGGAGAAGCGGTGCGCGATGACGAAGCTGGTGCGGCCGTGCATGAGCGTGTCCATGGCCCTCTGCACCTTGAGCTCGGTGCGGGTGTCCACGCTGGAGGTAGCCTCGTCCAGGATCGGCGGCGGCGCGTCCTTCGCAGGCGCACGGGCGAGAAGGACGCGCGCCTTCACAAGGTGGCCATGTATCGCATAAAAGAACCCCCGACGCGTGTGCGTCGAGGGTCGAGGGTACTGCTTGCGTGTCCGTCTTACAGCCGCACCGGCTCGCCAGTATCTGCGGCACGCTTGACTGCGTCGAGCACGCGCAGCGTCTTGACGTTGTCTGCGGGCGTCACGATGGGCTCCTCCTCGCGGCGCACCACGCGCACGAAGTGCTTCAGCTGGATTTTGTGCGGCAGTGCGGGGTCAATAGCCGGGATTTCCATATGGAGCGGCTTGTGCCAGGACGAGGCTCCGTCGTAGCTGAACTTGTGCAGGCGCGGCAGGGACAGCGCGCCCTTGGTGCCGCCGATGAAGTACGCGTCCGCGTCAAAGGGGCGGTACTGCGGGTCTTCGCGGGCGGTCGCCTCCCAGTTCCAGGGGGACGCCGTTGCGTCGGATATCGTCATGGACGCGAGGGTGCCGTTGGAGAAGCGAACGTTGACCACCGCGGAGTCCTCGGTCTCAAAGCCGCGGGCGGCGTTGGACTGCATGCCCTGCACCTCGACGGGCTCGCCGATGAGGTAGCGCATCAGGTCCACGTCGTGCACCAGGTTCACCAGGATGGGACCGGCACCCTTCTTGCGGCGCCACTCGACGTCGAAGTACTCGTCGTTCTTGTAGATCATGTAGTTGAAATTGGCCACCGTCAGCTGGCCCAGCTCACCGGAGTCGATGATGCGCTTGGCCTCGGCCACAAAGGGGTTGTGGCGGCGGTGCTGGCCCACGAGCACGGGCACCCCGGCCTTCTGGCTCTCCGCCGCGAAGGCGACGGCGTCCTCAAGGTCGTTCGAGATGGGCTTCTCCACCAGCGTGGCAATGCCCCGGGCCACACTCTGGCGCGCGATGGAAAGGTGCAGGTTGTTGGGGGTAGCGATGATCACGCCGTCGGGCTTGACCTCGTCCATCATCTGGGCGGGGTCAGTGTAGAACGGTACCCCGGCCGCCTCTGCGGTGGCGCGGGCGCCCTCGAAGGCGTCGGCGATGGCCACCAGCTGCGCCGCGGGCTCCTCGGTCACGAAGCGAATGTGGTTCCTGCCCATGGCGCCCGCGCCTATGACGGCTATGCGGACCTGTTCGTCAGACATGCTGGTACCTCCTGTCTTGGAGTGGGTGAGAAGAACGTGCGGTACGGGCCGCTAGGCGCGTGCCCGCTTGGAGTCGGACACCATCATGTAGATGGCCAGCACCACGGCGATGGCCGCGATGACCACGGCGCCCATGAAGGACTGCTGGTAGGCGGCGTTGCCCGCCTCGGGGTGGTACAGAACCGCGGCGATGGGCTGGCTGATCCAGGTGGAGGCGGCGTAGCCCAGGAACATGATTCCGTAGTTGACGCCCAGGTTCGTGGTGCCAAATGCTCCGCCCGTCAGCGGCGGGTAGATCACCAAGAGTGCGCCAAAGCTGAAGCCCAGCAGCGCCAGTGCCACGAAGAACATCGCCTGGGTGAAGCTCACGCTCATGAGCACGAGGGCGACGATGGTGATGACCAGCATCACGAGGAGCGACTTGTAGCCGCCAATCTTGTCGGTGATCTGGCCAAAGCTCAGGCGTCCAACGAGGTTGAACACGGTGTTCACGGTGACCACCAAGCCGCCTACCGCTACCGCGGCCGCAGAGTTGGGGTCCTGGAACAGCTGGACGGCCGCGATGGACGCCACCTTGCCTACCAGGAGCGTGCCCGCGGTTGCCGCGCAGGCGAAGGTGACGATGAGGACCCAGAACCGCGGCGTACGAACCATCTGGCCGGGAGTCAGATCGCCAAAGGTGCCGGCGTGGGCGGTGCTGGCCTGCGCCTTGAAGCCCTGGGGCACCCAGCCGTCCTCGGGTGCGTGCAGGAAGAGCGCGGAGCAGAGGATCGTGACAAAGAAGATGACGCCGAGGACCTTGAGGCCACCCGAAATGCCGAGCGCCGGGATGAGCGCGGAGGCAAGGAAGGGGGAGAGCACGGCCGGACCTGCGGTGGACGCCGCCAGCGTGATGCCCGAGGCGAAGCCCTTCCGGTCGATGTACCACTTCTGGCCGGTGGTGAGCGCCGGGTTGTAGCCAAGGCCGTTGCCGATGGCTGCGATGACGGAGAAGTACAGGTAGAACTGCCAGGGCTCCGTCGCGGTGCCCGAGAGGAACCAGCCGAGGCCATAGCAGACTGCGGCGGCTATGACCACCTTGCGGGGGCCGAACTTGTCGCATATGCGGCCGGCGAAGATGCCCGTCACGGCCATGATGGTCTGGAAGACGGGGAATGCCCAGGTGAGCGAGTTGCCCCAGCTGGAATACTGCGCCAGGAGGTTCTTGCTGACGACGGAGTACAGTGCGATGGAACTGATGAAGAACATGGTGACGCAGGCGGCCGCAAGGACCTTCGCGCGTCCCTCGTTATTAGACGTTTTCGATTCCATGGGTGTCCTTCTCGAAGTCGTTTACTGGTCGGTGGGCTTGTTCACGCCCGACTCGTCGGACCACAGCTCGAAGCCGCGGCCCTTCAGGTAGTTCTCGGCGTAGGCCCTGCGCCCGCCCGGCTTGGGGGTCAGGTCGCCCATCATGTTGGAGAAGCCGCCATCCACCTTGATGGCGGTGCCGGTCGTGAAGTCGGAGCGCTTGGATGCCAGGAACATCACCGCGTTGGCGATGTCCGTGACCTCCCCGATGCGGCGGGTCGCGATGAGGCGCGAGCGGCCGCGCTCGACCTCGGGGTCGCTGTAGAAGTCCGCGGACATGGGCGTCTTCACGAAGCACGGCTCCACGCAGTTGGAGCGCACACCATAGGGGCCCCACTCGGTCGCGAGCATCTGGGAGAGTTCGTTGACGCCGGCCTTGCTGGACGAGTAGGCACCGGAGAACGTCTCGGGCGAGTGGGACGCCACCGTGGAGATGTGCACGAGCCTGCCGCCGTGCTGCTTGATCATCTGGCGGCCGAAGCGCTGCGAGGTGATGAAGTAGCCCGTCAGGTTCACGTTCAGGACGGCCTTCCAGTCGGAGAGCGGCAGGTCCTCCATCGGGGCGAAGCGCAGGATGCCGGCGGTGTTCACCAGCACGTCGACGCGCCCGAACTCCTCGACGATGGCGTCGACCGCTGCCTGGACCTCGTCCTCCGAGGTGGCGTCCATGTGGTAGCCGCGCGCCTTCACGCCAAAGTCCTTCTGCAGCTGCGTGGCGGCCTCGTCCAGCTTTATCTGGTCCAGGTCCAGCAGGGCCACGTTGGCCCCATTGCGTGCGAACTCGCGGCAGATCTCGGCACCCATGCCGCCCAAGGCGCCGGTGACGGCGCAGACATCCCCTTCAAGCTGTAGCCAATTGCTCATGACGACCTCCTGGTGGAATCGGTTCCAGCGGCTGAATAGCTGCTGACTTATGGTCGCGATTCTAGGGTCGTGGCAGAGCGGTGAGAATAACTGATATGTTGGAGTGGCGTTAACCACAGGTTCACGCCCGGCTGGCTGGGCGGCGCTGAAAGGAGACAGAATGTACGACAGGAGGCTGGATGCCATCGTGGCCGCTGCGAACCTGGGCAGCTTCTCGAAGGCCGCCCAGAGGCTGAATATCTCCACGCCGGCCCTCGTGAAACAGGTCTCGGGCTTTGAGGCCGAGCATGGCCTGGTGCTGTTCGTGAGGTCCCATTCCGGGGTGTCGCTGACGGAGGCTGGCAGACTCGTGGTGGAGGGTGGGCAGAGGATCATCCGCGAGTCTGAGGGCGTCCTTGCGCGCGCCAAGGACGCGGGGCAAGCAGGAGGCACCATTCGCCTGGGAAAGTCAATGATGGCTCCGGCGCGGCAGCTACTGCGCATGTGGCAAGACGTGCGTCGCCTCGAGCCCGGCCTGAAGCTGGAGATTGTTCCCGTGGACGATCTCTATGCTCCAGACTCCGTGATGGCGCATCTGGGGCAGGAGGTGGACGTGCTGCAGTCCAGCTATTCTACGCCCCGCTGGGGCGGGTCCGCCAACCTGCTCAGGATGCTGGACGTTTCGTTCTGCGTGGACGTTCCGTACGCGAGCCCGTTGGCCTCGCGGCGCGAGGTGAAGGTGGACGACCTCGTGGGCAAGCGCCTCTGCGTGTTTCGCAACGCTAACGACGCTATGGACGACCTTCGCGATGACCTGGAGTCTCGCGGTGTACGCATCAGGGACGTGGACCGCTTCGACTTCTCGCTCTTCAACCAGGCGGAGGCGAAGGGAGACGCCGCTGTTCTGACCTGCGGTGCGTGGTCAGGTATCCATCCCGCCTTCGTCGGGGTGCCGCTGAGCTGCGGCCTGCGAGTGCCGGTGTTTCTGGCCTATCCACGAAATCCCAGGCCCGAGGTGCAAAGATTCGTGAGTGCCGTCAGGAGCCTTGTGCACTAGGGACATTGCCGCTGGCTGGCCATACTGCGGTATGCTAGCGGGCGATACCTTACGTTCCCTGATAGGAGGACTTGACGATGTTCGACAATCTGCCGGTTCCCGGCCGCAACGACCCCTGCTGGTGTGGCAGCGGTAGGAAGTACAAGAAGTGCCACGCCTCGTCGGACGAGCGTATGGAGGAGCTGTACCTGCAGGGCGAGGAGGTGCTGCCCCGCTCGCTGCTGAAGACCGCCGCCGACGTCGAGGGCATCAAGGCCTCCGCCGCCGTAAACATGGGCGTGCTGGACTACGTGGGCCAGCACATCGGCGCGGGCACCTCGACCATGGACATCAATCGCTGGGTCGAGGAGTACCTGGGCGTGCATGACGCGGTCTCGGCCGACCTCAACTTCGAGGGCTACCCCTACAGCGTGTGCACCTCGATCAACGACGTCGTGTGCCACGGCTTCCCGAACGAGAAGGACGTGCTCCAGGATAGCGACATCATCAACGTGGACATGTCCACCATCAAGGGCGGTTACTTCTCGGACTCCAGCCGCATGTTCTGCATCGGCGAGGTCAGCCCCGAGCGCAAGCGCCTGGTCGAGGTCTGCCATGACTCCGTGAAGGCCGGTCTGGCTGCCGTGAAGCCCTGGGGCCACCTGGGCGACGTGGGCGCCGCGGTGAACAAGGTGTGCACCGACGCCGGCTACAGCGTGGTCGAGGAGTACGGCGGCCACGGCATCGGCCTGGAGTTCCACGAGGACCCGTTCGTCAGCTTCACGAGCGAGGAGGGCACCGGCCCCATCCTGGTGCCGGGCATGTGCTTCACCATCGAGCCCATGGTGAACGCCGGAGCCCACGACATCACCACCGACAAGGAAAACGGCTGGATCGTGCGCACCGCCGACGGCAGTGACTCGGCCCAGTGGGAGGTCCAGCTGGTCGTCACCAACGACGGCTACGAGCTCCTTTCCTGGTAGCCTAGGCAAGAAGGGCACTTCAATCGTGCATTGCCCTGCATCAAGGGCGCTGCCGATGAAACCGGCGTTCCTGCAGCTCATTGAACAAAAGGCGGCGTCACGAACTCGTGGCGTCGCCTTTTTGGTTGCGTATCTGATGCGTAACAATGCGCTTGGCCTGGTCCTAGCTGGCTGCCAGCTTGCGAATGTCCTTCTCGATATCTGCGAGGGTGGTGCGCTGTAGCTGGTCTTCCAGCGCCTGCTGGGCAGCCTGCAGACGGTCGTCCAGGGCGGCGTGGATGTTGCCGCCCACCGGGCATTGGGGGCAGGGATTCTCATGGAAGTGGAACAGCGACTCGGCGTCGCTCTGGTCGACGGCACGCCACAGGTCCAGAAGGGTTATCTGCTCCAGGGGCCGGGCCAGCGTGATGCCGGACTTGCCCTTGCTGGACTGGATGATGCCCGCCTGCTTCAACATGCTCATGATGGTGCGCACCATCACGGGGCTGGTGCCGATGCTGCCGGCCAAGAAGGTGCTGGTCACGGGCCTGGTGTCGCCGAAGTAGTCTATGGCGCACACCATGTGCGCCGCCATCGTGAGTTTGCTGGTTATCTGCATGCGAAGTACCTATTCCGTCACTACTGTCTTGCCAAAGCCCTTTGAGCTCTCCAGGAAGCGATGGGCGTCCGCCATCTGGTCGAGCGAGAAGATTCTGGTGGGCGTGATGTCCACGCCCTTCAGCTCGACATGCTCGATGAGTCCCGCGAGCTTTTCCTCGTCCACGTTCCCCGAGTAGAAGCTCGTCAGGAAGCCGTTAGCCGGCAGGTCGACTATGAGGTCGAAGTCCTCCATGAACCATACGCCGCCCAGCTGGCCCGTGCTGCAGACGATGCCGCCCTCCGACACATGGCTACACGTATCCTTAAGGGTGGCTGGCCCCACGAGCTCCAGCACACGCTCATAGGGACGGCCCTCTACCTGCAGTTTGCCGCCCTGGTCGAGCACCGAGCCATCGTAGCCGGCGTCCAGCAGTAGCCCAGCGCGTGCTTCGCTGCGGGTGGTGCCCACGAGGTGCACCCCCGGCGCCATGGATCGCGCCAGCTTCGCGAATGACATGCCCACGCCGCTGGTCGCACCGCGCACGAGGACCGTCTGACCGGCCTTCAGGTGCAGGTTCAGCAGGGAGCCGTACGCGGTGTAGCAGGTCTCGGGGATGGCTGCGAGCACCTCCCAGGGCAGGTTCGACTCCACGGGGTAGATTTGCATATTAGGCAGCAGCGTGTAATCCGCATAGCTGCCGTCGAAGGCCCGGCCCATCTCGCCCATGATGGAGACCACCTTCTGGCCCACGGGGAGACGCTGCGGGTCGGTCGTTGCCGCGACCTCTCCCACACACTCAATCCCCAGGATGCGTGGAAACGCGACGGAGGGCGAGAGGCCCTGCCGCGTGAACACCTCGGAGTGGTTGAGCCCGCGAGCGCGCACGCGCACCAGCGACCAACCTGGCTTCAGGGCCGGCACGGGGCGCTGCTCCAGACTCAGCACCTCGGGCCCTCCTGCCTCGTGGACCACTATGGCGCGCATGGTATCGGGAATTGTGTTGCCCATGTTCTTCTCCTCGCCCCTTGTGTTTTCCGTTATGTTGCGTCCCGCGTCGGCCGCTACCGTGCGGCGAGTGCCGCCCTGGCCCGCGCCGCGCCGCTGTGCTCGCAGGCGCACAGCTGGTCCTCCGACAGGTCGCAGGTGTGGCGCTGGCGCGAGACCAGTCGCTCGACGAACTTCGTCGCGGGGTCCGCCAGGATCTCCTCGGGCTTGCCATACTGCTGGACCTTGCCGCCGTCGAGCACCAGCACGTGGGTGCCCAGGCGCAGCGCCTCGCCGATGTCGTGCGTCACGAACATGACGGTGATGCCGGTCTCTCGGTGGATGCGCGAGATCTCCGCTTGGAGCTGCCCGCGGGTGATCTCGTCCACGGCGCCAAACGGCTCGTCCATCAGCAGGATGTCCGGTGACGCCGCCAGGGCGCGCGCGATGCCCACGCGCTGCTGCTGGCCGCCCGAGAGCTCGGACGGATAGCGGTCCAGGAGATCCTCTTCAAGCCCCACGATGTCCATCCACTTGTGCACGGCCTTGCGCGTGCGCTCGTGGTCGCGCTTGTTCAGCAGGTTGGGCACGTATGAGATGTTGTCCTCCACCGTCATGTGGGGGAAGAGGACGCTGCCCTGGATGGCGTAGCCAATGTTTCGGCGCAGCTGGATGGGGTCGGTCTCGCGGACGTCGTGGCCGTCCACCAGCACGGTGCCCGAGGTGGGCTCTATCAGGCGGTTCACCATCTTGAGCGCGGTGGTCTTGCCGCTTCCGGAGGAGCCGATCATGGTGACGAACTCGCCTCTGGGGACCTCCAGGCTCAGGTGGCTGAGCACGGCCTTCTGGCCATAGGACTTGCTGACGTCGCGGTATTCGATTGCGATGTCTTTGGTCGTCGTGGTGCTCATCAGATCAGTCCCTTCGAGCTCAGGAACTCCTCGGCCACGGCCTTGGGGTCCTTGCCTTCCTCTTCCACCTCGTAGTTCATGCGGGCCATATCCTGCTCGGAGATGGTGCCCTGCAGCTTCTCGAGCTCCGTGCGCAGCTCGGGGTGCTGCTGCAGCGTCTGGTTGCGTACGACGTTGCCGCACTGGTAGGAGGGGAAGAAGCCCTTGTCGTCGGTGAGCACCTTCGCGTCCGCGGTGCTAAGCTTGCCGTCGGTGGTGTAGATGATGATGGCGTCCACGCTGCCCTGGGCGAGGGCGTCGTACTTCAGTCCCGCGTCCATCTCGGTGGTCTTGCCGAAGCTCATGCCGTAGGTGTTGCAGAGGGCATCGTATCCGTCCTCGCGCTCAAAGAAGTCCGGCTCGGCCCCCAGGTTCAGCTGGTCGGCAACCTTAGCGAGGTCCGAGTAGGTCTGCAGGTTGTACTTCTGCACCACGTCGTTGCGCACGGCGATGCCGAACGTGTTGCCAAAGCCGTACATTCCGACCCAGCTCATGTCCAGCCTCTGCTGGTAATCGGCCTGCAGCTGGTCGAACTCGTCCTCGGAGTAGGTGCCCTCGTTCTTGAGGACCGCGGCCCATCCGGTACCCGTGTACTCCGGGTACAGGTCGAACTGCCCGGACTCCATGCCCGCCTCGAGGTTGGAGGTGCCGCCCGCGACGCCCTCGGTGAGGTTCACCTTCAGGTTGGTGTCGTGCTCAATCAGCGTCTTGAGCGCCTCGCCCATAATGTACTGCTCGGTCATGGGCTTCGTCGCCACCTGGATGGTGGCGCTGGGCCCCGCCAGCATGCCCGGCACCGCGGTGCCCAGCACGGCGGCTACGCACACCGCGACTGCGCCGATGGCCAGCCTGCGGTTGGTGCGCTTGGCCTTCTGGCCGCGCATCTGCATGCGCTTCTCTACGAAGCCCAGGAGGGCATCGACCACCAGGGCCAGCACCGCTATGAGGAGGCTGCCCACGATGGTCATGGCCGTGTTGTTGGTGGTGATGCCGCGATAGATGGCCACGCCCAGGCCACCCGCACCGATGTAGGACGCGATGCCGCCGAGTGCGATGGTCATGGTGACCATGTTCCTGATGCCGCTCATGATGACGGGCAGGGCCAGCGGCAGCTGCACGCGCACGAGCGTCTGCATGCGTGTGCCGCCCATGCCTTTGGCGGCCTCCATGATGGCGGGGTCCACGTTGGTCATGCCCGTGTAGGTGGAGCGCACCATGGGCAACAGCGCGTAAACGGTAAGCGCGATGACGGCGGTGGCGTCGCCCACGCCGCTGAAGGGAATGAGAAAGCCCAGCATGCTGATGGAAGGGATGGTGTACAGGAAGTTCACGACGCCCAGCGTGGGCTTGGCCGCTTTCCGGTACTCGCTGATGAGGATGCCGGCGATGCCGCCGAACACGATGGCGATGACTATGGCCACCAGACAGATCTCCACGTGCTCCACGAGCAGGCCTTGGAAGAAGCCCCATCGCTGGACCAGAAGGTCCCAAATCTGCGTGAGCATTTACCCTCTTTTCACTATGGCCTGGACGGGGCAGTTCTCGTAGCACAGGCCGCAGTGCAGGCAGTGCTCCTGGTTGATGAGGTAGGGCTTGCCGGGGGTGATGCATTGCTGCGGGCAGTTGCGCGCGCACTTGCCGCAGCCGATGCAGGCATCCGTTATCTGGAAGCCCTGCACGTGCGTGGGCGCTCCGCCCAGCGAGAAGGTCTTGCGGTAGATGGGGGAGACGCCCAGGTCGAACAGCTCCACGCAGCCGTTGTCGATGACGAACGGGTCGAGCACGTAGCGGGACTTGCCGGGATAGACGTCGTTCATGGAGGGGTTCTCCTCGAAGATGCGGTCGATCCAGGCGTGAGGGTCGTTGGTGACGAAGCGCACCTCGCCGGCCAGGCGCACCATCTTGTAGTCGCGCGTCATGCCCACGATGGCCACGTGCGGGTCGCGAAGCAGCTGCGCATGAAAGTCCTTACCGCGCGAGGTGCAGAAGTAGAGCGCGCCCTTCTCCACCAGCATCACGTCGATGATGCGGATCTGGGGGTGACCCTCCTGGTCCACCGTGGCAAACGACACGTCCTTGATCTCGCGAAGCGTCTGCAGACAGTCCTGTGCGTCCATAGCTGTTCCTCTCCCTGGAAGGTCGCGCGGTGTCGTGCCCGGCCTTACGTGTCCAAGGCACCCTCTCGGCGCCTAACATGTAATATATGTTGTGACACGTAACCTGTCAAGAAAAACTTGACATGTTTGGTAGTATTGCCACGATGAGCACGGCTGCAGACGAATGCGAACGGAGGAATCCGATGGAGAAGGACATGACGCAGGACGAGCGGCGCCTTTGGCTCATCCATGCGCTCGAGGAGGAAAGAAGGGCCTGGGGTGGCGACACGCCGGAACCGCCCGCAGACGCGGAGGGGCAGCGTCTGCTGCTGCGGGCCCTAGTGAACGTGCGTCCGCCGGAGCCGGTCGACCCCAAGCTGCTGCGCGTGCAGGACGAGTACCTGCAGGGGAGGCTGGACGAGCGCGGTGGCGTCACCGACGCGAGCGAGCTGCCCTTCTTGCCCGAGGGCATAGCCGTGTGGCGCGGCGACATCACGTGCCTGCGGGCGGATGCCATCGTGAACGCGGCCAACAGCCAGATGCTGGGCTGCTTTGTGCCCAACCACCGCTGCATCGACAACGCCATCCAGACGTACGCGGGCATCCAGATGCGTCTGGAGTGCGCGCGCCAGATGGATGCGCAGGGACACGAGGAGCCTGCGGGCCACGCCAAGGTGACGCCCGGCTACAACCTGCCGGCGACGTATGTGCTTCATACGGTGGGGCCCATCGTAGGCGGTTCCAGGCCCACACGGCATGACCGCGCGTTGCTGGAGAGTTGCTACCTGTCGTGCCTGGACCTGGCGCAGCAGCTGGGGCTGGGCAGCGTGGCGTTCTGCTGCATCTCGACGGGGGAGTTCGGCTACCCCAACCGCGATGCCGCGCAGGTGGCGGTGGATACGGTGCGCGACTGGAAGAGTCGGACCAACAGCCAGATGAAGGTGATTTTTGATGTTTTCAAGCCAGTGGATTATGACATCTACCGCGGACTTCTTGGAGTGCGTGGATAGGATTGCGGACGCAATCAAGGAGGCCGACGCCGTATTGGTGGGCGCCGGCGCGGGCCTCTCGACCGCGGCGGGCTTCTCGTACGCCGGGAGGCGCTTCGACGACAACTTTGCAGACTTCCGCGACGCGTACGGCATTACCGACATGTACTCCGGCGGCTTCTATCCCTTTCCGGACCAGGAGACCTACTGGGCCTGGTGGAGCCGCATGATCTGGCTGAACCGCTACGACTGCCCCGTTGGCCAGCCCTATCTGGACCTGGCGCACATGCTGGAAGGTCGCGACTACTTCGTGCTGACCACGAACGTGGACCATCAGTTCCAGCGTGCCGGCATCGACCACGACCGGCTGTTCTACACGCAGGGCGACTACGGCCTGCTGCAGTGCTCAAAGCCCTGCCACCAGAAGACCTACGACAACGAGGACTTGATGCGCCGCATGGCCCAGGAGCAGCGCAACATGCGCGTCTCCTCGGACCTGTTGCCGCGCTGTCCGCGCTGCGGCGAGCCCATGGTGCCCAACCTGCGCAGCGACGACGCGTTCGTGGAGGACGAGGGCTGGCATGTGGCGGCCCGTCGATACGACGAATTCCTGCGCAAACACCGCCATGACCGCGTGGTGCTTCTGGAGGTGGGCGTGGGCGGCAACACCCCGGTCATCATCAAGTATCCGTTCTGGAGGCTGACGAACCAGAACCGCCATGCTACCTACGTGCAGCTGAACAAGGGTGAAGTACTAGCGCCCTCGCAGCTGGACCAAAGGAGCATTCTGTTGGATGCCGACGCAGCCAAGGCCCTCTCTGCCGTCCGCGAGCGACTGAGCTAAAGGCCGACCACCCGCGCATACCACGAGGCCAGCTGCTCGGGATCGTCCTTCTCGCCCCGGTCCACCCACCAGACGACCGCCTGCCTGAAGGAGCTTACGTACATATCGAGTGCCAGGTCCTGGGGCACGCCTTCCGGAATGGAGGGCGTGCCCTTTTGTATGAGCTCCCGCAGCCTGGTCGAGAAATACCGCGTGAAGTGCGGCTCGCCCTCCTTGAGCAGCTTGCCGCAGATACTGGCGTAGTTGTCGCGCAGGTGGTACAGCAGGTGGGCAAGGCGACCCTCGAGGTCGGTGTCGTTCAGTGCGCGGTGCGTGATGCAGTGGGTGTTCACGCCCTCGAAGATGTGGTCGAAGATCTGCGTGCACATGTCGTCCAGCAGCTCGTCCTTCGTCTGGAAGTGGGCGTAGAACGTGCTGCGGCCGATGTCCGCACGCTCGATTATTTGGGCCACCGTGATCTGCGCGTAGGGCTCCTCGTTCACCAGCGACTCGAATGCCTGGTAGATGGCGGTGCGTGTCTTTCGCTGCCTGCGGTCCATGCTGACCTCGTCCCGTTTCGTACACTTTGGCACGCGTGTCCCGTAACGCACCGGTCGGGCAAAGTGACTCTTCAAATTTGCGTACGGCCTGTATTATACCGAACATAACGTTCGGTATTGGGGGTAGAGTTCATGAGACAGAAGATCGAGGCGCTGCTGGATGCGGGTGGCACGCGGAAGGACGTGACCCTGCTGGTGATTTCCGCGGTGGCACTCGTGGCCAGCATCGCGGGGGCGGGCGCCGTGCTGCCCTTTGATCCGGCTTGGGTTGCCATCGTGTTGTGCGGCGTGCCCATCGTGGTGCGCGCGGCCATAGCCGTTGTGTGTGACCACGACATAAAGGCGGACATGCTGGTGTCCATAGCCCTCGTGGCCTCCGTGTGCATAGGGGAGTACTTTGCCGCCGGAGAGGTAGCGCTCATCATGCAGCTGGGCGGCCTTCTGGAGGAGATAACGACCCAGCGTGCCCGCTCGGGCATCCAGCGCCTGGTGGAGCTGACGCCTCGCGTGGCACGCGTGGTGGGTGCGGACGGGAACGAGACCGAGGTGCCCGCGGCACAGGTTCAGCTGGGACAGCTGGTGCGCGTGCTGCCGGGCGAGGCCATCCCCGTGGACGGCGAGGTGGTCAATGGCAGCACCAGCGTGGACGAGGCGGTCATGACCGGCGAGCCCATGCCGCAGGACAAGCAGCCGGGTGACACTGTGACCTCTGGTACCACGAACCAGTTTGGCGCCATCGACGTGCGCGCCACGCGCGTGGGCGAGGATGGCTCCATCCAGCGCATGGTGCGCCTGGTGCAGAGCGCAGACGCGGGCAAGGCCAAGGTCGTGCGCATGGCCGACCGCTGGGCCACCTGGGTCGTGGTGGGCGCCCTGTCCGCCGCCGTGCTGGCCTACGCGTTCACCGGCGAGATCCTGCGCTCCGTCACGGTGCTGGTGGTCTTTTGCCCCTGCTCGCTGGTGCTGGCCACGCCTACGGCCATCATGGCGGCCATCGGCAACGCCACACGCCACGGCTTTCTGGTGAAGGAGGGTGACGCCCTGGAGCGCCTGGCGCAGGTGCGCAAGCTGGCATTCGACAAGACGGGTACCCTTACCAGGGGCAAGCCCGGCGTGACGAGGCTGTGCGCGCTGTCGGGAGCCGGCTTTAGGGACGCGGAGCTGGCCGCCTTGGTCGCCTCCGCGGAGCTGCGCAGCGAGCATCCCCTGGGCAGGGCCGTCGTGGATCACGTGCGCGCGTCCGGCGCGGACGTGTCCCAGCCGGACGAGTTTCGCATGGTGCCTGGCCAGGGCGTCGATGCCGTCGTGGGCGGCCGCAGGGTGTGCGTGGGGAATGCGACCATGATGTCCCGGCTGGGCGTCAGCGCGGACGCGCAGCAGGACTTTGGCTCCGCCGACCTGCTGCGTCAGGGGTGCACGGTGTCCTACGTGGCCGTGGATGGCCGGGTGGCGGGCCTGGTGGCGCTGTTTGACGATCCGCGGCCCGAGTCTGCGGGCCTGGTGTGGTCGCTGGAGAGCCAGGAGGTGGGCTCCGTCCTGCTGACGGGCGACTGCCGGGCGGCGGCCCAGGCCGTGGCACACAGCCTGGGCATGGGGGAGTGCGTGGCCGACTGCCGACCCGAGGACAAGATGGCCTACGTCGCCCGGGCGGAGCAGGGCGGCGAGCGCCTGGCCATGGTGGGCGACGGCGTGAATGACGCACCGGCCCTGAAGCGTGCGTTCGTGGGCATAGCCATGGGTGGTGTGGGCTCGGACATTGCCATGGACGCCGCGGACATCGTGATCACCCGCGACAACGTGGCCGAGCTGCCGCACCTGGTGGCGCTGTCCCACCGCACCATGAAGACCATTCGAGCGAACCTGACCTTCTCGATGACCTTGAACTTCGTTGCCGTGGTGCTGGCAATTCTGGCGGTGTTGGACCCCGTGACGGGTGCCCTTGTGCATAACTGTGGCAGCGTGTTCGTGATCGTGTGCTCCGGTCTGCTGCTGAACTGGGAGGGCGACCGCCGCAGGGCCGACTAGGCTTTCTATAATTTCTATTTTTTCTAAAATTTCTATATCCTCTATAATTTCTACTGCCGAGCACGAAGGAGGGACCCATGGCCAAGCAGCGCAGGCTCGTCAATCCATTCAAACCAACGGCTGGCATGACGCCTCCCGTGATCATTGGCCGCGAAGCCGTTATCGACGACTTCATGGATGGCATGGACGAGGGGCCAGGTGCCCCGGGACGGCTTATGCGTATCACTGGCCCGCGAGGCTCGGGAAAGACCGTCCTTCTGACCGAGCTGGGTGACATCGCCAGCGACCGAGGCTGGACGGTGGTGAATGTGTCGGGAAGGGAGCCGCTCTGTGCCTCAATACAGGAGCAGCTTGCTCACGACACTCATCTCAAGGCTTTCGACATCAAAATCTCGCTGCCTATCGTTTCCGCCGAGGCGCGTCTGGGCGGAGCGGCGGAGGAACTCTCGTTCAGGGAGGTGCTTTCCCGTGCAACGCGCTCGCTCACAAAGCATGACTCGGGTCTGCTGATAACCGTGGACGAGGTCCAGGATGCCTCCCGGGACGAGATGGCAACCATAGCCACGAGCGTCCAGTACATGATTCGCGAGCAACAGGACATCGGCCTGCTGTTTGCGGGCATTACCACGGGTGTGCTTGACCTTCTGAACGGCGAGGGAATCACGTTCCTGCGCCGTGCGAAGGCGGAGGAGCTTGCCAGCATCCCAACGGAAGAGGTCGCCCGCGCACTCAGGAAGACGATCGAGGCGTCGGGCCTGCACATCGACGACGACGCGCTGGCCTACGCGGCCGGGCAGTCGCATGGCTACGCGTACCTGATCCAGCTGGTCGGCTACTACGTCTGGCGAGAAGGGCGCCGGCACTCGCGGGAGTCCGTCACCATCACGCTGGCGGATGCCAGGCGCGGTTCCGAGGTTGCGTTGCAGGAGTTTGGCTCGTCGGTCTTGGAGACGGCCATTTCGGGGCTGACGAAGCCGGCGGTGGACTATCTCCTGGCAATGACCCAGGACGAGAGCGCGTCATCCACGTCAGAGGTTGCTCGACGTATGGGCATGTCTGCGCCAAGTGCCAACACATATCGCAGGATTCTGATTGAGCGCCAGATCATCGAGAGCACCGCACCGGGGTTCGTCGCCTTTTCCATCCCCTTCATGCGCGAGTACCTGCTGCAGCATCGTGCGGACATTCTCGCGCGCTACGGCGCGTAGCGCCAGAGCTGGTCGCTTCTGGCGCCACGCCCTATCGGTTCAGCGTGGCCCTTAGCTGTTCCAAGAACGCCTCGCACGCAGGCGAGAAGATCCTGTGCCGCTTCCATGCCACCACCGACCCGGTGGTGAGCTGCGGCTCCAGCGGCAGGAAGCGCAGTCGGTTGGTCTGTAGCTCCAACAGGTGGTCGATGCCCAGCGCGCACACGCCGCCGGCTTCGACCAGGAGCGCCGCGTTGCCGATGAGGTCAAAGGTGCCCACCACGTTCAGGCGTCCAGGCGTGACGAGGCCACCGGACCATGCCGCCAGGTCAAACGTCTGGTGCGTGGTGCGCGAGCTTACCAGCAGCGGCATCTGCACCAGAGTCTGCGGGGTCACGGACTCAAGCGCGGCCCATGGGCCGCGCGTCCCCACGACGACGCCCACCGTATCGCGGGTGGGCAGCTTGAGACTGTCGTACTTCTCCACGTTAACGGGCTCGATCATCAGGGCAAAGTCAACGAGGCCGCGCTCCAGGCGCTCCTCCACGGCGTCGGCGTTGCCGGTGTAGAGCTGGCAGGTCACGCGGGGGTGGTCGCGGCGCAGCTCGGCAAAGGTGTCGGTCAGCACGCGCATGGCCTGGGTCTCGCCGGCGCCTATGCGCACGACGCCCGCGACCTCGCGCTTGGTGCCCATCTCGTCCTCGGTCTGCTGCACCAGCTGCATGATTTCCTCCGCGCGCTGGCGCAGGCGCATGCCGTCCGCGGTCAGCGTGGTCGCGCGGTTCGTGCGCACAAAGAGGGTGCATCCCAGCTGGCGCTCGAGGTCGGCCATCTGGCGCGACAGCGTGGGCTGCGTCACGTGCAGGACGTTGGCGGCCTCGGTCATGTT
>JBJEKW010000079.1:0-4159 GCA_051878835.1 Atopobiaceae bacterium
GTTGTTCGTGAAGGTGAACACGATGGAAGGAACCACCGCGATCACGGCCATGAACAGGGCGCCGGGCAACGTGATGTGATCAAGCGTGTGCTTGATGTAATCCGCCGTGGCCTGGCCCGGACGGACGCCCGGGATGAAGCCACCCGACTTGCGCAGCTGGTCTGCCGTCTCCTCGGGGTTGAACACCATGGCGGTGTAGAAGTACGCGAAGAAGACGATCAGTACAACGGACAGAATCCAGTTGAGCCAACCGGACGAGACTGCATTGGCAAAGACCTGCATCCAGTTGACGCTGGGGAAGAACACGGCAATCTGGGCCGGGAAGTACAGGATGGCCGAGGCGAAGATGATGGGCACAACGCCGGCCGTGTTCACCTTGATGGGCAGATACGTGGACTGGCCACCCATGATTCGACGACCCACCATGCGCTTGGCGTACTGCACCGGGATGCGGCGCTGGCCGCGCTCGATGTACACGATGATGGGAACGATCACCACGACCATGGCAATGGTAACGATGGTGAGCACTGCCGAGTTCTGCACCGAGCTGATGAGCGCGGTGGGGATGCCAGCCATGATGTTGGCAAAGATGATAAGCGACATTCCGTTGCCAATGCCGCGCTGCGTGATGACCTCGCCAAGCCACATGATGATGATGGCGCCCACGAGCAGCACGCCCACGATGATGATGTCCTCAACGAACTCGGGGAAGCCCAGGCTCGAGAAGTCCAGACCATACTGGGCGCTCTTGAAGAGGAGCAGATAGCCGATTGCGTTGATCAGGGCCAGGGCAACCGTGAGGTAACGGGTGTACTGGGTGATCTTGCGCTGGCCACTCTCGCCTTCCTGTGCGAGCGTAGAGAGGCTCGGGATAACCGCCTGCATCATCTGGAGGATGATCTGGGCGGTGATGTACGGCATGATGCCGAGGGCAAACACGGACATGCGCGAAAGGGCGCCGCCCGAGAAGAGGTTCAGCACGGCGATGGCACCGGAGCCCGACGCATAGGACTGCCACGCGTCCAGCATCCCCTTCACAGGGATGCCGGGCACGGGCAGATAGGCGCCAAACCGGTACAGGACCAGAATGCCAATCGTTATGAGGATCTTCTCGCGCAGTTCCTTAACACGGAATGCGTTCGCGATTCCCTTTAGCAAGCCGCCTCGACCTTTCCGCCAGCCGCCTCAATCTTGGCCTTGGCGGAAGCCGAGACCTTGTCGACCTTGACGGTGAGCTTCTTGGTGAGGTCGCCGTCGCCGAGGACCTTCACGAGCTCGTAATCGTGCTTGATGACGCCCTTCTCGACCAGAGCGGCGCTGTCCACGGTGTCACCATCGTTGAACAGGGCGTCCAGACGGCTGACGTTGACGGGCTGGTACTCGGTGCGGTTGGGGTTCCTGAAGCCGGGGAGCTTAGGAAGGCGCATGGCCAGAGGAGTCTGGCCACCCTCGAAGCCAGCGCCCTTGCCGCCACCGGAGCGGGAGAGCTGGCCCTTGGTGCCGCGACCAGCGGTGGTGCCACGGCCAGAGCCGTTGCCGCGACCAACGCGCTTGCGGTTCTTCCTGGAGCCCTCCGCGGGGCGAAGATCATTGAGCTGCATTTGGATGACTCCTTAGTTCTCAGTTACCTCAACAAGGTGCTTGACCTTGAAGATAGTTCCACGGACACCCGGGTTGTCGGGCAGCACATGGGTGTCGCCGATCTTCTTCAGACCGAGCGAGTGCACGGTGCGAGTCTGATCCTTCGGCACCTGGCACACGGCGCTGCGCACGAGCTTCACGGTAAGAGTCTTCTGCTCTGCCATGACTAGGCCTCCTTCTTGCTGCCGAACATCTGGCCAACCGTGAGGCCGCGGCGATCAGCGGTCTCCTCGGGGCTGGACAGGGTCTTCAGGCCCTCGGCGGCAGCCTTGATGACGTTCAGAGGGTTGTCGGTGCCCAGGGACTTGGAGATGACGTTGGTGATGCCGGCGAGCTCGAACAGCGGACGGACGGGGCCGCCAGCGATGACGCCGGTACCCTCGATGGCCGGGCGAATGATGATGCGGCCTGCACCAAAGCGGCCCTCGACCTCGTGGGGAATGGTTGCACCGTCGGTGACGGGCACGTGGAACATGTTCTTCTTGGCGTCCTCGACGGCCTTGTTGATAGCCAGAGGCACCTCGGCGGACTTGCCCATACCGATGCCGACATTACCCTTGCCGTCACCAACGGCAACGAGAGCCAGCAGCGACATGCGGCGGCCGCCCTTTACGGTCTTGGACACGCGGTGAATATAGACGACGCGCTCCTGAAGATCGGAATCCTCCTGGCGCTTGCGATCACGTGGCATGTGATTCCTCCTAGAACTTCAGGCCCGCGGAACGGGCACCGTCTGCGAGAGCCTGGATACGGCCGTGATACAGGAAGCCAGAGCGGTCAAAGCGGACCGTCGTGACGCCCTTCTCGATGGCGCGCTGGCCGACGAGCTTGCCGACGAACTCGGCAGCCTCCTTGTTGGAGCCAATCTTGCCCGTGGCACGGAACTCGGGGCTCAGGGTGGAGGCAGAGCAGATGGTCTTGCTGTCCACGTCGTCGATGACCTGGGCGTAGATGTTGGCGTTGGTGCGGTGGACGGTCAGGCGAGGACGGTCAGGGGTGCCCTTCACCTTGGCGCGCACGGCACGGGCACGACGCTTGAGCGCGGCCTTCTTTGCCTGTGTCTTGTTCATAACTTCTCCTTTGGTGCGCCATCACCTAACGGGGTGGTGGTCTTCTATGTGGCTAGCGAGACTACTTAGCAGCCTTGCCAAGCTTCCTGCGGATGTGCTCACCCACGTAGTGGATGCCCTTGCCCTTGTAGGGCTCGGGAGGACGCTTGCCGCGAATCTCGGCGGCAACCTGGCCCACGCGCTCCTTCGAGATGCCGTGCACGTTGATGTGCGTGTTGTCGGGGACCTCGAACGAGATGCCCTCGGTGGCGGCATAGATGACGGGGTGCGAGAAGCCCAGGGACAGGTCGAGGTCCTTGCCCTTCAGCGCGGCACGGTAGCCGACGCCGGTGAGCTCGAGGGACTTCACGAAGCCCTTGGAGACGCCCTCGACCATGTTGGACAGCACGGTGCGCGTGGTGCCCTGCTGGGCGTTGGCGGCCTTGTAGGCCTTCGTGTTCTTGAACTCGTCCTCGGACAGGGAGGCGTACTCCTCGGGAACGACGATCTTCACGTTGACCTGCTCGCCCTCCTGCTCCAGGCTGACGAGGTCAGAGAAGGTGCGAGTGAGCTCGCCCTTCGGGCCCTTAACATTGACGGTGGAGCCGTTGATCGTCACGGTGACCCCGGCGGGGACGGTGACAGGCTTCTTTCCAATACGAGACATTAGTCTCCTCCTATCTTACCGGCCGGAATTACCAAACGTAGCAGATGACCTCGCCGCCGATGCCCAGCCTACGGGCGTCGCGGTCGCACATCATGCCCTTGGAGGTGGAGATAACAGCGGTGCCCAGGCCACCCAGGACGCGGGGAAGGTCCTCGGCCTTGGAGTAGATGCGCAGGCCGGGCTTGGAGACGCGCTTGATGCCACGGATGACCTTGGAATGCTTGGGGCCGTACTTCAGGGTCACATGCAGAGTCTTCTGGGGGGTGGTGTCCTCGACGGAATAGCTCTCGAGGTAGCCCTCCTCGGTGATCACGCGGGCAATCTCGACGAGCACCTTGCTGGACGGCATGGTGACCGTAGCCTTGTTCGCCGTGTTGCCGTTGCGGATACGCGTGAGCATGTCTGCAATGGGATCGGTAACCTTCATTGATCCTTCTCCTTTGTTAATGATGAAACTACGCGAATGGTTCGTCTGCACCCATGGCGCAGACGCCTCTACGCGGGTGCCCCCGTGTCCTTACCAGCTAGCCTTGCGGACACCAGGAAGCTCGCCCTTGCTCGCGAGCTCACGGAAGCAGATACGGCACAGCCCGAACTTGCGGTAGACGCTGTGGGGACGCCCACAACGCTGGCAGCGGTACTGCTTGCGCGTCGAATACTTCGGCTCGCGGTTCGCCTTGACGATCATCGAAGTCTTAGCCACAAATCCTCCTTCAGGAAGAGGCCCCAGCTCCACGCTGGGGCAACTAACAAACTATTTGACCTACTCCTGCTTGAACGGGAAGTGGAAGGCCTCCAGAAG
>JBJEKW010000079.1:4259-7272 GCA_051878835.1 Atopobiaceae bacterium
TAACAAACTATTTGACCTACTCCTGCTTGAACGGGAAGTGGAAGGCCTCCAGAAGCGCCTTGCCCTCCTCGTCGGTAGTAGCGGTGGTCACGATGGTGATGTCCATGCCACGGACGTGGTCGATCTTGTCGAAGTCGATCTCGGGGAAGATCAGCTGCTCGGTGACGCCCATGGAGAAGTTGCCACGGCCGTCGAAGCTCTTCGGCGAGATGCCGCGGAAGTCGCGGATGCGCGGGATTGCGATGGCGATCAGGCGATCCAGGAACTCCCACATACGGTCGCCGCGCAGGGTGACCTTGGCACCGATGGCCTGGCCCTGACGCAGGTGGAACGTAGCGATGGACTTGCGGGCGTGCGTGATCAGAGGCTGCTGGCCGGTGATGGCACGCAGGTCGTTGACGGCGCCGTCGATGGCCTTGGCGTCGGTAGCGGCCTCGCCAACACCCATGTTCACGACGATCTTCTCGAACTTCGGGATCTGCATGACGTTCTGGTACTGGAACTTCTTCTGCATGTCGTCGCGGACGTGGTCGAAGTACTGAGCCTTCAGACGGGGAACGTACTTCTCTTCTGCCATGTGTACTCCTTCAAGCCTGGAGGGATTGTGCGCGGGGTCGTATCTCGCGCGACCCAAGGCGGCTCCTTGGGGACCCTGATTTGCGTTTGTACCTGGGCGAAACATAGCTCTCCCCTGTACAGTCGCAAATAGCTACTTTACTACTAGCGCGCGCCCCTCGCCACCAGGGATGTTGATTTTGTAGGCGTCTCCACAAGTGTCAGCTTACGTGCAAGTCCCAGGTCAAGAAGGACATCTGGCTTGCTGGCATATGACTTGCCTACTGCCGGCGTGCGCCCCTGCCGCGCAGCCAGCGGATCAGTCGCCACGGCCAGTACACCGCCAGCGCACACACGGCCGCCAGCATCACCAGCAGGCCGATGGCGCGCACCCAGCGCTCCACGGTCAGGTCCTGGGACTCGCTGGGCAGCGTGGCCTGCTTTATGTAGTCAAAGAACGTCATCGTGGAGGTGTGCGGCGCGGTCGTAGTGGTGGCCGCGGCGTCGTCACCCTGCACGCGCTCGCAAATGACCAGGTAGCGCTGGTAGTTGTGCCCGTACGGATGGCAGGTCAGAAGGGTCACCAGGTCGCGGCCGGCCTGGGGCTTTACCGCGTCCACGTCGTCGGGCGTGATGACCTTTATCTGGCTGGCCCTGTACGTCAGCGTGTCCCAGGGCGTGTTTATGACCACCAGGTCGCCCAGCTGCACGTCCTCGATGTCGCGAAACATGGTGAGTCCGTGCCAGGCGCCGCGGTGTGCAGCAATGACGCAGTTGTTGCCCTCTCCTCCCAAGGGAGCGCTGGTACCGGCCACGATGCACGCGCCCACACTGAGGTGGTCCTTGCTGGCGCCCAGGTACAGCGGAATGGTCTCGCTCAGGCGGTCGATGGTGATGGAGCCCACGATGTCGTCGGCCAACCCCACCTGGCTGAGCTCCTCGGTGTTAGAGCCGATGCCCCAGGGGTCGTTGATGGCGCCAGCGGTGCCCGCCTGGACCTTCTGGTTGTAGTCACTTAGATATTGGTAGGCGGGATCGCCGTCCTTGGAGCGCTTCCCGTCCGAGGTGGTGCCCGCGGGGGCGTCCTGCGTGTCGGTCACCATGGCACGCTCGATGGTGTCGTAGGCCTGCTGCTGCGCCTGGTTCGAGTCGACGATAGGATACAGAAACATGGCCGCGCCCACCAGCGCTATGAGGATGCCCACGACCGTGCGCACGATGGCGCCGCGGCGCTTGCGGGCAGAGGGCTGACCGTCCGAGCCCGTCCCCTGGGCAGGGGCCGCCCCTTGGGTAGGGCACGACTCCATAGCGGAGCGAGCCTCTGCCGGAGTCTGCTCCCCCGCCTGGCGTTCGTTGCTATGTTTATGTGCGCCCAGCAAACCCATACCCCTTGCTCGTCATCCTCGCGCCCGTATGGGCCCACGCCCCGGCGCTTTCCGTCGGTTGCAAGCAAAGTCTAACACCGCTTAAACGATGCCCGATAGCTGGGAAAACTTCGCCACGTCATCACGCACAAGAAGGACTAGCCGCTTGATATCGTCTTTGGCTAATCGTTACTCATCGCATGTCATGCGAATCAAGATATTCTTCGACTGTAGCTCGCTCGCGTTTCGACATCTCTCCCACAACCTCGTGAAATTTCTGGATGTCTAGATACGGCCAAAGCTCAGCCATCGCCGCCTCGTCTTTCCGTGCCTTTTCTTTGCGCCTACTATTGATAACCATCTTGTGAGCCGCATATGCCTCAGGAAGAGGCACGACAACGTCCATACCTCGCCAGGCAGCAATCGTGGGGTGTCTGAGCATGACATCCATATGGCGCAACGCTTGCGCCGTCACACCAACATTTGTCTGCAGCGCGGAATATACTCCAGACCCCATCTGCCCAATCAGAAACTCAACTTCCAAGCCAGTATCGTCATAGAGTTTCGTGACGCCGTCTATGTAATCCGAGTCAACAACGTAGCCCTCATCACGAGCTACCGAAATGACGCTTACTTTCTGCGACGGCTTCCTGAGATTGCGCACGAGCAAATCAATGTCCATAGTTCTAAGGTACGGCTGGAAATCGTCCAAAACAGAGGCTTCGGAATACAAGAACTCTGCCCATGACCCCACCACCATGAAGTACTGCAGCCAATCATGCTCGTCCAGCATGTGGAGCAGACGCTCGAAGGCGTCCGCTTGCTTGGGTGTCATGACGGCACCCTACCGAGGGCGCGCACAATCATCCTGCGTGCCTCTTTTTGATCCTTTAGCGCCTGTTCGTGCTTGTGCCGAAGGTCAATCTCCTTCTGGATTCGCTCAACTTCATCTGCACGAACATACTGGCTTCGAACCTTTTTGCCCTCCCGCCATTGCAGGTAGTAATAGTCGTGTCCGTGAACACCGCGCTTGCGAATGTACCCCTTTGGCAGACGCTCGATTTCTGCCTGCAACGCCTTGCTCGACCTGAGGG
>JBJEKW010000080.1:0-36196 GCA_051878835.1 Atopobiaceae bacterium
CGTCGAGGGCGAGGGCGCGACCTACGACGTGACCGGCACCATCACGAACGCCGGCTCCGCGGACAACGCCTTCACCTACAAGCTGAACGACAACACGAAGGCTGCAAACTACAACATCACGCCGGTTGAGGGCACGCTGACCGTGAACCAGGCCGACGAGGCCACCGTCCACGTGACGGGCAAGTCCGGCTCGTTCACCTACGACGGCACCCAGAAGTCCGTCGAGGGCTGGACCTCTGATGCCGCTTCGGTCGATGGCTCCATCAGCGTCAGCCTGAACGACGGCGAGACCGCCATCGCGCAGGGCACGAACGTGGGCACCTACTCCATGGGCCTGACCTCCGGCAAGTTCACGGCTACCAGCCCGAACTACAAGAAGGTCACGGTCGAGATCACCGATGGCACGCTGACCATCACGGCAGCCACCATGCCTGCAACGGTCACGGGCGAGAGCCAGACCATTACCTATGATGGCCAGGAGCATGAGCTCACCGGCTACACGACCACCGGCCTGCTGGCTGGCCAGACCCTGGGCGGTCTCACGTACTCCGCCAAGGGCACGAACGCGGGCAGCTACGATGGCGCGTTCAGCGGCACCGCAAAGGTCACCGACGCGGCTGGCACCGACCAGACGCAGAACTACGTCGTGAACACGGTCACCGGCACGCTGACCATCAAGGCCGCCGAGATCAACCCCGACACGCCCGACCCGAACGACCCGACGCAGAAGCGCTTCACCATCACCGCGCCGTCTGACGTCACCTACAACGGCCAGTCCCAGCAGCAGAAGCCCACGGTCCACGACGCTACCACCGGCAAGGACCTGGTCGAGGGCACCGACTACGAGCTGTCCTACAGCGATGACACCACCGATGTGGGCACCGTCACGGTGACCATCACGGGCAAGGGCAACTACTCCGGCTCCGTCGACACGACCTACCAGATCAAGCAGGCCCAGGTCGTCGTGAAGGCCAACGACGCCTCCAAGAACTACGGCGAGAAGGACCCGTCCTTCTCGGCCACGGTCACGGGCCTCGTGAACGGCGAGCCCGAGTCGCTCATCAAGTATGACCTGACCCGCGAGCAGGGCGAGGCCAAGGGCACCTATGCCATCACCCCGTCCGGCGACGCCAGCCAGGGTAACTACAGCGTGACCTACGAGCCCGGTACGCTGACCATCAACGCCGCCGAGATCAACCCCGACACGCCCGACCCGAACCAGCCGGACAACCCCGACGCAAAGCGCTTCACCATCAGCAAGCCCGCTGACGTCGTGTACAACGGCCTCTCCCAGAAGGACGAGGTCACGGTCCACGACGCGGCCACCGGAAAGGACCTCGCTCTCGGCACCGACTACACGCTGAGCTACAGCGAGGACACCACCAACGTGGGCACCGTCACGGTCACCGTCAACGGCACCGGCAACTACTCCGGCACCGTGGCACAGACCTACCAGATCACGCCCGCCACGCTGACGGTCACGACGCCTGACGCCTCGAAGTCTTACGACGGCACGCCCCTGACTGCTCAGGGCACCATCACCGGCTTCGTCAACGGCGAGCGCGCCGAGTTCCAGACCACCGGCTCGCAGACCGAGGTCGGCAGCTCGCAGAACACCTACGAGATCAGCTGGACCGGCACCGCGCAGCAGAAGAACTACACGCTCGACGAGCACCTGGGCACCCTGACGGTGACCGCCGGCAACATCGCCGACGAGGACGCCTTCACGGTGAGCCAGCCCGAGAACGTCACCTACAACGGCGAGTCCCAGAAGCAGCCCGTCACCGTCAACTTCAAGAACGGCGGCGCGGTCAGCACTGACGACTACACCGTCAGCTACAGCGACGACACCGTCAACGCCGGTACCGTCACGGTGACCGTCACCGGCACGGGCAACCTCTCCGGCCAGGTCACGCGTCAGTACCAGATCCTGCCGAAGGGCTACACGGTCACGACTGAGGGCGCAACGAAGACCTACGACGGCACGCCTCTGACCGCCACCGGCCACGTGGACGGCATCCTGCCCAACGAGACCTACACCTTCGTGACCACCGGCTCCCAGACCGAGGTCGGCAAGTCGACCAACAGCTACACGCTGACCTTTGGCGACGGCGTCTCTCGTGTCGTCACGGCTCGTGCCCTGTTTGCGTCGGCCGCCACGCCTTCCAAGTCCACGAACTACAAGCTGGACCAGGAGAACCTCGGCACCCTCGAGGTGAAGGCCGCCAACATCAACCCCGACGACCATGACAACCCCGACGCAAAGCGCTTCACCATTAGCCAGCCTGAGGACGTCGTGTACAACGGCACCGAGCAGAAGCAGCCCGTCACCGTCCACGATGCCGCCACCGGAAAGGACCTGGTGAAGGGCACCGACTACACGCTGTCCTACAGCGAGGACACCACCAACGTGGGCACCGTCACGGTCACGGTGAACGGCACCGGTAACTACACCGGCTCCGTGAGCAAGACCTACAAGATCACGCAGGCGCCCGTCACGGTGACCGCCAACGACGCCACCAAGACGTACGGCTCCGCCGACCCGACCTTCACTGCTACGGTCTCTGGCCTGGTCAACGGCGAGAGCGACTCGCTGATCAAGTACGACCTGACCCGTGCTGGGGGCGAGGAGGCTGGCAAGACCTACGCCATCGCCCCGTCCGGCGCCGAGAGCCAGGGCAACTACAGCGTGACCTTCGTGCCTGGCACGCTGACCATCACGGCAGCCAACATCAACCCCGACGACCCGGACAACCCCGACGCCCAGCGCTTCACCATCAGCCAGCCTGCGGACGTCGTGTACAACGGCACCGAGCAGAAGCAGCCCGTTACCGTCCACGACTCTGCTACCAACAAGGACCTGGTCGAGGGCACCGACTACGAGCTGTCCTACAGCGAGGACACCACGAACGTCGGCACCGTCAACGTCACCGTCACCGGCAAGGGCAACTACGCCGGCACGGTCGAGCGCAGCTACAAGATTCTGAAGCGCGACGTGACCCTCACGTCCGCCAGCCACACCTGGAGCTACGACGGCCAGGCGCACTCCGACCAGACCGTCACCTCCGACGGCTTCGTCAAGGGCGAGGGCGTGACCTACGACGTCACCGGAACCATCACCAACGTGGGCAAGGCCGACAATGACTTCACCTACACGCTGAACGACAACACGAAGGCTGACAACTACAACATCACGCTGGTCAAGGGCACCCTGGAGGTCACCGCCGGGAACATCTCCGACGAGGACACCTTCACGGTGAGCCAGCCCGAGGACACCAAGTACAACGGCCAGGAGCAGAAGCAGCCGGTCACGGTCAGCTTCAAGGACGGCGGAGCTGTTGACGCCTCCAACTACGACGTCAGCTACACGGCCGCAGTCGATGCCGGCACCGTCACGGTGACCGTCACCGGCAAGGGCAACCTCACCGGCTCCGTCACCCGCACCTACGAGATCCAGAAGCGCGACGTCACCCTGACCTCCGCCAGCCACACCTGGAGCTACGACGGCCAGGCACACTCCGACCAGACCGTCACCGCCACGGGCGACGGCTTCGTCGAGGGCGAGGGCGCGACCTACGACGTGACCGGCACCATCACGAACGCCGGCACCGCGGCCAACGCCTTCACCTACAAGCTGAACGACAACACGAAGGCTGGCAACTACAACATCACGACGGCTGAGGGCACCCTTGAGGTGAAGGCTGCCAACATCAACCCCGACGACCCGAACAACCCCGACGCCAAGCGCTTCACCATCACGGCGCCTGAGGACGTCACCTACAACGGCAAGTCCCAGCAGCAGAAGCCGACGGTCCACGATGCCGCCACCGGCAAGGACCTGGTGCTGAGCGAGGATGGCAAGACGGGTGACTACACGCTGTCCTACAGCGATGACACCACCGATGCCGGCACCGTCAAGGTGACCATTAAGGGTATCGGGAACTACGCTGGCTCCGTCGACACGAGCTACGAGATCAAGCAGGCCGAGCTCGACGTCTACACGCCCAACGCCACGAAGGAGTACGACGGCACGGCGCTGACTGACGACAAGGACGCCCATGTGGACGGCCTTGTGAATGGCGAGAAGGTCGCCCTCAAGGTGACTGGCTCCCAGACCGAGGTCGGCAGCTCGCAGAACACCTGCGAGCTCGAGTGGAGCGACCCTGAGGCTACCGCAAAGAAGGGTAACTACAAGGTTGTCGAGCACCTGGGCACCCTCACGGTGACCGAGGCCAAGGCCGAGCCCGCAAAGCCCTCTGCGCCGACCGCCACGCCCACGGCTCCTGCGGCCCAGGTGAAGGAGGTCCAGAAGCAGGTCGCCGAGGCAAAGCAGTCGCTGCCCAAGACCGGTGACGCCTCCAGCGCCACTGCCGGCATCGCAGCGGTCTTCGGCGCCATCGCCACCGCACTGGGCATCAAGCGTCGTCGCGACGAGAACCAGGAGTAACTGGCGACGCTAGCCTGAACAAAGCCGGCTGGCCCCCAAGCAGCTAACGGGAGCCTGGCAAGCAAGGTTCGAACCAAAAGCGGGGACTCACCAAACGGTGGGTCCCCGCTTCGTTGTGTGTCTCGGCCGAAGCGTCTTTGACTGGAACGCTTTGCCCAGAAGCGCGTCTGGCCTTCTTGCATGCGAGCGCATCTTGAGGGAGCTCGAAGCGCGCTCGCTCTTCTTGCAAAAGAACACGCCGAGAAGGGCATGCTGTGCAGGGGCCCTTCTCGGCGTGAGATGGTGCTAATGGCTGAGGTAACGCGGCGGCCCTAGTCCAGCTCCTTGGCGCCGGTCCAAAGCTGCCAGTACTCGCCGTGCTGGGCCAGCAGCTCGTTGTGGGTGCCACGCTCGATGATGCGGCCGTGCTCCAGCACCATGATGGCGTCGGCGTTGCGCACGGTGGACAGGCGGTGGGCAATGACAAAGACGGTCCTGCCAGCCATGAGCGAGTCCATGCCTCGGGCGATGAGCGCCTCGGTGCGCGTGTCGATGCTGGACGTGGCCTCGTCCAGTATCAGCACGGGCGGGTCGGCCACTGCGGCGCGCGCGATGGCGATGAGCTGCCGCTGGCCCTGACTCAGGTTCGCGCCGTCGGCCGTGATCTGCGTGTTGTAACCCTGGGGCAGCCTGCTGATGAACGAGTCGGCGTTCGCGATGCACGCGGCATGCCTGACCTGCTCGTTTGTGGCATCCAGCTTGCCGAAGCGGATGTTGTCGGCAATGCTTCCGGCAAAGAGGTGCGTGTCCTGCAGCACGATGCCCAGAGACTCTCGCAGGTCGGCCTTGCGGATGTCGCGCACGTCGATGCCGTCGTACGTGATGGAGCCGGAGCGTATGTCGTAGAAGCGGTTGATCAGGTTCGTGATGGTGGTCTTGCCCGCTCCCGTGGAGCCCACGAAGGCGATCTTCTGGCCAGGCTTCGCGTACAGCGTCAGGTCGTGCAGCACGGTCTGGTCGGGCGTGTAGCCAAAGTCCACGTGACTGAAGCGCACGTCGCCGCGCAGGGGAGTGGTCGAGCCGTCTGCCCTTCTCCACTGCCAACCCTCGGCGCCGGCGGCTATGCGGGTGTCGGCGGCCTGTTGTGGCGTGGTGACCTGCTGCGCCTTGCCGGTGTGGACCAGGGTTGTGGTGCCCTCGTCGACCTCGGGAGGCTCGGCCATCACGCGGAAGATGCGCTCGGCACCGGCCAGGGCGGTCAGGAAGAAGTTGCCCATCTGCGTCAGCTGGTTGATGGGCATGGCTGCCTGACGAACGAACACCAGGTAGCTGGCCAGGCTGCCCACGTCGGTTAGGCCGTTCATAGCCATGAAGCCGCCCACCACGGCCACGATGGCGTAGTTGGCGTACGAGATGGCCACCGTCACGGGCACCATGGTCGAGGCGTAGGCCTGTGCCCCCGTGCCGCTGCGGCGCAGCTCCTCGTTCAGGGTGTGGAATCCCTGCAGGTTGGCGCTCTCGTGGTTGAAGACCTTGATGACCTTCTGGCCGGCGATCATCTCCTCGACGTAGCCGTCCAACTGACCCAGCGTGCGCTGCTGGTCCGAGAAGAGCATCTTTGAGCGGTGGCCCGAGAAGCGCACGTACAGGGTGATGATCGCGTCGCAGGCCAGGGTTATCAGCGTCAGCTGCCAGTTCAGCACCAGCAGCAGGATCACGGTGCCCACGGTCTGGATGGCCGCCTGGATCATGTTGGCGAACGCGTTGTTCAGTGCCTCCGACACGGTGTCGACGTCGTTCGTGAAGTAGCTCATGATGTCGCCGTTGCGCGTGCGGTCAAAGTACGAAAGCGGCAGCGTCTCCAGGTGGCGGAACAGGTCGCGGCGGATGTCGAACACCACGCGTTGCGCCGCGCGCACCATGGTCTGGGTGTAGCCGAAGCACGACGCCACGCCCGCGACGTAGATGGCCGCGGTCAGGCCCACCAGGCTGACGAAGTGGCCGAAGTCGCCCTGTCCCACGGCGTTGACCACGGGTTTTATCATGTACGTGCCCATGAGGTTCGCCGTGCCCGAGACGCACACCAGTACGGCCACCACCAGCATCATCTTTTTTGCGTGGCCCATGTAGCTGACGAACTGCCTGAGGGTGCGCCCCAGGTCCTCCGGGCGCTTGGGTCCGGTACCCTTACCTGCCATTGTGGGCCTCCTTTCCGGTGGATGCGGCGTTCTGCGCGGCTGCTGCCTGCGGCGCCTCGGTGGTGCCCGCCACGCCGGAGCCAATCTGTGACTGGTACAGCTCGCGGTAGATGTCGTCGCCGCGCATCAGCTGCTTGTGCGTGCCGACCGCGTGCACGCGGCCGTCCTCCAGCACCACGATCTGGTCTGCGTCCATGACCGAGTTCACGCGCTGGGCGATGATGACCTTCGTCACGCCCTGCAGCTGCGCCAGGTGCGCGCGTATCTTTGCGTCGGTGGCCATGTCGACGGCGCTCGTCGAGTCGTCGAACACGATGACCTTGGGCTTCTTCAGCAGGGTGCGCGCGATGCACAGGCGCTGCTTCTGGCCGCCCGAGACGTTGCCGCCGCCGTGGCCCAGGTCTCCGTCCAGGCCGCCGATGCGGTCCAGGAACTCGTCGACGCAGGCCACCTTGCAGGCATGCAGCAGCTCCTGGTCGGTGGCGTTGGGGTTGCCCCACTGCAGGTTCTGCCGGACGGTGCCCGTAAACAGGACGTTCTTCTGCAGCACCACACCCACGGCGTCGCGCAGCGCCCGCAGGTCGTAGTCGCGCACGTCGTGGCCGCCCACCGTGACCTTGCCCTGGGTGGCGTCGTACAGGCGCGCTATCAGCTGCACCAGCGAGGACTTGCCCGAGCCGGTGCCTCCCAGGATGCCCACGGTGGAGCCGGCGGGGAAGTGCAGGCTCACGTGCTCCAGGACGTCCTTCTGCGCCTGGGCGCTGTACTTGAACGAGACGTCCTCAAAGCGCACGTCGCCCGACTCCACGCTGGTCAGGCCGTCCTTGGGGGAGCTCAGCGTGGGCTCCTCGCGGATGACCTCGCCCACGCGGTGGATGCTGGTGATGGCGCGTGCCAGCAGCAGGAACACGCTGCTGATCATCATGAGCGAGTTCATGATCAGCAGCACGTAGCTCATGAAGCCGGTCAGGGTGCCCACGCCCAGCTCGCCGTTCATGACCATCTGGCCGCCGAACCACAGCAGTGCCACGCTGGCCACGTTCATGGACAGCTGAAATATGGGCGTGTTCAGCACGGCGGTGCGGAACGTGCGGGTGGCGGCGTTGGCCAGGCGCAGGTTCACCTGCTCGAAGCGACCCGCCACGTACTTCTCGCGCACGTAGGCCTTGATGGCGCGCACGGCCACCAGGTCCTCCTGCAGCGTGTCGTTCAGCCGGTCCATGCTGGTCTGCAGGATGCCGTACAGGGGAGCCACCTTCATCACGATGAGGCCCAGGGCTAGCGCCAGCAGGGGCAGGATCACCAGGAACACCACGGCCAGCTTCGTGCTCATGGTGAAAGCCAGGATGACGCCCATCACCAGCATGACGGGGCCGCGCAGCATGGGTCGAAAGCCCATGACCAGCGCGTTCTGGATCACGGTGACGTCGGTGGTCATGCGTGTGACCAGCGAGGACGAGTCGAACTCGTCCAGGTTCTGGAACGAGTACTCCTGCACGCGGGCGTACTCGGCCTCTCGCAGGTTCGAGCCGAACCCCATGGCGGTCTGTGCCGAGAAGCGCGCGTAGCCCAGGCCAAACAGGCCGGCGATGCCGGCGGTGACCACCATCTGCAGGCCCAGCTGCAGGATGAGGCCGCCGTCGCCCGACGCCACGCCCACGTCCACGATGCGCGCCATCAGCACGGGGATGTACAGCTCCAGGCTGGCCTCGATGAACACGCAGACCGCCGAGAGGATGAACTGCAGGCGGTACGGCCGCAGGTGCTTCGCCACTATTTTGAGGTCGCTACCAGCGCTTCCGCTCATCGGGCCTCGCCTCCGTTCGATTGGTCGTGGGTAGTTGGGTTAGGTGCGCTCTGGTTCGCGCTCGCCGCGCTCCGATCCGGGTTTGCCGCGTTGCGATGTGCATCCGTCGCGTTGCGACTCGCGTCCGCTGCGCCGAGATTCGCGCTCAACAGGTTGTCGTGCGCGCGCTGCAGGTAGTCCATGAACTGGCGCGCCTCGTCGGGGGTGAATCCCTGGAGCATCGCGTTCTTCTCGGTATCGCAATAGGCGTCCCACTGGCGCAGGGCCTCGTGGCCGCGCGGGGTCAGGTTGCACTGATGGCAGCGGCGGTCCTTGCAGGGATGCTCCTCGATGAAGCCGTTGCGCTTCAGCGAGTCCAGCATGCGCGAGACGGCCGCGGCGTCTATTTCGAAATACTGTGCCATCTGGCGCTGGGTTGAGGGGCCGTTCTGCGCGATGAAGCCCAGCAGCTTTGGCTGGCCCGGTCCCAGGCCGATGCGCGCCATGCGGGGACGCAGGTAACCCTGCTGCGCGTGGAAGGCGCGATACAGCATCATGTGGGGGTCGTGCAGCGAGCGGCCCTCCCGGCTTGGCGTCTCCTGGGCGTGCCCGACTGATGTGTTTTCGACGTGTTTGCGCCTTGCCTGCAGCGGCGCGCCGTCGCCATGTTCCACTTTGCGCATCTCCTTGACGTGTCAAGTAACTAATTATTCGAAAGACAGGCTAGTCCGACCAATCGTCCGGCGCCTGCGAATACATGACATATCAAGAAAAGCTTGCAGAGTCTACATAGTGAAACGGTTTCGCGCTCCAAGCCCACGTCCCGGCACGCGCCGCCGGCGGCCCCTGCGCCCCCCGCGCCCTGGCACGCGCCGCCGGCGCCCCCTGCGCCCCCTGCGCCCCCTGCGCCCTGACACGCGCCGCCGGCGGCTGTGTGCCACCGGCATGCTGCCGGCCGTGCGCACGCGCTCGTGATGCGCGCATGCGCTTGTGATGCTCCGACACCGGGTGTGCTTCTCATTTACATGCTCATCCGGACGAGATTATCTGGGCGAGGAGGTGCTGTTGGGTCGAGTGGGAGCCGCGGAACCTGCGCGGGCACCCCTCAGCGCTCTTCTCCGCGCAGCCCATGTTCCACCGGCTGGCTGATCGCCGCAGGTGGCACCCTTATGAGGTCATTTGCCTATACGAAAATCCCTCGCGAAACATGGCCGGCTCCCAGCGCAATTTTGTCACAGGGATATGACCTCGTAAGACGCCTTAGGCGGTCGTTTCCCTGTGACAAAATGTCACTCTGCGGCGCATTGGTTATGACCACACTTTTTCGTATAGGCAAATGACCGCTTCGGGTCCGGTCGCGCCAGGCTGCAGGCACGTGGTGAGTGGGCAAGAAGTACCGACGCGCTTGAAGCGCCGTTGCCATCACGCTTGCTAGCTGCGGCGTTGTCCGCTGCGATTGTGGCCGCCATGGTGGTTGTTGCTACCCCGGCTGCCGCTGCCAGAACGGCGCTCATCGCTGCTGAAACGTTGCCCGTTGCCGTTTGAGCGATATCCGCCGCCGTGTGCGTGGTTGTGCGCGCGGTTGTTGCCGTGATGCTGGCCGTTGCGGCTGTCGCCTCCGGAGTGATTGTTGGCGCCACCGTGCCCGCCGCGCTCGCGTTCGCCGTTGCGACCGCTGCCGCCGTTGCGTCCGGCTCCCACGCCGCCGCGCGAGCTCCCGCCATGCGAGCTCCCGCCATGCGAGCTCCCGCCGCGCGAGCCCTTCTCGCCCCGTTCCTCAGGCCACAGCTGAGGGCGCACTGGCTTTACCAGGCACTTTGGCCCATAGCCGATGAGGTCCTCTCGGTGGGCACGATGCAGCGCCTCGACAACCAGGTCGTAGTTCTTCGGGTCGCGGTACTGGATCAGCGCGCGCTGCATGGCCTTCTCGTGCGGGTTCGTGGGGCAGTAGACCGGCTTCATGGTCAGCGGGTTCAGCCCGGTGTAGTAGATGCAGGTGCTGACCGTGGACGGGGTGGGGTAGAAGTCGCTGACCTGCTCGGGGTTGTAGCCCAGGTCGCGGCAGAACTCCGCCAGCTTGACGGCGTCCTGCATCGTGGAGCCGGGGTGGCTGCTCATGAGGTAGGGCAGCACGTACTGCTCCTTACCGCACTCGTGGCTGTACTTCTGGAACTCCTTCACGAAGGCCTCGTACACGTCGTTCGAGGGCTTGCCCATGACGGTGAGGACGTCGTCGCACACGTGCTCGGGCGCCAGGCGCAGCTGGCCCGAGGTGTGGTACTGGGCCAGCTCACGGATGAACGTGTGGTCGTGGTCCAGCAGGGCGTAGTCAAAGCGGATGCCGCTGCGGATGAAGACCTTCTTTACGCCGGGGATGGCACGCAGGCGGCGCAGCAGGTGGACGTACTTCTTGTGGCTGACGGTCAGGTTGGGGCAGGGTTTCGGTGCCAGGCACCTGCGATTGGTGCAGGCGCCCAAGGTGGCCTGCTTTGCGCAGGCGCGCTCCATGAACTGAGCCGTGGGTCCGCCCACGTCGTTGATGTAGCCCTTGAAGTCGGGGTCGTGGGTCATAGCCTCGGCCTCGCGCACCAGCGACTCCTCGCTGCGCGCCTGGATGATGCGCCCTTGGTGGAAGTTCAGCGCGCAGAAGGCGCACTCGCCCAGGCAGCCGCGGTTGCTGGTCAGGCTGAACTTGACCTCCTGGATGGCCGGGATGCCGCCTTGCCCCTGGTACATGGGGTGATACGTACGCGTGTAGGGCAGCTCGTACACCTCGTCCAAATCGGGGGTCGACAGCGGCTTTGCCGGCGGGTTCTGGATCACGTACACGTCGTGGGGATAGGGCTCCACCAGCGAGTGCGAGAGGTACGGGTTCAGGTTGCGCGCCTGTATGCCGAAGCTGCGCGCGTAGGTGGCCTTGTCGGCACAGATTTCGTCCCAGCTGGGTAGCATGACGGGATGGTCGCACTGCTTGGTCGAGCGCGCGCGGTAGCACGTGCCGGCGATCCAGCTGATGTCGTGCACGTCCAGCCCCGAGTTCAAGGCGTCGGCCACCTCGACGCACGAGCGCTCGCCCATGCCATATATCAGCAGGTCAGCGCCGGAGTCCAGCAGAATCGAGCGGCGCAGGCCGTTCTGCCAGTAGTCGTAGTGGGCCAGCCTGCGCAGCGACGCCTCGATGCCGCCCAGGATGATGGGGGTGTGCTTGTAGGTGCGACGAATCAGGTTGCCGTACACGATGGTGGCTCGGTCGGGGCGCAGCCCCATGCGGCCGCCGGGGGAGTAGAAGTCCTTCGTGCGGTGGTGCTTTGCCACGGTGTAGTGCAGCACCATGGAGTCCATGTTGCCGCCGCACACCAGAAAGCCCAGGCGCGGCTCGCCCAGCACGGTCACGCTGTCGGGGTCGTGCCAGTCGGGCTGGGCGATGATGCCCACCTTGTAGCCGTTGGCCTCCAGCACTCGGCTGATGATGGCTGGCGCAAAGGACGGGTGGTCGACATAGGCGTCGCCGATCACAAACACGAAGTCGCACTGGTCCCAGCCGCGCTCCTCCATGTCCTTGCGCGACACGGGCAAGAAGGCCGACCTCGGCGGCATTGCTACCTGCGGCTTTGCCGCGTGGGATGCCGCACCATTGCGGCGCGAATGACGAGCCTGCTCGTTGTGATGCGCGTGGGCGTGCTGAGCGCCAGGGCGCTTCCCGGCGCGATGGCCCTGCGACTGCTGGTGCGTGCGCTCGCCCGAGCGCTCGTTGCGTGACTCGTGATTAGTCGACATCGTCTTGCCCTTCTTGTGTGCAAGAAGAACTTGCAGGTAGATGGCATCTTCTGGAGTGGGATGGCAACGCTTTGCGCCGGCGTCGCGCCGGGGTGCGGCTGCACCTGGCCGAGCGGAGGCTGGACCGCGGCTACGAGCGCTCCAGCAGCGCCACCGTCTCGACGTGCTTCGTGTGCGGGAACATGTCCACCGGCTGCAGGGTGCGCAGGCGGTAGCCGTGCTGGCGAAGCACGTGGAAGTCGCGCGCCTGTGTTGTGGGGTTGCACGAGATGTAGACCACGCGCTCCGGTGCCAGCGCAGCGACCCCCTCCAGGAACTCCCTGGTGGAGCCCGCGCGTGGCGGGTCCAGGATGACGGCGTCGAAGCCGCCCTCGTGGGCCTCGCTGATGCCCGAGCGTGCCATGTACTCGGTGGCGTCGGCGCAGACGAAGCGGCACGAGCCTTGCAGCCCGTTGTCCGTGGCGTTGCGGCGCGCGCAGGCTATGGCGTTTTGCACCTGGTCCACGCCCACCACGCTGACGTCGACGCCCTGCTGCTGGGCCGCGTGGGCAGCGCAGATGCCTATGGTGCCGGTGCCGCAATAGGCGTCCAGCACGCGGGCACCCTGGCTCAGCTGGGCGGCGTTGATGGCCAGCCGGTACAGGACCTCGGTCTGCATGGGGTTCGTCTGGTAGAAGCTGGACGGCCCGATCTCGAACGTGCACCCCAGCAGGCGGTCGTGCATGAAGCCGGGACCCCACAGGGTGACGTTCTTGAAGCCCAGGATGGCGTTGGTGCGGCGGGTGTTCACGTTCTGGACCACGGTGGTGACGCCGCCGGCGTTGCGCTGCAGCTCGCGCAGGAACTTCTGGGCGCGGGGTAGGTGCTCGCCGTTCGTCACTATGGTCAGAAGGGACTCGTCGGTGCCGTATCCCACGCGCACGACGGCGTGGCGCAGCACACCCGTGCCGCGGTCCTCGTTGTAGGCGGGTACGCCGACCCAGCTGGCGGTACGTGCCACCGCGTCCAGTAGGGGCCTGCAGCGCGGGTCCTCCACCAGGCAGGTGTCGCAGTGCACGATGTGGTGCGTGCCGGCCTGGTAGAAGCCGCTGCGGATGCGGCCCTTCGGCCCGGGGGCAAAGGGCGTCGCGGCCTTGTGGCGGTATGCCAGCGGCGTCTGCATGCCGCGGATGGGCTCCAGCGTGGCGTCGTCCTGGCTGACGACGTCGCCAAAGAGCTCCTCCATGGCCTTCTGCTTTCGCTTCAGCTGCAGGGGGTAGGGCACGGCCAGCCACTCGCAGCCACCGCACTTCTTGGAGATTGGACAGTTGTACGTTTTGTATCCCATGCAGGCCAGTTTACCGAATGGGAGGGCCTCGCGCGTCCCTCAGGCGCAGCCTGCGCATTGTTACCACGACGTTGTGCCCCTCTCATCCGGAGGCGGGGTTTGATATACTGCCCCACGCGTGTTTCTGTGAGCCAAACGCAAGCAATTCGGCCGCAAAGCGGTCTTGGTGGCAAAGCCGCCAGCTACAGACCGCGCAGCCCTATTCGCATGCGTCAGAAAGGTTCACCTCCCATCATGAAAACCGAAACTACTTCGGCGCCGCGCCACGGCGCCGGGGCCACGCGTGCGTGCACTCCGCGCGCGCTGGTCATCGGTGCCGTCGGCTCGGTCGTCCTGACCGCCAGCTCCCTCTTCATAGCCCTGCGCATGGGCATGCTGCCCTGGCCCATCGCGTTTGCCGCCGTGGTCAGCGTGCTGGTGCTGCGCCTGTGCGGCTCCAGGAACCTGCACGAGGCCAACGTGGCCCACGCCGCCATGAGCGCCGGCTCCATGGTGGCCGGCGGCCTGGCCTTCACCATCCCCGGCCTGTGGATCATGGGCGTGGGCGACGACCTCAGCGTGATGGAGATCCTGGCGGCCGCCCTGGGTGGCACCATCCTGGGCCTGGCCGTGTGCTCCGTCACGCAGCCCTACTTCATCAGAAAGAAGCGCCTGGCCTTCCCCATAGGCATCAGCGCATCCGACACGCTGAAGGCCGTGGGCGCCTCCGACGCGGCCGACGCTCCCGCCCTGTTTGCGGGCATGGGCTTCGCGGGCGTCTATGCGGTTTTGCGAGACGTGCTGGGCGTGCTCCCCTCGGTGCTCTTCTCGACCACGGCGCTGCCGGGCATCACGTTTGGCGTGTACAACTCGCCCATGACCGTGGCCATGGGCTTCATGGTGGGCCTGGTGCCCGCCTTCGTGTGGTTCCTGGGCGCGGTCCTGGGCAACTTCGGCATCGTGCTGGGCGGGCAGGCGCTGGGTCTGGTGGACGCCACGGGCGCCACCAGCATCCGCGTCAGTCTGGGCCTGGGCATGATGCTGGGCTGTGGCGCGGGAGCCATCGTGGCCAGCCTGGTGGCGGCTGGGCGGTCCGCGCACGGCGGCAAGGACCAGGCCGGCAAGCACGCGAAGGGTGCCGCGGGCAACGGTCCCGCCGCCTCGACCACTGCCGCCGACGAGGCCAGCCACTCCATGAGCGTCAGCCGTCCCGTGGTCGCCTTCCTGAGCGCAGCCGTGGCCTGCGGCATCACCATCGCGCTGAACCTGAACTTCGTGGCCTCGGTCATCGTGGTCCTGGGCGCGTGGTTCTGCGTGTACCTCTCGGCCTGGCTGGTGGGCACCACGGGCATCGACCCCATGGAGATCTTTGGCATGCTGGTCCTGCTGCTGATCCAGGCCATCTTCCACGACGTCCCGCTGAAGACGCTGTTCCTGGCCGCGGCCGTGGTGGCCGTGGCCTGCGGCACGGGCGGCGACGTGATGAACGACCTCAAGGCCGGCGACGAGCTGTCCACCGACCCGCGCGACCAGATGAAGGGCATGGCGGTGGGCGCCCTGGTGGGTGCGGTCGTGGCCTCCTTCCTGCTGATGGGCCTCTACACCGTGTACGGCGCGGACGCCTTTGGTCCCGAGAAGCAGTTCGTAGCCGTTCAGGCAGCCAACGTGGCGGCCATGGCGGGCGGCATCCCCAACATGGCGTCGTTCGTGGTGGGCCTGGTGGCCGGCTTTGCCATGGCGGTGGCGGGGCTGCCCGTCATGACCCTGGGCCTGGGCATCTACCTGCCGTTCTACCTGAGCTCCGGCGCCGTGTTCGGCGCGCTGGCGCGCCTGGCGTTCGAGCATGCGCACAAGGGCGACGACCCGGCGGCGAAGGCTCCGAAGGAGGCGCGCTGGCAAACGGTGGCATCCGGCCTCATGGGAGGCGAGTCCCTGGTCGGCGTCATCGTGGCGCTGGTGGCCCTTGCTGGTATGGTGTTTGGCGGTTAGTCGTTGTTCATGAGCGCAAAGGGTGAATTCGTTGCGTTTGTTAACGGCTTTGGCATAAGAAGAGTAGACTAGCCCACTATAAACGGCTCTATTTGCGGATGGCTTGGATAGCTGAAATTCTGGCCTCCCAAGTCGCGAGAAGGGAAGAAAGCAAAGATGCAGTCCAAGATTGCACACGCTGCCGAGCGCAAGGCGTTCAGCATCGTGATCGACCAGGCGCTGAAGGCAGCTTCTGCCGACGACCGCTCTGAGAAGATCGACAAGGTCGTCGAGATGGCCGGCAAGCTGCTGAAGGACACCTCGCCTGGCGTCGTCCGCGGCCTGAAGACCGCCCTGTACCCTGGCTCGAAGTGGGAGAACTTCCTCTTTGACGTCATCGACAACACCGACAAGCACGTGTTCAAGACCGCCATCATGAACGGCGGCTACGAGGCTGCCTTCCGCGGCCTGCGTACCTGCACCGAGAACGCCTACAAGCACGGCTGCAACGTGCCCTGGATTATCCTGTTCGATCCCACGAGCGCGTGCAACAAGCACTGCGTCGGCTGCTGGGCCGCTGACTACGGCAACCGCCTGAACCTGACCTACGACGAGTGCGACCGCCTGATCACCGAGGCCTCCGACCTGGGTACCCACCTGTTCATGCTGACCGGCGGCGAGCCCCTGGTGCGCAAGAACGACGTGCTGAAGCTGGCCGAGAAGCACGACGACTGCATCTTTAACATCTTTACCAACGCCTCGCTGGTGGACGACGAGTTCTGCCAGAAGGTTCAGGAGCTGGGCAACATCGTGTTCTCCGTGTCGCTGGAGTCCTACGAGCCCTCCGTGAACGACGGCCGCCGTGGCGACGGCTCGTTCCAGGAGGTCATGAACGCCTTCGACCTGATGCACAAGTACGGCCTGCTGTACGGCACCTCCACCTGCTACACGCGCGCCAACACCGAGCGCGTCAGCTCCGACCAGTTCTTTGAGCTGCTGGTCCAGAAGGGCTGCCGCTGGGCCTGGTACTTCCATTACATGCCCGTTGGCGAGGGTGCCAACGCCGACCTCATGCCCACGCCCGAGCAGCGCGAGTACATGTTCCACCGCATCCGCGAGGTGCGTGGCTTCGACGGTGGCTATCCCATCTTTGCCATGGACTTCCAGAACGACGGCGAGTACGTGGGCGGCTGCATCGCCGGCGGCCGCGTGTACTGCCACGTGAACGCCCGTGGCGACGTGGAGCCCTGCGTGTTCATCCACTACTCCAACGCCAACATCCACGACAAGAGCTGGCTGGAGTGCCTGCAGCAGCCCATCTTCCAGGCGTACCGCGCGCGCTACCCCTGGAACGACAACATGCTGCAGCCCTGCCCCATGCTGGAGAACCCCGGCATCCTGCCCCAGATCGTGAAGGAGTCGGGCGCCCACCCCAGCGAGTACGTGGCCCCCGAGTCCGCCGAGGACCTGTGCAAGCGCACCACGCCCTACGCCAAGGCCTGGGGCCCCACTGCCCAGAAGCTGTGGCTGGAGGAGCACCCCACCGGCAAGAAGATCTACGCCGACAAGATGTCCACCGTCAACCAGGACGAGAAGGGCAAGCTCCTGTCGGAGCAGGACGAGAACCAGGCCGTTCTGGACTAGCGCGCCTGCACTTCTTGCCTGATTTATGCATTTGCCAGAGGCTCCCGCATTGCGCGGGGGCCTCTTTTTCGTATGTGTCAGCCGTGCGTCTGGTTGGGTGCAGGCCTTAGCCGCCATCGAGCACGCCTGCCGTGCGCACGGCGTTGCGTACCACAACTCCCGTGCAATGCGCCGCTGGTCACGGCGGCTGCCCCCGTACCCCGATGAGATGGTTATGCCAACGGCGCCCATGGCTATGTTTGACCCTGGTGTTGTGTACAACGCGGGCCACTCATCGGGGCCGCGGCCCCCTGGGTCCGCCACGTCGTTTCGAGGAGGCATCACATGGCAACAAATGCAGAGAAGGTCAAAAACGTCGTTCTCGTGGGCCAAGGTGGCGTGGGCAAGACCATGCTGGCCGAGGCCATGCTGCACCTCACGGGCAAGACCACCCGCCTGGGCGGTCACGCCGGCACAAAGCCCACGCTGGATTACGACACCGAGGAAGGCGCTCGAGGCTTCTCGATATCGACCACCATCGCGCCCGTGATGTGGAACGGCACGCGCATCAACGTGCTGGACGCGCCCTGCTACCCCGACTTCGTCGGTGACGCCTACGCAGCCATGAGCGTCTGCGAGACCGCCCTGTTCATGGTGGACGCCAGCGGCCCCCAGACCACCACGACCCGCCTGTGGTACGCGGCCGAGGAGCTGTCCCTGGCACGCGCCATCTTTGTGAACCGCCTGGACAAGGACGAGGCCGACTTCGACGAGATCATGGAGGAGCTGCGTGAGCGCTTTGGCAACCGCCTGGGCGCCATCACCATCCCCATGGGCACCGGCGCGAACTTCCGGGGCGTCATCGACGTGGTGCACCAGACCGCCCGTCGCGTGGAGGACGGCAAGGCCGTGGAGGGCCCCGTGCCCGAGGAGTTCCAGCAGGCCGCGCAGGACGCGCGCGACGCCCTGGTGGACCTGGTGGTAGAGGCCGACGACGAGCTCATGATGAAGTACCTGGACGGCGAGCCCATCACGCAGGAGGAGCTGGAGGGCCTGCTGGGCAAGGCCATGGCCACCCGCGTGTTCGTGCCCGTGTTCTCCGGCTCGTGCGTGCGCGAGGAGGGCGTCATCTCGTTCATGAACGCCGTCGTGGGCTGGTTCCCGACCATGGCCGACTTTGGCCGCATCCCGCTGGTGAACGGCGAGCAGCTGGACATCTCGCCCGACGACGACCGCCCGGTCGTGTTCGTGTTCAAGTCCTTGAACGACCCGCAGAACGGCAGGCTGTCCTTCGTGAAGGTGCTGGCCGGCACCGTGACGCCCGGCCTCGAGCTGACGAACGCGCGCACCCGCAAGACCGAGCGTCTGGGCCACCTGTACCTGATGACCGGTCGCGAGACCACCGACGTCAAGTCCGCGGCCGCGGGCGACATCGTGGTCATCCCGAAGCTGGACGCCATGACGGGCGACACCCTGTCGGTCACCGGCAAGGTGGAGGCCGCGCAGTTCCGCTTCCCGAACTCGCTGTACCGCATCGCCATCGAGCCCGACAAGCGCGGTACCGAGGACAAGCTGTACACCTTCCTGGACAAGGCAGCCGACGCCGACCCGACCCTGAAGGTCGAGCGCGACGAGGACACGGGCCAGACCGTGATTTCGGCCATCGGAGAGGCGCAGGTCAGCGTGCTGCTGGACCGTCTGGAGGACCGCGTGGGCATCACGGCGCACACCGTGAAGCTGCGCATCCCGTACCGCGAGACCATCCGTCGCGTGGCCTCCGCCGAGGGCAGGCACAAGAAGCAGACCGGTGGTGCCGGCCAGTTTGGCGACTGCTGGCTGCGCATCGAGCCCAACCCCGGCAAGGGCTACGAGTTCGTGGACGAGGTCGTGGGCGGACACATCCCGCGCGGCTTCATCCCCGCCATCGACAAGGGCGTCCAGGAGACCATGCGCGACGGCGTCCTGGCCGGCTATCCCATGATCGACGTGAAGGTGGCCGTGTACGACGGCTCGTACCACCCCGTGGACTCCAACGAGATGGCGTTCAAGACCGCCGCGCGCATAGGCTTCCAGAAGGCCGTGGCCCAGGCCGAGCCCGTGCTGCTGGAGCCCATGGCTCACCTGAAGATTACGGTACCCGAGAGCTACGCCGGCTCCGTCATGGGCGACGTCTCGGCCTCGCGCGGTCGCGTCGAGGGCATGGAGGCCGGCTCCGGCGCAGAGGCCGGCACCACCACCATCGAGGCCACGGTGCCCTACGCCGAGGTAACGGACTACTCCACCAGGCTGCGCTCGCTCTCGCGTGGCACGGGCGAGTTCACCATGGAGCTGACGGGCTACGAGCAGGTGCCGCACGACGTGCAGCAGAAGCTGGCCCAGGAGTACGCCGAGAAGCGCGCGGCCGGCGAGCGCTAGCCGCCCGAACGAGGTCATGCGCGGTGGTCTGTCCATGGCGTGCGACCTCCCCAAGTCGTAATCGACTGCGCTGGCTATGCGGGTCGGGGGACTTCGGTCCTCCGGCCCGCTTTTGTGCGGTGACCCACGCGGCATCCCGCGCGAAGCCCGTTCGATGACCTACCTGACCTGCGCCTATATCACCTTGTCGTTGGGCGCCCAGGGGTAGGCGATGCAGCCCATGTGACGGTGCATGTCCTCGTCGATCAGCCGCATGTGGTCGTAGGCGGGGAAGGGCAAAGACGAGCGCAGCCTGTCCCGCGCAGCCGTGAAGTCGCGGCCCAGGTAGCCCAGCGGGGCGTCCATCAGCTTTCCCAGGACGCGCATGGCCTCCTCGAAGGCGTCGGGGTCGCGTACCTGCTGTGTGGTCACGCACACCACGTGCATCTGTATCGTGCGGTCCGCGCACAGGGTGCGCCGCGCGTAGGCGCCGATGGACTCGTCTCCTATGTACTGCAGGGCGGTGCGCTTGAAGGGCCACGACAGGTCGTATGCCCTGAACGGCCCCGAGTCCTCCGGGGCCACGCCCAGGCCCACGCTGTCGAAGTTGTACCGCGCGCCCAGGTAGGGCTTCGTCATGTCGTAGCCTCCCAGCTGGCGCGGCAGGCACATGCACGTGCACAGGTAGGCCTGCATGGGCGTGAGGGCGCCCTCGTGCACGTAGCGCAGGGCGGTCAGGGCGGTGGCGTAGCCCGGGTAGTCCTGGGCGCCCCGCAGGTAGCAGCGCATCTCGTCCACGCTGGTCAGGGGCGACTCCAGTGCGATGTAGCCCGTGGAGTCGATGGTCTGCTCGCGCGTGGGGCCGTGGCTGTGCTGCGCGCCTTCCGGCGGCGCAGGGCGCAGCGCGTGGTCGGGGTAGTGGTCTGTCACGTACATGCTGCACAGCTCGGTGCCCAGAAGCGCCGTCTGCGCCACGTCGTGCGTCGCCGCGTAGCATAGGTAGTGGTACTCGGGCGTGGCCAGCCGGGTGCCATCGATTGCGGGCAGCCATGACCACTCGGGGAGCTCATCCGTCCGTTCGTCCGACTGTAGGGGAAACAGCCTGGTGGGGTCCAGGGGATAGCCCTCCGGCGCGTCCTCCTCCTCGCTGGTGGGGTCGTCGCGCTCCGTCAGCATGGACAAAAGCTCCTCTATCTGGTGGTCCTGCGCCCGCTCGGTCCAGTATCCCGACATGGTTGCCTCCGTTCGTTGGGGGTGTGGGGAAGCGCTACGCTACACCACGCGCAAATCCCAAACTTGTAATTGGCTGGCAGCAAACGTGCAGGTCAGACGTGCAGAAAGCCCATGACCTGCCCAACGTGGTCCCGCCGTGCATCAAATATTTTTTTCTGGACGCATCTGCTATGCTCGTCCTGGTGTGCCCGCACGTCGCGGGCCGGTTAGGAAGGAATCCAACATGCTTTCTGCCGTACAGGTAAAGCCTGATGTTTACTGGGTCGGTGCCGTCGACTGGAACGCCCGCAGCTTCCATGGCTACACGACCGAGGATGGAATCACCTACAACGCGTACCTCATCCTGGACGAGAAGGTCACGCTGATCGACACCGCAAAGATCACGTTCAAGGACGAGTTCCTGCAGCGCATCTCCAGCGTGATCGACCCGTCGAAGATCGACGTCCTGGTGTGCAACCACGTCGAGATGGACCACTCGGGCAACGTCCCCACGGTGAAGTCCGTGGCCCCCAACGTGCAAATCTACGCCTCCGCGCCCCAGGGCGTGAAGGGCCTGACCGCCCACTACGGCGACCTGGGCTACAAGGGCGTAAAGACCGGCGACACGCTGAACATCGGCAAGCGCACGCTGACGTTCGTGCAGACGCCCATGGTCCACTGGCCCGACAACATGGTGACCTACGACGACTACGACAAGATCCTCTTTTCCAACGACGCGTTCGGCCAGCACTACGCCAGCTCGGTCAGGTTCGACGACGAAGCCGACTACCCCGAAGTCATGAAGCAAGCGCGCAAGTACTACGCCAACATCGTGCAGCCCTACCGCATGCAGGCGGCCAACGCCGTGAAGGCCGTCCGCAGCCTGGGTCCCGACGCGCTGGACATGATTGCCCCCGCGCACGGCGTCATCTGGCGCAGCCACGTCGAGGACATCCTGAAGGCCTACGAGGACGTGTTCACCTCCGGCAAGGTGCAGGAGAAGGCCGTCGTGGCCTATGACTCCATGTGGGGCTCCACCGACAAGATCGCCCACGCCATCGTGGACGGCTTCATGCTGGAGGGCGTGCCTGCCCACCTCATGGACATAAAGGAGAACCACCCCTCCAACATCATGGAGGAGTTCCTGGACGCCAAGTACGTGGCCGTGGGCTCGCCCACGCTGAACAGCCAGATGCTGCCCACCGTGGCCGACTTCCTGACCTACATGAAGGGCCTGTCGCCCAAGAACGCCAACCGCGTCGGCATCGCGTTCGGCTCGTACGGCTGGGCGCCCCTGGGTCCAAAGAACGTCGAGGCTGAGCTCAAGGCCGCCGGCTTCCAGATGCCCGAGCCCGCGTTTGCCTTCAACTGGATTCCCACGCAGGAGTACCTGGACGGCGTGCGCGACAAGGTGCGCGCCATCGTGCAGGCGCAGCGCGCCTAGCGCGAACGGCATAGCAAGGCCATTCAGGGGCGGGTCGGCCACGGGTCGGCCCGCCCTTCTTGCACGCGTTTTCGCGTGTTTCTCTGCGGTAGCAATTTGGAAAACTGACCTTTGGTAAACTAGGGCAGGTACAGCCGTAGCCCGGCCATTTGGCCGAGGCCCGCCTAGGAGGTTGCGCATAAGCGCATGGACATAGCACTATCTATCGTCGTCACTGTTCTTCTGACCATCGTCAACGGCTATTTCTCGATGTCGGAGATGGCACTTTCGACCGCGAAGAAGGTGCTTCTGGACCACGAGGCCGACCAGGGTAACCAAAGGGCGGCGCTGGCGGCGCGCATGTCTGAGAACCCGGACGAGTTCCTGGCGGCCATCCAGGTGGCCATCACGCTGGTGGGCTTTGCGTCGTCCGCCTTTGCGGCCACGAACCTGTCGACGCCCCTTGCCGGCTGGATGGAGTCTCTGGGCATGCACGCCGACGTGGCGGCCATGCTGGCTCCCGTGCTCATCACGCTGCTGGTCTCGTACTTCTCGATCGTCGTGGGCGAGCTGGTACCCAAGCGCATGGCCATGGCCGACGCCGAGGGCGTGGCAAAGCGCGTGGCCGGCCCTTTGAGGACCTTCTCGAAGATCGTGCGCCCGCTGGTGTTTTTGACCGCGGCCGGCGCCAACGGCCTGTCGAAGATCCTGCACATCAAGTCCACCGACGACCGTAACAACGTGTCCGAGGACGAGATCAAGTACATGGTCACCGACGCCGACGACCTGTCCGACGAGGAGAAGTCGATGATCCACGAGGTCATCGACATGGGTGACACCATTGCCCGCGAGGTCATGGTGCCGCGCGTGGACATGACCGCCATGGAGGACACCTCCACGTGCGGAGAGGTGCTGGACGTCATGCGCCGCACCGGCTACTCGCGCATCCCCATATACCACGAGGACGTGGACCGCATCAGCGGCATCGCGCACATAAAGGACCTCATCAGCGCCATCCTGGACGAGGGCGCGGCCGACCAGCCCATCGTGCGCTACATGCGCGACCCCGACTTCGTGCCCGACACGAAGGACATCATCCCCCTGATGCAGGAGATGCAGAACAGCCACGACCAGATGATTATCGTGGTGGACGAGTACGGCGGCACTGCCGGCATCATCACCATCGAGGACATCGTCGAGGAGATCGTGGGCGAGATCGAGGACGAGTTCGACCCCGACAACAAGTACCTGACCCAGCTGTCCGACCGCGAGTGGCTGGTGGACGGCCGCTTCCCCATAGACGACGCCATCGACCTGGGCTGGCCCATCCAGGACAACGAGGAGTACGAGACCATAGCCGGCTTCGTGCTGGAGCTGGCCGACTCGGTCCCGCATCCCGGCGACGTGTTCCAGAAGGACGGCTACCTGTTCCGCGTGCAGTCCATGCGCGGCCGCCGCGTGGCCATGCTGCGCGTGACCGCCCCCGAGCCGCCCAAGCCCGAGCCCGACGAGTCCGCCGACGACCAGGACCAGAAGGACAAGGACGCCAAGAAGGACTCGAAGGGCCTGAAGCTGCGCAAGCCCCAGAAGGACAAGGACCAGCCCCAGAGGGACGACGAGTCCAAGGAAGAGGAGCGCCAGGAGCAGGCGCAGGAGCGCATGGCCGAGGCCCGCGAGGAGACCTCCGACGGCCTGACGCCCGACGTGGACCGGGCGGCCCACGCGGACTAGCCCGGCCCGCCCGCGGTTTCCTATAATGAACGAAGCGCCGCCCACCCCAACGGGTGGGCATTGCGGTTTCTCGAGACACGCCTGAGGAGGGCCCATGGCTCAGCTCATCGACATACAAAAGGTGGTCGTGGGGACCAAGAACCTGACCGCCACCGTGCGCATAGCAGACGGCGCACCGCTGTACACGAGCGAGGACCTGGAGGGCACCACGCGCGTGTACGAGCTGCTGCCCGACATCATCAACCAGGCCTGCATGGGCGACTCCTCGTCCACCTTCAAGGACGTCATGGGCGACACCGAGCTGGCGCACCTGCTGGAGCACGTCACCATAGAGCTCCTGGCCCGCACGAACGCGGTCGGCGCCATCACGGCGGGCCGCACGTGGGCCGTCGAGGGGGCGGACCGCACGTACAACGTGCAGTTCGTGTGCCCGGACGACGTGCTGGTGGCGGGGGCCCTGTCCAGCGCCGTGTGGCTGATGACCTGGGCCTATATGGACGGCAGCGACCCCGTGCCCGACGTGGACGCCACGGTGGCCGGCCTGGTGGGCCTGGTGCAGAGCCTGGACCAGGAGCCGGCGCCTCCCTCGCTGGACGCGGTGCCCGACGACGTCCAGGGTCCCGATGCGGACGCCGAGGACGCGCAGGACAGCCGGGAGCGGCAGCCGGACGAGGTGCCCTACGGCGAGGTGGGCGAGCTCGACCGTGGCCCGCGCATGTCAAAGAAGATCCTCTAGATTGCCAGACGGCCGCGCGTCCGCCCACAAGCGGCGCACGGTCGCCTATTGTTTGGCCTAGCTTCTGGAATCGTGGGTATACTCTTTCGAGTTCGCGACGGAAATGCCGCAGAGATGCCGCATTGCGTGCGTGCATAGGACTCTTTCGTCAGGAGGAATGTCATGAGCAAGGGTGCAATGGGATTTGTATTCGGCGGCATTTGCGGAGCTGTGGCAGGCTTTGCCGCTGGCGTGTTGCTGGCCCCCCGTCCCGGTGCCGAGAGCCGTGCCATGGCCGCCGATGCCATGAACGACGCTTGGGACACGGCGGTCGACACCTACGAGCGTGGCTCGCAGGCAGTGAACGACAAGTTTGGCGGCGTGCGCCCCAACATGGATGCCACCACCGACGAGCTCCGCGCAAAGGTTGACCTGGCGCGCGAGCGCATGGACCAGCTGCGCGAGTCGCTGTCCGGCATGTCCGCGGCCGCTGCCTCTGCAGAGCCCAAGCCAGCCTCCGAGGTCCAGGTGGAGCCCGTGGACGAGCCCGCCGCCTCCACGGATGCCGCGCCCGAGGCACCCAGCGCCGAGTAGCCGACGCGGGACCTCGCCCGCACAGGCCACATACCGCAACGTCAGGGGCGCTGTCTTCGGGCGGCGCCCCGTCCCATGTACAGGGCGTGCCTGACTGCGCGCCAACGAGAGGAGCTATCGTGCTCAGGGTGAGCCAGATGGAAAAGCTGAAGGTCTTCAAGCCCCGAAAGGGCGCCACGGGAGACCCCGAGAAGCTGGATGCCAGCCAGCTGCAAAAGATCGGCATCATCCACCTGACCGTATGCTCCCCCAACGGCCGCCAGGTGGTGGGCTTCATGGTCCGCCGCCCCGACATCGCCGGCATGGTAAAGCAGAAGGACGTGTTTCTGGCGCGCGACTCCTTCGCGGTGTGCGACTACGGCCTGGTGGCCACGCGTGGCGACGACAGCTACGACGACCAGGCCCGCGAGCGCCTGCAGCTGGACTGGGAGAAGTGCATCATCTGGGCCGGCATGGACGCCAAGACCACGAACGGCCGCGAGCTGGGCTGGGTGAACGACTTCAGCTTTGACGCGAAGTCGGGCAACATAAAGACCTTCTACGTGGGGGACGGCGGCATGGCGTCCTCGCTGGTGGGCTTCGTCGAGGTGCCCGTCAGCATGCTGCGCGGCTACCAGAAGGGTTTCATGCTGCTGGACCCCGAGGCCGCAAAGCTGCAGCTGGACGGCGGCTTTGCCGCGAAGGCGGGCCAGGACTATGCCCGCGCAAAGATCGAGGGAAAGAAAGCCGGCCATAAGGCTGCGAAGGCTGCCGACAACGTGGTCCAGAAGGGCGCCTACGGACTGGGCAAGCTCATCGGCAAGGCAAAGCGCTCCATTGAGGCCGCCCAGGAGGAGGATGAGGAGGAGCAGCCCAAGGTGGCTCCCGTCCAGAAGGTGGCCAGCGTGTCCGAGCCCGTGAAGGCTCCCGCACTGGATGGCCAGCAGGCCGATTCCGACGACGAGCCCCAGCTGAGGACGTTCGTGCCCGCCAGCCAGGTGGTCGACGGCGCGCAGGAGCAGCCCGCAGAGCAATCCGCTGAGCAATCCACCGCAGCTCGGGAGGGCCAGACCACGTCTGCGCAGGCGGAGGAGGCCAAGCCCAAGGCTGCCGCCAATTCCTCCAAGCCCGCGCAGAAGCACAAGTCCAAGCACAAGCCCACGGCGGGCGAGGAGGCGGCTCGCGCCTTCGGTCGAGGCCTGGGTCGCATGAACAGCATGTTCGGTTCGTTTGTGGACGAGTACAAGAAGTCCAGCAAGTAGCTCCCGGGCCTTTCTGGGCTGCGTGCTACCCTTGAGCAGTCAGCACTCTGTGAGAGGGACCCCATGACCCAAAAGCACAGCGTTTCTTCCGCCCTGAAGGGGCTGGGAGCCGTCATACGAAAGGCTGCCGGAAATGCGCGCCAGCACCACGCCGAGGCACGGGCGCACTACAAAACGCTCTCGCGTCCGGAGCGCCGCCGCTACGTGCGGCGCAGGATTCTGCGCACCGTCGCGGTCCTGCTGCTGCTGGCCGTCGTGGCCATAAACATCGCGGCCGCGCAGTTTGGCGAGTCGTTGGACATCGTCCTGTCCAGCGACCAGGTGCAGGTCTCGCAGTCCGACGCGGACGCCCGCACCGCCAAGGGCACGCAGCTGGCGCAGCAGATCCAGGACGAGGGCACGGTTCTGCTGAAGAACGACGACTCCGTCCTGCCCCTCTTGTCCAGCGATGACCGTGTGAACGTGTTTGGGTGGTCGTCCACGCAGTGGATAGGCGGGGGGTCCGGCTCGGGCGGCGTGTCGGGCAAGGTCACGGGCTTCTTGGACGCATTGACCAGCTACGGCATCTCGTACAACACCGAGCTGACAAACATGTACAAGGACTTCAAGTCCGAGCGCCCCTACCAGAGCGAGGGCTCGCTGAACAAGCACGACTACGAGTACTGCCGCCTGTACGAGCCCGACGTTTACGACCAGACCTACTACACCGACCAGCTGCTGGAGGACGCAAAGAGCTACTCCGACACGGCCATCGTGGTGCTGGGCCGCCAGGCGGGCGAGTCCATCGACTGCCCCACGCGGCAGTACCGCGTCACCGACAAGTCTGGCAAGGTAAAGCTGGACGCGTCTCGCACCTACCTGGACATCTCGCCCGAGGAGGAGGACCTCCTGCGCTACGTGGGTGCCAACTACGACAAGGTCATCGTGGTGGTGAACTCCACCAACACCATGAACCTGGGCCCGCTGCAGACCATTCCCGGCATCGATGCGGTGGTGCTGGCTGGCACCACGGGCACCAGCGCTGCCAGCGAGCTGCCAAAGGTGCTGTGGGGCGAGGTGGACCCCTCCGGGCGCACCACCGACACGTTCGCCTACAACTTCAAGACCGCCGCCAGCTACGCCAACTCCGGCGCGCAGGGCGAGGGCAGCTACTACAACTCGTTCGGTGTCTATCCCGCCGACGGCACCCTGAACTCCAACGTGGGCGTGACCGAGAAGTACGGCTCGGCTCGCTTCGTCGACTACAAGGAGGGCATCTACGTCGGCTACCGCTGGTACGAGACGGCGGATGCCGAGGGCTACTGGAACGACGTGCACAACGCCTACGGAGACGGCTATGCCGGCGTGGTCCAGTACCCCTTTGGTTACGGCCTCAGCTACACCACGTTCAAATGGCGGGTCATCGACCGCACTCCCAAGGCCGGCTCTGACTTCGGACGCGACACCACCTTCACGTACACGGTGCGCGTGACCAACACCGGCGGCGTGGCCGGCAAGGACGTGGTGCAGCTGTACTACACCGCCCCCTACGCCAAGGGAGGCATCGAGAAGTCCAGCACGGTCCTGGCCGCCTTCGCAAAGACCGACCTTCTGCAGCCGGGCGAGAGCCAGGACGTCACGCTGTCGTTCGGCGCGGACGACATGGCCTCCTACGACTGCTACGACGCCAACGGCAACGGCTTTGCCGGCTACGAGCTGGAGGCCGGTACCTACAAGGTGGAGCTGAAGACTGACGCCCACACCCTGGCCGACTGCGACCACGCCAGCACCAGCTACACGCTGCAAAACGGCATCTTGTGCGAGAACGACCAGGTCACCGGTGCCGTCGTGTCCAACCGCTTCACTGGCTCGTCCGCCGAGGACGGCGTGTCCATAGACGGCAGTCAGACCGAGGGGGGCATCACCTACCTCAGCCGCGCAGACTTCAAGGGCACGTTCCCCACGAAGTCCGCCGACCGCGACATGTCGCAGGAGGTTATGGACCTGAACTTGTACACGGCCAGCACGGGCACGGCGCTTCTGGACTCCACGCGCACGTCCGCCTCCTCCGAGCTGGCCCTTGCCAACACGAAGACCGGCGAGATCACCAGTCTGGGGCAGGAGCTGGGGCTGAACTACGACGATGCGCGCTGGGACTCCGTGCTGGACAACATCAGCCAGTCCGACATGGAGAAGCTGGTGCTGCACGGCTACTCCAGCACCTCGGCCATCGACTCGGTCGGCAAGCCAAAGACCAAGGACCTGGACGGCTCTTCTCAGGCGGCGTCATTCCACCAGATGAAGTACGGCGTGGGCTACCCCAACCCCACCACGCTGGCGCAGACCTGGAACACCGACCTGGCGCTGCAGTACGGCCGGCAGGTGGGCATGGAGTGCGCCGATTTGGGCATCGACGGCTGGTACGCGCCGTCCGCCAACCTGCACCGCTCGCCCCTGGGCGGACGCAACTACGAGTACTACTCGGAGGACCCGCTGGTCAGCGGCCTCATGGCGTCCCAGACGCAGCTGGGCTCGCGCCAGGCGGGCACCTACTGCTACATGAAGCACATGATCTTGAACGAGCAGGACTCCTACCGCGACTCCCTGTACACCTGGCTGACCGAGCAGTCGCTGCGCGAGCTGTACCTGCGGCCGTTCAAGATAGCCGTCGAGCAGGGCGGCGCCACGGGCATCATGAGCTCGTACAACCGCATCGGCGCGGTGTGGACCGGCGGCAGCAGCGCGCTTCTGACCAGTGTCCTGCGCGGCGAGTGGGGCTTCAAGGGCGCGGTCATCACCGACTACTGCGACCACCAGCAGTACATGAACGCCGACCAGGCGCTTTTGGCCGGTGGCGACCTGTACATGGACGGCGTGTTCCGCAACGGCACGTTCAAGGGGACGGCGGACAGCATCACGTACCGCGTGGCGCTGCGGCGTGCCACGAAGGACGTGCTGTACATGTGGCTGAACGCTCGCGCCACGAACCTGCAGTACAACGCCAGCGCCACCCAAGGCGCCCAGTCCGAGCTGGTGCGGCCGCTGAAGGTCACCGGGCCGTCGTACGTGCTCATAGCCATGGCGGTCATAGACGGCCTGACGGCGCTGCTGCTGGTGATTCACTTCGTCAGGCGCTACCGGAAGCGGCACCCAAAGAAGCCCGAGCCGGGGGACCGCGACGGGGACCCGAACGTGAACCTGGACGTCAGCAGCCATGAGATTCACGCGGGCTAATTACGCGGGCACAGAAGAACGCGGCGGACTAGTTGTGGGGCCTCGGGCATTGCGCCCGGGGCCCACACTTTTCGAGAAACCAACTGCACTCGAACCCCTTGGGCCCATTCATCTGGGCACGCTGTTTCGCTGCGCCCCATGATTATCACTATTTGCGAAGAGGTATGGGTTCAGAGGGGCTTGGGTATACTTGTGCCACGCCCAAGGCACTCTGTCCTTGGATACGCAAGGGAGGGACTCATGGTAGTCATCTTGATCGTCATCGCCATCGTCGTGGTGCTGGCCATCCTGTGGATCAGCCTGTACAACGGCATCGTGCGCAAGGACAACCGTTGCGACAACGCCTGGCAGACCATCGACGCCCAGCTGCAAAGGCGCAACGACCTCATCCCCAACCTGGTCGAGACCGTGAAGGGGTACGCAAAGCACGAGTCGTCCACGCTGGAGGCCGTCACCGCCGCCCGCTCCGCCGTCTCGAGCGCCCGCACTCCCGAGGAAAAGATGCAGGCCAGCAACGTCCTGACCGACGCGCTGACGCACCTGTTCGCCGTGTCCGAGGCCTACCCCGACCTGAAGGCAAACGCCAACTTCCAGCAGCTGCAGAGCGAGCTTACCGATACCGAGAACAAGATCTCCTATGCCCGCATGAGCTACAACGACTGCGTGCTGGAGTACAACAACGCCATCGAGACCTTCCCTGGCAGCATCGTGGCTGGCAGCAAGTTCCGCCAGCGCCAGGGCTTCGAGGTGGCCACTGCCTCTGCCCGTGAGGCCCCCAAGGTCCAGTTCTAGCGCGAACATCCGCCGCCCGCTTCCAGCAGGCGGCGGTTTTCGTAGGCAGGGGATGGAGGGCCGTTCACGCTCCAGCACCGCGCTCCATCATCGGGAAGTATGCTCACCGGCCGCGCATGCGCCCGCTTGCCCTGCTCAACAGCCTGCGTCAGCTCTCGGAAACAAAAAACGCCGGACCCTGAGGTCCGGCGCTAGCATGCTGGCGGAGGGAGAGAGATTCGAACTCTCGAGGCGACGTAAGCCACCTGGCGGTTTTCAAGACCGCTGCATTCAACCGCTCTGCCATCCCTCCATGGATGTGGGCGGCTCCGAGGAGCTGCCAAAGAGCGGTATTATCCTAACGCAAGTAGAGCGCGCGTTTGATGCAAATCCGGCTTGTGGAGTCCTTGCGCAGCGCGTTCGTCGGTTCCGTCGCAAAGGATTTGCCTCATGAGCTCGGGTGACGTCGTATCGGATGGGTGCCAGGCTGCCGTCTCGGGCGACGGGACGACGTCGGGCTCGTATGAAGCGACGACGTCCGCGACTGCGCCGGTGCCCTCACCAGCGCCGGCGACCGTCCCCTCCAACGCGCTTTCCGCTACCCCCGATGACCTGCGGTTCATGGGCATGGCCCTGGACGAGGCGCGCCTGGCTGCCGCCGAGGGAGAAGTGCCCATCGGGGCTGTGGTCGTGTGCGACGGACAGGTGGTTTCCCACGCGCACAACCGTCGCGAGCTGGACCTGGACCCGTCGGCCCACGCGGAGTTTCGTGCCATGGTGGACGCCTCGCGAGCGCTGGGCCGCTGGCGACTGACCGGCTGCACCGTGTACGTGACTGTGGAACCCTGCCTCATGTGCGCGGGGCTCATGGTGAACGCGCGCATCGACCGGTGCGTCTATGGCGCCCCCGACCCGAAGGGCGGGGCGGTGGGAACCCTGTACGACGTCAGCCACGACCCGCGGCTGAACCACGAGTTCGAGGTCACCTCGGGCGTGCGGGCAGACGAGTGCGCGCAGGTTATGCGGGACTTCTTCCGTGCCCGTCGCGCACAGCGAAAGGCCGTCCGGAAGGCCGCGTCTATACCACCTGGAAGATGAAGAAATCTATACAAACGTGTAGATTACGTGGGCTTTTGCCGATATCTTCCCAGCTAGAGCCTACCATCTCATCCCGCAGACTCATAAGAGTTTTATCTCTGTTTACCGCTGTTTACGGGTGATTTGGGATACATTCCGCCGGGATGTATCCCCTATGCTTCCGCCATGAGACGGACGGAGGAGGCAGACCATGGAGATGCGACCCGGCGGGACCGACATAGAGACGCGCGAGTACCACTTCATTGATGGTGGCGCCCGCATAGAGATCAAGTGGCAGCTCTGCATGCAGGACGGCTCCACCACTACGCACTTCACCCGTATGAAGGCACCCCAGCTGAAGACGAAGCGCCAGCGGAGGGACGCCCTGAGGGAGCTCCGGGCGAAGGCGGAGAAGACCGCGGAGCGCCTCATGTGCAAGGTCGAGGACGACGTGGCGGCAGCGCGGGGCAGACGCGTCTGGCGCGACGACGCCCTGCTCAGCGAGTACATCGACAAGGTATCCTCGCCGAGGCTGGAAGACGATCCGAGCATCCGGTGAGCTGCAATCTTTTGGTGGACAGCGGGATGGCAGGAACCTGCAGCCGATATGCTCAGATGAGATGCCCTCCCATCACCACCAGCAGATTGGAGCAGCGAGATGTCGGTGAGCGCAGGCGAGATCGAGAAGGCAGAGTCCAGGGCCAAGGCGAGGGCTACCAGGCAGTATACGGAGGAGTACCGGCTCGAGGCGGTCGAGTACTACATGAAGGCGCGGGAGGCGGATCCGAACAAGAGCATCAGGGAGTGCGCCGAAGAGCTCGGGATCAACGACAAGACCCTCAACGGCTGGGTCATCAAGCACGGGAGGACGGGAAAGGTCACCCAGGCCAGGACCGGCGAGCAGAAGGAGCTCGACGAGGCAAGGAGGCGCATAAGGGTGAGCCCTGTCAATATAATGGACAGGGCTCAGCGGGGAAGTCCAGGTATGCGAGGGCATCTGCAACCGCCTCCTCCCAGATGTCCGCGGCCTTCGGGCAGCATCCCTCCAGCATGTCCGCAGCCGCATGGTACATGGCGCGCACGGCTGCCGCGTCCTTCGCCCTGAACACGGGCGCCACGATCCTGGCGACGCGCCTCGCCAGGCCCTTCGATCCTGCGGCGCGCATGCAGTCGCGCACGAGATGGACCGCGCACCTCTGCCATGCGGCCCCCTGGAAGACCTCCTGGATGACCCTCTTCAGCCCCTCGTGGGCATCGGAGACGACAAGGACTGTCCCCGTGATGCCGCGGGCTCTGAGCTTCTGCAGGAAGGCGAGCCAGGAATCGTATGACTCGGTGTCCACGACCGAGATCCCCAGCATATGCCTCCAGCCGTCGGAATCGCATCCTATGGCCGTGACGACGGCCGTGGAGGCCACATGGCCTTCCCTGCGGCACTTCACGTAGGTCGCGTCGAGCCAGATGTAGGGCATCCGGCTGTCGCCGAGCGGCCTCGTCCTGAGGTCCTCCAGGCCCTCGTCGAGGCTCTGCGCTATGGCGCCCGCCTGGTCCTTCGAGAGTCTGTCCACGCCCAGCTTCTCCGCGATCCTCTGCACCTTCCTGGTGCTGGTCCCCGTCGCATACATCTCGGCCACGGCCGAGACGAGCGCCCTGTCCACGCGCTGGTACCTCACGAGCACATCGTCAGGGAAGAAGGTCCCCCTCCTCGCCTTGGGGATCCTGAGATCCGGCGTCCCCACGCAGGTGACGAGCTTCCTGTCGCGGTAGCCGTTCCGGCTCGTTCCCGTCTCCTCACACAGCTGTTCGGCCTCGGCGCTCATGATCTCGTTCGCGATGCTCTCGGCGAGCTGCCTCAGCAGCTCCTGCATGTTGATCGTGCCATCAGCGAATCTGGGCATCTCCGTCGATGCCAGCGCCACCGTGAGCGGCTCCTCTGCTACACTCTCCATTGGGCCATCTTCCTTTCCACGAATCCGATCTGTCGCGATTTCAGATTCTAGGACGATGGCCCTTCTCGTGCCGGGGAGGCCTCACCCGTTCACACGCTTACACCAACAAAAACGACGCGATCGAGTTCGATGCCTTGCTCGCTGACTTGCACCCATGGAAACGGGAGGGACTCCAGGACCCCCTCGTATATAACCGTGGCTCGCTCTCGTGCATAAGGAGCAGTTGCGAAAAGCATTGTGATGCCTCAACATCGAAAGATGCATGAGGCATCACAATGCACGCACAACAACTGTGAGGGAGGGGATTGGGGTAATTTCCAGGATTATGCGCGATAAAGTGCCCTATGTGAGGCCGTCAATAGGCCAGGATACTGGAAAGCTCTCATTTACGTCTTGGCAGAAAATATGAGAGGTACCTACTCAAAGCCCGTCCCGTTCAGATGGAACGCGCGGAGCATATACTGTCGCTCTTCATTGGGGGACATGCCGAATTTTACGAAGGTCAGACTACTTGTCTGAGTTTTCTACTAATCAGGTAAGGCTGCCTGATGTTTGCCCGTGAAATACGATTGGCGCATCATTGCTACCTTGCACGTATCCTCTTGGCCATACTTGAAGTCCCCTACACGATCAATCTCGCCGCCGCATTGGTCGCAGTAACGAATGTACGGACATTTCAAGCAACCGTAGCCACAGGGTGCCAGCCTCTCCCTCTCGTGCTTTACGAACGTTTCGTAACCATCGCTGAAATCGCCCTTCAAGAGGTCATATCCCTTTTTTCGAGCCCCCAGGCAAAGGTATAGAGTTCCTGAGGCAGAGATGGCAACCGTCCCCTGACCCGCATGGCACAGATAGAATTTTCCTTCCTTGATTCTCTTCTGGAGGTTGGGTTGGCCTTCCTCGCCAACCTTTGTTGCATACTCCCACGCCTTAAGTTTGTCCTCATCATGCGTGTCGAACCAGAACGTCTCGGATGGAGAAAGAGCGATGCAGTAGGGAGTTTTGTCCCCATCGTTCTCCGGGATGATTTTGGTTGAATAGCGATAGTGGAGCCCCTTGCTTTTCGCAAAGTCGCGCATCTTCAAAAGATCATCTCGTGTGATCTTCGTAGCTATTCCTTTAAGCTCACAGGGCAGCCCCGCATCCACAATCATATCTATCGCATTCATGAAGCGATTGTACGAGCCAGGAACCCGTGACATCGCTTCATATGTGTCCTTTGTATATCCATACATGGTTATGCTGAGCTGTGATACGGGGTATTCCTGAAATAGCTTGATGTGTTCCTCTGTAAGCTGGGTGGCATTCGTAAGCACGGTGACGAGCATGCCACATTCCCTGGCATGCCTATATATCTCCGGGAAGTCCTTTCGGGTAAGTGGATCTCCGCCTGTCAGTGATAGCGTGAGGACGCCGTGATCTGCCATCTGGTCGATGATTCGCAGTATCTGCTCGAGCGTCATGTCCTTGTCGCAGCGCTGGCTAGTTCCATAGCAATGAGGACATCTGAAGTTGCAGCGATGAGTGATTTCAAACGTTACGCCTAGTGCGAGGTCTTTGCCGACCTTGCTGATTACATCTCTAGGGAGTATTTTGCTGTCAATATCTTCTGGCATTTTTCTCATTCCTCAGTGAGTAGACCTGACGCAAGAAGAGAGTGGCAGAAACTCCTAACCCCCTCATTGGTCTCTTGGTCGTTTTTAGACATTTCCGGCAGGAGGGCAGAGGCCAAATCATCGACACTGTCATAAGCCGCCGCGTTCTTCCAAATCCATGCGCCTGCTTCATTCAGGTAGAAGAGCTTCTGCCCAATGGTGTTGCGTTTTATGGGGACAAGAATCCATGTGTTACCGATATGCCTAAGCACAAAGGTCTCATTGGTCTTTAACGACAAACCCGCTCCTAACTAGAAGACCCGGGCATACCGTACGGTATGCCCGGGTTTTGTCTACATTTCCACTAGGAACTAGTCCTTGTAGCAGCAGCCATTCATATTGTCGAAGGGGCCATTTCCGCAAGAAGCATACTGTGCTCCGGCATAAATAGCCGCGTCCCTCTTCTCAAGCTCTTCAGCACTGATGTTGGATTTGACGGAAACGATTTCCTTAATGACCGGAACTGACATAGCGCACCCTTTCTCTCAAGAACCGGGTGGCTCTAGAACCGGATGGCTCTAGAACCGGATGGCTCTAGTCTAATGAACGGTCTACAACAGCAATAGCATCATCCGCAGACGGTAGTGTTTTCCAAGTAAGTGACAGCGCCATTTGATAGAGGGACAAGTTGGAGTAGAGCCCCGAAGCCATATCGCCCCATATATCTACCATGGTGCAGGTGAATGGGTGCGATAAACCCTCTGTGTCGTGCCACACCTGATGACGCTCCTTAATATTGTCAATCCCCGATTGTGCTGTCATCGCCGGGGTAGAAGCGGCGCGTAGGAAGAGGAACAGGCTGCCGGCTTCGAAACGCCAGCGTGCGGTTGCCTTGTGGATTCCGGGCGGCTATTCGAGTTCGCCACGCAGGTAGTCGCGGCGCCCATCGAGGAATCATGCCTCGACCGTGGCGGCACGGCGTTCCGCTGGGAAGCGCATCTCAGAAATTTCGTCGCGAAGCTTCTGCTGTCGAGGGGGTGGCTGCGGCCTCGGAACATGTGGCGTTCGGTGCGCCACCCATTAGAAGTTGCGAAGAGAAAAAGCGACTACGAATCGCAAGACAACGGTAGGTAGGGGCCTACACCACCTGGAAGGTAAAGAAGTCCAGGTAGTGGGTCTGCGGCACGCCCCACAGCA